>JAFAIM010000069.1 GCA_019236735.1 Burkholderiaceae bacterium
TGGCGGAGACGGACGGATTCGAACCGTCGATGCGAGTTTTTGCCCACATGCTCCCTTAGCAGGGGAGTGCCTTCGACCACTCGGCCACGTCTCCGCGCTTCGCCGGCCGCGATCTTGGCCGGCGCGCAGCAGTGTAGACAGCGATGCGCTACATCTCAAGCGGCGCCCTGCTCCAGCCCGAACGCCTTGTGCAGCGCGCGTACCGCCAGTTCCATGTATTTGTCCTCGACCACGACCGAGATCTTGATCTCGCTGGTCGAGATCATCTGGATGTTAATTCCCTCCTCCGACAGCGTTCGGAACGTCAGGCTGGCGATCCCCACGTGCGATCGCATCCCGATCCCCACCACCGAGACTTTGCAGATCTTCGGGTCGCCCACCAGGGCCTGCGCTGCGACGTGGTTCTTGACCTTGCTGCCTAGCACGTCCATCGCCTTGGCGTATTCGTTGCGGTGGACCGTGAACGAGAAATCGGTCGTGCCGTCGACGCTTGTGTTCTGGATGATCATGTCGACGTCGATGTTGGCCTCGGCGATCGGGCCGAGGATCTGGTAGGCGATGCCGGGGCGGTCCGGCACGCGAGTCAGCGTGATCTTGGCCTCGTCGCGTGAGAACGCGATCCCGGAAATGACGGCCTGTTCCATGTTGGTGTCTTCCTCGTACGTGATCAGCGTGCCAGAGGCAGCCTCGACCGCGAGCGGCTGGTCGGCCTCGCTCATGCTCGACAGAACGCGCAGCCGTACCCGGTACTTTCCCGCGAACTCGACAGAACGGATCTGCAGCACCTTCGAGCCCAGGCTGGAGAGCTCGAGCATCTCCTCGAACGTGACCGATTTCAGGCGCCGCGCCTCGGGGACGATTCGCGGGTCGGTCGTGTAAACGCCGTCCACATCGGTGTAAATCAAGCATTCCTCGGCACGCAATGCCGCCGCCAGCGCTACTGCGGAGGTATCGGAGCCGCCGCGGCCGAGCGTCGTGATGTTCCCGAGCTCGTCCTGACCCTGGAAGCCTGCGACGAGAACGATCGTTCCCGCTTCCAGATCCGCGCGGATGCGCCTTTCTTCGATCTCGATGATGCGCGCCTTGTTGAACGCGCTGTCGGTGAGCACACGGACCTGGTGACCGGTGTAGCTCTTGGCCTGAAGACCGAGCTGCTTCAGCGCCATCGCCAGCAGCCCGATCGTCACTTGCTCGCCCGTGGAGGCGACGACGTCCAGTTCGCGCGGATCGGGCACCGGCTGGATGTCCTTTGCCAGCGCGATCAGCCGATTGGTCTCACCGCTCATCGCCGACGGCACGATCACCATCCTATGGCCGGCTCGGCGCCACTTCGCGATGCGCTGCGCGACGTTCTTGATGCGCTCGACCGAACCGACCGACGTGCCGCCGTACTTTTGGACAATCAAGGACATGGGACGACTACCACCAGGAGGAACTTCGCAGCACCGCGCTTTTGCGGCAATTATAAGGAGAGCGGAGCGGCTCCCACCCAGTCGATCCTGACGCGTTCGCCTTCGTTGACCAGCAGACGCACGTCCGGCCCGACACCGGCCACATAGATCAGCCTGCCGTCGCGCCAAAGCAGCGGTAGCGACGGCCTGCGGTATTCCGGGATCCGAGCTTCCTGGAAGATCTGCTTCAGGCGCTTGGATGGGCGCGTGGGGTGCGGCTTGAAGCGTTCTCCCCCGGTGCGCGATCGCAGCTGCAACGGCTCCGCGCCGAGCCAGCCCGAATCGAAGCCTTCGCCATCAGTGGGAGTGAACACGAGTGTGCCTCCCCACCCCGGAACCGCAAGCTGCTCCTCGCCGTGCCACTGGACCGATTGCTGCGCGGGAGCGTTGGGCCTCGGCGCGTTCAAGCACAGCAGGCCGCGGTGCCGGCGCAATTCGCGATCCCCCAAACGCACGAGTAAGCGCGCGTCGGCACCCGCATGCAATGCCTGCTGCAGCGCTTCGCGCAAACGCGCTCGCGGCGGCGACGGCAAGCCCGCCTGCGCCAGCCACTCGCGCACGACCAGCACGCGGCGCGCTTGCGGCAGAGCCGCCAGCCGATCGATCCGTAGCATCGAGGCGGGAGCGTCTCGCGCACAGACCTGCAGATCCTCGCGCGCCACCGAGCGCAGTACCTCGGCAGCCTCAGCGAGCAGCTCGATCGAGCGCGCAGCGGCGGTGCGGAAGCCCGTCCGCAGCCGCGCGAGCTCCGGAACGACGCGCAGGCGCACGGCGTTGCGCTCGAGCCGCTGGTCGGAGTTGGAGGGATCGTCCACGAACGCCAGTTCCTTGCGCGCGACATACTCCTCAATGCGTTCGCGCGGAACTTCCAACAGTGGGCGCAACAACGCGATACCGGCGCCGGCACCGTCGAACTCGCGCTGTCGGGCCATGCCAGACAGGCCTTCCGGCCCGGCGCCGCGGATCCACTGCAGCAGGAACGTCTCCAGGCGATCGTCCAGGTGATGCGCGGTGAGCACGATTTGCGCGCCCAGTTCGCGCGCAACCTCCTCCAGCACCCGATAGCGCGCCTCGCGTGCCGCAGCCTCGACTCCGGTGCCGCGCCGTTCGACACGAACGCGCCGCACCGTGAGCGGGACATCCATTTGCGCGCACAGCCGTTCGCAGTGCTGCACCCACGAATCGGCTTCCCGCTGCAGACCGTGGTGCACATGCACCGCGTGCGGGCGCGAAAAGCCCGACGCGCGGGCTTCGCGCAGTTGCCGCACGATCGACAGCAGCGCAGTGGAGTCGCGCCCACCGCTGTACGCCACCAGCAGGGGCGGTTCGCTGCGCGTGCGGCCGCGCGCACGCGTCGCGGGTGTCTCGGGCGCAGCGCCGAACCGTACTTCGTCGACCGCCAATTGGACGGCGGTCAGCAGCGCGCGCTCGAGCGGATCAGCCGTCTGCCGGCGCTTCCCGGAACTTGCCATAGCCCATCAGCCGGGCGTGGCGTGCGGCAAGCAGGTCCTTGACCTTGACGCCCTGGAACTGTCGCAGGCTGTCGGCGAGCGTGCGCTTCAGAAGCACGCACATCTGTTTCGGATCCCGGTGCGCGCCGCCGACCGGCTCGGAGACGATACGGTCGATCAGGCCAAGAGCCTTCAGGCGATGCGCGGTCAATCCGAGCGCCTCGGCCGCATCGGCGGCGCGCTCGGCGCTTTTCCACAGGATCGACGCGCACCCTTCGGGAGAAATGACCGAATACGTGGCGTACTGCAGCATCAGTACCGTATCGGCGACCCCGATCGCGAGCGCTCCGCCCGAGCCGCCTTCGCCGATCACAGTGGCGACGATCGGCACTTTCAGTTGCGCCATTTCCTGCAGGTTGCGGCCGATCGCCTCAGACTGGCCGCGCTCCTCGGCGTCGACGCCGGGGTAGGCCCCCGGTGTATCGATAAAGCTCAGTATCGGCAAGCCGAATTTCTCGGCGAGCCGCATCAGCCGCAGCGCCTTGCGGTAGCCCTCGGGACGCGGCATGCCGAAATTGCGCAATGCGCGCTCCTTGGTATCGCGCCCCTTCTGATGGCCGATCACCATCACCGCCTGCCCGTTGAAGCGAGCCATGCCGCCGACGATGGCCAGATCGTCCGAGAACACACGGTCGCCGTGCAGTTCGTGGAAATCGGTGAAGAGCTCGCCGACGTAGTCGAGCGTATATGGACGCTGCGGGTGCCGTGCCAGTTGCGACACCTGCCATGGCGTGAGCTTGGCGTAGATGTCTTTCAGCAGCGCCTGGCTCTTCGCCTGCAGGCGAGCGATTTCCTCCGAAATGTCGAGCGCGGAATCGTCTTGGACGAAGCGCAACTCCTCGATCTTGCCTTCCAGTTCCGCGATCGGCTGCTCGAAGTCCAAAAATGTCGTCTTCATCTCGAGTTTTGTGCGAGAAGCTGCGACTCAGGAAACTCAATACTCAATCGGCACCGGCTCCAGGCTACGCCACAGATACCACGTCGCCACGCTGCGATACGGAATCCAGCGCCTCGCCAACTCGACCACCTGCTGGCGCCCCTCCCCTTTCAGCAGCGCCGCCGGCGTGGTACCCGGCAAATAGTGGCGGCCGATCGCTTTCACCAGGCCCACGTCGTCCAGCGGCAGTACGTCCGGCCGCAGTAGATTAAAGATCAAAAACATCTCGGCTGTCCAGCGTCCGATTCCACGGATCTGCGTCAGGTGCGCCACTACGTCCTCGTCGGACAACTTCTGCAGCTCGCGCGGATCGAGCCGCCCATCGGCGAAATACGCAGCCAGGTCGCGCAGATACTCCACCTTGCGCTCGGACAGACCGCAGGCGCGCAGCGTGGTCGCGCGCCTGCGCTTGACCGAGGCGGGAGACATGTCCCCACACGCACCGTGCACGCGCTTCCAAACCGAATCGGCCGCCTTCACGGAGATCTGCTGCCCGACGATCGAACGCGCCAGTGTGTGAAACGGGTCGCCACGATATTTCAGTGCCACGCGCGGATGGCTACGGATGATCGCCTGCATCACTGGATCGGCGGCGCCCAGCCGCCGCCGGGCCTGCGCCCAGAACGGCGGACGCTCTTGTGCTACCGCGTTCAACGGCGCCGCCATGTGGTGCCCGCAGGGCCGTCTTCGAGCACGACGCCCTGCTGCAGCAGGTCGGCGCGAATCCCGTCGGCCGCGGCGAAGTCCCCCGCCTTCTTGGCTGCCGCGCGCTGCGCGATCAGCTCCAGGATCCGCTCGGGAGCCGGATCTTGCCCGGACGCACCGTCCGCGCTCGCCGCGGCGCCGCGTCCTGCCTGCAAGTACGCGTCGGGGTCCTGTTGCAGCAGGCCGAGAACCCCTCCGAGTGCGCGCAACTGGCGGGCCAATGGGGGCGAGCGCGTGCGGTTGATCTCGCCGGCGAGATCGAACAGCGCCGCGCAGGCAAGCGGCGTATTGAAGTCATCGTCCATCGCCGCCGCGAAGCGCTTCGCATGCGGCTCCTCCCAATCGACAGCGGCCGCCGTGGAATCGAAGCCGATGCCACGCAGCGCCGTGTACAGCCGCGCCAGCGCTGCACCCGCCTCGGCGATCATGTCCTCGGTGAATGCGATCTGGCTGCGGTAATGCGGTCGCAGCAGGAAAAAGCGGATTTCCTCTGCACGATACCGGCTCAGCGCATCCCGGATCGTCAGGAAGTTGCCGAGCGACTTCGACATCTTCTGATCGCCTGAGCGCAGCGCGCCGCAATGCATCCATATTCGCGCGAACGGCACGCCGAGCCCGCCCTCGCTCTGTGCGATCTCGTTCTCGTGGTGCGGAAAGATCAGGTCGGGCCCGCCACCGTGGATGTCGAAGGTATGGCCGAGAGTCTCGGTCGCCATCGCAGAGCACTCGATGTGCCAGCCTGGACGTCCCGCGCCCCAGCGCGAGGACCATTGCGGGTCGCCCGGTTTGGGGCGCTTCCACAGAGCAAAATCGAGCGGATCGTGCTTGCCCAAACCGATCACGACCCGTTCACCGGCACGCAGCTCATCGAGCGACTTGCCCGAAAGCTTGCCGTAGCCGGGAAAACTGCGCACCGCGAAATTCACGTCGGCCTCGGCGTTCTCCTGGTATGCCAGGCCCTTTTGCTGCAGCAGCTCGATCAGGTGCAGCATTTGCGGTACGTATTGGGTCGCGCGCGGCTCGACGTCGGGTGGCTGTATGCCCAATGCGGCGAAATCCTCGTGCATCGCGTCGATGTACTTGGCGGTCAGCGCCGCGATCTCCTCGCCGCGTTCCTGCGCGCGGCGGATGATCTTGTCGTCGATGTCCGTGATGTTGCGCGCGTAGGTCACTCGCAGGCCGCGCGCGCGCAGCCAGCGCTGCACCACGTCGAACGCAATGAACAGCCGGGCATGCCCGAGATGGCACAGGTCGTACGTCGTCATGCCGCAGACGTACATCCGCACATGGCCGGGCTCGATCGGCTCCAGCCGTTCGAGCTTTCTACCCAGCGTGTTGTAGATTTGCACGAAAGCGCGCGATGGGACCCGATGGAACCATCTGACCGTCGGTCACCCGGCGTTCGCCCCGCCGGAACCCCGCGGCGGCGCGCCCGCCGGCGTTGTTAGCCTGCGTTGTTAGAATGCGCCGGCAGTATATCAGCGCATGTCGCCGAACCCCGCCGACCGCGAGCCCCCAGCAGCCCGTCCGATGCTCCGCGCACGTTGCACCGTTGCCATCGCTGCCATCGTACTTGCCGCCGCGCTGGCCGCTACCGCCACGGCTCAGCAGCCGGCCCAATGGTCACCCTGGTCGTCCGACCTCGTTCCCGCTCCGCGCTCGGAAGCGGCGGAGATCGCCGACCTGGTGCGCGCCGGCAAGAGCGAAGAAGCACTGCATCGCGCAGACAGCTTCCTGGCCGACAACTCGCGCGACCTTCAAGTGCGGTTTCTGCGAGCCGTCGCACTGAACGACCTGGGGCGCCGGGATGAGGCGGCCGATGCGTTGACGGGCCTGACTCAGGATTTTCCGGAATTGCCCGAGCCGTATAACAACCTGGCGGTGCTGGCGGCCGCGAAGGGAGAGTTGGAGCAGGCTGAGCGTCTTTTGCGCCAAGCGATCGCCGCGCAGCCGAACTACGTTACCGCGCAGGAAAATCTGGGCGATTTGTACGTCGCAATGGCATCCGCCGCCTACGAGCGGGCCGCCCAACTCGATCCGGCCGACGGCAGCCTGAAGTCCAAGCTGACGCTGGCGCGGGACTTGCACACCAAACTGAAGGCGACGCCATGAATGCACGCAAGCTCATCGACCGCGCCGCCCGGGCGCTTCGCGAATGCCGCTGCCTGCCGGCCGCGGCCGCAGTCGTTGCCGCCGTCTCCCTGGTTGCCCTGGCAGGGAAAGGGACCCAGGCACTGGCCGCTGACCCGGCCGCGACCGCAGCGGCAACGCGCGTTGCGTTCGATACCAGCGAGGGCCGCATCGTCGTGGAGCTGCGCGCCGACAAGGCTCCGAAGACGGCCGCCAACTTCCTGCAGTACGTGAACGAAGGCTTTTACGACGGCACGATCTTTCACCGCGTGATCGACGGCTTCATGATCCAGGGCGGTGGCTTCACCCCTGGGCTGTCGCAGAAACCCACCCGGCCTCCCATCGCCAGCGAAAGCACCAACGGCCTGAAGAACGTGCGCGGAGCGATCGCGATGGCCCGTACGTCGGATCCGAATTCGGCCACCTCGCAGTTCTTCATCAACGTCGTTGACAATAACAAGCTGGACTACCCGAGCTTCGACGGCACCGGCTACACAGTGTTCGGAAACGTGGTCCAGGGAATGGATGTCGTCGACAAAATCCGCGTCGTGCCGGTTGGGCAGCGCGGCCCGTACGGAGACGTTCCGGTGACGGCGGTCGTCATCAAGACCGCACACATCGTCAAGTAGAGGGGGCAACCATGTCGACCGTACGCCTGGCCACCACGATGGGTCCGATTACGCTGGAACTGGACAGCGAGCACGCTCCGCGCACCGTCGAGAACTTCTTGAGCTACGTGCGTAGCGGCCACTACAACAACACGCTGTTCCACCGCGTCATCAACGGCTTCATGATCCAGGGCGGCGGCTTTGAGCCGGGAATGCGACAGAAGCCCACCGCCAAGCCGATTCCCAACGAGGCCTCGAACGGACTGAAAAACGACCGATACACGATAGCGATGGCACGTACGTCCGACCCGCATTCCGCCACCGCGCAATTCTTCATCAACGTCAACGACAACAAGTTCCTGAACTTCACCGCCGCCAATCCGGACAACTGGGGATATTGCGTGTTCGGCCGCGTGACCGAGGGAACCGATGTGGTCGATAAAATCAAGGCAGTGGTCACGATCCGCTACGGCGTCCACAAAGACGTTCCCGATCCGGAAGTCCTGATCGAAACGGCCGAGGTCGTGTCGGAGTGATCCGCGCGCGGTAGCGGGCAGTGGCCGGATCCGCGCTCGCGTCGGTTGCACTTCACGAACCGGTTTTCATCTCGGATCTGCACCTGGCGCAGATCCGGCCGCGCACGGCAGAGCGCTTCCTGCAGCTCGCCGCCGAGCTTCGCTCCGGGCGGCGGGAGCTCGTGATTCTCGGCGATTTGTTCGAGTACTGGGCCGGCGACGAGGAAACTTCCGAAGGCATCGGCGCAATCGTGTGCGGCGCGCTGCGCTCGCTTGCGGCGAGCGGGGTGCCTGTGTACTTCATGCGCGGCAACCGCGATTTGCTGCTGTCGGACGGTTTCGCGCAGGCATCCGGCGCGGTGTTGCTGGCCGACCCGTGCTACACCGAGCTGGCCGGGGTAGCGACCGTGCTCGCACACGGCGACGCCTATTGCACGCTTGATACTACGTACCAGGCGTTTCGCCGCCGCGCGCGCGATCCGCGTTGGCAGCGCGCGTTCCTCGCCTTCCCCCTCTTCCTGCGGCGCGCGATGATCGGGCAGGTACGGCGCGCAAGCGAGGCCGGCAAGCAGTCGATGCAGCCGTACATCATGGACGTCACCGCTGAGGCCATCGTGCAGGCATTGCGCTCGGCGGGCGCGCAACGGATGATCCACGGCCATACCCATCGGCCTGCGCGGCACCAATTGCATGTGGACGGTCGTGACGCCGAACGCTGGGTCTTGCCGGATTGGGATTTCGACGCCAGCCCGTCGCGCGGCGGTACCCTGCAGCTCATCGGTGGGAAGCTCTCGACCGTCGATCTGGCTTAGTCCGACATAGCGCGTTTGCGCATAGCGGCGGGCAGAACAGCCCCGGTTCGCTGAATTTTCGACACTTGTCCCTCCAATTGCGACAGCGAGCGCGCTGCCAGGAGGGTAAGCTGCCACCCCGAGCAGGGGGTGCTCCGTCTTGGAATCCAAAACTTACGGGCTGCCGTCTCGCGCGAACGGACTCGGGCTGTACGAACCTGCGGTCCCCGCAACGGCCGACGCGGGCGCCACATTCTCCTGGAAAGAGGCTGCCACCGCGCTCATCGTGCTGGTCGGCTTGCATCTGAGCAAGCTCTACAACGACCTGCTTTTCGAGAGTCTCACTGAGCTGTTCAGCATCTTCATCGCGGTGTGCGTCTTCGTCATCGTGTTCAACTGCTGGGACAGCATCCGCAATCGATACCTCCTCGTCGTCGGCGTGACGTTCCTGGCCGGCGCGCTGCTCGACCTGTTGCATACGCTGGCGTTCCGGACGATGCCGATCTTTCCCCCTGACGCATACTATGGTCTGCAGTTCGCGACCGCAGCGCAATACGTGCAGTCGCTCGGATTGCTGGCGGGGTTCGCCGCGCTCGGGGAGGGGCGCTCCCCGAACCGCGCGCTGCTGACCGGTGCCGCCCTGGCAATCGCGACCGCGTTGACCGCGTCGATTCTGATCTTCCACGTTTTCCCTGCGTGCTACATCCCCGGGCGCGGCCTGACTGCCTTCCGGGTCGTCAGCCAATACGTGATCTGCGGCGTCTTCGCGCTCGACCTCGGCTTGCTGAAGCGCAATCAGCGATCGTTCGATCCCCTCGTGTACAGGCTGCTCGGCTGGTCGATGGCGGGGATGGTCGCAATCGAGCTGTGCTTCACCGTGAACATGTTCGATCGGGATACCCTCCGCGAGATCGGCCATCTGCTGAAGATCGGCGCCTTCTACTGTGTGTACAAGGCGCTCGTCGTCACCGGCCTGCGCGATCCGGTCAGGGTGCTGTTCCGCGACCTGAAGGCAAGCGAGGAAAACCTGGTCGAGGCACAGCGGCTGGCGCGCCTCGGCAGGTGGCAATGCGATCCGCAGACCGGCCGCTGGACGTGGTCGGGCGAGGTACTCGGGCTGCTCGGCGTAAACGCATCGGCTGCGCAAGGGCTGGAGCCATTGCTGGCGAGGTTGGATCGGCAGGACCGACAAGCGCTGAGCGCGGCGATCTCGCGGTTGAGCGAAGGCGGGCCTGCGTTCGAGCTCCTGCTCCGGTTGCGCGGAGCGGAAGGCCAGCCGCTCGTCGGCCAGATGCGTGGCGGGGTTCGCTCGGGAGCCGAAGGCGAGGTCGAGTGCCTCGCCGGCACGCTGCAAGACGTGACCGATCAGCGGCGGGCCCTGCACGCGGCGGAACTCGCCCGCGAGAAGGAGAAATTCGAGACCCTGGTGCAGACATCGGGAGACGGAATTCACGTGCTCGACCCCGATGGAGGCGTTGTCGAGGTCAACGAGAAATTTTGCCGGATGCTCGGGTACACGCGCGACGAGCTCGTGCAGATGAAAGTGTGGCACTGGGATGTGTACTTCTCGCGCGAGGAGATCCGCTCGAAGCTGGCCGAGCTGCTTCGGCGCGAGCGCGTGTTCGAGACGCGGCATCGGCGCAAGGACGGCGAGCTCATCGACGTGGAGATCAGCGCCAAAGCGGTCTCGTACGCGGATCGTACCCTCGTGTGGGCGGCCTCGCGCGACATCACGGGGCGCAAGCAGACCGAAACGCGCCTGAAACTGGCAGCCGGCGTGTTCACCCATGCGGCCGAAGGCATCGTGATCACCGACGCCGAGGCGAACATCATCGATATCAACGCGGCCTTCATCCGCACCACTGGGTACGGCCGTGAGGAGGCGATCGGCCACAACGCGCGCTTGCTGCGATCCGGACGCCATGGTGCGGACTTTTATAGCCAGATGTGGAGCGCGCTGACCGAGAAGGGGCAGTGGTCGGGCGAAATCTGGAACCGTCGCAAGGACGGAGAGGTGTATGCGGTAGCGCTCAATATCAGCGCCGTGCAGGACGCGATGGGTCGCACCCAGAACTACGTGGGAATGTTCGTCGACATCAGCCACATCAAGGAGCACCAGCAGCAGCTCGAGCACCTGGCCCATTACGATCCGCTCACCGACCTGCCGAACCGGGTGCTGCTGGCCGACCGCCTGCGCCAGGCGATCCGGCACAACCAGCGGCGCGGAACCGCACTGGCCGTGGCGCTTCTGGACCTGGACGACTTCAAGTCCGTCAACGACGGCTTCGATCATTCGGTAGGAGATGAATTCCTGGTGGCGATCGCGCAGTCCATGAAGACCGCGCTGCGCGAGGAAGACACCGTTGCTCGCCTCGCCGGCGACGAGTTCGTTGCCGTTTTGGGCGGCCTGGAAACCCTCGAAGAAGCCGATCCGATCCTCAGCCGCCTATTGCAAGCTGTTTCGGGGCCGATCTCGGTGGGAGAGCTGGTGCTGCAGCGTTCCGCCAGCATCGGCGTCACGTTCTTCCGACAAGACGGCGGCAGCGAGGCGGCCCAATTGCTCGAGCAGGCGGACCGCGCGATGTTCCGCGCCAAGCGCGCCGGTGGCAACCGGATCTGCTGGTACGACTCCGGACTCGATCCGAGCCCTCGCAGCTAGCACGCTTCAGCTCGCAGTTAGCCTTTCGATCCGCCGCTCTGGCGCGACTTGCGACCGGCGCGCGCGGCCTTCGGTTGAACGATTGCCGCGCAAATCCCGATCAGCAGTTCGGCCTCGCTCGAGCTCAGCGAAGCGCGCGCGAGCAAACTGCGCAAGCGCGTCAATGTCTGGCGGGGTTGCGCCGGATCGTGAAATCCGACCGTCGCGAGCGCCTGCTCCATCATCAGAAACAGCCGCTCGATCGTCTCGACCGAGGCGCGATCGGGGCAATCGCCCATAGCGGCGCTCGTCGCGTCCGCAGGTGCGAGCGCGCGGCGCATTTCGTAGGCCGTCACCTGCACCGCCTGCGCCAGGTTCATCGATCCGAGCTCGGGATCGGCGGGGATCGCGCAGCTGTAATGGCATCGCAGCACGTCACGGTTCTGCAGTCCTGT
Source organism: Burkholderiaceae bacterium (assembly GCA_019236735.1). Lineage (GTDB taxonomy): Bacteria > Pseudomonadota > Gammaproteobacteria > Burkholderiales > Burkholderiaceae_F > VBCK01. The sequence continues at coordinate 11,742 of JAFAIM010000069.1, forward strand.
GCGCTCGGTGCCGAATACGAAGGCAACCGGTCCGCGCTTGCGCTGCACCCAGGCCGCCGCGCTTGCGGCGGCCTGCGGCAGCGCCAGGTGCGGCGGTCCGAACTGGCGCGCATAGCCGGTCATCGCGAACGCAAGGTTCACACCGTCCAGCGCCTCGACCAGCGTCGCATGCGATGACGAGGCGCGAAGGATTGCAAGCGCATGGACTGCCAGCGCCACCGCTTCGTCGTCGGCGCGGTAGTCCGGTTCGCGCGGCGCCACCACGCACAAATCCCGGAACCCCATGGTGCGGATGGCGCGCGCAGCCGCGCCGATGTTGCCGCAATGGCTCGGCTCGACCAGAACAAAGCGCACTCGCTGTGGTTCGAGTGCATGGACGCTCGATGCGCCCGGTGCGGGTTCGTCCGGGCTGTCGTCTCGGGTACCTATAGAATCCGGCGCTTGCATGACGTGCCAGGGTTGGATCTTCGCCGACGTCCTTCGCAAAAACCGATGCATCCGATGCTCAACACCGCCGTGAAAGCGGCGCGCAAGGCCGGCTCGATCATCAACCGGGCGAGCCTGGACCTCGACCTGGTTCGCGTCTCGAGCAAGGGGCGCAGCGACTTCGTCACCGAAGTGGATCGGGCGGCCGAACAGGCCATCATTTCCACGCTGCGGACAGCGTACCCGAATCACTCGATCCTGGCCGAGGAGTCCGGCAGCGACGCGGGCGACCCCGATTACCTGTGGATCATCGATCCGCTCGACGGCACCACCAATTTCATCCACGGATTTCCGCAGTTCGCCGTTTCGATCGGGCTGAAACATCGCGGCCACATCACCCAGGCGGTCGTCTACGACCCGACCCGCAATGAGCTGTTCACCGCAACGCGAGGCCGCGGAGCGTTCCTGAACGATCGGCGCTTGCGCGCGTCCAAACGCGATCAGCTACAGGATTGCCTGATCGGAACCGGCTTTCCATTCCGCCGGCTCGATCTTCTGGACGAATACGTGGCGGTGTTCAAGCGCGTGGCGAATCACACCGCCGGTCTGCGCAGGCCGGGTGCCGCCTCGCTGGATCTGGCATATGTGGCGGCCGGGCGGCTGGACGGTTTCTGGGAATTCGGTCTGTCCGCCTGGGACATCGCCGCAGGCAGCCTGCTGATCGTCGAGGCGGGAGGCCTGATCGGCGACGCCCGCGGAGACGGCGACTTTCTGCAAAGCGGCGATGTCGTGTGCGGTGCGCCGAAGATCTTCCCCAAGCTGCAGGCTCTGGTGCACACATCGCCGCGCCCGGCGGCGCCATGAAAGGACCATCAACATGTTCGAATCCAGCACGTCGATCGCGCTCCTGCGCCGCCGCATCCTGTTCGGGCTGACGGCTCTGGTCGCCGCTGCGCTGATCGGCGCCGCGTTGCTGGTGCAGCGCATCGACGACCTTGAACCGTGTCCGCTGTGCATTGTGCAGCGCTACGCGTTCCTGCTGCTCGCCATTTTCGCGGCGCTGGCGGCAGTGCTGCCGGATCGCGCTTCCGGCCCAAGCGCCCTGCTCGCCTTGCTATCGGGGCTGTGCGGGGCGGGCGTGGCCGCCTGGCACGTGCGCCTGCAGCTTTTCCCGCCGGAACAATCCTCTTGCGGACCGTCGCTGCAGTACCTTCTGAGGAACCTTCCGCTCGGGCGTGCGCTGCCCCGGATCTTCCAGGGGTACGGCGACTGTACGCAGATCGACTGGACGTTCCTGAAGCTGTCGATGCCGGCCTGGGCGCTGATCTGGTTCGTCCTTCTGAGCGCGACGCTGATCTTCGCGCTGCGCCGCCAGAGCTGACCGCTATCCCGGGCTTCTATCCCCGACTTCCGCCTCGGGCGCATCGTCGAGAACCACGCGATTGCGTCCCGACACCTTCGCCAGATAGAGCGCCCGGTCGGCGCGCGACAATGCCGCCACCGGTTCCTCGCCTGGTCGAATCATCGCCAAGCCAAGGCTGATCGGGGCGATTGCACTGGACGGCGGATTCGTGCGGTCGGGGATGGCTGTGGACACGGCGGCTTTCGGAAGCGTCTGGATAATAGAAGCTGCTGATTCCCGTGAAAAGTGAGCCCTCCTTGAAGGCCCCCGCATCCGTGGAACATCACACGCCGATGATGCAGCAGTACCTGCGCATCAAGGCGCAGCACCCGGATCACCTGCTGTTCTACCGGATGGGTGACTTCTACGAGCTTTTCTATGCCGATGCCGAGCGCGGGGCGCGGCTGCTGAACCTGACGCTGACCGCGCGCGGAGCCTCCGCCGGCGCGCCGATCCCGATGGCCGGAGTACCCGTGGTGAGCGTCGAACAGTACCTAGCGCGGCTGGTCAAGTTGGGCGAATCGGTCGCCATTTGCGAGCAGATTGGCGATCCTGCGATGTCGAACGGTCCGGTGGAGCGCCAGGTCGTTCGGATCGTCACCCCCGGAACGCTCACCGACACCACGCTGCTCAATCCCAAGGCCGACGCGGCACTGGCAGCGGTTGCGCTGGTTGCGGCGCGTCGAGGCCAGAGCGCTCGCGCCGGCGTCGCCTGGCTCGTGCTGGCCAGCGGCGATCTGCGCGCGACCGAGGTGCCGGCGAGCGCGCTCGCGCAGGAGCTTGCGCGCATCGAGCCGGCCGAGATCCTGGTCGCTGAGTCGGCACGCGAAGCCGTACCGCCGGCAGCGTGCGCAGCGTGCATACACGCCCTGCACGACTGGCATTTCGACGCGGCACTGGGCGAGCAACGCCTGCGCGAACTGCTGCAGGTCTCTCACCTTGCAGCCTTCGGGATCGAAGGGCGCGGCGCCGCGCTGGCCGCATGCGCGGCGCTGCTCGGCTACGCCGAGCAAACGCAGAAGCAGCGGCTGAACCACGTCACGACGCTGCGCTTCGAAACTGAATCGGACATGATCGGTCTGGACCCGGCAACCCGCCGCAATCTGGAGCTGACCGAGGCGCTGCACGATCCAAGCGGCCCTTGCCTGCTATCGGTGCTCGACCACTGCCGCACCGGTATGGGAAGCCGGCGGCTGCGCCTGTGGCTGGGCGAGCCGGTGCGCGATCGCTCTCGCGCGCAGGAGCGCCACCAAGTGATCGAAACCCTGCACGCGCAGCAAGCCGAGATCATGCGCGCGGCGCTCGCAAAACTGCCTGACCTGGACCGCATCGCCAGCCGTATCGCGCTCAAATCGGCGCGTCCGCGCGAGCTGGTGGCATTGCGCGACGCGCTCGGGTCGATCGCGCAAATCCAGGCCAACGCGGCCGCGCTCGAAGCGCCGTTGGCCTCACGTTTCGCCGCAGATCTGCTGCTGCCGGGCGCGCTGGGCGAGGAGCTGGAGCAAAGCCTTCTGCCCGAGCCGGCGGTGTCCCCGCGCGACGGCGATGTGATGCGCGGCGGCTACGACGCAGAGCTCGACGAGCTGCGGTCACTGCGCGATCACGCCGGCCAGTTCTTGATGGAACTGGAAAGCAGGGAGCGCGCGCGCACCGGCATCCCGAACCTGAGAGTCGAGTACAACCGCGTCCACGGTTTCTACATCGAGGTCACTCACGGCCAAGCCGATAAGGTTCCGGACGATTACCGGCGCCGCCAGACGTTGAAGAACGCCGAGCGCTACATCACTCCGGAGCTCAAAAGCTTCGAGGACCGCGCATTGTCAGCGCAGGAACGCGCGCGCTCGCGCGAGCGTCAGTTATACGAGGGTCTGCTCGCGAATCTGCTCGGGCACGTAGGCCCGATGCTTCGTGCCGCCGACGCAATCGCGAGCCTGGACGCGCTCGCAGCGCTTGCCGAGCACGCTTTCCAGGCCGGCTGGGTTCGACCCCTGCTGGTCGCCGAGCCCGGGATTCGGATCGAGGGAGCACGCCATCCGGTGGTGGAGCGCAGCCTGGAGGTATATGTGCCGAACGACTGCCGACTCGATCCCGGCCGCCGGATGCTGATCGTGACCGGACCGAACATGGGCGGCAAATCGACTTTCATGAGATCGGTTGCGCTGATCGCGCTGCTTGCCTATTGCGGCAGCTTTGTTCCGGCTTCCAGCGCGCGCATCGGCCCGATCGACCGCATCCTGACCCGCATCGGCGCGAGCGACGATGTCGCGCGCGGCGCTTCGACGTTCATGGTCGAGATGACCGAGGCCGCGGCGATCCTGAACGCGGCCGGCGAGGAAAGCCTCGTGCTGATGGACGAGATCGGCCGCGGAACCTCGACCTTCGACGGTCTTGCGCTGGCCGGTGCGATCGCACACGAATTGGCGTTGCGCAACCGCTGTCTGACGCTGTTCGCAACCCACTACTTCGAGCTGACCCAACTCGCGCAACGCCTGCCGCAGGTTGCGAACGTTCACGTCGCCGCGGCGGAAACCAACGGTAAAGTCGTCTTCCTGCACCAGGTTCGCGAGGGTCCGGCAAGCCAGAGCTACGGACTCGCCGTGGCTGCGCTGGCGGGTGTACCGGGCACCGTGCTGCGCAGGGCGCGCAATCTTCTGGTCGAGCTCGAGCGCAGGGCGACCGCAAGCGCCGATCAGCCGGACCTTTTCGACGCTGCGCCGGCCGACTCCGCCCCGCCTGCGACGCTGGAGCCGATGCAGGACCCCATCCATGAACGCCTGACCCAGTTGGACGCCGAGCAGCTCACCCCGCGCGCCGCGCTCGACCTCGTATTCGAGCTGATCGAGCTGGCGCGTTCACGCAATGCTGGGGGACTGGCCGAATGAGACGCTCGGCGCCGCCGCAGATGCCGGCGGTGGCACGGGTCCTGACGCAGCTGGGCAACATGCCAGTGCGCGAGTTCCTGGCGCGCTACTGGCAGCGGCGCCCTGCGCTGATCCGTCGGGCGCTGCCCGGTTTTGCCTCGCCCTTTACCGCCGAAACGCTGTTCGAACTATCACTGCGCGACGAAGTCGAATCGCGCTTGATCGATCGAGCGCGCGGTCGCTGGCGGCTGCGGCACGGTCCTCTTCCGCGCGCGGCCATCCCTTCGCGCAAGCGTGCCGGCTGGACCCTGCTCGTGCAAGGTGTCGACTTGCACCTGCAAGCCGGCGCCGACCTGCTCGCGCGCTTTCGCTTTCTTCCGGACGCCCGCCTGGACGACCTGATGGTGAGCTATGCGAGCGACGGCGGGGGCGTCGGCCCGCACGTAGATTCGTACGACGTGCTGCTGTTGCAGGCCTACGGCAAGCGGCGCTGGAGCATCCAGCGCAAGCCCGACCCGGCGTGCGTTCCCGGCCTGCCTTTGCGCCAACTGGCGCGCTTTGTTCCGCAGCGCGAGTGGGTGCTGGAGCCGGGCGACCTGCTGTATCTGCCGCCCGGCGTGGCACACGACGGCGTCGCAGTCGGCGAGTGCATCACCTGCTCGATCGGGTTCCGCACACCGGCCTGGGCCGACCTCGCGGCCGCCTGCAACGAGCTGCAGGAAAACAACGATTCCCGCACCACGCCGCGCGACGAAGCAATCGTGCCGTCCAGCCATCCTGCCCGAGTGACTGCCCGGATGGTGGAACAGGCGCAGCAAGCGTTGCAACGCCGCCGCCCTACGCGCACGCAGATCGCGCAGGCCTTGCTGCAGCAAGCGAGCGAGCCGAAGCCGCGAGTCGTATTCGAGCCGCCCGCGCGGGCGATGGCGCCTGCACGTTTTGCCGACGCGCTCCAGCTGCGAGGCGCCCGAAGCGACCGGCGCACGCGGATGCTGTATTGGGATCGGATCCTGGCCGTCAACGGGGAACTGGTGCCGCTGCTGCAGACCGAGCAGCGCCGCGTCTTGAAGATCTTTGCGGATCGGCGCACGCTGCATGCGCAGCGCAAATTGCCCGCAGCTCTGCTGTCCCTTTTGTACGAGTGGTACTCGGCCGGATGGATACACTTGCAGTAGCCGAAAGGCGGGAGTACGGCGCGAAACCTCGCAGGGCTGTTGCGCGTTTACCCTCGCGCAGGCGTGGCAGATTGCATGTCGTACAATTGCTGCGCTGCGCTGGCTATAATAAGCACTCGGGGAGATTGAGGACTCTTGTTTTTGAAGATTGCCGCGCAACCAGAGTTATCGCGGGCATCGACGCGCGTTTAACGACTCACTTTCAAAAGGAAATCAAATGAAGAAACTGTTGACCCTCGCCTCGCTGTCGGCGGTTGCGTTGCTGGCCGGCTGTGAGAAGCCCGCCGCGCCGGCTCCGGCGCCCGCGCCCATGGCGGCTCCGGCTCCGGCTCCCGCCCCTCCGCCGGCCGAGCAGCCGGCCGCACCCATGGCCCCGGCTGATCAGGGCAAGGAAATGAAGAAGTAAGTGCGGTCGGATACCGTTGTTGCAAAGAGGGCCGGCGTTGCCGGCCCTTGTGCAGGAAATTCTGTTTGCAGCTCTTGAGATCGACGCAAGGCGCCGCTATCGCATCTGCTCGTCGAGCTGCTTCAGTATCCGCTCCCCGGCCGAACCGACTTGCAGTTTGCCGTCCTTGTCTTGAACCTGCACCGTCGTGCGATCGGCCTGCGTCAACAGCGCAACACGGAACTGTTGCGCTTCGATTTTCGGATCGGATGCGAAAACCCTGGCGAAGAAGTTGCGGTCCGCTTTCTTCTTGGCGACGTAGTCCGGGTCCAAATAACGGACGAAGTACAAACCCTTGGAGCGATCGCGGTCCTCCACCGTAAAGGCGCCGCGGTCCAGTGCCAGTCCGACCCGACGCCACGCGCGATCGAACGGTTCGTCGATTTCGATGTGCGATTGAGCGCCGTCGTTCACAATGTGCGAAACGCTCGGCAACTCCGTGGCAGCGGCGGCCAGCGCGCCGGGTTTGCCCGCATCGGCCACCATGGTGGCCGACCCTCCTTCGAACCGAACCAATAACCGCTGCAGCATCTCGGCTTCGAGTTCCGGATCGCGCGGGCGCGGCTGCCACGTCGTGGTGGTTTTGTCGTTCGACGAGTAGACCTCTTCCAGACCGTGGTGCGTGACAAAGATCTCCGATGTGTTGGTCGGGGTGCGCTCAACCCGCGTGCGGTATTGGTCTTTCAGGCCGGTGGAGTTCACGGACTCCAAAATCGTGTTCAGGGCTTGCTGAATCAGACCCTCGTGGATCTTCGGGTTTTTTTCCTCCCAGTCCGTCTGGACGATCCCCAGCACGGGTTCGTCCGTCGTGAGTTTGTATCCCTGCGTCGTCCAGAAATCCTTGATCACGTCGTACGCCTTTTCCGGCGGCACATCGACGGCCAGCCAGCGCTGCGCGCCATCGCGCATCAAGCGCGCATGCGCGCCGCTCAGCGATACCGTGGGCGAGGCCGTGCCGGCAGCGGCTGCGCGCAGCGCGTTGGCGGACGCTCCCCCCGGAAGCGCGTAGCGGTCGTCCCGCGGCAACGGCGCCAGGTCGGGCGGCACTTCCAGCGGGCCTTGATGTTGCGCCTGCCCCTGGTAGCTGCCGGGATCGGAGGAATTTTTCGATCCGAACAGGCCACAGCCGCTCAGCACGAGCACAAGCACACAAGCAAGCCAGATTCTCACGTCAGCCCGACCTCTCGCAGCGCCGCCTGCACCGTTTCGCGCCCAGCGGGCGACAATGGAACCAGCGGCGACCGCAGGCCGCCCGCGATCCGGCCCATCCTGTGCAACGCCCATTTGACCGGGATCGGGTTGGGCTCGACGAACAGGCTCGCGTGCAGCGGCATCAGCTGGGAATTCAGCGACCGTGCCTTCGGCAGATCGGACGACAGGGCCGCGTCGCAGACCTGCCGCATCAAACGAGGCGCAACGTTGGCGGTAACCGACACGACTCCGTGGCCGCCGAGCAACATCAACGCGAGAGCCGAGTCGTCATTGCCGCTGTACAGGGCGAACCCGGCCGGGACACGGCGCAGCAGATGCGCGGCCCGCGCCATATCGCCGGTGGCGTCCTTCAGACCGACGATCCCGGGCACCTGCGACAGGCGAAGCGTCGCTTCCACGCCTAGGTCGGATGCGGTGCGGCTCGGAACGTTGTACAAGATCACCGGCAGATCGACAGCCTCGGCGACCGCTGTGAAGTGGCGAACCATCCCATCCTGCGTTGGGCGGTTGTAGTACGGAACCACCTGCAGCGTGGCGTCGGCGCCGGCCTGTCGCGCCTGGCGCGTGAGCTCGATTGCCTCACGCGTCGAATTCGCTCCAGTGCCCGCGACGACGGGAACGCGGCCGCGCGCTGCCTGCACGGCGGCTCGCACCAGCTCGATATGTTCCTGCGGATCCACCGTCGCGGATTCGCCGGTCGTGCCGACCGCAACAATCGCGTTGGTGCCCTCCGCGATGTGCCACTCGACGAGCCGCCGCATCGCCTCCAGGTCGAGCGAGCCGTCGTCGAACATCGGCGAAACGATCGCTACCAGACTGCCCTTGATCATGGTCTTTCGCCGCACTCCAAGGATCGAAATTTAGCATGCGCCGCGGGGGCGCTAATCGGCCAGCGCGAGGCGATCGAGCCGCTGCGGCGCGGTGCGCACCGCGCACAGCCTCTGCACGCGGGCCGGACCCGGCTCCTTTCGAACGCCGTCTTCGAACGCGAGCACGTGCAGCAGCGGTGCGAAGCACTGCGCCAACTCGAATGGCTGCAGCAGGTAGTCGGGATTGCGTGGGCGACCGAACTGCTCATTGCCGGTTGCGAAGGTCTCGTACACGAGGATCCCACCGTCGCGAAGAGCCTGTGCCAGCAGCGGCAAAGTCGGGCGGTGCAGGTAGTTGGCCACGACGATCGCGTCGTACTGGCGGTCCTTCAGGGGCCAGGGACCGTGCTCCAGGTCGAGTGCGCGAAACCGAACCCCCGCAACACCTTCGAGCGCAGCTGCTCGCTCGCCGTCGGCGTCGACGGCGTCCACGCGGCAACCGAGAGCCGCCAGCGCGCGACTGTGACGCCCGGAGCCGCATGCCAGGTCGAGCACTTCCGATCCGGGCGCAAGGCGAGCGCACCAGCGCAAAATCCACGTGGAAGGCGCAGCCGCAACGGCGTCGCTATGGCGATGATGCATTCAGGTGTACGACAAGCCCATCGCCTCGCGCACGTCCCGCATCGTCTCCTGCGCCACCGCACGAGCCCGATCGCAGCCATCGGCGACGATCGAGCGCAACAGCGATGGATCGTCCAGGTACGGTTGCGCGCGCTGGCGCCACGGTTCCTGCTCAGCGAGCATCGCGTCGATCACGGGCTGCTTGCACTCGAGGCAGCCGATTCCCGCGGTCCGGCAGCCTTTCTGCACCCACTCCTGCGTGCTTTGGTTCGAATACACGAGGTGCAACTGCCACACCGGGCACTTCTCCGGCTCGCCCGGATCGTTGCGGCGCACCCGTGCCGGATCCGTCACCATCTTGCGGATCTTCTCGGTCAGGACCTTGGGATCTTCGCGCATCGAGACTTCGTTGCCGTAGCTCTTCGACATCTTCTGCCCGTCCACGCCGGGCAGGCGCGGCGATGCGGTCAGCACTGCTTCCGGCTCGACCAGGATCACCCGGCGCGCTCCCTCCAGATATCCGAATAGTCTCTCGCGGTCGCCGAGCGAAAGATTCTGCGATTCGGCCAGCAGCGCGCGCCCCTGCTCCAGCGCTTCTTCGTCGCCCTGTTCCTGGTAGCGCGCACGCAGCTCGAGGTAGCGTTTGCCGCGGCGGGAGCCAAGCCGTTTTACCGCGGCGACTGCCTTTTCCTCGAAACCGGGCTCGCGCCCAAACAGATGATTGAAGCGGCGCGCGATTTCACGAGTCATTTCGATGTGCGGCACCTGGTCTTCGCCGACAGGGACCAGATTGGAGCGGTAGACCAAGATGTCGGCCGCCTGCATCAACGGGTACCCGAGAAAGCCATAAGTGGACAAGTCGCGGTCGCGCAAGCGCTCGATCTGATCCTTGTAGGTCGGCACCCGTTCGAGCCATCCGAGCGGAGTGGCCATCGCGAGCAGCAAAAAGAGCTCGGAGTGCTCCGGAACCCGCGACTGCACGAAGACCGTGGTTTTTGCCGGGTCGATGCCGGCGGCGAACCAGTCCACCAGCATGTCCCACACGCTGGCCTCGAGCACCTCTGGGGTTTCGTAGTGGGTGGTCAGCGCGTGCCAATCGGCCACAAAGAAGAAGCAGGGATGCTCGTCCTGCAGCCGCACCCAGTTCTTCAGCGCGCCGTGGTAATGGCCGATGTGCAACGAACCGGTCGGGCGCATGCCCGACAACACGCGGTCAGCGTACATCGACCCGAGCAACCGCCGCCCGGCGTGCGGCGGTCGTTTCCGTTATTGCCGCTTCTGCCATCCGACACCCTCCCGCGTCACAGTCTATCAGTCGGGAAACGTCGGAAAATGGATGGCGTTCGTGGCCACGGTGCGCCGTCAGCTCGGAACCAAACCGAGCAGCGCTGCGTCGCCGCTGCCTTGGCGCACCAGCACGGGCGCCCGGCCTGTCAGATCGACGACCGTGGTCGGCTGCAGTCCGCAGTTGCCCGAGTCGATCACAAAGTCGAGCTCGTGCTGCAGGCGTGCGCGAATCTGTGCCGCTTCGACCATCGGAGCTGCGTCACCCGGAAGTTGCAGCGTGGTCGCGATCAGCGGCTGCGCCAATTGTTCCAGCAACCCGAGCGCCACCGGGTGGTCCGGTACGCGGATGCCGATCGTCTTGCGCGATGGGTGCGAGAGACGCCGCGGCACCTCGCGCGTCGCACGCAGGATGAACGTGAAGGGTCCGGGCGTAATGTGACGCAGCAGTCGATAAATGGCGTTGTCGACCTGCGCATAGTTGGCGATCTCCGACAAATCCTGGCACATCAACGTCATCAAATGGCGCTCGTCGAGCCGACGCAACTGCCGGATCCGGTCGACCGCCTGCTTGTCGTCCAAATGGCAGGCAAGGGCATAGCTGGAGTCGGTCGGAATCGCCCCGATGCCACCGTCGTCCAGGATTCGCGCAGCCTGCTTCAGCAGCCGAGGCTGCGGATTGTGCGGATGGATCGAAAACAGCTGTGCCATTTACACTTCACTCGATGCCAATTTACCAGCTCGGAGACTGGGTCCCGCAGATCGATCCCAGTGCGTACGTGCACGATTCGGCTGTCGTGATCGGGCAGGTACGCATCGGCCCGAACGCGAGCGTGTGGCCGATGGCCACGATCCGCGGCGACAACGAGCCCATTTTTTTGGGCGCCGACAGCAACTGCCAGGATGGCTGCACCTTGCACACCGATCCGGGCTTTCCGCTATCGGTCGGCGAGCGGGTCACGATCGGCCATCACGTGATGCTGCATGGTTGCACCATCGGTGACGACAGCCTGATCGGGATCCAGGCAGTGATCCTGAACGGTGCCGTGATCGGGCGCGGCTGCCTGATCGGGGCGTGCAGCCTAGTGACCGAAGGCAAGCAGATCGCCGACGGTAGTCTCGTGCTGGGCAGCCCCGGCAAAGTCGTTCGACAACTGGACGAACAAAACACCGAACGGGCGCGCGCGAGTGCGCGGGCGTATGTCATCCGGGCGCGCCTGTACAAGGCGGGTCTGAAGCGAATCGGTTAAGGTGCAGGCCCCTTTACGGGGCTCCGAGGTGCGGCGCTTGCGCGCCCTGTGCGGCGCCGCTGGAGGGCTGTTCGAAAAAGATCTCGTCGCCCCGCATCAGGTGCAGATCCTCGCGGGCGCGCTCCTCGATCGCTTCGCGCCCCTGCTCCAGGCTGCGCAACTCGGCCGACAACGTGGCCTGGCGGGCGTCCAGATCGGCGTTGGCCGTCCGCTGCAAGTTCAGCTCACGCTGCAGTTCGCGCACCCGCAGCCAGCCGCCCTTGCCGAACCACAGCGGCCACTGGATCGCCAGCAGCAGCACGGCCAGGATCGCGGCGAGCCGCTTCACCGGCCTGCCTCACTCGATATGTCCGAACGCGGCGCGACCTGCATAGCGCGCCACCTCGCCCAGGTCCTCCTCGATCCTCAGTAGCTGGTTGTACTTGGCAATGCGATCGCTGCGCGACAGCGACCCGGTTTTGATCTGGCCGGCGTTGGACGCCACTGCGATGTCGGCGATGGTCGAATCCTCCGTTTCGCCGGACCGATGGCTGATCACCGCGGTGTATCCGGCGCGGCGGGCCATCTCGATCGCGGCGAAGGTTTCGCTCAGGGTGCCGATCTGATTGACTTTGATCAGAATCGAGTTGGCGATTCCGCGCCGAATGCCTTCGGACAGGATCTTCGTATTGGTGACGAACAGATCGTCTCCCACCAGCTGAACGCGCGCACCGAGGCGCTCGGTCAGAGTTTCCCAACCGCTCCAGTCATCTTCTGCCATGCCGTCCTCGATCGAAAGGATCGGGTAGCGATCGCACCATTGCGCAAGCAGGTTGACGAACTCCGCGGACGACAGCGCCAGGTTCTCCGCGGCAAGGCGGTACTTGCCGTCGCGGTGGAATTCGGAGCTGGCGCAGTCCAGCGCCAAACCGATCTGCGCACCGGGCTCGAAGCCGGCTTCGCGGATCGCCGCCAGGATCAGCTCGATCGCCTCCTCATGGTTGCGAACACTCGGGGCGAAGCCACCCTCATCCCCCACCGCCGTGTTCAAGCGACGGCCTCGCAGCAGCTTCTTGAGCGTGTGAAACACCTCGGCGCCGTAGCGGAGCGCCTCGCCAAAACTGGGTGCGCCGAACGGCACGATCATGAATTCCTGCACATCGAGGTTGTTGTCTGCGTGGGCGCCGCCGTTGATGATGTTCATCATCGGAACCGGCATCGTGGTGGCTCCGACGCCGCCCAGGTACCGGTACAGCGGCAGCCCCGCCTCATCTCCCGCCGCCCGCGCCACCGCGAGCGAGACGGCCAACATCGCATTGGCACCGAGCCGCGACTTGTTTTCCGTGCCGTCCAGCTCGATCAGGGTTCGATCGAGGAAAGCCTGCTCGGCGGCCTCCAGGCCCATGATCGCCTCGGAGATCTCGGTGTTCACGTGCTCGACCGCTTTGAGCACGCCCTTGCCGAGGTAGCGGCCGGAGTCGCCGTCGCGCAGTTCAACCGCCTCACGGGTGCCGGTGGAAGCGCCGCTCGGCACCGCAGCCCTTCCCATCACTCCGCTTTCCAGCAGCACGTCGCACTCCACCGTGGGGTTGCCGCGGGAGTCCAGAATCTCTCGCCCGACGATGTCAACGATCGCGCTCATTGCAGGCTCTCTTCCACTTTACCGTTTCACTCGAAGGCAAATTCCAGGAACCGACGGCTTTTGACGATCCGATCCACTTCGACCAGCGTCTCCAGCAACTCCTGCATTCGCGCCAACGGAACCGCGTTGGGCCCATCGGACAGCGCTTCCGCCGGTCGCGGGTGCGTTTCCATGAAAATGCCCGCCACTCCGCTCGCGACCGCGGCCCGCGCCAGCACCGGAACAAACTCACGCTGCCCGCCGCTCGCAGATCCCAGCCCACCAGGCAGTTGCACCGAGTGGGTGGCGTCGAACACGACCGGGCAGTCCGTGTCGCGCATGATCGACAAGGAGCGCATGTCGCTCACCAAGTTGTTGTACCCGAACGAGACGCCACGCTCGCACGCCAAAAAGCGGTTGGCGTCGAGGCCCGCTTCGCGGGCGGCCTCGCGCGCTTTGTCGATGACGTTCTTCATGTCCGCCGGCGCGAGAAACTGGCCCTTTTTGATGTTCACGGGGCGGCCGCTGCGGGCGCAAGCCTGGATGAAATCGGTCTGCCGGCACAGGAACGCCGGCGTCTGCAAAACGTCAACCACGGCGGCCACGGGGTCGACCTCTTCGATCGTGTGCACGTCGGTCAGCACCGGGACGTCGAGCTCGCGGCGCACCTGCGCAAGGATCTGCAGCCCCTGTTCGATTCCAAGGCCTCGGAACGAACGGCCGGAACTGCGGTTGGCCTTGTCGTAGCTCGCCTTGAACACGAACGGAACGCCGAGCGATGCGGTGATCTCCTTCAGTCGGCCGGCTACCTCGAGCACCAGCTGCGGCGATTCGACCACGCAGGGGCCGGCAATCAGAAACAGGGGCCGATCCAGCCCCACCTGGTAGCCGCACAGGTTCATGCGACCGCCACCCGCAATGCGCCGCCGAGGCGCTCCTGCTGGTAGGCGATTGCGGCCTGGATGAACGTCTTGAACAGAGGGTGGCCCGTGCGCGGAGTCGAGGTGAACTCCGGGTGAAATTGCACCCCGAAGAAAAACCGATGCGACGGCAGTTCCATGATCTCGGGAAGATTCTCGGCGGGCGTGCGTGCCGGAAAGCGCAGCCCTTTGGCCTCGAGCTGCTGCACGTAGTTGTTGTTGACCTCGTAGCGGTGGCGGTGGCGCTCGTTTACCTCGGCGCCGTAGATCCGGTGGGCAAGCGATCCGGGTTCGACGGGGCAGCGCTGAGCTCCCAGGCGCATCGTGCCGCCCAGATCGGAGGCTTCATTGCGGGACTCGACCTGGCCGGTGCGATCGGTCCACTCCGTGATCAGCGCGACCACCGGATGCGGGCTGTCTCGCTCGAATTCGGTGCTGTTGGCGCCTTTTAAGCCGCACACGTTGCGCGCGAACTCGATCGTCGCCAACTGCATGCCAAAGCAGATCCCCAGGTATGGCACACCGTGTTCGCGCGCGTAGCGGATCGCCTCGATCTTGCCCTCGGCCCCGCGCCTGCCGAAACCGCCGGGAACCAGGATCGCGTCGATCCTGGACAGGTCCGGCAGTCCCTGTGTTTCGATCTGCTCGGAATCCAGATACTCGATGCGAACGCGCGTACGCGTGTGGATTCCCGCGTGAATCAGCGCCTCGTTGAGCGACTTGTAGGAATCCGACAGCTCGACGTACTTGCCCACCATGCCGATGCGCACCTCGTGCAGCGGGTGCTCCAGACCCTCGACCAGCCGGTCCCACGCCGAAAGGTCGGCAGGCTTCGCAACGATTCCGAGGCGGAAACACACGATCTCGTCGAGCCCTTGCCGGTGCAGCATCGTCGGAATCTTGTAGATCGAGTCGACGTCCCACACCGAGATCACCGCGTCCAGCGCCACATTGGAAAACAGCGAGATCTTGGAGCGCTCCTCCTCCGGGATCTGGCGATCGGCCCGACACAGCAGAACGTCGGGAAAGATGCCGATCTCGCGCAGTTTCTGCACGCTGTGCTGGGTCGGTTTGGTCTTCAGCTCGCCCGCGGCCGGGATGAACGGCACCAGCGTCAGGTGGACAAAACACGCCGACCCCTGGCCCATGCGCAGGCTCATCTGGCGAGCCGCCTCCAGGAACGGCAGTGACTCGATGTCGCCGACCGTGCCGCCGATCTCGACAATCGCCACGTCGGTGCGCCCGCTCCACGCCGCCTTGGCGCCGCGCTCGATGAATTCCTGGATCTCGTTCGTTACATGCGGGATCACCTGCACCGTCTTGCCCAGGTAATCCCCGCGCCGCTCCTTGCGGATCACCGAGTCGTAGATCTGCCCGGTCGTGAAGTTGTTCACTCGCTTCATTCGCGCCGAGATGAAGCGCTCGTAGTGCCCCAGGTCCAGGTCTGTCTCGGCGCCGTCCTCGGTGACGAACACTTCGCCGTGCTGGAACGGGCTCATCGTCCCGGGATCGACGTTGATGTACGGATCGAGCTTGACTAGGGTGACTTTCAGACCCCGCGACTCGAGGATCGCGGCGAGGCAGGCGGCTGCGATTCCCTTACCCAGGGAGGACACGACGCCGCCGGTGACGAACACGTATTTGGTCATTCTGGCGCGTACACGGCCACTGCAACGCTACGGCAGTATACCGGCTGCGCCGGTGTACGGTGTCTGCGCACGCGCGCGGAGCATCAGATTGCCGCCAGCACTTCGCGCAGCTTGCCGACGATCTCGTCGACGTGGTTGCGCTCCGCCACCAGCGGTGGCGCCAAGATCAGCGACTCGCCCGTGTTCTTCAGGTGCAGCCCAGCGTCGTACAGGCGCTTTTGCACCTCGTGGCCGCGCGCCCCCGGCGCCCCATGCGGGTGCAGCTCCACCGCGGCCAGCATCCCGATCGAGCGGATGTCGGTGACGCAGGGCAAATCGGCGAGCGAGTGCACCGAATCGACGAAATACGGGCTCAGGGTGCGCGCCCGTTCGACCAGACGTTCCCGGTCGAAGATATCGAGCGTGGCCAGCGCGGCCGCGCACGCGGCTGGGTGCGCCGAATACGTGTAACCGTGGAAAAACTCGACGCCGCGCTCCGGCCCGGCGTCGGTGATGGCGTCGTAGATCGTCTGGCGCGCCGCCACTGCTCCCATCGGCTGGGCTCCGTTGGTCAGCGCCTTAGCCATTGTCATAAGGTCGGGGATGACGCCGAAAGCCTGCGCGCCGAAGTTGGCCCCCATTCTGCCCCAGCCGCAGATCACCTCGTCGAACACCAGCAGGATGTCGTTGTCGTCGCAGATTTTGCGCAGCCGGTCCAGGTATCCCTTGGGCGGCGGCAGGCAGCCGCACGAGCCGGCAGTCGGCTCGACAAACACCGCAGCGATGTTCTCGCCGCCATACAGTTGGCAGAAACGCTGCAGATCGTCTGCCAGCTCGGCGCCGTGTTCCGGCTGCCCCTTGACCATCCGATTTTCTGGAAGGTTTGTATGGCGCATGTGGTACACGGCCGGCAGGCCGGTGCCGAACGCGCGCCGGTTGTTGACCATTCCTCCGAGGGCGGTGCCGCCGAGATTCACGCCGTGATACGCGCGCTCGCGCGAGATGAAGATCTGCCGTTGCGGCTGGCCGCGCACCCTGTGGTACAGCAGCGCCATTTTCATCGCCGTATCGATCGCTTCGGACCCGGAATTGACGAAGAAAACGCGGTTGATCGGCGGCGGAGTGTATTGCGCGACCCGAGCAGCAAGCTCGAACGCCTTGGGGTGCGCGCGCAGGAACGCGCCGGCATAGTCGAGCGTGTCGAGCTGGCGGGCGACGGCCTGCGCGATCTCCCCGCGGCAGTGCCCGGCTGCAACACAGAAAAGGCCCGCGGAGGCGTCGATCAGCGCGCGGCCGTCGGGCGCAAACAGGTACATCCCCCGCGCGCGGGTAATCAGCCGCGGTTCCTTTTTGAACTCTTTGTTCGGGGAAAACGGCATCCAGAACGGCTCGAGCTCGCCCTGCGCACGGGCCTGCGGCATTTGCGAATCTCCCTGGCGATCGTGAATTCGGAAGCGAACTTCGTATTATCCGGCTTCCGTGCGTGCAGAAGAGAACTCCCGAATGAGCAAGCGCGCAGCCGCAACTACGCCGCCTCGGCCGGCGTCGCGAAGGCGTCGGATGGATCCGGGCGCCGCGGCAGGCACGCTGCCGCGCCTGCCGGTGGTTGACTTGCTGCGCGGACTGGCGATCGCACAGATGGTGGCGTACCACTTCGTGTACGACCTGACCTATTTCGGTTGGCTACATTTCAACATGACCGCCGTTGCGGGGTGGGTTGCTTGGCGAAACGCGATCGTCACGCAGTTTCTGCTCGTGTGTGGAGTCGGTGTCGGGCTCGGCGAAGCCGCGGGGCGTACGGGGGCACGCTTCTGGCGGCGCTGGCTGCAGATCGCTGCCGCTGCAGCGCTGGTGTCGATCGCCAGTGCATGGCTGTTCGAGTCGCGCTGGATCTGGTTCGGGATCCTGCATTTCGTCGCGGTGGCGCTGCTGCTGGCACGCCCGCTGGCGTCCGTTGGAGGAAACAAAGGCGGAGGGGCCGCGGCGATCAACCTGGCGGTCGGGGCGGCCATTGTCGCGCTCGGGCTGACCGTGCACGATGCGCGGTTTGATCCGGCGTGGGTGCGATGGATCGGCATGGTTGCCCACAAGCCCGCGACCGAGGATTACGTTCCGCTCATTCCGTGGTTCGGTGTCGTTGCGATCGGCATCGGCCTGAGCGCCCTGTGGAAGCGGCGCGGGTTCGCGACGCCCGCGCCCCTTGCCAGCCTCGACTCACCGCCCGCTCGCGTGCTGCGCTGGTTGGGACGGTGGCCGCTGACGATCTACCTGGTGCACCAGCCCATCATGATGGGAGTTCTGCTGGGCGTGCGGCAGGCGTTCGCCGGCTAGGGTGCCTTACCTCACCGCACTTCGCGCAGCGCGATCGTTTCGTCGGCGCCACGAGGCGGCAGGCATTCCAGCTGAAGCGTCACGTGGTCAATGCCGAAGTCGCGCGCCAGCATGCTTCTCGCGTCGTGCAGGATGCGCGGCCACTGTTCCATCCGATCCGCGAGCACATGGGCCGAGACGGCGGTGCGCCCAGGCACCATCGACCACACGTGCAGATCGTGGATCGATCGGACTCCGTCGATCCGTGCCAGAGCCTGCCCCACTTCGCGGAAGTCGACTCCGGCCGGAACGCTGTCGAGCAGCACCATGGTCGACTCCTTCAGCACCCCAAGCACCGAACGAAGGATCAAGCCGCTCACGAGCATCGATAGCAACGGATCGACAACGGTGTAGCCCGTAATGATGATCACGGCGCCCGCGACCAGGGCTGCGACCGAGCCCAACAAGTCGCCGAGCACATGCAGCAGCGCAGCTCGCATGTTCAGATTCTCGCGATGGCGTGCGAGCACCGCCGCTACGGCCAGGTTGACCGTGAGCCCGACTGCGGCTATCGCGGCCACCGCGGCGCCGTTGACTCGGATCGGCTGCCGAATCCGCTCGATCCCCTCGATCAGCAGCCACGCCACGACCGCCAGCAGTGCCAGCGAATTGACGAACGCGGCGATCACCTCGGCGCGCGCCAACCCGTATGAGTGGCGGTCGGACGCAGGCTGCTGCGCAATCCGGTTGGCGGCCAGTGAAAACACCAATGCTGCGGTGTCGGTCAGCAGGTGGCCGCTGTCGGCCAGTAGCGCCAGCGATCCGGCCCACAGACCGCCGACGAGCTCGACCAGCGCGTAGCTACCGGTCAGCGCGACAGCGATGATCAGCGGGCGCGAGCTCGTTCGTTCCGAGCGATGGTCGTATGTGCTGTCGCCATGCCTGTGCTCGCGGTATTGCGCTTCGGCCTCGCGACCCGCCGGTTCGGCCTGTGAGCCGGACCGATTGCGGCGCTGCTGCTGTCCGGCCCCGCCCACGGAAGGCCAGCCCCGTCAGCCCAGGGCAGCGCCGTCGTCGATCGAGATGACGGCGCCGTTGATCATCCGGCTCTCGTCGGACGACAGCAGCAGAATCAGGCCATCGAGATCCTCGACTGTGCCGACTCGCTGCCGCGGCAAGGATTGAACGAGCCGTTGGCCGCTCTCGGTGTCCCACAGCTCGTCGTTCATTTCGGTACGCACGTAGCCAGGACAGATCGCGTTCACGTTAATGCCGAAGCGGCCCCACTCCAACGCCTGCACACGCGTCATCTGGATCACGGCCGCTTTTGTCATCGAATACACGCCCAGCCGCGGCACCGGCCGCAGTCCGGCAACGGATGCAACATTGACGATGCGGCCGCGAAAACCCGCGTTGGTGCGGCTGTGCTCGATCATCCGGCGCCCGACCTCCTGGGCCAGGAAAAAAGCCCCTCGCACGTTGGTTTCGAACATGCGCTCGTAGTCCGCCGCCTCCACGTCCGTCAATAGCTGCGGTGCGGCGACTCCAGAGTTGTTGATCAGGATGTCGAGCGCCCCGCACTGCGATTCGGCCTCCGCCACCGCACTGCGTACGCTGTCCAGATCCGTCACATCCAAGCGCGTGGCGTGCGCGGCGCCTCCGGCCGCTTCGATCTCGGCGCGCAGCTCCTTCAAGCGCGAGACGCGGCGCGCCGCCAGCACCACGTTGGCGCCGGCGGCCGCGAGCACGCGTGCGCAGCGCGCCCCGATGCCACTCGAGGCGCCGCTGACGAAGGCCACCTTCTCCTTCAAATTGACATTCATCGCCATGCGCCGCTCCCGCAAGCCGCAGCGGCAGGATCATCGCATGGGCTGCGGATTCACGCTCGGCAGTGGGATTCCGCGACTACTACAATTCCCGAAAAACCCCACCGGGAAGGAGCGCCAATGCCGTCCGAAGCGCGCGAAACGATGCAGTACGACGTGGTCATCGTTGGCGCAGGGCCGGCCGGGCTGGCAGCCGCGATCCGGCTGAAACAGCGTGCACAACAAGCCGGACGCGACGTGAGCGTGTGCGTGCTCGAGAAGGGCTCGGAGGTGGGCGCGCACATCTTGTCGGGGGCGGTGATGGACCCGCGCGCCCTCGGCGAACTGCTGCCCGACTGGAAAGAGCGGCAGGCTCCCGTCGATACGCCGGTAAGCTCCGACCACTTCCTTTTTCTGGGCGAGCGCGGGGCCACCGAACTGCCTGCGTGGATGCTGCCGGCGTGCTTTCGCAACCACGGCAACTACGTGATCAGCCTGGGCAGCTTGGTGCGATGGATGGGCCGGCAGGCCGAAGAGCTCGGCGTGGAGATCTTCGCCGGCTTCGCAGCAACCGAAGTGGTGAAGGGGCCGCAGGGCGAGGTTACCGGGGTAGCCACAGGCAACCTCGGCGTCGGTCGCGACGGGCAGCCAACGGGCAACTTCCAGCCGGGTGTGGAGCTGCACGCAAGCTACACGCTGTTCGCGGAAGGCTCACGCGGCCAGCTTGGCCGGCAGCTGATCGCCGACCTTGCGCTGGACCGCGGCCGCGATCCGCAGACCTACGCGATCGGCATCAAAGAACTGTGGGAGGTCGCGGCCGACCGGCACGACCCGGGCCGCGTGGTCCATACCGCTGGTTGGCCCCTCGACGCCAGCACGTACGGCGGGTCGTTCCTGTACCACATGAAAGACCGCCTCGTCGCGGTCGGCTTCGTGGTCGGCTTGGGCTATACCAATCCGTACCTGTCGCCGTTCGAGGAGTTCCAGCGCTTCAAGCTGCATCCGGCCGTGCTCCCGACCTTCGAAGGCGGTCGGCGGATCGGCTACGGCGCACGCGCGATCACCGCCGGCGGCCTGCCGTCGCTGCCGCAGCTGGTCTTTGCCGGCGGCGCTTTGATCGGATGTGAAGCGGGTTTTCTGAACGCTTCCCGTATCAAGGGCAGCCACGCGGCGATGAAATCGGGGATGCTTGCCGCCGATGCGGCGTTCGATGCGCTCGCCGCCGGGCGCAGTCATGATGCGCTCGAACAGTATCCACGCGAGTTCGAGCGTTCGTGGCTGCGTCAGGAACTGCACCGCGCACGCAACTTCAAGCCGTGGATGGACAAGGGGCTATGGCTCGGCACGATGATGTTCGGCATCGACCAGGTGCTGTTGCGCGGGCGCGCTCCGTGGACACTGCATCGGTCGATTCCCGATCATGCCAAGTTGCGGCCGGCAGCCGAGTGCACGCCGATCCCGTATCCGAAGCCGGACGGCAGGCTCAGTTTCGACCGCCTGTCCTCGGTGTACCTGTCGAATACCAACCACGAAGAGAACCAGCCTGCTCACCTGACGCTGAAGGATCCGCGCGTGCCGGTTCAGGTCAATCTGGCGCGCTATGCTGGACCCGAAGCGCGCTACTGCCCGGCCGGTGTGTACGAATTCGTCGCCGACGGCGCTTCGCAGCGTCTGCAGATCAACGCACAGAACTGCGTGCACTGCAAGACCTGCGACATCAAGGATCCGACCCAGAACATCGTGTGGGTGGCGCCTGAAGGCGGAGGCGGCCCGAACTACACCAACATGTGAGTGCACCGATGACTTCCGAAACCGACGCAACGCTGCTTTGGCGGCCGACGCAGGCCCGAGCGCAGGCAACGCGGCTGGCGGCGTTCATGAACGCCAATGGCCACGCCGAATATTCCCAGCTGTGGCGGTGGTCCGTACAACATCCGGACCAATTCTGGCCGGCGGTGGCGCGCTTTTGCGGCGCGATCGGCCAGCTTGGCGCGACGGTGCAGATCGGCGGTGAGCGAATGCTCAGCACGCGCTGGTTTCCGCAGGGGCGCCTGAATTACGCCGAAAACCTCTTGCGGCGCCGCGACGATACCGACGCGGTCGTGTTCTGGGGCGAGGACAAGGTGAAGCGGCGCATCAGCCACGCCGAGCTGTATACGGCGGTGTCGCGCTGTATCGGAGCTCTGAAGGCCGCCGGGGTCGGTCCCGGCGACCGCGTTGCGGGGTATCTGCCGAACCTGCCGGAGACGCTGATCGCCATGCTCGCGACTGCCTCGCTCGGTGCAATCTGGTCGTCGGCGTCGCCGGATTTCGGCACGCAGGGAGTGCTGGACCGCTTCGGCCAGATCGAGCCGAAAGTGCTGATCTGCGTAGACGGCTACTGGTACAACGGCAAGGCGAGCGACTGCCTGGCCAAGAACGCCGAAGTCGCGGCGAAGATGCCATCGGTGCGCAGCACCCTGGTCGTGCCGTATCTGGATCCGGCGCCGGACATCTCCGCGATCGCCCACTCTCGCCTCTGGCCGGATGCGCTGGCCGCGCAGAAGGAGGTGCCGATCGACTTTGCGCAAGTGCCCTTCGATCATCCGCTTTTCATCCTGTTTTCCTCCGGCACCACCGGCGTGCCCAAATGCATCGTGCACGGGCACGGCGGAGTGCTGCTGCAGCACTTAAAGGAGCACCAGCTTCATTGCGACCTGCGGGAAGGCGACCGCCTGTTCTACTTCACCACCTGCGGATGGATGATGTGGAACTGGCTGATGACCGGCCTGGCATCAGGAGCGACACTGCTGCTATACGATGGTTCACCGTTCGCCGGCG
Organism: Burkholderiaceae bacterium; assembly: GCA_019236735.1. GTDB lineage: Bacteria > Pseudomonadota > Gammaproteobacteria > Burkholderiales > Burkholderiaceae_F > VBCK01. Next base: position 34,310 of record JAFAIM010000069.1, read on the forward strand.
GCGGCGGGGTCCTGTTCGATTACGCGCAGGCGGAGCGCATGACCCACTTCGGCACCTCGGCCAAATTCATCGATGCCGCGTCCAAGCAAGGCTTGCATCCCGGGCGCACCCATCGCCTCGATGCGCTGCGCACGCTGCTGTCCACCGGCAGCCCGCTTGCGCCGGAGGGGTTCGACTGGGTGTACCGGGAGGTCAAGTCCGACCTGCTGCTGGCGTCCATTTCCGGCGGCACCGACATCGTCTCGTGTTTCGTCCTTGGCAATCCGATACTGCCCGTTTATCGCGGCGAGATTCAATGCCGCGCGCTCGGCCTCGCGGTCGACGTGTTCGATGAGGATGGGCGGCCGGTCCGAGGTGAAAAGGGCGAGCTCGTATGCACCCGGCCCTTCCCGTCGATGCCGATCGGGTTCTGGAACGATCCCGACGGCAAGAAGTACGAGGCAGCCTACTTCCAACGCTTCGACAACGTCTGGTGCCATGGCGATTTTGCCGAGATCACCGCGCACGACGGCGTCATCATCTACGGCCGCTCCGACGCGACTTTAAATCCGGGTGGCGTGCGCATCGGCACAGCGGAGATCTACCGCCAGGTGGAGAAGCTGCCGGAGGTAGTCGAATCCCTGGTGATCGGGCAGGACTGGCCTCCGGGACGGCACGACGATGTTCGCATCGTGCTGTTCGTGAAGCTGCGCGCCGGCGCCATGTTGGATGCCGCGCTGATCGACCGAATCAAGCGGCGGATCCGCGAGAACACGACGCCACGGCACGTCCCTGCCAAAGTGGTGGACGTTCCCGACATCCCGCGGACCCGGTCCGGCAAGATCGTCGAGCTCGCGGTACGCAATGTCGTGCACAACCAGCCGGTAAAGAACGCCGAGGCCCTTGCCAATCCCGAGGCGCTGCAATGGTTCCGGGATCGGCCGGAGCTGGCCGACTGATCAAACCGGCGCGGCGCGGCCGCTATCGAGTCGCTTTCTCGGTCGTGGGGACCAGGACGTCGAGCGTCAACGTGATGTCGCCGGCGGACTCCTGATTCGGTACGCAATTTGTCCGTGCCTTCACGTTGCGAGTCGTGAACAGCGGCAGGATTTCGTGCTGAATCTGCTCCGCCAGCTCGCATTCGCTGTGGGTCAGCTTACCCGGCCCGGACAGACGTACCGTTTTCCAACGGGCTTCGACGGTGCCCGCGGCACGTTCCGGCGCAGGCGTGAGAGTCGAGAGCTCGATTCGCACGCTGGGGAAGCGCTCGGGCTTGCCATGCCCGCTGCAGGCACGCGGGCTCACCCTCATGTCGCTGCGGGCACCGAGCGTGGCCAGCGCCTCCTCGACTTTGTCGCGAAGCCCCTCGCAGGAGTAGCGGTTCGTGAACCCCGCATAGGTCAGGATCACCTCGCGGCTCTTCCAGACGGCCGGCTGCCCCTCGTCCGCAGACGTGGCCGATGCGGCCCACACAGACGATGCGGCCAAAGCTAGAACGAGAAAGCGGACGAGCCTAATGAACCGGAACATGCGCGTGCGCGTGAGTAGAGTCGGGATCGGTCGCCGCAATCTACGCTACCACCCATCGCCCGGCCAGACCCGAGCCACGCCAAACGCCTTCATCTCGGCTTCGGTCTTCTCCACCGACCAGCCATCCACAATTGCAACGCGGTTCATGACTCGGCCTACGCGTCTGCGCGAGCGCCCCGCAGCCGGCGTACCGATGCCGCTGCGCCGTACCAGATCAGCAGGAAGAGCCCCCATAGCGCCAGGCCAGCCAAGATCGCAAACGCGAGACCACCTAGCGACAGGTCGAACGAGGGTCGCCAAGCCGACCAGGTCGCACGAAACAGGTCCGGATCCGGGTGGAGGACGAGCCACGCGAACTGGCCATAGAGGTTGGTGTCGAGAGCCGCGACGGCCTCACGCAGTTGCGCCGCGGCATCGACCATCTGCTGGATCGCCACACCTTCCCGGTGAAACGAGGTGTCGAGGCTGTCGCGATGGTGCTGGATCAGCGCGCCTAAGTTTCCCGCGAAATCGCGCTGAGCGATCTGCTCGAACGGGATTAGATCCTGCAGGACCTGATCCAGCCGGCCCCCGACGCGCTGTCGATATTGCGCGATGAAGCTCGGCACGCAGCCGGCCGCAAGGATCGCCGCGACCAACACCACGCGGTCAAGAACGCCTCGGATCAGACCCATCGCCAGTACAGACCTGGTCCACGCAGGGCAATATAGCGACCGAGGCGAAATACGACGCGACGTTGATACTCTTGGGCGACACGAAGTCCACTCAACGGGATAACGACGATGACGGCGATGATGATCAACATGGTGGCCTCGATACGCCCCGCGTTCGCTACAGAGCCGTCCGGTCAACGCTCCGAGAAAAACCGCTCGAGCCAGTAGATCCCGATGATCGTCTTGCCGTCGGTGATCTTGCCGTCGCGTACCCAGTCGGCCAGGTCGCGCCAGGGCGCTGTGAAGATCTCCAGCACCTCGCCCGGGTCGCGGCGGGCGGTATCTTGCGTCAGGCCGCTCGCGACGAACACCTCGATGCGCTCGTCGCTGTAGCCAATCGCAGGGTCGAACCCGCCAAGATGGACCCATTCGTGCGCTCGGTAGCCGGTCTCCTCCAGCAGTTCGCGCTGCGCACAGTCCAACAGTTTCTCGCCGGGATCGACCTTGCCGGCAGGAAACTCGACGAAGACACGGCCGAGGGGATAGCGGAACTGCCTCTCCAGGATCACGTGATCGCGATCCACCAGCGGAATCGTCATCACTGCGCCCGGATGCCGGACATATTCGCGATACGTGACGTGCGAATCCGGACAGCGAACGATGTCACGTTGCACGCGCAGGAACCCGCCTTCGTAGGCGAGCCGTCCGTCCACCTTGGCTTCCGCGAGCCCGCTCATCCCGTCAGGGTGCGCAGCATCGCGCCCGAACACAATCCGAGCAGGTACTGCGGAACGATCCCGAGCACGAGCACGGCCACGCCGTTGACCGTAAGCGCGATCCTCATGTCGGGCGCGGCGTCGAAGGCCTCGTCGCGCCCGGGAGGGTCGAAGTACATCACCTTGATCACGCGGATGTAGTAAAACGCGCCCACCAGCGAGAACAGCACCGCTATGACGGCGATCGAGACGACCGGAACCCCGGAGTGGTCGGCCAACAGCGCTTGGAGCACCACCAGCTTGGCATAGAAGCCGACCGCCGGCGGCACCCCGGCAAGCGAGAACATCGCCAACGCCATCACGAACGCGTACCACGGCCGTAACCGGAACAGCCCCCGAAGGTCCGCAATCTCCTCGGCCTCGAATCCTTCCCGTGCCAGCAGCAGCACGATGCCGAACGCGGCCACCGTCGCCAGCGCGTACGTCGCGACGTAGAAAAGGGCGGCCCCGTACGCCGTAGCCGCACTCGCGGTCGTGCCACCTGCCACGCCCGACTGCATTGCCAGCAACATGAAGCCCATTTGGCCGATCGTCGAATAGCCGAGCATCCGCTTCAAGTTACTCTGTGCGACCGCCGTCAGGTTGCCCACTGCCAGCGACACGAGCGCCAGCAGTAGCAGCATCAGATGCCAGTCGCCCGCCACCGGTGCAAGGCCCGCCACCAGCAGGCGGAACGCAACAGCGAACGCCGCCAGCTTCGGCGCCGAGGCGATCAGCAGCGTCACCGGCGTGGGGGCGCCTTGATAGACGTCGGGCACCCACATGTGGAAGGGAGCCGCTCCGAGCTTGAATCCGATCCCGGCCACCAGAAACACCGTCGCCAGTATCAAGGCCGGTTGGTTGGCAATCTGCAGCGCGGCGATCCGCCGCGCGATTTCGGCGATGTCGAGCGTGCCCGTGGCGCCGTATAGCATCGACATGCCGTACAGCAGGAATCCGGACGCAAGCGCGCCCAGCACGAAGTACTTCATCGCCGCTTCACCGGAGCGCTGCTGATCGCGCTGCATCGCGACCAGCGCGTACAGCGCGAGCGACTGCAGTTCGAGCCCCAGGTAGATCAGCAGCAGGTTGTTGGCCGAGATCATCGTCATCACGCCCAACAGCGTAAAAAGCGCCAGCGAGAACAGCTCGCCTCGCCAGAACGCGCGCGCGCGCGCGTAGTTCTGCGCATAGACCAACGCGAAACCGGTCGCCAGGATCGCGAACAGCTTCAGCACCTGTGCCATCGGGTCGGATATGAACATGCCGCCGAACGCGAACTGCACGGACGACTCCTGCAGCAGGTTCCAGCAGCACAGCGCCGCCGCGGCCAGCGCGGTCAGCGACAGCGCGTAGCTCAGGTTGCGCTGGCGTTCCGGCACGAACAGATCGGCCACCAGAACGACGCAGGCGGCCGCCAGCAGCACCGTCTCGGGCAGTACGGCGAGAAAGTTCAGCTTGATCATTGGAACACCGCCGGAAGCTTCGAATGGGACAGCTGCTGCAGCAAATGCCCGACGGATGCATGCATCGCGTCCGTCAACGGTTTCGGGTCGATCCCCATCGTCAGCACCGCGACGCCGAGGACGCCCAGCGCGAGCAGTTCGCGCGGATCGGCGTCCCGGAGCGCCGCTACGGTGGGGTTGGCGACTGCGCCGAAGATCACCCGCTTGTACATCCACAGCGTGTAGGACGCGCCCAGGATCAGCGTCAGGGCTGCTGCGGCTCCGATCCAGAAGTTGTACCGAACGGCTCCGAGAATCACCATGAATTCGCCTACGAAACCGCTGGTGGCGGGCAGCCCGCAGTTGGCCATCGCGAACAGCATCATCAATGCGGCGAAGCGCGGCATCGTGTTGACGACGCCGCCGTATGTGGTGATGTCACGGCTGTGGGTGCGGTCGTACATCACGCCGACGCAGAGGAACAGGGCGCCCGAGACGAATCCGTGCGACACCATCTGCGCGATTGCCCCTTCCATCCCGATCTGGCTGAAGATGAAGAATCCGAGCGTGACGAAGCCCATGTGCGCGATCGAGGAGTACGCAATCAGCTTCTTCAGGTCGGTCTGGACCAGCGCGACAAATCCGATGTACACGATCGCGATCAGCGACAGCGCGATCACGAAGCCGGCCAGGTGATGCGCCGCGTCGGGTGCGATCGGCAGCGAGAAACGCAGGAACCCGTACGCGCCGAGCTTCAGCATGATCGCCGCAAGCACCACGGAGCCGGCGGTCGGCGCCTCCACGTGTGCATCCGGCAGCCAGGTATGCACCGGCCACATCGGCACCTTGACGGCGAACGACGCGAAAAAGCCGAGAAACAGCAGGATTTGGGCGGTCAGGCCGATCGGCAGCCGCTGCCAGGCGACGATGTCGAAGCTGCCGTTGGAGTTCTGATACAAGTACACGAACGCCACCAGCAGCAGCAGCGAGCCGAGCAGCGTATACAGGAAGAACTTGATCGCCGCGTAGACTCGGTTCGGCCCGCCCCACACGCCGATGATGATGTACATTGGTACGAGCGTCGCTTCGAAGAACACGTAGAACAGCAGACCGTCGGCAGCGCTGAACACGCCGATCAGCAGCCCCGACATCACCAGGAAGGCGGCGTAGTACTGCGCCACACGCTCGCCGATCGCCTTCCAGCCAGCCAGCACCGCGATCACGGTGATGAACGCGGTCAGTGGAACGAACCAGATCGAAAGGCCGTCGACGCCGAGGTGGTAGCTGGCATTGAGGGTGTCGATCCACGGCAACTTCTCCTCGAACTGCAGGCCTGCCTGGTCGAGGCTGAAGCCCTTCACGACCGGCACCGTTGCCAGCAGTCCGATCAGGCTCCCCACCAGCGCGATCGCACGCACGAGGCCGGCCGAGCGGTCGCGCCCGACCGACATCAGGAACACGCCGAAAAGGATCGGAATCCAGATCGCCGTGCTCAGCCAGGGGAATGCTGTGTTCATCGTCCGAGCTCAGCGCGCAGCAGCCGCCAGATACGGCCACGTCAGAAACGCGAACAACACGATTCCCAGCCCCACCAGCATCGCAAAGGCGTAGTGGTAGATGTAGCCGGTCTGGACCCGGCGCACCAGAAGGGCGAACCATCCGACCAGCCGTGCCGAGCCGTTCACCGCGGCCCCGTCGATCACTGCTACATCACCGCCGCGCCACAGGACGCGGCCCAGCAGCCGCGCGCCGGCGCCGAAAACGACTTCGTTGATCCGGTCCATGTAGTACTTGTTGTCGAGCAGCGCATACAGCCCGCTGAAGCGCTGCCTCCACAGCGCCGGAACATCCGGGCGCTTCGCGTACAGGTACCAGGCTGCGACGGCACCCGCGATGGTGAGCCAAAGCGGCCAGTGCGCCAAGCTGTCCTGCGCCATTTCGAACGGCCCACCGAGCTCGCGGAATTCCTCCGCCAAGGCGGTCATGGCCGGATGCGCGGCGGCGTCGACGCTGATCGAGCCGGCGAAGAAATCGGTGAACAGCATCCGCTCGATGAAAAGGTACCCGGCCACCACCGACGGGATCGCCAGAACAACGAGCGGCAGTATCACTACCCAGGGAGATTCGTGAGGTTCATGCCCGTGGCCGTCGTTATCGTGGTCCTCGTGCCCATGGTCGCCGTCTCCGTGGCCCGGCTGGTCTGTGGCCGCGTGCGCCGGATCGCCCCAGCGCGGCGCTCCGTGGAACACCAGGATCAGCATCCGGAAGGTATACAGCGAGGTCACGAACACGCCGGCCGTCACGGCCAGGTACGCGAAGCCGCTGCCCAGCAGGCTGCTGTGGCCGACCGCCTCGATGATGCTGTCCTTCGAGTAGAAGCCGGCGAAACCAGGGGTTCCAATCAGCGCCAGCGAGCCGATCAGAAAGGTCACATACGTCACCGGCATCCTGCGTGCCAACGCACCCATTTTGCGCATGTCCTGCTCGTGGTGCAGGGCGATGATCACCGAGCCGGCCGCCAGGAACAGCAGCGCCTTGAAGAAGGCATGCGTCACCAGATGGAATATCGCGACCGAGTAGGCCGACGCTCCCAGCGCCACTGCCATGTATCCGAGCTGCGATAGCGTCGAGTATGCGATCACGCGCTTGATGTCGTTCTGCACGATCCCGAGCACACCCATGAAGAATGCGGTAATGGCGCCGATCACCAGCACGAACGACAGCGCGGTGTCGGACAGCTCGTACAGCGGAGACATTCGCGCCACCATGAAGATTCCGGCCGTCACCATCGTGGCGGCGTGGATCAGCGCCGAGATCGGCGTCGGCCCTTCCATCGAATCGGGCAGCCAGACGTGCAGCGGGAACTGCGCGGACTTTCCCATCGCGCCGATGAACAGGCAGATGCAGATCACGGTCGCCAGCGGCCACGAGGTGCCGGGCAGCACCTGCCCCGCCAGCGACGCCTTGCCGTTGAAAACGTGCTGGTAGTCGAGCGTTCCGAATTGCGCAAACACCAGCCCGATTCCGAGAACGAATCCGAAATCCCCGACCCGATTGACGAGGAACGCCTTCAGCGCGGCGGCATTGGCACTCGGCCGCTCGTACCAGAAGCCGATCAGCAGGTAGGACACCAGCCCCACCGCTTCCCAGCCGAAGAACAGCTGCAGGAAGTT
>JAFAIM010000067.1 GCA_019236735.1 Burkholderiaceae bacterium
TGGACGACTTTGGGGTTGCGTATTCCAGCCTGTCGCATCTGCGCGACCTGCCGATCAGCCGGGTGAAACTCGACCGCACCTTCACGGTCGCCTGCACGAAGGATGCCCGTTCGCTGGCGATCGTCAAAGCAGTGATCGATATGGCACATGGATTCAAGCCACGCATGGAGGTCACCGCCGAGGGGGTCGAAACCGTGGTGCAGCAGGGCTGGATGCGGCACCTGGAATGCGACTCGGCGCAGGGGTATTTATTCGCGCGCCCGATGAGTGCGGAGGACTTCGTCACCTTCGCCGGGCGCACCGAGTCCGGGCAAGAGAAATCCCTGATGCGTTGACCCTCCTTCGCGCGCGGTTCGCGCGCTTCGGAGGCTTGCTCTGCGTAGCCCGCACGCTGAAGAGGGTAACATCCGCCCGCCTCCGCGCTGCGCGCTTCGGCGGGCTTGCCGTCCGTAGCCCGTAGGGCGAAGGAGGGGCAAACCGATGCCGGAACAACTCACTCTGCCCGTAAACGGCCGCGACGAAGATGGCCGCGAGACCCTGACGCTGGCGCGTTTTGCCCAGCGCGCGTATCTGGACTACGCCGTCTCCGTAGTAAAGGCGCGCGCGTTGCCCGACGTTTGCGATGGCTGCAAGCCGGTCCAGCGTCGTTTGCTGTACGCGATGAACGCGATGGGGCTGGCCGGCGGCGCCAAGCACGTCAAGTCGGCGCGCGTGGTCGGCGACGTGATCGGCAAGTTCCACCCGCACGGCGATCAGGCCGCTTACGATGCGCTGGTGCGGATGGCGCAGGATTTCACGTTGCGCTATCCGCTGATCGACGGCCAGGGCAACTTCGGCAGCCGCGACGACGACCCGGCTGCAGCGATGCGCTACACCGAGGCGCGCTTGACGCCGATCGCGAAGCTGCTGCTCGATGAGCTGGACGAAGGCACGGTCGACTTCGCGCCCAACTACGACGGCAGCCAGCAGGAACCGCGCCTGCTGCCAGCGCGCCTGCCGTTCGTTCTGCTCAATGGCGCCTCCGGCATTGCCGTGGGTCTGGCCACCGAGATCCCGTCGCACAACCTGGCAGAGGTCGCACGCGCGTTGCTGGTGGCGTTGAACGACCGGACGGCGAAGCTCGACGCCTTGATGCGCGAACTGCCCGGGCCAGATTTTGCAGGTGGGGGTCAGATCATCTCCGGGTCCGACGAGTTGCGCGCGATCTACGAGAGCGGCCGCGGAAGCTTGAAAGCCCGCGCCAGCTACCGCTTCGAGGAGCTCGCGCGCGGCCAGTGGCAATTGGTGGTGCACGAGCTTCCGCCCGGCGTTTCGGCGCGGCGCGTGCAGGAAGAGATCGAGGAGCTGGTCAACCCCAAACCCAAGACCGGCAAGAAAGCGATCGCTCCCGAGCAGGCGCAACTGCGTCAGGTCGTGCTGTCGGTGCTTGACTCGATGCGCGACGAGTCCGGCAAGGAGGCGCCGGTGCGGCTGGTGTTCGAGCCGCGCACGTCGAAGATCGACCGCGACGAATTCGCCCGCACGCTGCTGGCGCATACGAGCCTGGAGTCGAGCGTCCCGATCAACCTGGTGATGATTGGACGCGACGGGCGGCCGCAACAGAAGCCGCTGGCGCAAATCCTGCACGAATGGATTGAATTCCGCATCGACACGGTGCGGCGCCGCACGCAGCACCGCCTGCAGCGTGTCACCGACCGCGTGCACTTGCTCGAAGGGCGCCAGCGGGTACTGCTGAGCATCGATAAGGTGATCAAGCTGATCCGTGCCTCGGATGAGCCCAAGCCCGCATTGATGCGCCAGTTCGACCTCACCGAAAGGCAGGCCGACGACATCCTGGAGCTGCGCTTGCGTCAGCTGGCTCGTCTCGAAGCTCTGAAGATCGACAAGGAGCTTGCGGAACTGCAGAAGGAGGGGGCGGGGCTGAAAAAGCTGCTCGATTCGCCGGCCGCGTTGCGCAAGCAGGTCGGCAAGGAGATCGAGGAAGACGCTCGCAAGTACGGCGACGCCCGCCGCACGCGGATCGAAGCGGCCGAGCGGGCCGTCGCGGAGGTGCGGGTTCTGGACGAGCCGGTGACTGTGATCGTGTCGGAGATGGGATTCGCGCGTGCGCGGTCAGGACACGGTCACGACTTTTTCCAGTTCGGCTTCAAACCGGGCGACGCCCTGTACGACGCGTACGAGTGCCGCACGATCGATCATCTGATCGCGTTCGGCTCCAATGGGCGCGTGTACTCGATCCCAGTCGCACAACTACCGTCGGCTCGCGGCGACGGCGCGCCGGTGACTTCGATGATCGACCTGCAGAGTGGAACGCGTCTGGTCGCGTACACGGCCGGTGCGCCGGGCACTGCGCTTCTGGTCGCAACCAGCGCGGGCCGTGGCTTCGCCTGCACCTTGGGCGACCTGCTGTCGCGCCAGCGCGCGGGCAAGCAGTTTGTCGGAGTCGACGAAGGACACGAGCCAATTCGCCCGACACTGGTCGACGCGGCCACAGACCATCTGATCGCATGCGCCTCCGCCAAGGGGCGCATGCTGGTGTTCGAGGCAGCTGAGATCAAGGCGCAGCCCGCCGGGGGGCGCGGCGTGGTTCTGATGGGGCTGGACGAGGCTGAAACGTTGGTGGCCGCCTGTGCCTGTGGCGATGCCGGTGTCGTGGTGCGTGGGGCCGCCGCCAAGTCGGGTAAGCCGGTGGAGGCGTCGCTGGATGCGGCGCAGATGCAGCACTACATGGGGCATCGCGCACGCAAGGGCTTGCTGCTGACCCCTCGGATGCGCGTAGCCACGATCACGCGAGCAAAGTCCCCTGGCTGACCATCGCAGCAGCTTTGCGTCGCTTGGCCCGGCATTCGATCGTTCCGCCGACACTCGGACTGAGCTGCGGTTCCGTGTTTGTTGACGGTTTCTCGGGAGAGCATCTAAACTAGTCAGCCTAGTCGGTAACGAGAGAGAACCTGTGCCCAGATTCCTTCTAAAAGGACCGTCCGCCCGGCGCGATGCAAAGGGCCCGTCGGCCAGGCGCTGGCAGCTACAGACGGCCAAAGCTCAATTTAGCGAGCTTTTTCGGCGGGCGCGGTCGGAGGGCCCGCAGTGGGTCACGCGGCAGGATAAGGAGGCCGTTGTGGTGCTTCCGGCGGAGGAATTCGAACGGCTACGGGCGCGGTCCCGGCAGCCCCAGAGCCTCGTCGAGTTCTTCGCCAAATCCCCGCTGCGCGGGGTAAGGATCGATCTCGATCGGAAGCCCGACTACGGCCGGGCGGTCGAGCTGTGAGCGGCTTCCTGCTCGATACCAACATCATCTCCGAATTGGTTCGCCTCAAGCCGGAGCCCAAGGTGACGGCCTGGGTGGGTTCGACCGATGAGAACCTACTTCACCTGAGCGTTCTGACACTCGGCGAGATTCGCAAGGGCGTCGTTTCCCTCAAGGATGCCGCACGCCGCGTTGCGCTGGAGGCGTGGCTCGACAGTGATCTAGTCCTTCGCTTCGCGGGCCGCATACTCGCGGTCGACCAGCCTGTCGCGGATCGCTGGGGCCGATTGACCGCGCAGGTCGGTCCGAGATTGCCGTTGCCCGTCATCGACGGCCTGCTGGCAGCGACCGCCCTGCACCACAACCTAACCCTGGTAACCCGGAATACCAAGGACGTTGCTGCAACGGGCGTGCCGCTCTTCAATCCATGGGGGCCGTAGCGCGTAGCGCGGGCAGTCGAACTCAGCATGAGCCGATCGCGGACGCTGGGCGGCCCGACAAACTGAGCCCGGATGACTCGCGCGGCCGCTCGTCACTCAGGGCTGTCGTCCGGAGTCGCCTAGGAAGCCGATGTTTTGCCCGGGCTACCGTCACCGGTTGCATCGCTCCGCGCCCGACCCGATCCTGCCGTCCGGCGACCGAACCTCGCTGATGCAGTGCGGTCTTCCGAAGCGAAACTGCTCAATGGCGGCGTGTGACTGTCGGTTACTCGTCTCTGCTGGCGAATGAAGGTGGAAGAGGCGCTCCATATAACAGGCCAGAGCAGGCGCTCTCGAGCGCCGCCCGCCCTTCAGCGTTCATGTAGGTTGCTCGCACGCATCCGGCTCGTTGACCCGAAGGAGAGTCCGAGGGCTGCAACAGGCGAAAGAATGGATGCTTCGTATTGAAGCCGTCCGGGAACGAATGAACCAGGACAACGTTCCCGGGCTTTCCGCCATTCGACGGCCGGTGAACGTCGCAACCGTCAGGAATCTCGATACATGCGACCACATGCAGTATGAAGTAGGTGCCGTGCTCCGCGATCTGAACAGGAAGAAATTCGATTTCGCCAAAGGCCGACAGCTTGGTGCGAATTGAATCGGATACGGCAAACGCATTCGGGTTGAAAAGTACCGGCGTCGCGACCCTTGCCGGTCGGTACAGATGGAGCTAGGGAGTCAGCCAAGCCTCTTGAAGCGAACCGGCTCGATGGAGGCGCTTGTCGTCCCAAGTGCACGCGTCGTCATCA
>JAFAIM010000089.1 GCA_019236735.1 Burkholderiaceae bacterium
ATCAGAGCCTCAGCGGCAACGTTTTGCCATCCGGGTAGCACATCGGTGACGAGCGCCAGGCGGAGAAACTCGGCGGATCGCGCCGACCATCTGGCCAAAAACCCGGAGATCGAAAACGAAGGGCCCGCATCGCTGCAGGCCCTTGATTTATTTGGTTGCGGGGGAAGGATTTGAACCTTCGACCTTCGGGTTATGAGCCCGACGAGCTGCCAGACTGCTCCACCCCGCGGCATCGAGACCTCGGCGTCACCGCCGGGCAACTAAAAAGCTTACCAGATTCTGAGTACTCTCTCTACGCGCAGCGCTGCAGCAGCGGGTCGGCGACACCTGCCTCCGCAAAGCCCTTCGCTCGCAGCAAGCACGCGTCGCAGCGCTCGCAAGGGCGCCCCGCGGGGCCGGGGTCGTAGCAGCTGCTGGTGAGCGCGAAGTCGACTCCCAACCTCAGTCCTTCGCGGATGATCTGCGCCTTGGTCATGCGGATCAACGGCGCATGAATCGTCAGCGACTCGCCGCCTTCGACGCCCGCGCGCGTGGCCAAATTTGCCATTCCCTCGAACGCTTTCAGGTACTGCGGGCGACAGTCCGGATATCCGCTGTAATCGAGCGCATTCACGCCGATGAAAATATCCGTGCATTGCAGCGTCTCGGCCCACGCCAGCGCAAAGCTCAGAAAGATCGTGTTGCGCGCCGGCACATACGTCACCGGTATTTCCTGTCCGATCTGCTCGAGGCTGCGTCCTTTCGGCACCGGCAGGTCGGTCGTCAGCGCCGACCCGCCGAACGTGCGCAGATCGAAATCGACGACGACGTGGCGGCGAGCGCCCAGCCGCTTGGCCATCTGCGCTGCCGCTTGCAGTTCGAACGCGTGACGCTGGCCGTAGCGAAAGCTCAGTGCGAAGGTCTCAAACCCCTGAGCTGCGGCCATCGCCAGCACCGTGGCCGAATCCAGACCACCGCTGAGCAGCACCACAGCCGGTTTTGCGGACATCCGCGTACTCCCTGAAAGCAGATGTCAGCTTAACGCCAACGCGATTGCTAGACTTTCGATGTGTTCCAGCACATCGACGCCCGCTTCTGCTCGAATTGCGGCCACACGATCACGCGCCGCGTGCCCGACGGCGACTGCCGCGTGCGCGATTGCTGCGACCAGTGCGGCGCCATTCACTACGTGAATCCACGCCCCGTGGTGGGGACGATCCCCGTCTGGGACGACCGCGTGCTGTTGTGCCTGCGCGCAATCGAGCCGCGCGCGGGCTATTGGACGCTGCCGGCAGGATTCATGGAAGTAGGCGAATCGTCCGTCGCCGGCGCGCGGCGCGAAACGGAGGAGGAGGCTTGCGCGCATATCGAAATGGGCCCGCTTTTCTCGGTGATCGACGTTCCGGCCGTCGAACAGCTGCATATTTTTTACCGCGCCAAACTGCTGAACCTCGATTTCGCTGCCGGTGCTGAGACGCTCGACGTGCGGCTGTTCTCGGAGTCGGAGATTCCGTGGGACCGGATCGCCTTTCGGACCGTGAGCACCACGCTGCGCCTGTTCTTCGAAGACCGGTCCCGTGGGCACTATCAGACCCACACATCGGAGATCGGCGGATCGTTGCAGCGCGCACCGGAATGATCCCCTGGCTGTCGGCTTCCGCTCCATTCCCGCCGGCCGCCGCGGCACTGAAGCGGCCCAATGGGTTGTTGGCGGCCTCCTCGCCCGCGGAACTGACCCCCGAACGCCTGCTGCAGGCGTACCGCGCCGGAATCTTCCCCTGGTACGGCGAAGGCGAGCCGGCGCTGTGGTGGAGCCCAGACCCGCGAATGGTGCTGTTCGTGGACGAATTCCACGTGTCGCGTTCTCTGCGCAAACTGTTGCGCGCGGCCAGCCGCAGTGACGAGCCGCAGCTGCACGCCGATCGCTCCTTCGAACAAGTAATGCGCGCCTGCGCCACTGCTCGTCCAGGTCAAGACGGCACTTGGATCGGGGCCGCGGTAATGGCAGGCTACTGCGGTCTGGCGCATGCAGGCGTGGCGCACAGCATCGAGGTGCGCAGGGGCGAAGAGCTCGTAGGGGGTTTGTACGGAGTGTGTCTCGGTCGGATGTTCTTCGGCGAGTCGATGTTTTCGCGGCGGCCGAACGCCTCTAAGATCGCGCTTGCAACGCTCGTCGCGTTGTTGCGGCGGGAAGGCGTTGCGATGATAGACTGCCAGCAGCGCACGTCGCATCTGGCTTCGCTTGGAGCTCGTGAAATTCGGCGTGACGGTTTCTTGCAGCAGGTCTCCGAGACGGTGCGGATGTCCCCGATCGATTGGTCGATGTATCACGGCGTTCGACTGAACTCGCTGCTATCGGATCACTGAACGTGGCCAACCTCAAGGAGCTGCCTTTTTCGGCGTTGCAGTTCTACGCAACGGCTCCCTACCCCTGCAGCTATCTCGAGGATCGCCAAGCTCGCTCACAGGTGGCAACACCGGCCCACCTGATCAACGCCGACATCTACAGCGAGCTGGTGCGCGCCGGCTTCCGACGCAGCGGCATCTTCACGTACCGGCCCCACTGCGACTCTTGCAACAGTTGCATCCCCGTTCGCGTGCCGGTGGCGGAATATCGGCCGAACCGCAGTCAGCGTCGCGCCTGGGAGATGCATCGTCATTTGATCTCGCGCGTCGTTGGGCTGGCCTTTGATCCCGAGCACTACGAGTTGTACCTGCACTACCAGGCCACGCGCCACGCCGGTGGTGGTATGGACAACGACAGCCGCGAGCAGTACTCACAGTTCCTGCTGCAGACCAAGGTGAATACACGTCTGGTGGAGTTCCGCGATCCGCCGGCGCCGAGCGCGCCGATCGGCGCGCTCGGCCGCTTGCGGATGGTTTCGATCATCGACGTGCTGGCCGACGGGCTGTCGTCGGTTTATACGTTCTACGATCCGGACGAACTGCACGTTAGCTACGGCACCTACAACGTGATGTGGCAGATCGCGCAGTGCCGGGCGTTGCAACTGCCGTACCTGTATCTGGGCTATTGGATCGAGCAGAGCCCGAAAATGTCCTACAAAGCCAATTTCCGCCCGGTCGAAATGCTCCGCCGGGGACACTGGGTGCGCAGGAAGGCGGACACCGCATCCGGCCGAGGCTAAGCGCGCGGCGCCGATGTACGCCCTGGCGCGCGCGTTGTTGTTCCAACTGGAGCCCGAAGCTGCGCACGGAGCTGCGCTGCGGCTGCTCGCTGGCGCCCATGCGCTCGGCGCCTCTCGAGCGCTGCGTCCCAACCTGCCGCCCGATCCGATCCAGGCGATGGGACTTACATTCCCGAACCCGATAGGGTTGGCGGCCGGACTCGACAAGAACGCAGCTTTCGTCCGTCCTCTCGCCGATCTGGGCTTCGGGTTCCTCGAGGTCGGTACGGTCACGCCGCGGCCGCAAGCGGGCAATCCACGCCCCCGCATGTTCCGCCTGCAAGCACACGAGGCGCTGATCAACCGACTCGGCTTCAACAACGAGGGGGTAAAAGAGCTGGTTGCACGCGTGCGCGCCGCGCCTCGAGACGTGCCGCTCGGAATCAACATCGGCAGGAACGCAGACACGCCGAATGAGCGAGCGGGCCAGGACTACGCGAGTGCGCTTGCCGCTGTTTACCCGTACGCGAGCTACGTAACGATCAACATTTCCTCGCCCAACACGCGCGAGCTTCGCGCGTTGCAAGCAGCGGGCGAGCTCGACTCGCTGCTGGCGCAACTGACGCGGGAACGCGCGCGCCTTTCCGAGCTGCACGCCAAACGCGTGCCGATCGCCGTGAAAATCAGCCCCGACCTTTCTGACGACGATTTGCGGCGAGTGGCCGACGCGCTACTGGAGCACAGCATCGACGCCGTGATCGCCACCAACACGACGGTAGCGCGCGATGGCCTCGACGCGGCTCGCGAGGCAGGCGAGGTCGGGGGCTTATCGGGCCGACCCTTGTTCGCGCGTTCGACCGCCGCAGTGCGCACGCTCGCAGCGCAATTGTGCGGCGCACTGCCGATCATCGGCGTGGGCGGGATCCTCTGCGGCAAGGATGCCGTCGAGAAGCTGCAAGCCGGCGCCACGTTGGTGCAGCTGTACACGGGCCTGATATACCGAGGACCGGCGCTGATCGAGGAGTGCCGGCGGGCGATTGCCGCGTATCGCGGCAGCGCTTCAAAGTGACCGTGGGGTTGGAGGGCGTCGGCGATGCGCTGCTTCGTTGCCTGCTGGCCGGACGACGCAACGCGGACCCTGCTCGACGACGCGGCGCAGCAAGCTGCGCGCCGCTATCCCAGGGCGCGCCGGGTGCCCCGCGACAATCTGCACCTTACGCTGGCGTTCATCGGCGAGTTGCCGGAGCCGAGGGCCGTCGAGGCGCTGCAGGCGTTGCGCCACGCCGTGGACGAGGCGTTCGAGTGGCGCATCGACCATGTCGGCCGTTTCGAGCGCGCGCGCGTTGTATGGGCTGGTGGGCAGCCCGAGCCGCGCTTGGTCCGAATGGCCGAACTCGTTCGAAAACAACTGCAATCGCTGGCGATCCGCTTCGATCCGAAGCCATTTGTGCCGCATGTCACGCTGCTGCGAGACGTGCGATTGGCGAGCCAACGGTCGGCAAGACCTGCCACCGATACGGCCGCCGTGGCCGAACCGCTCGCCCCTTTCGGATGGCCGATCCGCGACGCACGGCTGATGCTTTCCGAGCGCACGCCGCAGGGGGCAACTTTCTATCGCGAATTCCGCATCGTGGTATAAACCACCGCATATTGGATACTGCGCCGCACAAAGACTTCCCCATCGATGGCCCGCCCCTTCCCGACTGCGCAACCGGCTGCAGCGCCGCGCGAACGCACCGCGATCCAGGTGATCGAGCGGTTGACGAACCTGCTGGATGCGCTGGCACGGCAGTCCGGCTCGGTGAGCCTGAAGGAACTGGCGCGCGCCACCGCCCTTCATCCCTCGACCGCGCATCGGATCCTGAACGACCTCGTGGTCGGCCGCTTCGTCGATCGTGGAGAGCAGCCCGGCACGTATCGGCTCGGCATGCGCCTGCTCGAACTGGGAAATCTGGTGAAGGCAAGGCTGTCAGTGCGAGAGGCGGCAGTGGAGCCGATGCGCGATCTGCATCGGAAGACCGGACAGACTGTGAACCTGTCGGTGCGCCAGGGCGATGAAATCGTCTATGTGGAACGCTCATACAGCGAACGCTCGGGCATGCAGGTGGTGCGCGCAATCGGCGGGCGGGCGCCGCTTCACCTGACTTCGAGCGGCAAGCTGTTCCTCGCGTTCGACGAACCTCGTGCGGTCCGCTCGTACGCGACCCGCACGGGCCTGGCCGGCCATACGCGTAACAGCATCACCGATTTGCCGCGGCTGGAGCGCGAGCTGTCGTTGATCCGTGCGCGCGGCTTCGCCAAAGACAACGAAGAGCTGGAGCTTGGCGTGCGCTGTATCGCTGCCGCAATTCGCGACGACAATGGCCAGGTGGTTGCGGGCCTGTCGGTTTCGGCGCCCGCCGATCGCCTGCAGGAGGCTTGGATCGAAGAGCTGGTCGGCACCGCCGCCCGGATCTCCTCCGGCCTAGGCCATCCCTCTCACGCGGCCGCGTAGAAGCTCTGGAAGCGAAAGCGCGCGGCGGCGCCTGCCGAGCGGCGTTTCTTGCGTCCTGCGATTGTCAGTACTGCGAGCTGGAGTCGGCCTCGGCGTGCGGAGGTGCGCTCGCGACGAGCCAGTCGCGGATACGCTGCGCATCGGCAAAGCGAGACGAGCGCCCCACCGAGTCGAGCAATACCATCACCACCCGGCGGCCTTCGATCACCGCCTGCATCACAAGGCAGCGGCCCGCTGCCGAGATGTAGCCGGTCTTTTGCAGTCCGATCTGCCAGTCGGGTCGGTAGGTCAAATGATTGGTGTTCGCGTAATGCACCAGCTGGCGACCGACCGGAACGACAAGGTCGGTGCTGACTGAGTCGTAGCGAATCTCCGGATACTCGTAGGCGGCTTTCACCAGCCGTACCAGGTCCGCCGCGCTGGCCCGGTTGGTCGGCGAGAGGCCGGTGGGGTCTTCGAAGTGGGCTCCAGTCATTCCGATCAAGCCGGCCTTGGCGTTCATTGCCTCCACCAGCGCCGGTACTCCGCCCGGATACGTGCGCCCCAACAGCTGCGCGGCGTGGTTCTCCGATGACATCAGCGCCAGATGAAGCGCCTGCCCGCGCGTGAGCCGGGTGCCGGGGCGCAGGCGAGACTCGGCCCAGCCATTGGCGCGATCTTCTCTCCTGACCTCGAGCTCCTCGTCCATCGGCAAGTGCGCATCGAGCGTGACCATCGCCGTCATCAGCTTGGTGATCGACGCGATCGAGGAAACCTGTTCGGCGTTTTTCTGGTACAGCACCTCATCGGTGTCCTGGTCCACCACGAGCGCCATTTCCGACCTCAGCCGCGGCTCTTGTGGCGGGGTCGCGGTCGGTGAAGCCGCCCAGACGGCGCAGGGCACAAACAGCAGGCCGACCGCTGTTCGCCAAACCAGTTGCTGTATCTGTCGCATGATCCCGATTAGACCCTTAAGCCTCCTCCCCGATCGCACACATACGGCGAGGCCAGCAGGGCATTTCGCGCAAACCGTCATGTCAGCGCGGCAAAACCGCGGATTGTAGAGGCTATTGTTCCGCCGCTGATCCGGCAACTGGCATTGCAACAAGCGTCGACCAGCCAGCCAGGTCCGGCGCTGCGGCTTACACCGCTGCAGCGATCGCGCGACCCAGGTCAGAGGTCGATGCCTTACCCCCCAAGTCCGGCGTAAGCGGAGCGTGCGCCGGGCCCTCAGCCAGGACTCGCTCGATCGCACTCAGCACGGCGTCGCCCGCGTCGGTATGGCCGAGCCAGTCCAGCATCAGAGCGGCGCTCCAGATCTGACCGATCGGGTTTGCGATGCCGCGGCCGGCGATATCCGGCGCCGAGCCATGCACCGGCTCGAACAGCGAAGGGGCCGTGCGCTGCGGATTCAGGCTGGCGGAGGCTGCGATCCCGATCGTTCCCGCACACGCAGGACCCAGATCGGAGAGGATGTCGCCGAACAGGTTCGAGGCCACGATCACATCGAAATGCTGAGGGCGGCGCACGAAGTTGGCGGTGAGAATGTCGATGTGGAACTGGTCGACGCGCACTTGCGGAAAGCCCGCAGCGACCGCTGCGACACGCTCGTCCCAATACGGCATCGTGATCGAGATACCGTTGGACTTGGTAGCTGACGTCAGGTGCCGCCTGGGACGGCGCGCCGCCAGCTCGAACGCGAATTTCAAAACGCGGTCCACGCCGTGTCGCGTCATCACCGTTTCCTGCACGACGATTTCGCGCTCGGTACCCTCGAACATGCGGCCGCCGATCGACGAATACTCGCCTTCGGTGTTCTCCCGAACGATCATGCAGTCGATATCGCCGGCGGCTAGCCCGGCAAGGGGTGAAGCCACGCCCGCCATCAGCCGGCACGGCCGCAGGTTCACGTACTGATCAAACTCGCGCCGAAACTTCAGCAGCGAACCCCACAACGAAACGTGATCGGGAACGATCGCGGGCCAGCCGACCGCGCCGAAGAAAATCGCGTCGTGCCCACCGATGCGGTCGCGCCAGTCGGACGGCATCATCGATCCGTGCTTCTGGTAGTAGTCGCAGCTGGCGAAATCGAAGTGATCCAGATGCAACCGCACCTCGAAGCGGCGCGCCGCCGCATCGAGCACACGCAAGCCTTCTGGTACGACCTCGCGGCCGATGCCGTCTCCGGCAATCACTGCAATTCGATGGGTCGCGGCCATGCCCGAATTGGACCACAGGCCACTGCCGCGCCGCGATCGGCTTGTTGCCTCCTGCGACTATTTGAGCGATTGCAGCACGGGATTTAGGCCCTTCCTCGCACCCCGTGTCTGCGCTACGCAGCAGATCTCTTGGAAGGTTCCCCAAAAGACCTCGATGGCAGTGCATAAGTGTTTGTTTATTATTAATAATATTTAACAACTTTGAATCCGGAAGATCGCCTTCTCCATCACTCCTTTGAGGCTTTCCCTGCTTGACTTTTGTGCATGGCACCATACAATTCGATTGTGCGATGCATCAAACAGCGCGCAACGCGTCCCAGAAACTAGGGACATAGATCGCTGCAACGGATTCAAAAACCAGATTGGAGACGCCATGTACGCAACACCCGCTCAATTGGTCGAGCTGCAAAAAGGTCAACTCGACGCTTTCAATTCACTCGGACACACGGTTTTCAACGCAACCGAGAAGTTCATCAATCTGAACCTGGCTGCCGCCAAGGCGCTGATGCAGGATGCGGCCGACACAACGCACCAGTTGTTCGGTGCGAAGGACGCTCAGGAACTGTTCGCGCTGAGCTCCACGCTCGGCCAGCCGACCGTCGAAAAGGCGGTCAGCTACTCGCGCAATTTCTATGGCATCGCCAGCGGCGCCAGCGCCGAGATCTCGAAGATCGTCGAAGCGCAGATCGCCGACGGCAACCGCAAGGTCAGCGAGCTGATCGACTTCGCAACCAAGAACGCTCCGGCTGGATCGGAACCCGCGCTGTCGATGTTCAAGAGCGCAGTTGCCGCCTCCAACACCGCGTTCGACACGGTCAGCAAGGCTGCCAAGCAGGCCGCTGATTGGGCCGAATCGAACTTTGCTGCGGCCGCTTCGGCGACCGTCAACGCCGCCACCGCCGCCAACGACGCGGTGAAGGCCAAGACCAAGCGGGTCGGCTGACAAGCGATTCCCACTATCTCCTTGGCACCACTGGCGTTCGGACCCAGGTCCTAACGCCGCCATCTGTCTCCTCCTAAGGTGGTGCTTTTCCGGCCCGGTCTAACGACCGGGCTTTTTTATTTCCTCCGCCCTCCTGTGAGCCGCGCTGGCTTCCCGAACACCGCGTCCACGTGCACGACACAATCCGATCCAATCGTTTCGAGGGGTTGATGCGAATCGGAGGCTCATCGCTCGGTGGATCCTCGTTCGGCATGCTGCCCGGACTGCTGCGGCGCTTCGCCGTTGCGCTCGTGATCGTCGCCACCGGCGTACATGCGGAGCCGCCCGACACGGACATGGCCATGAAGAACGTGCCATGGGATTCTGTGACGGCCCTGGCGCGCGAATTCGTCCAGAAGGAATCGCCGCCCGGCGCGTGGCCGTTCGCGCGCCTGACCGACGCCGAGAGGCAGTCGGCGCGCAACAAGGTCTTCGTCCACTACTTTCCGCCGTACCCGATCTCGATCGACAACCGTCCGATCGACCGCGATCACTGGGCGCTGGACTACCTGCGACGCGAAGGCGAGGGCGGCAAGCATGCCGACGTGGGCGGCTTCGCGCGCCAGCGTCCTCTGCCGACGCACCCGTGGGACTCGCCCTACTGGAAGGAGATCAACGCCGCGGTCGAGGTCCTGCGTGCTCACGTGATGGGTGCCGACGGATTCGGCGTCGACATCGTCCGGATCGACAAACACGAATACTGGGATCAGGCGCGCCGGATCTGTGGCGCGGCCGCGGCGCTGAACGTTGGCTTCTACTTCGTGCCAGAGGTGGATGCCGCCATCCTGTCGAAAGCCACCACCGACCAGATCGCCGATGCCACGGCGACGCTGCTGTCCTGCCCCGCAGCGTACCGGCTCCCCGACGGACGATACCTGCTGGTTCCGTTTGCGCCCAACAACGAAACTCCTGCGTATTGGAGCGAGGTGATCGGCAAGCTGCAGGCTCGAGGACTGCCGATCGCGTTCGTGCCGGATTTGCTCGGCTTCGAGCAGAACGCCCCGTTGTTCGCGCCGATCAGCGCGGGTCTCACGTTCTGGGGTCACAAGGACGTGGTGGAAGCCGGCAGCGCCACCACGGTGGAGGCCGAGAGGCGCGCCGCCTCGCTCGGGCCGTTCTGGATGCATCCGATCGCCACGCAGGACGCGCGGCCCGGCCCGGTCGTGTTCTGGGAAGCGCAGAACACGGCGCTGCTGCGCACGCTTTGGAAGCAGGCGATCGACAACAACTACCGGTACGCGCACCTGATCACCTGGAACGACTACGGCGAGGGCACCGAGTTCGAGCCCTCGAGCGGGTCGCAGTTCGTCTTCTATGACCTGACGGCCTATTTCATCGACCAGTACAAGGCCGGGCGGGCACCAGCCATCCTGAACGACGCCATCTACTACACGCACCGGATCGAACTGTTCGCGCCGGGTCGCTCGCCCGCTGCCGGTGACAAGCCGTTCCGCAAGCTTGGAACGGCCCCGCTCACCAACGATGTCGAGATGGTCGCGTTGCTCCGCGCGCCGGCGACCCTGCGGATCGTCCAGGGCGATAAGGCGGCCAGTCTCGATGTCGGGCCGGGATTGCAGGTGCTCCGAACCCGTGCGGTGCCGGGAGCGCCGACGTTCCAGATCCTGCGCGCCGGACAGGTCGTGGTCCAGACGGTCAGCAACTGGACCATCGTCAACGAGGCCGACAAGGCGACCCCTGACTACTTCGGCGGCGAAAGCACCCGGCCGATCGAGTAGCCGGCTGCCGCCCGCCGCCCGTGCGACGGGCTCGGCGGCTGGGTCAGACCGCGTTCCTGAAGCGCTCCGGGATCGAAAGCACCGGTTGCGTCAGGTCGATCGGGAATTCCTACTGCAGCATGTGCACGACGTCGATGCCGATCGCGTTGGCGTAGTCGCCCTGCATTCGCTCGATGTAATCCGGCAGGCCCGTGTAGAGGTCCGGGTCGGGAACCAGGATCTAACGCCGTTCTGCAGTGTCATCGAACGTGCATCCCCGGTGCGCGATCCGATCGAGGGAGGTGATGTGCCTTGCAGGCGCGGTCAAGCCCCCGCACGAAGATCACCTTGCGGTCCCGCGCTTGGTCGCATAGCTGATCACCAGATTGGTAAGCGTCCCTGGCTGGTTCTCCGGCAGGAAGTGGACCGGATGCCGGTTCCACGTCTGGATGATGACGTCCTCCGGCACCAGCGAATGGTCCCGCTCGAGCAGGTTGAAGTGTTCTTCCGCATGCTGCACCCACTCCTGATCGGTCTTGTCCGCCCCGAAGCCGTTGTAGACGACACCCACGCGGGTACCATCCGCCCGAAGCCGGCTTTCGAGATCGCGCAACTGCGGCGCCCATGGACCACGCCATTGGACGTCGAAATGAACAAAGGCCATGGGTTCGCCCACCGCACTCTTGTATGCCTGAGTCCACTCCACGAGGGTCTTCGACCAGTCCGGCGGCTCCGTGATTCCGAGGGGTTCGATCTCGCCGACCTGAAGCGACGGGAAGACGCTGCGCATCTGCTTGATCTTGTCGGCGACCTCGCGGGCGATGGCTTCCACGGACGAGCGGCACGCTCGGGGTCCGGAATAGAAATGGCCGCCCATCAAGGGCCCGTCCATCGCGACATAGCTCAATGTCCCCCCCAGCTTGCTGATGCGCTTCGCGATCGCCAGCATTTGTCTTGGCGCACTGTAGCCCTCGATGCCGAAACCGCATTGGCCATCGCCGGAAAGCATCAGCGCACCCAAGGCCACCGCGATGTGACGCCGGTTCAGGTCCTCGAACAATCGCCTCAGCATATCGTCCGGTGCTTTGCTGAAGAACTGGGTCGATGCCTGAAAGACCTTCACCTGCGAAGCGGCCCGTTCCCAAGGCGCTTTCGCTTCGAAGAGATCCATGAAATCAGACGCGCCGTTCGGGTCCATCGAGGAGCGGACAACCGGGTCGACGCCCCCCAGCCAGATCTGCGGGGAGACGGGAGCGGCCCGACTGTCGCCGGCACCGGACCCGAGACAGACCAACGCCGCCGCGGCGCCGATCCATGTCGCGAATGAGATCCTGTTGAGAGCGTTGCTGGGCTTTTGCATGAACGGGCTCCTGAAAAGTAAAAACACATATATTGGTGCGCCAGAATCAAGCACTTGCATGATTGCAGGTGCGTGGCGGCGGTGGCGCCACTGGTCGGAATGCCAGAAATTTGGCAGTTGCTGTAATTTTCCAGGAGCGGCCGGGTCACGGCATGCCCTTCCAGCCATCGGAGAAGCCGATGACGTTCCGACGTCGTCGAGATCCACTGGCCGTTGGCCGCCTTCAGGCAGCACAGGATCGAGCGAGTGAGCTCGCCGTGCGGCAGGCCCATTTTCCTGTAGGTCGTCCGCACCGACTTGATGTAGTCGATCTCGACCTCCACGTCGTGCAGCTTCAGCGATTCGTCGATGGCGGCGAGTGATCGCTCGAGCGACGCGGAGCTCTTCGAGGAGGGCGGCGGCGCGCTTGGCTGCTTGGGCCGTCTTCTCGATCTCGCCGGCTAGGCGCGCGCGCTTATCGATCAGCCACTTGAGGGAGGATGGGATTCGGGTCGACATGCGGCCCTGTATATACCTTCAGTACGGGACGGTCGAGTGCATCAACTACAGGAGGGCGATTTCCTCTGCGCTTTGCGAAGGTCCGATCGGCCTCGGATAATGATTGCGTACGACGCGTCAGGACCGAGCCATGGTTGCAAACCTGAATCACTACGTAAGCGGGCGGCCGATCGAAGGCACGAGTGGCCGCTATGGTGACGTCTTCAACCCCGCCACCGGCCTGATCAGCGCTCGAGTGCCGCTGGCCAATCGCGCCGAAGTCGATGCAGCAGTCGCGCGAGCCTACAAGGCATTTCCCGAGTGGGCGGCGACCCCGCCCTTGCGGCGCGCGCGCGTGATGTATCGGTTCCGGGAGTTGCTGGAAAAAAATGGCGACCGTCTCGCCGCCGTGATCTCATCGGAGCACGGAAAAGTGCACGACGATGCGATGGGCGAGGTCGTGCGCGGTATGGAGGTGGTCGAGTTTGCCTCTGGGATCCCGCACCTGCTCAAGGGCGACGTTACCGAGAATGTCGGCACGCAGGTCGATTCGCACTCGCTGCGTCAGCCCCTCGGTGTGGTCGCCGGTATCACGCCGTTCAACTTCCCCGCGATGGTGCCGATGTGGATGTTTCCGGTCGCGATCGCATGCGGCAATTGCTTCATCCTGAAGCCGTCGGAGCGCGACCCGTCCGCTTCGCTGGTGATCGCCGAACTGCTGAAGCAATCCGGGCTTCCCGATGGCGTGTTCAACGTCGTGCACGGCGACAAGGAGACAGTCGACGCCCTGCTCGACCATCCCGGCATCCAGGCGGTGAGCTTCGTGGGCTCCACGCCGGTGGCCCGATATATCTACCAGCGCGGCTGCGCTGCCGGCAAACGCGCGCAAGCACTCGGGGGTGCGAAGAACCATCTGGTCGCTCTTCCGGACGCCGACCTCGATCAGGTTGCTGACGCGCTGATGGGGGCCGCATTCGGTTCTGCCGGTGAACGCTGCATGGCGGTGTCGGTGGCGGTCGCGGTCGGCGATCGCGTCGGCGACGCATTGGTCGACAAACTCGTCCCTCGCATTCGCGACCTGAAAATCGGTCCGGCCACCGATTGCACTGCGCAGATGGGACCGCTCGTGACCGAACAGCACCGGGCGAGGGTCGTCGGCTATATCGAAAAGGGCGTCGAAGAAGGAGCCAGCCTGGTGGTCGACGGCCGCGGATGCCGCGTCCCGGATTTCCCGAATGGATTCTGGCTGGCCGGCACGCTGTTCGACCGCGTGAAGCCCCAGATGACGATCTACAAGGAAGAGATTTTCGGACCTGTGCTGAGCGTCGTGCGCGTGCCCGATTACGACAGTGCAGTCGAGCTTGTCAACACACATCAGTACGGCAACGGCACTGCGATTTTTACTCGCGACGGCGATTGTGCGCGCGATTTCGGCCACCGGATCCAGGTCGGAATGGTGGGGATCAACGTGCCGATTCCGGTGCCGATGGCCTTCCACAGCTTCGGCGGCTGGAAGGCGTCGCTGTTCGGCGACCACTACATGCACGGCCCGGAGGGCGTGCGCTTCTACACGCGCCTGAAGACGATCACGACCCGCTGGCCGACCGGCCTGCGCGCCGGTGCGGACTTCGTCATGCCGACGATGAAGTGACCGAGAACTCGGCGCCGCTTTCCTGAACCGCGCGACGCAGAGCCTCGAACGCGGGCGCGATCCGCTCCGGCGGCCCCTTCACTCCCAGCTCGATGTGGCGCCGCGCGATTCGCCCGTCCAGGCCATCGCCCAGCGACGGCAGGCTGAAGGTGCGCACTTCCGGAAAGTCCTTCTCCACCGCCAGCATCATCGGAACGAGGGCTGACTCGGGTGTGCCGAAAATCAACAGCGAGCGCTCGTCGATCCGATCGCCACCGAAGTGAGCGCCGTACTCGGCGTCCAACACAGCCTCGATCATCGGCCAAGCCATCGCCGGGAAACCCGGCACGAAATAGTGGCGAGCGATCGAGAAGCCGGGGATTCCGTTGAACGGGTTCGGGATGATGCGGGCGCCTTCCGGGAATTCGCCCATCGTCAGACGTTGGCGGTTCTCGGGAGTCGTCATATCCGGCTGGCCAAGCTGCGCGCAACGAGCAGCGATCAACTCGGCAGCTTGCGGGTGCAGCACGAGCCCGCAGCCCAGAGCCGCCGCGATGGCTTGACGAGTGTGGTCGTCCGGGGTCGATCCGATTCCACCGCAGCTGAACACCACCTCCGCGCCGGT
>JAFAIM010000029.1 GCA_019236735.1 Burkholderiaceae bacterium
GCCGCCGCCGATGACTTCGGCATAGACACCCATGTCGCCGTGTTCGAACGCCCTGCGCAGAACGGCAGGGATGTCGACATCACGCACGGCCGTCGTCGGATTGACACTGGTCGCGGCGCAACGGGTGATACGCGATACGACGTGGAGGCGCACGCTGCCCACGGCGAGCGTGGAATCGACCCAATCGAACTCCGACCATGCAGGCGCCCCATCGATATACAAGTTCGCACGAAAGCGGATCGGGTCCAGCGAGACTTGCACCACTTGCTCGAGCGCTCGGATGCTTGCCAGATTTACGATGGATAGGTACTTGTAGGTCGACGCATTCGGCCTGCGCTGCGCGTCGGCGAATGTGTGCCCGGGAGCGTCGAGCAGGTTCGGTGCGTCATCCGGTGGGGCACCCAGAAACTCGGCGAAGAAACGGTTGGCGGATTCTCGCCCGGCATCATCGGTGATCTTCGCGCTGAGAACCTGGCGACCGTTGCGCTCGATCGTCAGATTGCCGTTCCCCGGATCGAAGCGGCTCTGCAACTCAGCGAGCTTTTCGTCGCGCATCAGCATGAAAAATTTGACCTTCGGCAGCCACTCGAGGTGCTGAGGGTCAAATTGCGTCGTTGCGCGCGCGATCGCAAATCTGCGGTCTCCCGGCACGCACTCGCCGGGCGAAAGGCGTACTCGACTCAGCGGCTCCGCGCTCAACCCCTTGACCGGATAGCGGCAGATCCGTGTAACGGTGACCGGCACTTCGGAGTTCCTGTAAGCCACTAGTAGCAAGATGCCGCGATGCGGCAGATCCTTGCTGTCCTGCCAAGCCTAACCGGTTCCGCAGACCCGGCAAAAGCACAGGGGATCCGGGATGCGTTTCCCCTGAAGCATCCCGGACCGCCTGGGCGTCTCGACCGTTCGTACTCCCGAAAAACGGTCCTTCTCGAACTGCGCGGCGAAGTCCATCGTACCGGCAGTCCAAAATGAGGCCCGACGATGCTCACGCGCCTGCTGACTGCCGCTTCCCTGTTGCTGCTCGCATGTGCAACGCCGCTGGTGACGCTGGCGGACACCGGCGAGCAGATGGCAGAGGCCGCCGGTGCGGCGCTCATCGGCACCGCGGCGCCGGCGTTTCGACTGAAGACGATCGACGGCGCCACGATCGACCTAGGGGCCCTATACGGCCGCAAAGCGGTCTACCTGAAGTTCTGGGCAACATGGTGCGTGCCGTGCCGCCAGCAGATGCCGCACTTCGAGGAGACGTACGAGAACGCCGGCAACGATCTGGCGGTGATCGCCGTCAACACTGGTTTCAACGACTCGTTGAGCGATGTGCGCGGTTATCGCCGGGCGGTGCGCATCAAGATGCCGATCGTGATCGACGACGGGCGGCTGGCAAAGGCGTTTCATCTGCGGGTTACACCGCAGCACATCGTGATCGGTCGCGACGGCAGGGTTCTGTATGTGGGGCATTTGGTCGACGAGCGGTTGGATATCGCGCTGCACAGCGCGCGGACCGAGGCGCCCGCGCGCGTGGCCGCAGCGGACGAAGGCCCGGCTCCCGCTGTATTGCGGAACGGCGCGTTTGTGCCGCGGACGGCTTTGAAGACCACGGACGGCCGTTCGATCGCTCTGTCGGATCCCGACGGAATCCGGCCCACTGTGATTTGGTTCCTGTCGCCTTGGTGCGAGTCCTATCTGGCCAAGAGCCGGTCGAAGCGGGCGGCGGCGTGTCAAGCGGCTCGGGAGCAGGCTGCGCAACTGTCGAAGGACGGCCACGCGCGGTGGGTCGGCATCGCATCCGGCCTCTGGGCCACGACCGAAGACCTCGATAGGTACCGGAAGGAAAATCAGGTCGACATCCCGTTGTCGCTGGACGAGACCGGCGCCATTTTCCGCTCGTTCGGCGTCACGGAGGTTCCGACGATGATGATCGTCGACGGCAAGGGCAGGATCGCGAAGCGGATCGACCGCATCACTCCGGATCTGCCGGACCGGCTGGGTGCGGCGGTCGCAAGGGCGGGATCACACGGTTAAAGGCGGCCAAAGGCGCCCCTCGTGCTCCTTAGATCGGCCGCGTATTCGCCTCCAGCCACTTCGCCGCCGCGCCGGTGACGTGCAGCGCCAGGCGCGCGCGCACCATCGCGTGGTAGCGGTTCAGCCAGTCGATCTCGGTTGGATCGAGCAGGCTCCGCTCGATGCAGCGTGCATCGATCGGGCACAGCGTCAGCGTCTCGAATTCGAGGAAGTTGCCGAATTCGGTCTTCTCCGCTGGCACCGTTAGCACCAGGTTTTCGATTCGAACACCCCAGCGGCCAGGGCGGTAGATGCCCGGCTCGTTCGAAGTGATCATCCCGGGCTCCAGCGCGGTATGCGGCTCGGCCAGCAGGTACGGAGTGATTCCATGCGGCCCCTCGTGCACGTTCAGGAAGAAGCCGACTCCGTGCCCGGTGCCGTGGCCGTACTCGGCGCCCGCGGCCCAGATCGGCGCGCGCGCCAAGCTGTCGAGCATCGGCGAGCGCGTGCCCTGCGGAAAGCGCGCGCGAGACAGCGCGATCATCCCTTTGAGCACGCGCGTGAAGTCGGCGCGCTGCTCCTCGGTCGTGCTGCCCACTGCCGTCACTCGTGTGATGTCGGTCGTTCCGGTGTGGTACTGGCCGCCGGAATCGATCAGCAGCAGGCCGTCGCCCGAGGTGCGACCGTCGCAGACCACCGCGTGCGAGGCAGCGGTCGCGCGGTAATGGGGCATCGCGCCGTTGGCATTGAAACCTGCGATCGTCGAGAAGCTGTCGGAAAAATAGTCCGTGCGGCGCGCTCGCGCCTGCGTAAGTTTCTCGTCGATCGTCAGCTCGCTTACCACCTCGCAGCGGGTAAGCGCCTGCTCGAGCCATGCGAAGAATTCGCACAGCGCAGCGCCGTCCTGTTCCATTGCGCTGCGGATCAGCGCGATCTCGCCATCGCTTTTCACCGCCTTGGCGAGAGTACTCGGATTGATCCGTTCGACGCGCCGCATCGATGCAGGGAGCGCCTGCAGGATGCCGAACGTAACGCGCCGCGGGTCGATCAGGATCGCGCCCCCTGCCGGCAGCTGCGCCAGCTCACCGGCCAGCTGCTCGTACCCGGCGAGTCGCACGCCGTCGGCCTGCAACGTCGCCTGCAATGCTGGCGGAATCTTGCCGTCGGTCACGAACAAAGTGGCACCCTGCGGGCCGATCAACAGGTGCGCGAGGAAAACGGGGTTGTATGACACGTCCGAACCGCGCAGATTCAGCAGCCAGGCGATGTCGTCCAGCGTAGAGACGAGGTGCCAGTCTGTGCCGGCCTGGCGCATCGCATCGCGCACCCTTGCCAGCTTGGCAGCGCGCGCGATCGGCGTGAATTGCGGCAGCGACTCGAACACCGGCTTGCGCGGAAGGCCGGGCCTGCTCGTCCACACTTCGTCCAGCAGATCGAGATCCGTTCGCAGAGTTGCGCCGCAACCGGCCAGCGCTTCCTGCACCGATCGCTCAGTCGACAGCCCGAGCGTTCGTCCGTCCACTCCAACCACATCGCCGGGACCGCAGTTGGCTCTGAGCCAATCGATGAACGCCCCCGCGGCATTGGAGCTGACTCTGATCGGCGTGATTCCGCTTCCGGCCAACTCGGAATCCGCCTGCAGCCAGTAGCGGCTGTCGACCCATACGCCGGCGAAGCGCGAGGCGACCACGAGGGTACCGGCCGAACCGGTGAACCCCGACAGCCATGCGCGCCCTTGCCAGCGTTCCGGCAGGTACTCGCTCAAGTGCGGGTCAGAGGACGGAACGATCCACGCGGCGAGTCCGTGGTGCTGCATCGCCTGCCGCAGCGATGCGATCCTGGCGGCGGCTGGCGTGGGAGCAGCCGCGGCGCGGGCAGCGTGGGTGGAAGTGGGCGAGGTTGCGGCGATCGGGCCGCTCGGGGAAGTGGTCATTTTGAACGCGAGTCGCGTAGCGTAGTGATGCGGTTGAAGACCGGTCGGCCCCGCGAATGATCGCGCAGGTCCGCCACGAAGTAGCCGTGCCGCTCGAACTGGAATCGATCCTCCGGCTGCGCCAGTGTCAACACGGGCTCGACACGGGCGGTCACGACCTCGCGGCTGCGCGGATTGAGCGATGCGCGGAAATCGCGACCGCCGGCGTCGGGCTGCGGGTCCGTAAATAGGTGTTCGTACAGGCGCACTTCAGCGGTCGCGCAGCCGTCTGCCGGCAGCCAGTGGATCGCGCCCTTTACTTTGACGCGGTTGGCTCCCTCCGTTCCGCTGCGCGTATCGAAAAGTACCTCGGCCAGCACTGCGGTGATGCGGCCGGAGGCATCCTTTTCAAAGCCGGTGCAGGCAATCACGTACGCGTAGCGCAGCCGCACCTGGTTGCCAGGGTACAGGCGGAAGTAGTCGGGAGCGGCGCGCTCCATGAAATCGTCGCGTTCGATCCACAGCTCGCGCGCGAGTTCAATCGTCCGCATTCCCAGTTCGGGCCGGTGCGGATGCACGGGCGCGGAACACGCTTCGCGCCGGTCGGCCGGGAAGTTGGTGAGGACAAGGCGCAGTGGATCGAGCACCGCGACTGCGCGCGGCGCGATCGGATCGAGATCGTCGCGCAGCGCCTGCTCGAGCACCGGATAGTCGATCCACGACTCGGCCTTGCTCACGCCGATTCGCTCGGAGAACAGCTGCAGGCTCCTGGGTGTGTAGCCGCGCCGGCGCAGCCCGACGATGGTCGGCATGCGCGGATCGTCCCATCCGTCGACTCGCCGTTCCTCCACCAGCTGGATCAGCTTGCGCTTGCTCATCACCACGTAGTTCAGATTCAGCCGCGAGAACTCGTACTGGTGTGGAAGATCGAACGGGTTCGGCCGTACCTCCTCCAGGGCGCCGGCCAGCAGCGGCGCGAATTGCTCGGCCTTGCCGAGCAGCAGCTTGTAAAAGGCCTCGAGCTCCCGCATCACTGCGGCGCGGTCGTGTTCCCAGCGGTCGAACATCGAACGCATCTGGGTCTCGGCGCCGCTCGCGTACAGCTTGTGGCGGAAGTTGTGGCAATGCAGGGCGAATTCACGCGCGACTTCCAGCCCCTGCTCGCGCAACGACCGCACCAGTTCCAGCGCCTCCTGCCACTGCGGCTGGCGCAGCGTCGGCACCAAGCGCTCGACGCACCAGTCGTACAGCGGCCGATGGTCCTCGAACTCCAACGTGCAGACACTGTGGGTGATGCACTCCAGCGCATCGGAGATCGAGTGCGTGTAGTCGTACATCGGGTAGATGCACCAGCGGTCGGCGGTCCGGTGGTGATGCGCGAAGCGGATCCGGTAGAGCGTCGGGTCGCGCATGTTGATGTTCGGCGAACCCATGTCGATGCGAGCCCGCAGCACCATCGATCCTTCGCCGTGTTTGCCCTCGCGCATCTCGCGGAAGCGCGCCAGGCTTTCGTCTGCCGGGCGCTCGCGGAACGGCGAATCGTGGCCGGCCTCGGTCAGCGTGCCACGAGTAGCGCGCATCTGCTCGGCGCTTTGCTCGTCGACGTACGCGTGCCCAGCTCGGATCAGGTACTCGGCGTACTCGTACAGCTTGTCGAAATAGTCGGACGCGTAGTACAGGTTGCTGTGCGCCCCCTCAGTCCAGTCGAATCCGACCCAGCGCACTGCCTGCAGGATCGAATCGACGTACTCCTGTTCCTCCTTCTCCGGATTGGTGTCGTCGAAGCGCATGTGGCAGCGACCGTGGTAGTCGCGCGCCAGCCCGAAGTTCAGGCAGATCGATTTGGCGTGCCCGACGTGCAGGTACCCGTTCGGCTCGGGGGGAAAGCGCGTGCGGATGCGCGCTGCGTCCAGTTCGCCCTGCGCCTGAAACGTGCCGTCGCCGGGACGCCCGTTCCAGCGCCGTCGCGCAAACCTTCCGGATGCGAGGTCCGCGTCGACGACGTTGCGAATGAAATTTGCCGCTGCGGCCGGTCGCACGGTGTCGCGTCGATTCATTCTCGCAATTCTAGCCCGGTTGCTCCGAGCCTCGCCCCGACTGTCGCCCGCAACCGCTTGATTTGGCGGTGACTCCGACATCGAACACCGTCAATATTGTTGTCGGCAAAAAAGCCCAGCTCCTGGTTGGCTCCGAGATGGCGTCTTTCTTCGCGAAGAAGATCGCCGGCGCAGGTGGGCAGGCTTCGCAATCGGTCGTGGTTCGCTTTGGTGCCTCGCGCAAGGTCGGCGGAGTCACCGTTACGTCGCTCCAGGAAGCCTCAGTCGATCCAGCCGTTCGCGCGCGCCCGCTTCAGGTCATCGGCGCTGTCCAGGTCGGGCAGCGTCCGCAACAGGTGGAAACTCAGGCGCAGCGATTTGGCCCGCGAAAGCGTTTCCTGGGCAACGCGCGAGCTGCCCCAGCTGATCGCTTCGAAGAGCTTGGGTTGCGGCCGCCGTAGGCCCACCAGCACGTAGCCGCCGTCTTCGGCCGGCTGCAGCACGACGTCGTGCCCTTGGAGCGCGTGCGCCGCCTGCTCCAGGTCGTCCGTCGTCTGCGCTGGACAATCCGTTCCGATCAGAATGCAGCCCGGCGCTTTGGGGTTCATCTGACGACTTGCAGATTCGAAAGCGCCCGCCATCCGCTGCCCCAGATCGTCTCCGCGCTGTTCGAACACCGGCACATCGAAACGCCGCGCGCAATGCTGAACGAAGGCCTCGAGAGGATCGCCCGCGACCCATAGCTGCACCCGCGCACCACGGCTGCCGCATGCGCGCTGAAGCGCGCGCGTGACCAGTTGGCAATGCAGTTCCGAAGCGCCCTGCGCTCCGAGTTCTGCGATCAGGCGCGTCTTGACCTGTCCCGGGTTCGGGGTGCGCGCGAAGACGAGCAGGGGCCAGGGTTGCGTCGGCATTGGCGTGCGCTAGCGCGCATCCCGATAGCGCCGCGCCAGCTGCTGCGGATCGGCGCCCAGGAAGTACGCCAGCCTGAGCCACCACATCTGCAGCACCGTTCGGGCAAGCCCCTGCTGGTCCCAGCGCCGGCCCGATGCGACCACCGGTGGGCGAAGCGCGATGGGCGCCGACAGGCGGCGCGCGCGCCGGCAAAATTCAATGTCCTCCATTAACGCGATTGGCGCGAATCCCTCCAGTGCGACAAATGCGCCTTGC
This sequence comes from Burkholderiaceae bacterium, assembly GCA_019236735.1. Classification (GTDB taxonomy): domain Bacteria; phylum Pseudomonadota; class Gammaproteobacteria; order Burkholderiales; family Burkholderiaceae_F; genus VBCK01. The sequence goes on from JAFAIM010000029.1 coordinate 7,120, forward strand.
TCGACGAACAGCGCCTGGTCGCCGGTGCAAATTCCCGTCACGCGCGACCGCAGGTTCATCATCCAAGCGACCAGCCGCAGACCGGGCGAACGCCCCCGCAGCTCGACGTCGAACCGGCCCCAGCAGGAGTGCCGGTTGGACAGCGCGCGGAAGATCAGCCGGTCGGCATCGGCAGGCAGGCGCGCGTCGGCGTGCAAGAACAGCAGCACGTCGGCGCCGCACGCTTCCTCGCAGCGGGCCCCGGCGTTCATTTGCAGAGCTCGGCCGCGCGGTGCTGCGATCACTCGCTCGCACAGGGACGCCGCCAGCCGGACGGTGGCGTCGCCGCTGCCGCCGTCGACCACGATCAGGCTCGCGCCCCGGCCGCGCAACTCGGCCAGTGAGGACAGGCAATCCTCGATCTGCGCGGCCTCGTTCAACACCGGAATGATGATCGCGAGCTTCATTTCGCTTGCTTCAGGTTTCCTCAGATGGGTCCCACACCGATTGTGCCCGTCACTTGACCCCGGTTCGGCGGCAGAGGCACACTGGCACGAGGATCATGTCCGCCATGTCCGAAGATGACGGGGAGCTTGAGGACGACCCGGCGCAAGGCAGCGTCGACCTGGATGCGCGCGCCGAAGCAGCGTATTTCAGCATGCTGGCGCACGACCTGCGCGGGCCGTTCAGCGTGATGCTCGCCGAAGCGAACGAAATCGCACGCACGTTATCCCGCAACGGTGTCAGTTACGACCTGACCCGGATCAACGCGGCCGCCGAACTGATGAATCTTCGGATCGGCGAGGTGGGCTGGGGTCTGAAGCACGGGGTGTTCTTTCATGACGGAACTGCGCCCGTGATGGCGAGGGTGCCCGTGGAAAACATTCTGGCGCCGCTGCGGGCACTGTATCGGGAGACCGCTCAGAGCAAGGGCAAGCAGCTCACCGTTCTGCGCTCGAAGCTGTCGATGGTCACGCATACGTACCCGGTACACCGGATTCTGGAGAATCTCGTCCGCAACGCGATCGCGCACTCCGTAGGATCGAGAATCGTCGTGGGCGCGCGCAAACGCGGCGATTCGATCGTCTTCGTCGTCGCCGATTCCGGCGTCGGGATGAATCCCCGCCACCGCCGCATCCTGGTCGGTGCGTCCGAGCAGGGTGCGCTTCCAACGCAGGTGGTCCACGATCTGAAACAGGCGTCGTACGGAATCGGGCTGTACACGATCCGGCGGCTGACGGAGGACTTGGGCGGTCGGATTCGGATTTCTTCGAACCTCGCCCGGAAGGGTTTCGTCGTCGAAGCGATCTTTCCCGCCGAGGCGCGCTACGAGAGGGTCGAGGCGCTGCGCCCGATCGGGGATTGCGGTGCGCGCAAGCCTCTGGCCGGAAAGCTCATTGCCGTGCTCGATGACGACCATCAAGCGACGCGGCTGCTGGAGGCTTCGTTTGGAGAGTTGGGGGCCGTTGTCCGTGCGCAGAACGAGCAGGGCAGATTTCTCGCGATGATCGACGAGTGGCTGTCCAGCGGCAAGCGCCCCGATCTGATCATGCTGGACTTCTTCCTCGAGTCGGGAACCGTCGTCGAGACGTGGACCACGATGCTGGAGCGCTACGAAAATCGGCCGCCTGCGGCAATTCTGCTCACCGGAGCCCAATGGCAGCACGATATGTCCGCGCTCACCCGATTCATGCCCATCATTGCGAAACCATTTTCCGCGATTCACCTGAAGGCGATCGTCGCGGCTTTGAATGCAAATGACGATCGCCCCTTTGCTCAGCGTTTCGATGCCTGCTTGACTTCGGCGGAGATCGGCGCGGGTTGACAGCGCCGCCCGTCCTTAGCGAGGGACCATCGCCATGCTGGTGATGATCGTCGAAGACCATCCGCTGGTCCGCCGCGCGGTCGCAGGCGAGCTGCTGCTGATCCGCCCGGATTTGACTCTCATCGAGCGGGACGACCTGCGCACGACGCTCGAAGCTCTCGCCTCTGGCACCGTCCCCGATCTGATGATGCTCGACTTGATGCTTCCGGATGCCAAGGGAATGGGAGCGATCCAGGAGATCTCCGGCGTCTTTCCGGTCGATCGCATCGTCACCTTCAGCGGCGAGGAGGACCGCGAGCTATTGATTTGCGTTCACGAGCGAGGCGTAAGAGGCTTCATCCTGAAGTCGAGTCCGACCACCAGCGATCAATTCCGCGCTGTGCTCGCGGGAGAGCGTTCGTTCCCACCGCTACCGAAGCGCGACTCGGAAGCGGCGCTGAGCCTGACCGCGCTCGAGCTTGAAGTGCTGAAATTCATGGCTTCGCCCGAGACCCCAGGCTCGTTCAAGCATGTCGCAAGGAGCCTGAAGCTCACCGAGCGCGCCACCCTTCGAACGATTCAGAGGATTCGCAAGAAACTCGGGGCCAGCACCAAGGCCCAAGCACTGGCGCGAGCGCGCCAACTGGGGCTGATCCGCAACTGAGGCGAGCAGCTCGCGGACGTCGTCTAGTGGACGACTTGCGCCGAGGCGCTCTTCTTTTCTTGCCAGATGCTGACGCTCTGCGCGAGCGACCGTCGCGCCCGCGCGAAAGCCTCATCCTTCGCACGCTGACCCAGGAAAGCATCCAGATCGCGGTGCTGTTGCTGCAACTGCCGCAACATCGGCACGAAACGGCGACACAGCTCAGGATCGAACTGAGCCTCACCGAGCAGGGCAATCTGAGCCAGCGCCGTATCGACCGACATCGCTTCCCGGTAGCTGCGCCGATGCGTCATCGCATCGAACGCATCGGCGATTGTGACGATGCGCGCCACCAGCGGGATGGCGCGCCCCGCCAGGCGGTCGGGATAGCCTTCGCCATCCCAACGCTCGTGATGATGGCGCGCAACCTGCTCCGCTACCGTCAGCCCCGCCAGCTTGCACCGATGCAGAATCTCCGCTCCAGCCGATGCGTGCAATCGCATCACCTGCATCTCCGAGGCGCGCAACGGCCCTCGCCGGAACAGGATCGGCCCGGGCACTGTGGTTTTACCGATATCGCGCAGGCGGGCGGCGACTTCGATCGTCGTGCACGCTCGAGCGTCCAGGCCAACGGTTTCCGCCAGAAGCGACGACAATCTGCCGACGCGGAAACAGTGCTCGCCGGATGGATCGTCCGCCGACTCGGCGATGATCGCCTCGCGCTGCAGCGGCTCAACGCTCACCTCGAGCCAACGCCGCAAAGCCTCCGGGTCGCCCCCCGCAGTTGCCAGCGCCGCAGCCGCTGTTCGCTCCTCGGCCCGGCGCGTCAGGCTGGCGGTCAGCTCGTCCGACCTGTCCACCTCCATGCCGGACGCGACCGGAAGGCCCAGCCGGTGCAAGTGCAGCTCCTGTCCCGCCAGGATCTCCATCATCCGACGCCGGCCGCCCAGACGGCTGAGCTCCTCCAACAGTTGCCTCGCCTTGTCCGACTCGCCGACGTCGTCCAACGCCACGGCGGCCGTTTCATAGATATCGTTCAGCGCGGTTACCAGAAAGTCCCAACCCTCGGCGCGAAGCTGCTCCAGGAGGGTTTCCAGCCTCGCCTTACCCGACTGGACCTTGCCGAGCGACATCTCGCAAGCGGCGACGAGCACAGTTCCACTGGCCAGACCTTCCTGCGACCCGACCGATCGAGCCATTTCCACCACGACGCGCGCCTGCCGGATCGCCTCCGCTGTTCGCCCCATGGCGAACAGCGCGCGTGCATGGTTGTTCTCGAATCTCCAGCCCTGCATCTTCACGTGCCGAGGCACTTCCTGTTCTTGGATGATCTGCTTGCTTCGCATTGCCTCGTCCAGCGCACGATTCAGCAAGGCCTCCTTAACCGGTGCGGATTCCTCTCTCAGCGCGAGTTGAGTTCGGGCATCGGCGAGATTGCCCAGCGCGAACGCACGGTTGCCCCACGCGGCGGAGTCTGTTGGAGGCGGTCTTTCCGCCAGCGCCTCCCACATCGCAATCGCCTTATGAATCTCGAAGCCCAGTGCGAACAGCGCCGCGATATTGCTCACCACCCCATCGACGGCGAGCTGCGTACCCGTCTCGATCGTCAACGCCAGTGCTTCGGCCAGCGCTTCGGAACCGGGTGAATGCTGTCCGGCCAACATCAGTGCGGTCCCCTGCATACCCAGCGCCACCCCCAGCAGAGTCCGATCGTTGGCATCTCGTGCTTTCGCGACCGCGACATCGGCTGCGCGCACTTTGTTCCCCGCATCGCCACGGACCGATAAATAGCGCGAAATTTCGCGCAGAGCCTCTATTTGCCTGCCCGTGTCCAGTTGGGAGGGAATTTTCGCGATCTCATCGATCAGCGAGGTCGCTCGTTCCACGCCATCGGAGATATCTGCCGGCTCTGCGCGCAACTGCGCAATGCGCTGCTCGATCGCGGACAACTCTTCGTTCGCCGCGGCCGCGGCCGAGTGTGAGTCGATTGTCATACCGACCGGAACCGGGATTCGCCGGATCCTTTTCTACCACAAAAGCCCGCTGCAACGACGTGGTTTCGGTCGTTTCGTCCAGTCGCTCGTCAGGCAGAACCTACCTCATAAGCTTTGCGCTTGTCGCGAACGAGCGCGCCCAGCGCCCCGGCTACCGCACCGAACCCGCGCTCCCCACGCATCCAGCTTTGCAGGGCCTGCAGGAACTCCCATTGTCCGCGAGTCACCTGGGACCTGCGCCACTCGCCGGCCGCGTTGCGGTTGGCTTCCGCCATCGTCGGGTAGGCATGGATCGTTCCCAGCAGGCGGTTCAAACCGATGTTCTGCTTCATCGCCAGCACGAATTCGGCCAGCAGCTCGCCCGCGTGCGATCCGACGATCGTCGCGCCCAGGATGCGATCCGTTCCCGGCTTCGTGAGCACTTTCACGAAGCCTTCAGTTTCGCCATCGGCGATCGCGCGGTCCAACTCGGCAAGGGGATAGACGGTCACCTGATGGGCGAGCCCGCGCTCGCGGGCTTCCTGCTCGCTGGATCCGACTCGCGCCACTTCAGGGTCGACGAAGATTGTCCAAGGGATGACCCGGTAATCGGCGCGAAATGCGCGGAAACCGCCGAACAGCGCGTTGACCGCTGCGTACCAGGCCTGGTGGGCGGCAGTGTGGGTGAACTGGAACGGTCCGGCCACGTCGCCGCACACGGTGATGTTCGGAAATCTCGTACGCAGGAACTCATCGCTGCGGATCGTGCCGTTGCGTGCGGTTTCGATACCGAGCGTTTCCAGTCCGAGCCCCTCGGTTCGCGGTGAGCGCCCGACCGCCACCAACACCTGGTCGAATTCGATCCGCACCTCGCGCGGTTGCGCCTCGCCCTCCTTGCCGCTACGCGCCACCAGGATCTTGCGCGCACCCTCGAGCAGGAACTCGCGCGCGGTGTGACCAGTCAGCACCCGGATTCCGTCGTGCGCAAAGTGGCCGGCAACCGCTTGCGAAACCTCCGGATCCTCGCGCGCAAGGATGCGCGGCAGCATTTCGATCTGCGTGACTTGCGAGCCGAGGCGCGCGAAAGCCTGCGCCAGTTCGCAGCCGACCGGTCCGCCACCGAGCACGATCAGCCTGCGCGGCAATTCACGCAACGCCCAGACGGTATCGGACGTCAGGTAGCCGACCTGGTCGAGTCCCGGGATCGGCGGCACCGCTGGGCGAGCGCCGGAGGCGATGACGATTGCGCGCGAGGTCAGGGTCCGGGCGCCGGAACCTGCAGGACTGCCGCCGACCTCGACCGTCCAGGGTGACGCCAATTTTGCGTTGCCGCGAATGCATTCGACCCCCAGCGCGGTGTAGCGCTGTACCGAGTCGTGCGGTTCGACCGCCTGCACCACCCCGGCGACGCGCTCCATGACCCGAGCGAAATCGACCTGCGCGCTGGCACGGATTCCAAACTCGTCGGCGCGGGCGAGCTGCGATACCAGCCGCGCAGCGCGAATCAGCGCCTTGCTCGGTACGCACCCGGTGTTCAGACAATCTCCCCCCATTTTTTCGCGCTCGATCAGTGCCACGCGCGCGCGGGTGGCAGCACCGATGTAGGCGCTGACCAGGCCGGCCGAACCCGCTCCGATCACGACCAGGTTGTAGTCGAACTTGAGCGGCCGTTTCCACCCGGCGTACACGCGGTGCGCTTTCAGGGCCTCGAGCGCTCGCCGCGCCAGCAACGGGAATACGCCCAGCAGCGCAAGCGCCGCGAGCAGCCCGCGCGAGACTTGGAACTGGCCGAGCTGCGTTCCTGCGTACACGTAGACCAGCGTCGCAGGCAGCATCCCGACCTGGCTGACCCAGTAGAACGTTCGCAGCGAGATCGCGGTCAGCCCCATCGCCAGGTTGATCACAAAGAAGGGGAAGAGCGGAACCAGCCGCAGCGCGAAGAGATAAAAGGCGCCCTCGCGCCGGATTCCGTCGTCGATCGCTGCCAAGCGCTCGCTGAAACGCTGCTGAACCCAGTCCCGCAGCAGGAAGCGCGCCGCCAGCAGCGCCAGCGTGGCGCCGATGCTCGAGGCGAACGACACCAGCACGGTGCCGGTTGCTAGGCCAAACAGCGCCCCACCGGCAAGCGTCATCAACAACGCCCCCGGCAGCGACAGCGCGGCGACCGTGACATATGTGCAGAAGAACGCCGCAGCTGCGGTGACCGGGTGCGCCGCGCGCCAAACCTCGATGGCGTCCCGGTGCGCAAGGAAATCCTTCCACCGGAAAAAGCGCTGCAGATCGAGCGCGAAAAAAGCGGCCACCGCCAGTGCGATGGCTACGGCGAGCAGCAGCTTGCGGCGGCGCATGATGGGGGCTCTCCCGGATTGCGGTACTGTCGGACTACGAGCCTGGATCTGACACGATAGGGATAGGGGCAAAGCGCAGCGGCCACAGCTGCCACGATGAACAATCTGCCTCCATCGGGATCGCACCGGTCATGGGCGGTGCAGGCAGCTGTTTGGTTGCGCAGGCGCTCCGCGGCGAGCACCGGGTTAGCGCTCGCAGCGGCATATGTGCTGACCGGCAAGCTGTCGCTGCTCCTAGCGCTGCCTCCCGGTTACGCATCGGCGATCTTTCCTCCGGCCGGAATCGCGGTTGCTGCGTCTTTCATCGGCGGCAAACGCACTTGGCCGTGGATTTTTACCGGCTCGGCTCTGCTCAATCTCGGGGTAGGGTACTCCGCCTCCCAGGGGTGGACATGGATTGGCGTAGCTGCCGCCGGAACGATCGCGCTGGCGTCGGTTTTGCAGGCAGCCGCCGGCGGCTGGTGCCTGAGGCGCTTCATCGGGTATCCGACCTTGTTCGACACGACCGGGGAGGTCGTGAAATTCCTGCTGCTTGCACCGTTGGTGTGCCTCGTAAGCGCGAGCCTCTCGGTCGGCGGCTTGACCGCCCTTGGTGTTTTCGCTGCGACCGACTCTGCGACGGACTGGTTTACCTGGTGGATCGGCGATACGCTGGGAGTGATCGTGTTGCTGCCGATCGTGCTGGTCATTGCCGGCAGTCCCCGTGCGCCATGGAGAAGCAGGGCTCTGACGGTGGCGGTTCCCATGCTGATTGCGTTCGCGCTGGTCGTTTTCGTCTTCGTCCAGGCAACGAAGTGGGAATTCGAGGACTCGCTGAGCGAATTCCGGTTTCAGTCGCAATCCCTTTCGGACCTGCTGCAGACGGAGTTCCGGGTGCAGGAGCGCCTGCTCGAACAGATCGAAGCATTCCTGTCCAACGACGCCACCCGACCGATTTCGCGTTCGCAATTCAAGCGCTACGCCCAGGCGTTCCTGGGTAATTTCCCGATGGTGCAGGCCATCGAATGGGCACCGCGAGTTCCCGGCGCGCGCCGGCTCGAATTCGAGTCGCGGCAACGGGCGGACTTTCCCCATTTTCAGATCGGCGAGCAGGACCGAACAGGCCGTCTGCAGGCGGCGGCCGATCGGGCCGACTATTTCCCGATCACGTACGTCGAGCCGCTCGAATCCAATCGGGAGGCAGTGGGGTTCGATCTGGAATCGCAACGCGATCGCCGTTCGACCTTGACCACGGCCTTGCACGAAGGCATACCCGTCGCCTCGCCTCCGGTGCACCTGGTGCAGGAGAAGGAGCAACAGTCGGGCATTTTGCTGATGCGGCGGGTCACCCAGGGCGGCAACGCACCAGGTGTGGTCCTGACGGTCCTGCGGGTTCGAGATTTCGTGGACCGGACCAACGCGATGGATCGATCGGCGTTCCGCATTTTGCTGCTGGATGTCGCCTCGCAGGCGCCGATCTATGGGACACCGGAGGGTCTGAATTCGGGTCCGCTTTTCGAGCGGACTTTGACCTATGGAACCAGGCTGTATCGGTTGAAGTTGCAGCCCACCGAGCAGTACTTGGCTCGCCATCGCCAGTGGAAAAGCTGGACCGTTCTCGCACTTGGGCTGTTCGGATCGGGGCTGCTTGGCGCTCTGTTGCTGCTGCTGGGCTCCGGAGTCGCCCGCCGGCGTGAGGCAGAGGAGCGCCTGGCTCTGACCCTGGTCGGCGCCGACCTGGCGATGACCGATTGGGACGTCGCGCGCGATCGGATCGTCTACGGCTCGGGCTGGACAAAACTGCTCGGCTACGCGCCGGGCGATCTTGGCTCCAAATCCACCGACCTCGCCGCGCTGGTACATCGCAGCGACGCGCCCGCTGCGCGCCACGCGCTGATACGGCATATGAAGGGCGATACGCCGACTTTCGAAGCCGAAGTGCGGATGCGCCATCGCAGTGGCCACTGGGTGTGGGTTCTCGCGCGCTGGATGGCGGTGGATCGGGACGCCGATGGCCGGGTCTTGCGGATCGCCGGAACCGGGATGGACATCACTGCGCGGAAACAGGCTGAAGAGGAAGTCGTGCGGCTTGCGAGGACGGATTCGCTGACCGGAGCGGCAAACCGGCGCACGTTCCTGGAGCAATTGGAAACGGCGTTGGCGCGGGTCAAGCGCTTTTCCGAATCCGCTTCACTGCTGATGGTGGATATCGACCACTTCAAGGCGATTAACGACACCTATCGGCACGCCGGCGGCGACGCTGTGCTCAAGCACTTCGCCGGGGTTTGTCAAAGCCGCCTGCGACGGGTCGATCTGCTGGGGCGTCTGGGCGGAGAGGAATTCGGAATTCTGTTGGTAGGCGCTGATTGCGCGAGCGCCTGCGAATTCGCGGATCAGTTGCGTCAGCGGCTTGCCGATACGCCGGCTTGCACCCCCGATGTTCAGATCGCCTTCACGGTCAGCATCGGGGTCACGCAGATCGGTCGCACCGATTCCGGCGCCGAGACCGTCCTCGGTCGCGCGGACGTCGCGCTGTATCGAGCCAAGGAGACTGGCCGCAACCGGGTCGAGAGCATTTAGCGCATCAAGACGAAGCCGAGGAGGCCGAGGAAGCGCGATCCGCCCTGCGCTCGATCTCGCGCACCATCCCGGCGAACTGCTCCGAAATGCTTCGGCGTAGCAGCGCGGTTCGAACGAACCCCGGCAGCGGTGTGTCCGGTTCGATCACGCCATGCCAGGTCAGTTCAGTGCTGCCGTCCGGCTGCGGCTCGATCCGGTATTCGCCTTCGAGCCGCCTGAGGTTGCCCTGCAGCAGCCGCACGTCGATGCTCCGATACGGCCGCTCGGTGGCAGCAATCTCCACGTGGATCGGATACGAGAAGAACCACCAGCGAGCAACACCCCTTTGCTCGACGACCAGACGGTCTCCCTGACGCGACACCACTCGGCTGGAATCGATTCCCGGGACGAAATTCGCCAGATGATCGTAGTCGGTCAGCGTCTGCCAGATCAGCTCGGCAGGTGCGTGCACGACCGCGCGCGTGGTGATCTCCACGGCTGCATCCTGCGCCGTGGCCTGGACATTGATCTCGTCAGTCGGCGACGCGGCAGCGCAAACGCTGCCCAGCAGCAGCGGCAACGCTGGCAACAAAAGCCAGGCTGGCAGGCTCCTGCCGCGCCGGTTTCGGCGGATGGAAAGACGCACAGCGCACATGGGCTGCGGGTAAGAGTACCGGGCACCGGCGCTGGTTCAATCCCCGCTTCCGTCTCGCCCCCATCCCGCGTTTCATTCCGCCGTTTATCCCCGCCGTTTATCCCCTCTATCCGCCTGATCATCCGTCCGGGTCATCAGGTGCCGAGGCGGCGCACGGCTTCGGACAGCACGCGGAACTGTCGCGCGACCACTGAGCACACGTCGCAGGCGGTCAAGTGTATTCGCAGCCGCACCCTTTCCATCAGGCCCAGCTTGCGGTCCTGCCGCTCGGACAGCAGCCTATGGACCTGCCGGCACGTCAGTTTTAGCCATCGGAACATCAGGGCGCCTGCTCCTGCACGAACCAGCGTTGCTCCAGGCACTCCCGCAGACGCATTCGCGCCCGGTGCAGCATCACGAAGCAATTTGTCGACGAAATGTCCATTTCCTTACAGATGTGCTTCGTGTCGAGCTCGAGCCATTCGCGCATCATAAAGACGCGTGCGAGCGATGCCGGCAGATCTTCCACGCACATCTGCAGGATCTCGAAGAACTGGACTTGCGAGTAAGCCGCCTCCGGATCGCCCCAGTCGGCCGGTTTATCGATCCGGTGGCCGTCTTCGGCGAACAGCTCGTCGAATGTTTCGACCTGAGCCGCCTCGACCGCAGCCTCGATCGACAGTTCGCGCCCGCCGCGCCGGAACTGGTCGATGATCTTGTGCTTCAGGATCCCGACCACCCAGGTTTTCAGCTGCGAACGCCCGCTGAAACGGTTGGCCGACTCGAGCGCCGAGACGAGCGTTTCCGACACGGCGTCCTCGGCCCAGGCATCGTTGCGCAACTGCAGGCGGGCGATCCGCAGCAGCGTCGGCCGCAGTTCCGCAACCGCGTGCTGCAGGGACGAGGCATCCATCCTCAGATCCTCAGGGCCGCCGACTCAAGCCCGATGTGGCCGCAGCCGGCGGATCAGTGAAGACGTGTCCCAGCGGCCGCCGCCCATCGCCTGCAGATCGGCATAAAACTGATCGATCAGCGCCGCCACCGGTAGCGAACATCCGACGCGGCGAGCTTCTTCCAGGCAAAGCCCGAGATCCTTGCGCATCCAGTCGACCGCGAAGCCGAAATCGAACCGATCCTGCACCATCGTGCTGCCGCGGTTGTCCATCTGCCAACTCTGCGCGGCGCCCTGGCCGATCACCTTCAGAACGAGCTCCATATCGAGTCCGGAGCGGCGGCCAAACTCGATTCCCTCAGACAGACCCTGCACCAGCCCGGCGATGCATAGCTGGTTGACCATTTTCGCCAACTGACCTGCGCCGCTCTGTCCGATCCGGGTAACCGCGCGTGCGTAGGCGCGCACGATCGGAGCGACTCGCTCGAAGGGCGGCTCATCGCCTCCGCACATCACCGTCAGCTGGCCCTTTTGCGCGCCTGCCTGGCCGCCGGATACCGGGGCGTCGACGAAATGTAGCGACAGTGCGCGCGCCTTCGCATGCAGCTCGTGCGCAAGGTGCGCCGAGGCGGTCGTGTGGTCGACCAGCACCGCATCGGCTGCCATTCCGGCAAACGCGCCTTCCGGGCCGAGCACGACACGTCGTACATCGTCGTCGTTGCCGACGCAACAAAACACCGCGCGCGCTTCGCGCGCCGCCTGTGCCGGCGTCGCAGCGTGCCTGCCGCCGAATTCGGCGCACCAGCGGTCGGCTTTCGCCGCGGTGCGGTTGTAAACGGTCACACGATGGCCGGCGCGTGCCAGGTGTCCGGCCATCGGGTAACCCATCACGCCTAACCCGAGGAAAGCGACGTCGAGGGCTGCGGGCGAGGCGGACTGCGGCGAAGTGGCGCTCATAAAGGTGTCTGGTGCGGGTCAGGTAAGGGTCAGGTGACGGTCAGGTGGGGCCAGGAGGGATCAGCCACGGCGAATCTTAAGTCTTTCGACGCAGGCTAAGCCCTAAAGATTACTGGCGGCATGCCGTTACCCCAGGGGATGGCCCGGAATGCGCCGGTCCGCCGGACTCGCTGCCAGCTGAAGTTGGTGCGAGTCCGGGTGACGTTTACCGATAACTCTAGAGAGAAAGCACAACGATGGACCTTCTGACTCGATTCACCGTGTTGGTCGAACGCAGCCGCATCCACCGCCGGCTGATCTGCCTCGTCGCCGGCGTGCTGGCTTCGGCAGCGGCTCTGGTGGCTGCGCCGGCGCATGCCCGTGACCACGAGGTCGCGCGCGACCTGCAGGATGCGGTCGATGCTCCCACGACGCCATCCGTCGGTTGGGCGCGCGACCTCAACGGCCATCGCATGGTCCAGGTCCTGGTCGTGAGCAACTCGACAGACCCGGCGATGACCGCGCTGCGCGCATTCATCGTCCAGTCGGGCGGCTCGGTCCAGAAGGTGCACCCTGCTACACATGCTCTGACGGTGATCGTTCCGGCCAGCGTCGTCGGCGCGCTCGCCCAGCGCAGCGATGTCGTCAGCGTCGCACCCAATCGGCCGACCCATCGGACCAACAGCACGCTCGAGATGATTGCCGGCGCGCTGACGAGCCACGTGCGTGGCAATAGCACCAAAACGAGCTACAGCGGCGTAGACGGCAGCGGCGTCGGAATCGCAATTCTCGACTCCGGCGTGATGAAGTCGCACGACGCCTTCCTGAATAGCAGCGGCGTCACACGCGTGATGCGCAACGTCAGCATGCTGAATAGCACTGCCGCCAACTGGACGACTGGTACCAACAGCACCACCTCGCTGATGCCGGGCAGCTCGGCGCTGGCGAGCTACGAGAGCGCAATTGCGAACGACACGGTGGGCACCGCCAACAACTACACGCAGGACCCGTTCGGCCATGGCACCCACGTTGCCTCGGTGGCCGCCGGATTCTCCGTGGCCTACTCGTCGACGACTCCCGATACGACCGGGATCGCGCCGAACGCGAATATCTACGACGTTCAGGTCCTGAACGGAACCGGGACCGGCACGATCAGCGACGCGATCGAAGGGATCGAGTGGGTGATTTACCACTCGCAGGACTACAACATCCGTGTGATCAACATCAGCCTGGCGGCTGACTCGACGCAGACCTGGCAGACGGACCCATTCTGTGCCGCGGTGCGCAGCGCGACTGCAGCCGGCATCACGGTCGTCGTCGCGGCCGGCAACTTCGGCCTATCGTCGACGAACCAAGAGGTGTACGGCACGATCAGTTCGCCCGGCGACGATCCTTCGGTGATCACGGTGGGTGCCGTGAATTACCACAACTCGCTGTTGCGCAGCGCCGATACGGTCGACTTCTTCAGCTCACGCGGCCCCACACGCGGCTCATATGTCGATGGCAACGGCGTTACGCAATACGACAACCTGCTGAAACCCGACCTGGTCGCTCCCGGAAACCTGGTCGTATCGGCCGCCGCCACCAAGGCGCAAGCCAGCAATCCGGCCTGGAACTACCTGGCTGCCAATTACTACTCGACGCTCGTGACGCCGCTGAACATTCCGGCGCTTTACCCCGAGACGCAGATGCTGCTGTCCGGAACGTCGATCTCCGCTCCGGTCGTGTCCGGCGCCGTTGCCTTGATGGTGCAGAAAAACCCCGCGCTGACGCCACCGCTGATCAAGACGATCCTGCAGTACACCGCGCAGCCGATTCCCGGCTACAACCTGCTCGAGCAGGGCGCCGGTTTGCTCAACATCGACGGCGCGATGATGTTGACCCGCTTGATTCGGAACGACCTGTCCACCGCGATCGCCGCCGGCACGATCAACCCGGGCGACAACATGATGACGGACAGTATGCCGAGCAAGTCCTCGACGATCAACAACGCTACGTTCAATTGGTCGCGAATCGCGTTTTTCGGCGGCGACCACATCTTCAGCGGTTCGTCGCTTTTCACGAAATATCAGCCGATCTACGATCCGCGTACGGCGTGGGCCAGCAACGTTGTGCGCTTCCGGCAGCCGATCTACTGGTCCGGCAGCGGAATTGCCGCCAACACCTACGTGCAGAACTTCACTGACACCGCGCTCACCAATCAGACGCTGATGACTTCCGGCGTGACGAGTGCCGACACGCTGGTGGGGACGAGCGATCCGGCGGCCCAGACCGGAATGTTCGTCCCGACCGCAACGCTGTCGGGCTGGCTGGCCAGCGGCAGCGGCACCCAGCTTTCACAGGGCGATCTTCTCAGCAACGGGATCGTCATGCAGGAAGGCATACTCTTGAAAGACAGCCTGCTTCTCCAAGAGGGCATCCTCGTACAAGAAGGTATCCTGCACGTCGACGGCCTGGTCATCAACGAGGGCAACCTCACGAATGAGTCCGGCGGGTCAGTCGCCGGATACAACACCAGCGGCGCACTGCACGGCGAACCCTGATTTCCACCGGCGGGGGCGCCGATGAGCATGGCTGACGCAAAGGCCATGGACACGGAGGTGTCCTGGTACTTGCGTCTGCACCGGGCACTTCTGCCCGACTACAACCGCAAGGCGGCGGCATACTGGTACACGGGAGTGCTGCTCGGCGGTGCCGTGCTGGTGTACTGCCTGCACAGCCTTGCCGCTAGACCCGAACGCACCTGGATCGAGGTGGCGCTCGGGGTGGCGATCGCGATGCTGGCGGCGCTGTTTCCGGTGCAAATTCCCCGCTCGAAAAATTCGCTGGCGGCCGGCGAGATCTTCATCTTCCTGTTGCTATTGCTGCACGGTCCGGAGGCGGCGGCGCTCGCTTCTGCGGGAGAGGCCACCTTGGGAGCCTGGCGCATCTCCAAGCGCTGGAGCAGCCGCATCGCCAGCCCGGCGATGGCCGTCCTGGCAATGTTTGCCTCCGGCTCGCTTCTGCAGGCGCTGCGTGGCGCGCTGGATTCGCTGCAGCTGACCAACGGCGGACTGCTGATCGTCGCCACGATGGTGTTCGCACTGTGCTACTTCGTGTGCAACACGCTGCTGATCACGACGGTGCACCGCCTGAAGCGCAGCGAGCCGCTGCAGCTGAAAGATCTGGTCGGCGTTTTCGGCTGGGTCGGAATCATCTACACCGGCAGCGCGGCGGTTGCGGCGCTGCTGTATCTGGCGTTCCGCGAGTCGGGGCTCGGTGTCGTTCTGGCGGTCGTTCCGATCATCGGGCTGCTGATGATGACGCTGCACTATTTCTTCCGCCAGCAGGAAGCCAACGAAGCGGTGCGGCGTACCGCATCGGAAGCCGCCGCGCGCGAAGCGGAAGCGGCTACCCGCCACATGGAGGCGCTGCAGCACATCGCTTTCCACGACTCGTTGACGGGGCTGCCGAATCGCCACCGCTTCAACGAATGCCTGGCGGAGGCGATCGGCCGCTCGAAAGCGGATCTCGCCCGCCGCTTCGCGGTGCTGTTCATCGACTTCGACCGTTTCAAGCTGATCAACGACAGCCTGGGGCACAGCGCCGGCGACGAGTTCCTGGTGCAGGCCGCTCAGCGGATCCGGCACCACGTGCGGCCGACTGACGTCGTCGCGCGCCTCGGAGGCGATGAATTCGGCATCCTGGCCGAGAACCTCGAGCACGAAAATCTCGCCGTAACGTTGGCGGAACGGCTGATGCGAGCGATACAAAACCCGTTTGTCGTCGGCGGGACCGATGTCACGGTCACCGCCAGCATCGGCATCACGTTCGGCAGCACCGGATACAACGCACCCGACGAGGCGCTGCGCGATGCGGACATCGCGATGTACAAGGCAAAGGAAAACGGCAAGGCGCGCTACGCGATCTTCGATATCGGCCTGCACGCCGAGATCGCGCAGCGCTTGCGCTTGGAGGGCGACCTGCGCAATGCGATCGCCAACGGCGACCTGTCGGTCGTCTATCAGCCACTGTTCGATCTGGGCTCCGGTGGGCTGATCGGCTTCGAGGCGCTGGCGCGCTGGCACCACCCGCAATTCGGCACGATGCGGCCCGAAGTGTTCATCCCGATCGCCGAGGAATCCGGGCTGATCATCTCGCTGACGGATCTGATGCTGCAGCGCGCGTGCCGTCAGTTGCGGGACTGGCAGCTTCGGCATCCCAGGTTCGCCGATCTGCGGATGCACGTGAACATCTCCGCAAAAGACGTTGGACACGACGCGTTGGTTCCGCGCGTGACTCGCGTGCTGCGCCAGACGCGGCTGCAGCCGCGCCATCTGACGCTCGAGCTGACCGAGAACATCCTGATGGAGCACATCCGCAATTCGCTGCCCACGCTCGCCAAGCTGCAGGCCTTGGGGATCGGATTAAGTGTGGATGACTTCGGTACCGGCTACTCGTCGCTCTCCCACCTGTCGGCCCTGCCGATCGATACGCTGAAGGTCGACCGCTCCTTTGTTCGCGATCTGCAATCCGGATCGAAGGAGGCGAAGGTCGTTCGCGCCATCGTTCACCTGGGCATGTCGTTGGACAAGGCGGTCGTCGCCGAAGGCATCGAGAACGCCGCCCAGCTCGCGCAACTGCGCGAGATGGGATGCACGCGCGGACAGGGATTCCACCTGGGCTACCCGCAGGAAGCCAAAGCCGTCAGGGCCTTGCTCGCACGCATCGTCGCCGATTCGGACGAGACCGCGGTCGAAGCCACGTTCGAACACACAGCAGCGCTCCTCTGATTGCGCGGGCGGCCGTTCTCCGCGGCGGGCGCCGTCAGTAGCCGCAGGCCTGCCCGTCGCGGCGGCTGTCGCTGGCCGCGACATAGCCGTCGACGCACGGATCTCCGAGGCGCCAGATCATCTGACCCGCGCCAAAGTCCATATACGAATCGTCGCCTGGCACGATGCGATGGCCGCGCCGCTGCAGCTCGGCTACGACCTCGATCGGCATCCGGCTTTCGAGTTCCACCTCCACCCCGGCGTTCCACTTCCAGCGTGGCGCATCGCACGCGGCCTGCGGTTGCTGGCGCGCGAGCAGCATCCGCGTCAACACCTGCACGTGTCCCTGCGGCTGCATGTTGCCGCCCATCACCCCGAAAGCCATCTGCGCTGCGCCGTCGCGCGTCAGCATTGCCGGGATGATCGTGTGGAACGGGCGCTTGCCCGGCGCTACGCAGTTCGGGTGCTTCGGATCGAGGCTGAAAGCGGCGCCGCGGTTCTGCAGCGAGATGCCGAAACCCGGCACGACGACTCCCGATCCGAACCCCATGTAATTGGACTGGATCAGGCTCACCATCATCCCCGCGGCGTCGGCGGCCGCGAGGTAGATCGTTCCGCCGCGATCGAGCTTCGAAGGTGCGAAGACCTGCGCGCGCGAGCGGTCGATCAAGCGCGCGCGCTGCCGCAGCAGCTCCGGATCGAGCATTTGCGCAACCGTGACGCGCATCGCCGCCGGCTCCGCGACCTGCGCGTAGACATCCGCGAACGCGATCTTCATCGCCTCGATCGACAGATGGTGCCAGTCGGCGCTGTCGACCGCACACTCGGCCAGCTCCGTGTGCGACAGGATCCCCAGGCAGATCAGTGCAGCGACTCCCTGGCTGTTCGGGGGGATCTCATGCAGTTCGCATCCCGCGAAACTCTGGTGGATCGTGTCGACCCAGGCCGGGCGGTAGCGGTCGAGGTCGGCGAGGTCGAGCGCGCCGTTGCCCTGTGCGGCAAAAGCGGTGATCGCACGTGCGATCTCGCCTCGGTAGAAGTCCTCGCCGCCGCTTGCGGCGATCCGCTTCAGCGCCTGCGCCGCACCCGGCAGCACGAAGTGCTCACCGATCGCTGGCGGCCGCCCGCGAGGCAGGAAGTGCTGATCGAACCCGGGTGCACTGGTCATCAAAGGCGCTGCCCGCTGCCACTTCTCGTGCACGTTGGGACCGACGGTGAATCCGCGCTCGGCGTATTCGATCGCGGGAGCCAGCACCTGTTCAAAACCGAGCCGCCCGAAGCGCTTGTGCAGCTCGGCCCATCCAGCAACAGCGCCGGGTACCGTGATAGTGTCCCAGCCGCGCATCGGCCGGGCGGCCGGATCTGTTCCATAGCGCCGCCGGAAATACTCGACCGTCCACGCCGCCGGCGCGGCTCCGCTGGCATTCAAGCCGTGCAGTCGCGCTCCGTCCCAGACGATCGCAAAGGCATCCGATCCCAGTCCGTTCGAGCACGGCTCGGTCAGCGCGATCACGGCGGCGCTGCCGATCGCCGCGTCCACCGCGTTGCCGCCCTGGCGGAGCAGCGCCAGCCCGGAGCTCGCCGCGAGCGGCTGCGAGGTTGCCACGACGTTGCGAGCGAATACCGGCGTCCGCGCCATCGGGTACGGGTTGCTCCAGTCGAAACCCGTACCGGGCGAGCGCGGTTCCAGATCAGGCTTGCGGTCGGCAGGCATCGCGTAATCGCGCAATCGCTCTACGTTGTTCGAAGGCGCCGGAATCCTGCAGTCAGCGCGGCAGCTTCCTCGCCGCTGGCCGGATGGCGTTCCACCCGCTCGACCCGAGCCGCGGGCGGGCCGCGCTCGGCCCAGCGGATCAACGCCTCGACTGCGTAGGTCTCGCCCCGGATCACCGCCTCGACGCTGCCGTCGATTCGATTGCGTACCCACCCGTCCACGCCGAGCTCGATCGCCTGCATCTCGAACGCATCGCGAAAACCGACCCCCTGGACGCGACCATGGATCGTAAGGCGTACCGCCGCCGGGGCTGGGTGAGAACTGGCCACGTCACTACACTCCGCGCTTGCGCTTCTAACGATAACCGCACGTGTCCTTCGTACTGTCGCTATCGCCCCGATTGATGCGCTTGCGGCTGAACCTCTGGCCGCCGTTGGCAGGTGCCGGAATCCGGGTTCGGTCGATCGCGCCCGATTTCCGCCAATTCGTGGTCGAGATGCCGTTGCGGCGCTACAACCGAAACGTGTTCGGTTCGCATTTCGGCGGCTCACTTTTCGCGATGACCGATCCATTCTTCGTGCTGATGCTTTGCCGCAACCTCGGACCGGATTATGTCGTATGGGACCGCTCGACATCCATCGACTACATCGCGGCGGGCCGCTCGCGCGTGCGCGCGGTGATGCAGGTGCGCGACGAGGATGTTCGCTCGATCCTGAATATGACAGAGGGCGGCAGCAAGCACTTGCACCTGTTCCACGTCGACGTGGTGGACGAGGAAGATCTGCTGGTGGCACGCGTCGAGAAGCTCGTCTACGTGCGGCGCCGCAAGCCCAAGGCGCAGGCGGCGCAAGCAAGCCCATGAACACAAGGCCGGCCTCAGCGCTGAGCAGGGGTGGGCGTGCATAGAGCGCCATGGCCGTATCCGCGTGTGCTCGCGCACCGCGGCGGCGGCGCGTTCGCTCCGGAAAATACCGTCGCCGCGATCCGGGTCGGATCGGAGCGCGGCTTTCGCGCAGTCGAATTCGACGCGATGCTGAGCGCCGACGGCGAGGCGGTGCTGATCCACGATGTGACGCTGGAGCGCACTACGAACGGCACCGGTCCGGTTGCGGCGAGCTCGTGGGCGCAACTCTCGCGGCTGGACGCGGGAAGCTGGTTCTCGAAGGAATTCGCGGGCGAGCCGATTCCGCGGCTGCTCGATGCGCTTGGTTTTTGCCGTTCCCACGCAGTGTGGAGCAACGTCGAGATCAAACCCAGCCCGGGCGACGAACGGCGCACCGGCGCGGTGGTTGCGGACGTCGTCACGCGTGCTTTCGCC
The DNA here is from genome assembly GCA_019236735.1 of Burkholderiaceae bacterium. Taxonomy (GTDB): domain Bacteria; phylum Pseudomonadota; class Gammaproteobacteria; order Burkholderiales; family Burkholderiaceae_F; genus VBCK01. The sequence continues at coordinate 26,650 of JAFAIM010000029.1, forward strand.
GACTTGCTGAAGGATGGCGCTCGGCCCGGCGAATTGCCGGATCCAAGCGTTCCTCTGCTTTCGTCGTTTTCGGTCGATGCGCTGGAGGCGGCGCGCGAGCAGGCGCCCGCGCTTGCCTACGGTTTGCTGGTCGAACGGATCCCGCGCGACTGGCGCACCCGGCTGGAGCGCCTCGGCTGCGTCGCGCTGCACTGCGACCACCGCCATCTGGACGCGAAGTCGGCGCTCTCGGTGCGCGAAGCCGGGTACTGGTTGTTCGTCTACACGGTCAACGATCGGCCGCGCGCGCTCGAGCTGGTGAAGTGGGGCGTCGACGCGTTTTGCACGGACCGGCTCGACCGCATCGAGCCTTCGCTGCTTGACGCACGCGGCCCATGACGGCGCCACAAGCGTCGGCAACGCAGACGCTCGCTCAGTGCTTGGCCGTCGCCGGCGTCTCGCTGCCCAGTGTCCAGAAGGGCGGATCGCTCGCCGGGAACGTTTCCTCCAGCGCCTCGTCGATGCGCTGTTGCAGGGAATCCGCGGAGCTGCCGCCGTTCGTGTTGCGTGCCGCAACCTTTTCCTGCGCCGAGCTCGAAGTTCGAGCCGTGTCGTGTCGCATCTTCGCTTCCTTCAGGAGAACCGCCTCTAACGCTAGCAGCGCCAGCCCCGTGTGACCGCGAATGGAGTAGGGGCACTGCGCGTGGGCCTGGAACGCAATTGGGAATCGTTTGACTGCCGTCAAGGTGCGCGCCCGCGCCTCCCCTATCGTCCCACAGTGACGCAGACCTTCACCATGGAGCGAACCGGCGCCGCGCCCGCAGAGGAGACCGAGAGCGGCGCACTCTCGTGTGCCCACTGCGCCGAGCCGCTGGCCGGTGCGCACGCGTTGTCTCGCCCGATCTGGCGCCCGATCGGGGGCGTCTCCAAGCCGTTTTGCTGCCTGGGGTGCGTCTTCATCGCCGAGCAGATCGCGCTGACGCGCGCCGACTCGACCGTATTGAGCGCCGCCAGCGCCGTGAGCGATCCGGCGGCCGAGCGGGCGTCCGTTCCGCGCCAGCCAGCGCGCTGCCAGATCGAGATCCGCGGTATGGCGTGTGCGGCGTGCGCATTGCTGATCGAGGCGCGCCTGCGCGCGACGCCGGGCGTCGCTGTTGGCAACGTCGACTTCGTCGCGCGTCGCGCCACACTCGTATACGACCGCAACCGGGTTGCGCTGCACGAGCTGCAGCGCACGGTTGAACGGGCCGGCTATCGGGTGGCAGAGCGGGCGCGCCCCGAGCAGGAGCGGCGCGAGCAGCGTATCGAGCTGCTGCGCGTGGCGGTGGCTTGGCTTGCGATGATGCAGGTGATGATGCTGGCGGTGCCGGACTACCTGGCGCGCCCCGGCGAGATCGGCGCGGCGATCGGGACGCTGCTTCATGCGGGGCAGGCGATCCTGACGGCGCCGGTACTGCTGTTTTCGGCGGCTCCGCTGTGGCGGGCTGCCTTCAGCCAGCTGCGCACGCACCAGCTCGGCATGGACGTGCCAGTTGCGCTGGGGTTGGCCGCGGCGCTCGGCGCGAGCGTCTTTTCGCTGCAGGCCGGGCGCGGCGAGGTTTACTTCGACTCCATCACGATGTTCGTCGCGTTGCTGCTGTCGGTGCGCTGGTGGCAGCAGCGCGCGCTGGCGCGCGCCTCGGCGCAGATCGATGCCGCCGCCGCGCGCGATCGCGGGCGGGTGCTGCGCCTGCGCGATTACCCGCGCTCTAGCGAGTTCGATGCGGTCGGGGCCGACAGTCTCGTGCCAGGCGACCGCGCGATCGTGCCTGCCGGCGCGCTGGTGCCGGCCGACGGACGTGTGCTGGAAGGACGCTCGGCGCTGTCACAGGCCTGGCTGACGGGAGAAGCGATCCCGGTCGATGTTGCGCCCGGCACGCGCGTCGTGGCAGGCAGCATGAATCTGAACCAGCCGCTCGTGATCGAGGTGCTCCTTTGCGGCGAAGGCACTTCGCTGGCGGCGCTGCAGCGGCTCATCGTTCAGGCGGCGAGCCAGCGCCCGCGCTCGGTCGAACTGGCGAACCAGGTTGCGGCCCACTTCGTATGGGTGCTGCTGGCAGTGAGCCTGCTGACGGCACTCGGATGGGTCATCTTCGACGCTTCGAGCGCGCTGCGCAACGCAATCGCGGTGCTGATCGTCACGTGTCCCTGCGCTCTGTCGCTGGCAGCACCGCTGGCCAGCGCGGCTGCGCAGGCGGCACTGGCGCGCCGTTCGGTCCTGCTCGCGCGGCCGGCGGCCCTGGAGGAACTTGCGCGCGCCGACATTGTTGCTTTTGACAAAACGGGTACGTTGACCGAGGCCGAACCGGTGTTGACGGCGATCGAGCCGATGCGCGATCGGGACGCGCCGGGCTGTCTCGCCGTCGCGGCGAGCCTGGAGTCGCGTTCCGTGCACCCGTTCGCGCGCGCGGTGCAGGCTGCCGCGCGCAAGGCGGGCGTGTGCCTTGCGGGCCTTCGCGATGTCACCGAGGAGCCCGGCGCCGGCGTCCAGGGTGTCATCGGCAACCGGCTGTACCGTTTCGGCAAACCGCACTATGCGCTCGCGCTTGCAGGCTTGCCTGCGCGATCCGATCCGGCCTCGACGCCGGACTGCGAAATATCGGACGAGCGCATCGGTGCCTGCCTGGTGCTCGCCGACCAGCGCGGTGCGCTCGCGAACCTGCGCTTCGGCGAACATATCCGCACCGGTGCCTCTGACCTGATCGATCAGCTGGCGCGCTCGGGCGCGCAAGTCGCGCTCATCTCGGGCGATCGGCGCGATGCCGTCGAAGCAGTCGCGCAGCAGCTCAATGCACGCTCGCAGCTGCAACTGCATTGCGAGCACACCCCGGTTGGCAAGCAGGTACTGTTGGCGCGCTGGCAGGCCGCGGGACGACGCGTCGTGATGATCGGCGACGGCATCAACGATGCACCGGTGCTGGCGCAAGCCGATGCGTCGATCGCGCTCGCATCGGGCTCCGACCTGGCGCAGGCACGGGCAGATGTGTTGTGCCTGCGATCGGACCTGGGCGATGTCGGCTTCGTGTTCGAAATGGCACGCCGTGCCACGCGCGCGGTACGCGTGAACCTCTCCTGGGCGATCGCCTACAACGCCGCGATGGTTCCGCTGGCAGTCGCCGGCCATCTTTCCCCGCTGATCGCTGCAGTGGGCATGGCTGCCAGCTCGGCGGTGGTGCTGGCCAACTCGTTGCGGTTGAACTCCCCGGATCGCTCGAGAGGCTGACCCATGGAATCCCTCTTCCTTTTGATTCCGCTGTCGATCGTTCTCGTGTTGCTGATCGGCGCGGTACTGGCCTGGGCAGTAATGACGGGGCAGTTCGACGATCTGGATGACGAAGGGCGCCGCATCCTGGACGGAGAAGATCGCGCCGATCCGCGTCCCCCGCTTTCGCCCTCCTGACTGCTTGACGCGGATCAAAGGCCTTCCGCGATCGGCTGAATATCATCGATTCGCGTTTCGGTGGGCGAAGCGCACGAATCGCGGGGGATTCCAGGGTGAGCGAGCCGCTTGCAGCATCGAAGTACAACTTCGGGGTCGTGCGCGCCTTCTCGATCATGACCATCGTGTGGGGCGTGGTCGGGATGCTGGTGGGCGTCGTGATCGCGTCGCAACTGGCGTGGCCAGATGTGCTGCCGGCCGTGCCGTGGCTCAGTTATGGGCGCCTGCGCCCGCTGCACACCAACGCGGTGATCTTCGCGTTCGGCGGCTGCGCGCTGTTCGCGACCTCGTACTACGTGGTCCAGCGCACCTGCCAGGCGCGCCTGTTTGCGGGCCCGCTGGCCTGGTTCACGTTCTGGGGCTGGCAGGCGGTGATTGTTGCCGGTGCGATCACGCTGCCGCTGGGCTACACCAGAGGCAAGGAATACGCAGAGCTGGAATGGCCGATCGGCATCGCGATCGCAGTCGTCTGGGTCGCCTACGCGATCGTCTACTTCGGCACCATCGTGAAGCGGCGCGTCAGCCACATCTACGTCGCCAACTGGTTCTTCGGCTCGTACATCATCACGGTGGCGCTGCTGCACATCGTCAATAGCGCGGAGCTTCCGTGGAGCTGGATGAAGTCGTATTCGGCCTACGCGGGAGCGCAGGACGCGATGGTCCAGTGGTGGTACGGGCACAACGCGGTGGGCTTCTTCCTCACCGCCGCCTTCCTCGGAATCATGTACTACTTCGTTCCGAAGGCGGCCGAGCGACCGGTGTACTCGTACCGGCTCTCGGTGGTGCACTTCTGGGCGCTGATCTTCACCTACATGTGGGCCGGCCCGCACCACCTGCACTACACCGCGCTGCCCGACTGGACCCAGTCGCTCGGGATGATCTTCTCGCTGATCCTGCTGGCGCCGAGCTGGGGGGGAATGATCAACGGCATGATGACGCTGTCAGGCGCCTGGTACAAGCTGCGCGACGACCCGATCCTGAAATTCCTGATCGTGTCGCTGTCGTTCTACGGCATGTCGACCTTCGAGGGGCCGATGATGTCGATCAAGACGGTCAACGCGCTGTCGCACTACACCGACTGGACCATCGGCCACGTGCATTCGGGTGCGCTCGGCTGGGTGGGGCTGGTCACGATCGGCGCGATGTATTACATGATCCCGCGCCTGTACGGCGAGACCCGGATGCACTCGGTGCGGCTGGTGACGACGCACTTCTGGATCGCCACGATCGGCATCGTGCTGTACATCTCGTCGATGTGGATCGCCGGCGTGATGCAGGGCCTGATGTGGCGCGCGATCAACGATGACGGCACGCTGACCAACACTTTTGTCGAGAGCGTGAAGGCGACGTATCCGTTCTACGTGATCCGCTTCGCCGGGGGGCTTTTGTACCTGGGCGGCATGTTGCTGATGGCCTGGAACACATTTAAGACGATCACCGGCGCGCGCGCGGTCGACGTTCCGATCCCCGCCGTGCTGGCGCATGCCTGACCATCCGAACGAGACTCGGCCATGAACCACGACTTCATCGAACGCAATACCTGGCTGTTGATCGTGCTGATCGTGCTGGTGGTGGCGGTCGGCGGCCTGGTGGAAATCGTTCCGCTGTATTTCCAGCGCCAGACCACCGAGCCGGTGGCCGGAATCAAGCCGTATCCGCCGCTGCGCCTGATGGGCCGCGACATCTACATCCGGGAGGGTTGCTACAACTGCCATTCGCAGATGATCCGACCGTTGCGCGCCGAGGTGCTGCGCTACGGGCACTACTCGGTGGCGGGCGAATCCGTCTACGACCATCCGTTCCAATGGGGCAGCAAGCGCACCGGTCCGGACCTGGCGCGCGTGGGCGGGCGCTATTCGGACGAATGGCTGCGCATCCACTTCAACAACCCGCGCGACGTCGTACCCGAGTCCAACATGCCGCGCTATCCGTGGCTGGAGCGCACCCAGCTCGACGATTCGGACATCCAGACCCGGATGCGTGTGCTGCGGTCGCTCGGTGTTCCATACACCGATGAGGAGATTGCGAAGGCGCCGGAGGCGGTTCGGGGCCATACCGAGGTCGAGGCCATGATCGCGTACCTGCAGGGCCTCGGGATCGAACTGCGCAACGTGCGCGACTAGTACTGGGAATTGCAGCGCGGAGCACCAGGCAGAAACGAGCAGACCGGGCACAGAAGCGAAGGCGCGCCGATGGAACTGACGACATTTCAAATCGTGTGGACGGTGCTGTCGTTCGTGGTCTTCATGGCGATCCTGTTCTGGGCCTGCAGCAAGCGGGCGCGCCCGGGATTCGATTCGGCCGAGCGACTGCCGTTCGAGGACGATGGGGCGAACTTATGAGCGACTTCACCAGCGGTGTGTGGGACTACTTCGTCGCGATCATCTCGATCACCTCGATCGCCGGCTGCGCGGTGTTTCTGAAGATGCACAGCAAGGTCCGCGCGAAGCTCGACGAGCAAGGCCGTCCGCAGACCACCGATCATGTGTGGGACGAGGATCTGCGCGAATACCAGCAGCCGATGCCGCGCTGGTGGGTCGTGCTGTTCTACCTGACGGTCGCGTTCGGGCTCACGTACCTGTTGCTGTTCCCTGGCCTGGGGACACGCTACAAGGGCGTTCTGAAGTGGACCTCGGTCGGCCAATTCCGCAGCGAAGTGGCGACGGCCGATGCGCGCTTCGGCCCGATGTTCGACGCATTCCTGCATCGCGACCTGGTCGACGTTGCGGCCGATCCGCGCGCGCACCAGATCGGCGAGCGCATCTTCCTGAACAACTGCTCGCAGTGTCACGGTTCGGACGCGCGTGGCGGCAACGGCTTCCCGGACCTGACGCGCGAGGAGAAGATCTGGGGCGGGACGCCGGAGGCGATCGAAACCACGATCACCGGCGGGCGCGAGGCGACGATGCCGCCCCTGGCTGCAGTGGTCGGATCCGATGACGACGTGAAGGATCTTGCCAACTACGTGCGGTCGCTGTCGCATTCGACGCACGACGCCGCGCGCGCGTCGCGCGGCCAGCCCAAGTTCGTCATCTGTGCCGCCTGCCATGGCCCCGAAGGTAAGGGCAACCAGCAGATCGGTGCGCCCAACATCACCCTTGCCGTTCTGCGCTACGGCAGCAGCGTCGACGCGGTCGTGGACGCGATCCAGCACGGTCACCATGGCGTGATGCCGGCGTGGAAGGACGTGCTGACGCCGGCGCAGATCCACCTGGCGGCTGCCTACGTGTATTCGTTCAGCCACCCGGCGGCAGGGGCCAAGCCGGATGCGCACTGACGCGCCGAGGCGGCGCGCCCACGACAGGGGCGACGGCGCCGGCGCGGGCGGCGCGCAGGCGCCGACCGAGGTCGTTATCAGCCTGTACGAGAAGCGCCCCGAGATCTATCCGCGTGCGCGGGTCGGCGCCTCCCTCGGCCGCTTCCAGCGCTGGCGCTGGATATTCGTCTGGCTCACCCAGTTCGTCTTCTATGCGGGGCCATGGTTCACCTGGAACGGCCGCCAGGCGGTCCTGTTCCACCTGGTTCAACGCAAGTTCTACCTGTTCGGACTGGTGCTGTGGCCGCAGGACGTGATCTACCTGACCGGGCTGCTCGTGATCAGCGCGCTGTCGTTGTTCCTGTTCACCGCGGTCGCCGGCCGGCTATGGTGCGGCTACGCCTGCCCGCAGACCGTGTACACGGAAATCTTCATGTGGATCGAGCGTCGCATTGAGGGAGATCGCGCCAAGCGGATGGCGCTGGATCGCTCTGCCTGGACGGCGCGCAAGGTGGCGCTGAAGGGCGCCAAGCACGCGGCGTGGATCGCAGTCGGCTTGTGGACCGGGTTTACGTTCGTGGGATTCTTCACGCCGATCCGCGAGCTTGCTGCGGAGGCGCTCCACTTGGAGCTCGGGCCGTGGGAGACCTTCTGGATCCTGTTCTACGGTTTCGCCACCTATGGCAACGCCGGCTGGATGCGCGAGCAGGTGTGCTTGTACATGTGTCCGTACGCGCGCTTTCAGAGCGCGATGTTCGACCGCGACACCCTGATCATCACGTATGACAACGCGCGCGGTGAGCCGCGCGGGGCGATCGGACGCAGCCGCGACCGGCGCTCCCGCGGCCTTGGCGACTGCGTCGACTGCGGGTTCTGCATGCAGGTATGCCCCACGGGTATCGACATCCGCAAGGGGCTGCAGTACGAATGCATCGGCTGCGCCGCGTGCATCGACGCGTGCGACTACGTGATGCGAAAGAACGAACTGCCGGTCGGACTGATCCGCTACACCACGATGCGGGCGCTGAGCAGCAAGCAGCCGGCTCGCGATGTGCTGTCGCACGTGTTCCGCCCGCGCGTGGTCCTGTACACGGTCGTGGTGTGGGGGATCATTGCCGCGATCGGGGTATCGCTCGCCCTGCGAGTGCCATTGAAGGTCGACGTGATCCGCGATCGCCGCGCGCTGGCACGCGAGGTCGAGGGCGAGCGCATCGAGAATGTCTATCGGTTGCAGGTGATGAACACCAGCGAGCAGCCCCATTCCTACGACGTGCGCGCTGCCGGCATGGCGGGCCTGCTGATCGCATCGTCGCCGCGCTTCGACGTGGGCCCGGAGCAGACGCAAACGGTCGTGTTGCGCCTGCAGGCGCCCGGAGCATCGGTTCCGCCGGGCGCCAACCGGATCGAGCTGCAGGTGCAGGCGGCCGACGACGCTGCAGTGGCGGTGCGGGAAAAGACGGTGTTTTTCGGGCTGCGCCGCTGAATCGGGTGCGGGCCAAGGGAGGTATGCGATGACTGTGGCGAGTGAGGGGGAGCGGGGGCGTGCGGTGCCGGAGCAGGGAGACGGGACGAATTCGCAGCCGCTTCCCTGGTACCGGCACCGCTGGCCGTGGATCCTGATGGCGGGGCCGTTTGCAGCCGTGGTCGGCAGCCTGCTCTCGGCCTGGCTGGCGATCGCGAATGCCGACCCGGTGATCGACGAGGACTACTACGAGCACGGACTGCAGATCAACAGCAAGCTGCAGCAGCAGGAGGCCGCGCAACGGGCTAGCGCAGTGTCTGTCCCGACACGATCGCCCGCAGTCCGTCCGAATCGGCGATCCGCAGATGTTTCTGATTGACCTCGATCAGGCCGTCGTTGGCAAAGCGCGAGAGCGCCCGGCTGACAGTCTCCAGCTTCAATCCGAGGAAGCTGCCGATCTCGGCACGCGTCATCCGCAGCACGAACTCGGTGCGCGAATAGCCGCGCGCCTCGAACCGCTGCGACAGGTTCAGCAGGAACGCTGCGAGCCGCTCTTCGGCGTGCATGCTGCCCAGCAGCAGCATCACGCCATGCTCGCGCACGATTTCCCGGCTCATCACTTTGTGGAAGTGCGTCTGCAACACCGGTACCTCGCTCGCGATGTGTTCCAGCCGCTCGTACGGGATCACGCACACCTCGGTGTTTTCCAGCGCCACGGCGTCGCAGTGGTGTTTCTGCGTGCTGATGCCGTCCAGTCCGACCAGCTCCCCGGCCATGTGGAAGCCGGTGACCTGCTCGCGGCCGTCGGTCGACGTCACGGTGCTCTTCAGGAAACCCAGACGCAGCGCATACAACGAATCGAAATCGTCCCCAGCCCGGTACAGCGCTTCGCCGCGGGGAACCTTGCGGCGAGTGGCCACCAGCTTCTCAACCGTCGCCAGATCCGACGGCGACAGTTGCATCGGCAGGCAAAGTTCGCGCAGGTTGCAGGTCGAGCAGGCTGCGCGCAGTTGAGATGCGTTCAACGGGGGCAAGACAGCTTCCGGCACGAATGCGCTTCCGTTCGGACGGTCCGGAGTTTCCAGACTTTGCGGCGGACCCCGCTCCTCTTCTTGATGACGGTCAACTCGAGCGCTGTGGATGGAGCATAGCATCGTCGATGCATAGGGTCTGTCGAGACCTCCGGGCTCCGGGGCGGGGCTCGCGCGCGAAAGGACTTCCTTGATGCAGGCACAGCGCGTCGCGTTGGTCGAGCTTCCCGACCCAGCGCTGCTGCGCCGCTTCGATAGGCTTGGCCCGCGATACACGTCGTATCCGACCGCGGACCGTTTTGTCGAGGCGTTCGACGATGTCGCGTTCGCCGGCTGGCTGCGTTCGCGCGCGGTGATGCCGGCTCGGCCTCTGTCCTTGTACGTCCACATCCCATTTTGCAACACGATCTGCTACTACTGCGCCTGCAACAAGGTGATCACGCGCGACCACCGCAAGGCGGTCGAGTACCTCGGCTGGCTCGAGCGCGAGGTGACCCTGGTCGCCGGCTATCTGGAGCCGCGCCCGGCGGTGGAGCAGTTGCACCTGGGTGGGGGCTCGCCCACGTATCTGTCCGACGAGGAGCTCGAGCGTCTGGTCGCGATGATCGGCGAGCGCTTCCGGTTGGAGCAGGGCGGTGAGTACGGTGTTGAGGTGGACCCGCGCACCGCTCCGCCCGAAAAGATTCGCGCGCTGGCTTCGCTCGGCTTCAACCGCCTGTCGGTCGGTGTGCAGGATTTCGATCCGGACGTGCAGCGCGCTGTGAACCGAATCCAGAGCTTCGAGATGACGCGCGCGACGATCGACGCCGCGCGCGAAGCCGGCTTCGAGTCGATCAACCTGGACCTGATCTATGGCCTGCCGAAGCAGAGCGGCGCATCGTTCGCCCGAACGCTTGGCCAGGTGCTCGAGATCGCGCCCGACCGCATCGCCCTGTACCACTACGCGCACCTGCCCGAGCGCTTCAAGCCACAGCGCCGCATCGAGGTGACCGAGCTGCCGTCGTCTGAGGACAAGCTCGCGATCATGATGCAGGCGATCACCCGGCTGACCGAGAGCGGTTACGAGTACGTAGGCATGGATCACTTCGCCAAGTCGAGCGATTCGCTGGCGCGCGCGCAGCGCCAAGGGCGGCTCCATCGCAACTTCCAGGGCTATAGCACGCGGCCCGATTGCGACCTGATCGGACTGGGCGTGTCGGCCATCAGCAAGGTCGGGCCGACCTATTCGCAGAACGCGCGTGCGCTCGACGAGTACTACGACCCGCTGCGCGCCGGCAGGCTTCCGACCGGGCGCGGCGTGCTTCTCGGCGCCGACGACCTGATCCGGCGTGCGGTGATCATGGCCTTGATGTGCCACTTTTCCGTTTCTAAGGAGTCGATCGAATCCGGCCACCTGGTGCGTTTCGACGAATATTTCCACCAGGAACTGGCCGAGCTCGCCCCGCTGGAACAAGAGGGGTTGGTCGAGAATTCCAGCGACTGGATCACCGTGACACCGCGCGGCAAGCTGCTGGTCCGCGCGATCGCGATGATCTTCGACCGCTATCTGCGCGACGACCGGCGCCGGCGGCCGTATTCGAGGATCGTCTGAGATGAAACACCGCGGCCGCTTTCACCGGGCCCGGTTCTTACTGGAGCCGGTGCAATGACCGCGTTCGAGGCGCGCCTGGCGAGCGCGTTCCTGCTGGCGCTGCTGGGCGGGCTGCACTGCGCCGGAATGTGCGGCGGTTTTGTCGCGGCCCTGCATGCGGCCGCACCGAAGCGCGCACCCGGCGTGCGCTTCGCGCTCGCCTACAACACCGGTCGCATCATGAGCTATTCGATGGCAGGAGCCGTGGCTGGCCTGCTCGGCGCGGGCCTGTTCGCGAGCCGGGTGCTGCCGCTGCAGGTGGCGCTGCTGTTGCTGGCGGCAGCGGTCCTGGTCGGCATCGCGTTTTCGCTGCTGGCCGGCACTGGCAAGCTACGCCGTCTCGAGCCGGTCGGCTCCGGGGTGTGGCGCCTTCTGCGGCCGCTCGCGCAGCGCACGTTTCCGCCCCGAAGCGCGGGCGGCGCACTGCTCACGGGCCTTGCCTGGGGCTGGATTCCGTGCGGCATGGTGTACGCGGCGCTGCCGCTTGCTCTGGTGGCCGGCGGTATTGTCCAGGGGGCGGCCGTGATGCTCGCTTTCGGCCTGGGAACGCTGCCCAACATGGCGGCGCTCGAAGCGGCTGCCTCACGCCTCGGCGATGCGCTCCGCGGCGGCGTACGCGCGCGCTTGCAGCCTGCCGCCGGAGTCGTACTGCTGCTGTTCGCGCTCTCGGACCTGGCTCACGCGGCCCGCATCGCTGGCTGGCAGTCCACCGCGGTCGGCTGGCTTGCTTCCGTGTGCCACGGCTGAGCGCTCCGGGCTGCGCGGGCGTTGCTTCTCTGTCGCGCCGACCGAACGGCTCCGTCGAAGCCGGCGACTGGGCCGGCCGCTTTCGGACCCATAGCAGACCCTGGACTCAGGAAGTTCACCGTCGAAAACCGGAGAGCGCAACGCCGGGCGCCTCCCATCTTCGGCGTGGACTGCGCGACGCTACTTCAATTCGTTCACTAGGGCAACGTAGCGCTTCATAGCGTCCTCGCTCGAGATGCCCCGAAGGCCGTTCCACGCGTCCCATTTCGCTTGCGCAACGAAATCCGTGATGCCGGGGCGCTCACCGCTCGCATCGCCGCTGCTGGACTGCTTGAACAGCGCATAGAGCTTGAGCAGCGTCGCGCCGTCCGGGCGCTCGGCCAGGTTCTTCGAATCGGCAACCGCACGATCGAACTGCTGCTTCAGGTCGTCCATAGAGTTTCCTATCTTCTTATTGGACTCGCGCTACTCGGGTTGCTACCATTTTTCGCCGGATCGCTGTTGATCAGCAGCGGAGATGGGAAATGATCGAGATGATCGCCTCCGGAGTGCCGAAAGGGCCACGACGAGGCCTGACGGTCTGCCCGTTAGCCGGCACCTTCCGAGGCGCCCTCGTTCGGATCGAGGCGAGGGCGTCTGCGTTTCTGGGGGACTCCGCCCAGTATCATTGGCCACATGCGCAGCTCCGAGATCCGCGAGCGTTTCCTGAAATTCTTCGAAGCCAACGGCCACACGGTCGTTCGCGCCTCCTCGCTCGTTCCCGCCAACGACCCGACCCTGCTGTTCACCAATTCCGGAATGGTGCAGTTCAAGGACGTGTTCACGGGGCGGGAGACCCGGCCCTACAAGCGCGCCACGACTGCGCAGAAATCGCTGCGCGCCGGCGGCAAGCACAACGACTTGGAGAACGTGGGCTACACGGCGCGGCATCACACGTTCTTCGAGATGCTGGGCAACTTCAGTTTCGGCGACTACTTCAAGCGCGAGGCAATCCGCTACGCCTGGCAACTGCTGACCCGCGAATACCGGCTGCCGCCCGACAAGCTGTGGGTGACAGTCTACATCGATGACGACGAGGCCTACTCGATCTGGACCGGCGAGATCGGCGTGCCTGCTGAGCGCTGCATCCGGGTCGGCGACAAGCCGGATCAGCCGAAGTACATGTCGGACAATTTCTGGCAAATGGCCGACACCGGACCTTGCGGCCCCTGCACTGAGATTTTCTACGACCATGGTCCCGGAATCGCCGGCGGCCCTCCGGGCTCGGCCGACGCCGAGGGCGACCGCTTCATCGAGATCTGGAACCTGGTGTTCATGCAATTCGACCGCGACGCCGCGGGCACCATGACGCCATTGCCACGCCCGTGCGTGGATACCGGCATGGGCTTGGAACGGCTGGCAGCGGTGCTACAGGGGGTCCATAGCAACTACGAGATCGATCTTTTCCGGGCGCTGATCGCAGCGGCAGCGCGCGCAAGCGGCACACGCGACCTGGCGGACAACTCGCTGAAAGTGATCGCCGACCACATTCGCGCGTGTGCGTTCCTGGTGGCCGACGGTGTGATCCCAGGCAACGAGGGGCGCGGCTATGTGCTGCGCCGGATCGTGCGACGGGCGCTGCGGCACGGCTACAAGCTCGGGCGTCGCAAGCCCTTTTTCTACTCGCTGGCGGCCGACCTGGTGCGCGAAATGGGCAACGCCTACCCGGAGCTGGTCGAGGGCCTACCGCGGATCGAGGCCGTTCTACTGCAGGAGGAGCAGCGCTTCGGCGAGACGCTCGAAAATGGAATGAAGATCCTGGAGGCCGCGCTCGGCCAGCTGCGCAGCGGAGATGCGCGGATGCTCGACGGTGAAACCGCTTTCGTCCTGTACGACACGCACGGCTTCCCGGTCGACCTCACTGCCGATATCGCGCGCGAACGTGGCTTCACGGTCGACATGGCGGGTTTCGAGCGCGCGATGGAGCGCCAGCGCGAGCAAGCGCGCGCTGAAGGACGGTTCCGGATGAGCGCGGCACTCGGATACGACGGCGACCGCACCCGTTTCGTCGGCTACGAGCACCTGCGCGCGCACGGGAAGGTCGTGGCTCTGTACGCGGAGGGTGTCGCGGTTGCGAGCCTGCGCGGCGGGCAAACCGGCGTGGTCGTTCTCGACACGACGCCGTTTTACGCCGAGGGTGGCGGGCAGGTCGGAGACCGCGGCGAGCTGGCCGGTACCGGCGGGACGTTCCGCGTCGACGACACACAGAAGATCCAGTCCGACGTGTTCGGTCATCACGGCGCGGTCATGACCGGCTCGCTGCGTGTGGGCGACACGGTCGAGGCGCGAGTCAACGGCGATTTGCGCGTGCGCACGATGCTGAACCACTCGGCCACCCACCTGATGCACGCCGCGCTGCGCGCGGTATTGGGTACGCACGTCCAGCAGAAGGGCTCGCTGGTGGACGAGCAGCGCACGCGCTTCGACTTCTCGCACGACAAGGCGATGACCCCGGACGAGATCCGGCGCTTGGAGGCGATCGTGAACGGCGCGATCCGGGCCGACGCCCCGGTCAGCGCCAACGTGATGAAGTTCGACGATGCGATCCGCTCCGGCGCCCTGGCATTCTTCGGCGACAAATACGGCGACGAGGTGCGGGTGATCTCGATGGGCGAGGGTGGCGAAAACCTCTCGACCGAGCTGTGCGGGGGCACGCACGTGCAACGCACCGGCCAGATCGGGCTGTTCAAAGTGGTTGCGGAAAGCGGGATCGCCTCGGGAGTTCGGCGCATCGAGGCCGTGACCGGCGCAGGCGCGCTCGATTACGTCCAGTGGCTCGACGCGCGCATGGCGCATATCGCTGCGCTCGTTCGCAGCCCGCTCGCCGAGACGGGCGAGCGGATCGAGCAGATCCTGGAAGAGGTGAAGGCGCATGAAAAGGAAATCGCGCGGCTGAAGAGCCGCCTGGCCGCGGGGCAGGGCGACGAGCTGGCGATGCGTGCGGTCGAGGTGAAATCCGGTGTCAAGGTGCTGGCGGCGACGCTCGACGGCGCTGACGCCCGCACGCTGCGGGAGACTCTCGACCAGTTGAAGAACAAGCTCAAGAGCGCGGCGATCGTGCTGGCGAGCGTCGAAAATGGCAAAGTCCAGATCGCAGCCGGTGTCACGCAAGACGCGGTCGGAAAGATCAAGGCCGGCGAGCTGGCAAATTTTGTCGCCTCGCAGGTTGGCGGCAAGGGTGGCGGGCGGCCCGACATGGCGATGGCCGGCGGAAACGATCCGGGGCCGCTAGCGGCAGCGCTCGAGCGTGTGCCGGCGTGGGTGGCGGATCGTTTGTGATGCAGGCGATCCGCGACCCGTTCTTGGCAAGGAGCTGCGATGACCTCGGAACCCACCGGAATGATCCTGGAGGAGTACGACCGCGAGGTCGATGCGCGCGGGCTCGCGTGCCCCCTGCCAATCTTGCGCGCCAAGAAGGCGCTGGCCGAGATGCAGAGCGGTCAGATCCTGAAGATCGTGTGTACCGACCGCGGGTCGGTTCGCGATTTCCAGGCGTTCGCCAAGCAAACCGGCAACGATCTGCTGCGCCAGGTCACGGCCGAGACGGAATATGTGCATTTCCTGCGCCGGCGCTGATGAATTGGGTGTTAGAGGCCACTAAGGAGCGGTCGCGTTGAGACGCGTTCTCTGGTCTGCTGTGCTGGTCCTGGTCTGCGTTGTCGCGGCGTACGGCTTCGTGGTCACAAGCTGGAGCTATTCCACCGGCGAGCGCGCAGGTTGGATCCAGAAGTTCAGCCGCAAGGGTTGGCTGTGCAAGACGTGGGAAGGCGAGATGGCGATGATCACGATGCCGGGCACGGTTCCGGAGAAGTTCGCCTTCACCGTCCACGATGACCAGGTAGTGGAGCAGATCCGTCAGTCGATGGGAAAGCGCGTATCGCTGAGCTACGCGCAGAAAAAGTTCCTGCCGTCGAGCTGCTTCGGTGATACCGAGTACTGGATCACCGAGGTGCACGTGCTGGCTGACGTGCCGCCGGTGCCCGGCGCCGTTCCGGCTATGCCGGAGCCTGGCGTCCAGCCGCAACCGGTCGCCCCCCGCAACCCGTAGCGCCGCCGCAAGTCCAGCCGCAACCCGCGGCACCGCCACAGTCCGGGACCTCACCGCAGCCCGCCCGCTGAGCGTCGACAGCGAACGCCAAAGCCGCCGCTAGTTGGCGTAGTCGTACAGGGGTTTGCCCTTGTCGACGATGTGCACCGTGAAGAGCTTCAGCGAGGTGTCGCCGACCACCTTGAACCCGGAGTGCTTGACGTCGCGCAGGTTCAGGATCGTGCTGCCGGTGGCGATCGTGCGCTCCTGCTGATCCATCCCCACCACCCGTGCGCCCTGAATGACGTAAGCCGCCTCGACGCCGTGGTGCGAGTGCACCGCGTTGCCCTGACCCGACTTGTATTCGGCGATGGAAGCGATCACTTCCATTCCGGGAGCGCCGCTCAGGTCGGCACGTTTCTGTTCCACTCGTTGAGGCGAGTCGCTGCCCGTCTGCGCGACGAGTCCCGTCCCGAAACCCAGACCGAACAGCACGATTGCCGCGATGCCCTGGAAGACGACGTTCTTGCGCATGACCAACTCCCCGCAGGTGGTGAAGAGCGGCCAGTATCCGGCTCGATTGGCGTGACGGTCAACGCGGGCGCAGTGGTCTGGTAACCGCTCTTTTCGTACCCCTCTTGACAGGGTACCAATCGGTACCGTATTCTGCGCTGCGTTGGTACCGAATGGTACCGGAACTGGAACTGAAGCCCGCAACGAATCGAACGGAGGTGGTCAAGATGGCAATCCAGGCAGCTTCAGAGGCGAGGGCGGTCGCCGCCGTCGCGCGATCGACAGTCGTGCGGCTGCAGCGGGTCGCCCGGACATACCGGTCCGGAGCGGTCGATGTGGCCGCGCTGAAAGGAATCAGTCTCGAAATTCCGTCCGACCGCTTCTCGGTCGTGATCGGCGCCTCCGGCAGCGGCAAGACGACGCTGCTGAACATCATCGGCGCGATCGACTCGCCCAGTGCGGGGACGGTCGAGGTGTGCGGTCAGGATCTGGCCCAGATGGGCGACGACTCCATCTCCGATTTCCGTGCCCGCAATATCGGCTTCATCTTTCAGACGTTCAGCCTGGTGCCCGTCCTTTCCGCTTATGAAAACGTCGAGTATCCATTGCTGCTGGTCGGAATGCCGGCGGCCGAACGGCGCACCCGCACACTGTCGATGCTCGAGGCGGTGGGACTCTCGGCGCACGCGCACCGTCGACCCAACGAGCTATCGGGCGGCCAGCGCCAACGGGTCGCGATCGCGCGCGCGCTCGTCAAAGGACCGCAACTGGTACTGGCCGACGAACCAACGGCCAACTTGGATTCGGCCACCGGCGCATCGATCATCGAGTTGATGCGCCGTGTGCAAGAACAGTCGCGAACGACATTCATTTTTGCCACCCACGACGCGCAACTGATGTCGCATGCGGACGAGGTCTTCGCGATCCGCGACGGGCAACTGATCGAACACAGGAGCGGAAAATGAAAATGCTGCTGAAAGTCGCATTCCGGAACATGCTGCGCAACCGGCGCCGCTCGATGATGACCGGCTCTGCGGTGGCAGCCGGCGCGCTGGCGATGCTGCTGTTCGGCGGTTTCGTGTCGTACATCTTCGC
This sequence comes from Burkholderiaceae bacterium, assembly GCA_019236735.1. Taxonomy (GTDB): domain Bacteria; phylum Pseudomonadota; class Gammaproteobacteria; order Burkholderiales; family Burkholderiaceae_F; genus VBCK01. Next base: position 43,907 of record JAFAIM010000029.1, read on the forward strand.
CGGACTGGAGACGAACAACGTCCAGCGCATCGGCCACCTGACCGTGTTCCGCAACGGTTACTTCCTGGTCGGCGCGGGCAACCCCGCCGCGTACGGGATCGAGCACTACCCGGACGTGATCCGGCTGATCCGGGACGACCCCAAGGTCGGGCCGATGATCCGGGTGATCACTCCCACCCAGTCACTGCTCGGAATCGCCGGCAACTTCAGCGGCGATGTCGAAGCGACCAAGACCTTTCTCGGTGTCGGACTGATTCCGTCGGACCGCGACCGGATGCGCCAATGGGATGAATTCCGGATAGGGCAGGTGTATCCGCCCGATCCGCGTCTGTCCGACGGCGATTCGGCGCGAGGACTGGTCGGTGTCGGGATTGCTCGAATCCTCGGCCTGTGCAAGCCGCTGACGTTGTCGGACTGCCCAGCCACGCAGCTGGCGGCGTCAAGCGCTGGCTCCGCGGCTGCGGCCGCGCCACAGCATCAGGATCTGACGGATCTGGCGCTGCGCGATGCCGATCCCGCTGTGTCGAAATCGGCGGGTTTGCCGCGGATCGATCTGCTGGCCGCGACCGCCGGTGGCGCGCCCAACGTCGTGAGCATGGTGGTCGGCGGCGCAGAAGCGCAGGGCGCCAAGGAGCTCGACGACAACTTCATCGCGATGCCGCTGCCGCTCGCCCAGCAACTCGTGTACGGGCGTAGCGAGCATCGAGTGACCGGAATCGTTCTTCAGCTCAACCGCAGCGAGGATTTGAAAGCGGCACGCGCCCGGCTGACGGCACTGTTCCAGCAGAACCAGCTGGACCTGGACGTGCGCGACTTCGGCGAGCTTGCGCCGTTCTACGTCCAGGTTGTCGCGATGTTCAGCTCGATCTTCCTGTTCATTGCATTGGTGATGGCGGTGATCGTGCTGTTTGCCGTGATCAACACGATGACGATGAACGTGATGGAACGCACCAACGAGATCGGCACCGTTCGAGCGATGGGCGTCCGCCGTGGCGGAATCCGGCGTCAGTTCATCGTTGAGGGATGGCTGATCGGAGCCATCGGCGCCACGGTCGGCGCCGTGCTCGCCATCGCGATCGCCACGCTGATCAACCATGCCGGCCTGACCTGGATTCCACCCGCCAACGCCACCGCAGTTCCGCTGCGCCTGGACGTTGTCGGTCGCCCGCTGCTGGTGGCCGGCGCCTGGATCGGACTCGTCGCCGTGGCAACGATTGCAGCACTTCTTCCGGCCAATCGGGCCGCCCGTCTTCCGGTCGTCGATGCGCTGAGGCACGTATGAACCAAGCACATATGAACCAAGCACCCATGAACCAGGCACACGTGAAGCACACGCAAAAGCTGTCGAAGCAATGGATTGGGTCGATCGCCGCCTGGTTTGCGCTTGCGCTGCCGTTTGCAACCGCAGTCCACGCGCAGACCGCACAAGAGATCGTCTCGGCCACCGATAAGGTGAGGAATCCGCGCGAGCCGTTCCGTGTAACTCTGAAGCTCACCGAGTTCGTCGCCGGCAAAGAGCGCGATCACGACGGGCTCACAGTGTTCTCCAAAGAGGACCCGGCCACTCACCAGTTCCGCAATCTGGTCCAGTACGTCGAGCCGCCGCGCGATTCCGGCAAGCGGGTGCTACTGGATGGGCACTCGCTGTGGTTCTACGACCCGGACTCCAAGGTGAGCGTTCGGATCTCTCCGCAGCAGCGGCTGATCGGCCAGGCCGCCATCGGCGACATCCTGACGGTCAACCTCGCGACCGATTACACCGCTACCGTGGTCGGCACGGAGAAAATCGACGATGCCGCGCACCAGGCCCGCCAATGCTGGCACCTGGAGCTGAAGGCCGCCAGCGACGTCGCCACATACAACCGCGTCGAGTACTGGGTCGAGCAGGGAAGCTCGTATCCCATCAAAGGCAAGTTCTACGCTGACAGCGGCCGTTTGCTGAAGATCGTGTACTACCGCAACTTCGCTGAGCAGCTCGGCGCGGTGCGCCCGACCGAGGCGGTGATCCTCGACGCGGTCGACTCTTCGCTGGCGACGATCGCGACGTTTGGCGACTACTCCCACCAGGACATTCCGGAAGCCTGGTTCCAGCGCGACTACCTGCCGCATCTGCAGGTGCCGTGACTGTTTGCCTGACTCCAACCTTGACCGTGCTGCCGTTGCCGTGACCTTGGCTGCTCGCGCACTCCTGCTGCTCCTGCTCGGGGTCGCTCTCGGCACGAACGCCGTTGCCGCGGACGCCCCGCAACCGCAGCGCGATGAGAACAGGGATCTGGACCTGATTCCGCAGACAGTCACTCCCGCCGCGAACTCCGAGACGTCGGTTCCCGCAACGTCGAACGCGTCGAACGCTTCGAACGCGAAGATCTATCTGGAGAACGCCTTCACGCAGTCCTGGCTGCGCGCCACAGCGGTGCCGTTGCCACCGCCGCCACCATCGCCCTGGGAGGAACGCATGCTGCTCGACGTTCGCGACCAGTGGCGTTTGGCGCCCCGTCTGAATCTGGCGTACAGCGGGCGCCTGAACGTCCGCGCCGAGGACCGGCTCGGGTTCCCGAACCACGAGAACGTCATCAACGAATTTCGCGAAGGATATGCGAGCTGGGAGCCGACCGACGGCGTCTTCGTCGATGCGGGGCGGATCAACCTCAGAAGCGGCGTCGCACTGGGATTGAATCCGACCGATTACTTCAGGACGCGAACGGTGGTCGAGCCGCTGTCGGTCGATCCGGTGGTGCTGCGCGAAGATCGCCTCGGCACGTTGATGTTGCGCGCGCAGCGCCTCTGGGTGCACGGGTCGCTGACGGCTGCGTACGCGCCGGCGGTTGCCTCCAATAGCGCGATTGCCAACGACTCCGGTCTGAAGAGCTTCGATCCTGGCTTCGACCGCACCAATTCGCAGGACCGTTTTCTGCTCAAAGGCAGCGTCGATGTCGTCGAGGGCTTCGCCCCGGAGCTGCTCGCCTATCACGAAAATGGCAGCACGCGCTGGGGCCTGAACCTGACGCAAGGCGTTGGCCAGCGTGTCGTCGCCTACGCTGAATGGTCGGGCGGTCCGCGTCCCGGCCTGGTAGAGGAGGCGTTGCGGTTCGGGCGTGCGACCGGCACGCTTCCTCCCAACGCTCCCGGTGCTCTGCAGCAGGACCCACGTCAGCATTTCCGCAGCGAGCTGGCTGCCGGCGCCTCGTATACGACCGAGCAGCCGAAGATCACGTTCAACCTGGAGTTCAACTACAACCAGGCAGGATTTTCGGGGACAAACTGGGACGACTGGTTCCAGGCGGGCCGCAGCGCGACCGGTGCATCGAAGCTGGCGGGCCAGCTCTGGTACATCCGCGCCTACGCGAACGACCAGCAGGAGCAGCTCAGTCGCAGCGCCGCATTCCTGCGCGCCGACTGGGTCGATGCCTTCGTTCCGAAACTGGAGTTGAGCGGCTTTATCTACTCCAATTTGCTCGACGGCTCCGGCAGGCTCCAGCTGAGCGCCGACTATCAGCTTTCGGACCACTGGACGGTGGGTGCGCTCGTGCTGACGGATTTCGGCGCGAGGCGGTCCGAATTCGGCAGCCTGCCGCAGGCGGGCAGCGTACTGCTCAAACTGGTGCGTTACCTATGAGCTGCGGTGGCGCTACCATTGGCTGCTGGTTCACGTGAGCAATATCGATCGGTGCAATGGCGAAAGAACGCGACAAACAGACCGAAGCGGCGCGTGGCAACGGCGCTGCAGCCGCGGATGAGACGGTGCGCGACAGGATCCTTGCGGCCGCGTTTGCCTGCTTCCGGGAGAAGGGTTTCGGCCGAGCCAGCACGCTGGATATCGCAACGCGTGCACGCGTGTCCAAGCGTGAGCTGTATTCGCTGTTCGGCAGCAAGCAGCAGATGCTCATTGCGTGCATTTCGGAGCGCACGCAGCAGCGGATGCGCTTGCCCGCCGACTGGCCGGCACCACGCGACCGCAAAGCCCTCGAGGCGTGTCTGTACGAGTTCGGCTGTGTGATGGTGCGCGAGATCAGCGACCCGAACGTGATCGCCGTTTTCCGGATCGCGATTTCCGAGGCCGATCACTCGCCCGAAGTGGCGCGCGCGCTGAATACCTACGGGCGCCAGCAAAGCTTTGGAGCGCTGCGCGAGATCCTCGCGGGCGCGCAGGCTTCAGGCCTGTTGGCCGGTGTCGATCTGGATCGGTTCGCCGGCTACTTCATGTCGCTGCTGATGGGCGATGTGGTGATGGGTCTCGCGCTCGGCTTGCGCAAGCGGCCTACCGCCAAGGAGATCGAGCAACGCGCGCGGGGCGCCACGCAGGCCTGTCTGGCGCTCGCCCAGGGCCCGGTGCTCAAGCTCCCGGCAACCCCTTGAGCTGATCGTTCAGCTTGGCCAGCGTCGATTGGTGCTCCATCAAGCGCCGCCGCTCCTGCTCGACCACTGCGGCCGGAGCTCGCTGCACGAATGACGCGTTCCCGAGCTTGCCCTCGCTCTTACCGATCTCGCCAATGAGCCGCGCGATCTCTTTGCCGAGGCGCTCGCGCTCGGCAGCCGTGTCGACCTGCACCCTCAGCGTCAAGCGGTAGTCGCCCACGACCGCCACCGGCACAGTGCCGTCGGCGCTCGTTGATGCAGGTGCACCGGCAGGCGTTTCCGCCGTGTCGATCGCCGAAAGGCGGGCGAGCGCCATCAGATACGGCGCGAACGCTTGCGTGCGTTTGTCGTGTGGGCTGATCGCGAGGGGCACGCGAAGCGCGGGCGACAGGTTCATCTCGCCGCGTAGGTTGCGGCAAGCGTCCACGATGCGCTTGAAAAGCGCCATCTCCGCATCGGCGCTCGCATCGATCCGTTGCGGTGCTGCTTGCGGGTAGGGCTGCACCATCACCGAGGTCTGTTGCGCCTGCTGGCGTTGCAGAGCTGACACGGACACGCGCTGCCACAGCTCCTCGGTGATAAAAGGCGTGATCGGATGCAGCAGCCGCAGCGCCGCCTCCAACACCTCAAGCAGGGTGCGGCGGGTGGCGCGCTGCTGCGCGGAGGTGCCGGCCAACTGCACCTTGGCCATCTCTACGTACCAGTCGCAGTACTCGTCCCACACGAAGCGGTACAGCGCGTTGGCCACATTGTCGAGGCGATACTCGGCGAACCCCCTCTCGACTTCCACCTGCGCGCGCTGCAGCTCTCCGGCGATCCAGCGGTCGGCGAACGAAGCGTCGAGCTGGCCACCGGATGCACCGCAGTCGTGCCCCTGCGTGTTCATCAGCACGAAGCGGGTAGCGTTCCACAGCTTGTTGCAGAAGTTGCGATAGCCCTCGCAGCGCTTGAAATCGAAATTGACGCTGCGGCCGAGCGTCGCGTACGCAGCCATTGTGAAACGCAGTGCGTCCGCGCCGTATGCGGGCATCCCGTCCGGGAACTCCTTACGCAGCCGCGCCTCCACCTTGGGTGCGTCCTGCGGGCGGCGCAGGCCGGAGGTGTTCTTGCGGATCAGGTCGGGCAGCGCGATGCCGTCGAGCAGGTCCACCGGGTCGATCGTGTTGCCCTCGGACTTGCTCATCTTGCGGCCTTCGGCGTCTCGCACCATGCCGTGGATGTAGACGTCGCGGAACGGCACCCGTCCGGTGAAGTGCCGCGTCATCACGATCATCCGCGCGACCCAGAAGAACAGGATCTCGTAGCCGGTCACCAGCACCGATGACGGCAGATACAGGTCGTACGCCAACCGCTCGTCACCGGTGGGCTCGGGCCAGCCCAGAGTGGAAAACGGCACCAGCGCCGCCGAAAACCAAGTGTCGAGCACGTCCTCGTCGCGCCGCAATTCGGCTCCGCCGGCAAGCTTCCGCGCGTCGGTTTCGGAGCGCGCAACGTACGCGCGACCCTGCGCGTCGTACCAGGCAGGGATGCGGTGACCCCACCAGAGCTGGCGCGAGATGCACCAGTCCTGGATGTTCTCCAGCCACTGGCGATACACGGTGCGCCACTGCTCGGGGAAAATGCGAACTGCTCCGCTGTCGACCGCCTCCAGCGCGATCTGCGCCAGCGACTTGCCAGCATTGGGGCCGTCCTGGCAGGGTCGGCTCATTGCCACGTACCACTGCTCCGACAGCATCGGCTCGACCACTTCGCCGGTGCGCTCGCAGCGGGGCACCACCATTCTGTGCGGCCGCTCCGACACGAGCAGCTGTGCGTCTCGCAGGTCGCGCAAGACCGCCTTGCGCGCGACATAGCGGTCCAGGCCTCGATAGGCGGCCGGAGCGTTGTCGTTGATGGTCGCCGTTGGCGTCAGGATTGTCAGCGGCGTCAGCCCGTGGCGCTGCGCCACCGCGAAGTCGTTGACGTCGTGCGCTGGCGTGATTTTCACGGCGCCGGTGCCGAACTGCGGATCGACGTACGTGTCGGCAATCACCGGGATCGTTCGCCCGGTGAGCGGCAGCACTACCTGCGAGCCGATCTTCGCGCGGTAGCGAGGGTCATCGGGGTGAACCGCGACGGCGACGTCGCCCAGCATCGTCTCGGGGCGCGTCGTTGCCACTACGAGGCCTTCGCCGCCGTCGGCTCCGGGATAGCGGATCTGCCACAGCGTGCCGCTTTCTTCATCGCTCTCGACCTCCAGGTCCGACACTGCCGTTTGCAGTGTCGGATCCCAGTTCACCAAGCGCAGCCCCCGATAGATCAGGCCCTGGCCGTGCAGCCGCACGAACGTCTCGACGACGACGCGCGAGCGCTGCTCGTCCATCGTGAAGTACGTTCGGTCCCAATCGCAGGAGTCGCCCAGGCGCCGCATCTGCTGCAGGATCGTGTCGCCCGACTGCTGCTTCCACTGCCAGACGCGCTCGACGAACTGCTCGCGCGTCATCTGCTTGCGTGCCTGACCTTGCTGCTCCAGCTGGCGCTCCACCACGATCTGCGTGGCGATTCCGGCATGGTCCGTTCCTGGCAGCCACAGCGTGTTGTTGCCCTTCATCCGGTGGTAACGGGTCAACGCGTCCATGATCGTGTGATTGAACGCGTGCCCCATGTGCAGGATGCCGGTCACATTCGGCGGCGGCAGCTGGATGCCGAAGGCCGGGCGACCCGGCTGTAGACCCGCTCGGAAGTAGCCGCGCTGCTCCCAAAGCGGGTACCAGCGGCGCTCGATCGCCCCCGGCTCGAAGCTCTTGGGCAGCTCCGGCTCGCCGGGCGCTTCGCGCGGGGAATCGTCGGACGGCATCTGGGCAGGACGGCCGGTGCGCTGAGGCTAGCGCCGCAGCGCGCGCAGCCGTGCCAGCTCCGAGCGCACCGCCGCGTCCACGATCTCGTGCAAAGAGGAGGCCACCGCCAGTCGAGTCTCGGTTGCGAGCTCGCGCACGAGCTGTTCGATGACATCGTTCATCCTGCGGCGAACGATCGCATCGATCTGCTCCGGCAGCGAGTCGGCAATCACCTGCAGGATCGAGGTGCGCAGCTCCAGTTCGATCCGCGTCCAGTGCGAGCCGGCGCTTGCAGTTTGGCCAGCTCCAACAGGGGCAGCCTCGGCAGCAGCCGGAATTGGCGAGGCGGCGGCCTGGGCTTGCGCAGGCGAGCTGCGTACCGGTGGCGGCGCCGCCGTTGGGGCAGGAGCAGGGCTGCGAATCGGCGTCGCTGCTGAAAACGGGACCGGGCCGGCCGGGGCCGCTGCTGGCGCAACGGGCGCTGGGGTTGCACCGGAGGCCGCGCCGCGCGTTGCCACGATTTCCTGTGCCGCCGCCACGGTCGCAGACGAAGCCGGTGCCGGAGCTGAAGTTGCCGCCGTTGGGCTCGCACCGTGGACCATCGTCTTGCTCTGCGCTGCCGAAGCCGGTCCGAGCTCGAATCCCGGCGGCCAGGCGGCAGCGGGTGGTGCAGGAGCGGCCGCACGTGATGGTGCCTGCGACGGCGCCTTTGGCGGCCCCAGCAGCGAGGCGTCGAGCTTCAGCGGCACCGCGGGTGCCGATGCAGATGGCGCAGAAGTAGCCGGAGCCGGCGAAGCTTTCTGAGCGGCAGCTGGCGAAGCTTTCGGAGCCGGAGCTGGCGAAGCTTTCGGCAATCCCAGCGGCAGCGAGGTATCGAGCACCAGCGGCACCGTAGGTGCCGACGTCGTACTCACCTTTGGCTCCGATGGGATCGTTGTATCTAGCGTCAGCGGCGGCAGCGACAGGCGCTCGGTGAGCACCGGAATCGACTCGTCGTCCACCTCTTCCGGTTTCTTTGACGGCGGGCTCATGGCGTGATCTCGTGCGACCGCGGAGCGAAACCGTGCTCGCGATACGCCTTGAAGCGCGCGCGGGCGCGCGCGCGGTCTTCGTCCTCGCCCGATACGATTTCGATGACGCGTTCGAAGCGTTCGAACCAACTCTCGAATTGCGGCGCCGTTTCGTCGTCCTGCAGCAGCAGGACATCTCGCTCGCGACCCTCGACTGGTGTCATCGACAGCCAGACCGGCGTGCGGTCGGCCAGCTCCGAATCGGCATACACGTGCGGCAGGAAGTCGAGCGCCGAAAAGGTCCACAACGCGGAGTCCAGCCGGGACAGCCGCGGCGAATCGCGGCTGAACACGAGCACCGTCCGCCCGCTGCCGAGCGCTTTGCGCACAACGCGGCAGGCGTGGATCAGCGGGTGATCGACATTGAAGTGGAAGTCGATCGCAGTCATCCTCGGAGCTCGTCAAGTCGTTCCAACTCCAATTATGGTCCAGCCGCTGCGTCCCGCCCAGATGCTGCAGGAAGGACTCGGGGAAAAGGGCTTGCGCCAAAGGGCCAGCGACATAGGCCAGGAGTACGCTTCCCGGCATGGAATTCAAGGACTACTACGCAACCTTAGCGGTGCCTCACGACGCCGACGCCGATCAGATCAAGAAGGCGTTTCGCAAGCTCGCCCGCAAATACCACCCGGACGTCAGCAAGGAACCCAACGCCGAGTTGAGAATGAAGGAGATCAACGAAGCCAACGCGGTGCTGTCGGACCCGGAAAAGCGAGCTGCCTACGATGCGCTCGGCTCCGGCCACGCGGCCGGCGAAGACTTCCGGCCGCCTCCGAACTGGGACGCCGGCTTCGAGTTCTCAAAGAGCGGCTTCTCTGATGCTGACGCCGCTCAGTTCTCCGAGTTCTTCTCGGAACTGTTCGGCGGCATCGGCGCCGCGCGCGGCGCTGCCGATCGGCGCGGGGCAGCGGCGCGCGGCGAAGACCACCACGCCAAGGTGCTGCTCGATATCGAAGACGCGTGGCGTGGCGCCGAGCAGCGGATCAGTCTGCGGGTGCCGAAGATCGACGAGCGAGGCCGCGTGGTGCTGGAGTCGCGAACACTGGACGTGCAGATCCCAGCCGGGGTCCGCGAAGGTCAGCTGATCCGCCTAGCCGGGCAGGGAGGCCCCGGCTTCGGGTCGGGTCCTGCGGGAGACTTGTATCTGGAAGTGCACTTCAAGCCGCACCCGCGCTATCGGATCGACGGGCGCGACCTTGTTGTCGAGCTGCCGATCGCGCCCTGGGAGGCTGCGCTGGGGGCGGTCGTCTCGGTCGAGCGCCCTGATGGTGCGAGCCTGAAAACGCGCGTTCCCCCCGGAGCGCAGACCGCAGGACAACTGGTGCTCCGCGGCAAAGGCGTTCCGGCGGATCCGCCGGGCGATTTGATCGTCAACTTGCGCGTGGTCGTGCCCCCCGCCGACACGCCGAAGGCGAAGGAGCTGTACGAAACCATGGCACGCGAGATGAACTTCGACCCGCGCGCCGTGGGAGGAGCCTGACTGTATGCCGGATCGATCGATTCTGATGGGTGTTGTGCTCGAAGACGCGTGCTTGACGCTGGAGCAGCTGTGCAGTGCCGGCAGGGTCAGCGCCGAGTGGGTCGCAGTCCACATGCAGGAGGGGCGGCTGCACCCGCCCGGCGATCGGCCCTCGCAGTGGCGCTTCAGCAGCCGCGATGCGGTGCGCGTTCGCCGCATACGCCAGCTGGAGGTCACATTCGACGCCGACCCGGACTTGGCTGCGCTCGCCGTCGACTTGATGGAGCAGGTTGAAGAGCTGAGGGCCCGGCTTCGTTAGCAGGCTGCTCTTCAGCAGCCTGCTCGCGGGGCGCCTACGCTGCGGCGCGCGCCATCAGAAAGTGCGTCAGCAGCGGAACCGGGCGTCCGGTCGCTCCCTTGGCACTACCGCCACGGAATGCAGTGCCAGCCACGTCCAGGTGCGCCCAACGCATTCCCTTGGTAAATCGAGCCAGGAAGCAGGCAGCAACGATCGAGCCGGCATTGCCGCGAACACCGATGTTGGCCATGTCGGCGAAATTCGACTTCAGCTGGTCCTGATAATCCTCTTCGAGCGGCATCCGCCACGCCCGGTCCGATGCGCGGCTCGCTGCCTGCAGAAGCTCGGCGGCCAGTTCGTCGTCCGGGCTGAAAAGCCCGGAGTGCACGTTGCCCAGCGACACGACAATCGCTCCGGTCAGCGTTGCGATATCGATCACCGCCGCCGGCTTGAAGCGCTGCACGTACGTGAGCGCGTCGCACAGAATCAGGCGCCCTTCGGCATCCGTGTTGAGCACTTCGATCGTCTGCCCCGACATCGACGTGACGATGTCGCCCGGCTTGCTCGCGCGCCCTGACGGCATGTTCTCGCACGCGGGGACCACTCCGACGATGTTCAGCTTCAGCTTGAGCTCGGCGGCGGCGCGCAGTGTGCCGAGCACGGAAGCTGCGCCACCCATGTCGAACTTCATCTCGTCCATCTCGGGGGCCGGCTTGAGCGAGATTCCACCCGTGTCGAACGTGATGCCCTTTCCCACCAGCGCGATCGGGTTCGCGAAGCGGCCGCGGTTGGTGCCCTGGTACTTGGCGACGATCAGCCGCGGAGGCTGCTCCGAGCCCTTCGCGACGGACAGGAACGAGCCCATTTTGAGCGCCTCGATCTGCCCGCGCTGGAGCACCTGCACCTGGATTCCCCAGTCCTTCTGCAGCTTGCGCGCCTGTTGCGCCAGGAAATCCGGCGTGCAGACGTTGGCCGGAAGGTTGCCGAGACGCTTGGCCAGGTCGACGCCGTTGGCGATCGCTCGCCCTTCGCTCAGACCTCGGTCGACCGAGGCGTCGCGCTGATCCAACAGCAGGTGCAGTCGTGCCATCCGCGGCGGGTTGTCGTCCTTCTTCGTCTTCAGCTCGTCGGAGCGGAAAGGCACTTCGCGGGCAGCCACCACCAGCATCGAGGCGTGCCAGCGCGGATCGCGTCCCTTCACGATCCACTCGCCGGCCGAGATCGCGAGCGAGGTCGTGCCCCGGCCCGCTCCCTTGACGGCGGTGCGCACCGCCTCGGCAAACGCGCGTTCGCCGAACTCATCCGACTTGCCCAGCCCCACCAGCAACACACGCGCGCTGGCCACTCCGGGCAGGCCGCGCAGCAGCAGCGATGTGCCGCGCGCCCCGGTCAAGTCGCCGCTGGCGAGCGCGGTGCGCAGAGCCCCTCTGGTAATGGCGTCGATGCGGCGGGCCGATGCGGTCAGGCCTCCCCCCTCGAAAACGCCCACCGCCACGCAGTCGGCCTTGAACGTCTCGGGCAGTGCAATCTTCGTGTTACATTCCATTGGCTTTGGCGTCCTGTTTGATTTCGGACTGCTTTTGGTTTCGGACTACCTGAGAGCCGCGCAGTATAGCGGCCACGCCACCCGATGATCTTCCGGCGGGCGGTCGCGCGCGAGCTCGGCACGACTGCCGGGGCCGTCTTCACGGTCCTGTTCTGCATCCTGTTCTCGGTCGGCCTGGTGCGCATCCTGGGCGAGGCCGCCAACGGCGAAATCGACAGCAGCGCGGTCGTTTCATTGCTGGCGCTGTCGGCGCTGACCAACCTGCCGGTGGTATTGACTCTGACCGCGTTCGTGTCGGTATTAATGGCGATGTCGCGCGCGTTCCGCGATTCGGAAATGGTGGTGTGGTTCACCGCCGGCAAGAGCCTGCTCGCGTGGATTGCGCCGGTCGTTCGCTTCGCCCTGCCGATCGTCGCGCTGATCGCCTTGCTCACACTGATCGTGGCCCCCTGGGCGAACCGCCAGATTGCCGAGAGCCGCTCGCGCTTCGAGCAGCGCGACGATCTGAGCAAGGTCACTCCGGGGCGTTTCGCCGAGTCCAGCTCGTCCAACCGCGTGTTCTTCGTCGAGTCGGTCGACCTGGAGGGTGCGCATGTTCGCAACGTGTTCGTGGTGCATCGCGCGCCGGACCGCGACAGCGTGATCGCCGCCGCCACCGGCGAGGTGCAAGTGCGGCCGGACGGAACGCGCGTGCTGACGCTGCGCGATGGGCGTCGCTACGAGGGGCTGCCCGGCGCGCCGAGCTTCCGCGTGGTCGAGTTCGGCAGCTACTCGGTGCCGCTCGACCAGCCGGTGCAGACGCCGTTTTCGCCGTCCAGCGCGCGCGCGCTGCCGACGCTGGACTTGATCATGGAGCCCAGCCCGTGGCACCAGGGCGAGCTGCTGTGGCGGCTGGGGCTGCCGGTGGTGGCGCTGGTGCTGTCGCTGCTGGCGGTGCCGCTGGCATTCGTCAATCCCCGCATCGGTCGCTCCGCCAACCTGATCGTCGCCGTGCTGATGTTCGTGCTGTACCTCGACGGAATCGAGATTGCTCAGGCCTGGGTGCAGCAGCGGCGCATCGGCTTCGTTGCGGGCGCCTGGTTCACGCACGCGGTGGCGATCGCGCTGACCGCGCTGCTGTTCGTGCGGCGCGTGTACCTGCAACGCTGGCTGCCTCGCTGGCTCGATCCGCGCAACTGGAGGGGCGCCGAGTGATCACGCTGCGCCGCTACCTGTGGCGGGAGGTGGCGTCCTCCACCGGTTTCGTTCTGCTGGCGCTGGTGGCGCTGTTCGCGATGTTCGACCTGATCAAGGAGTTCGACGATGTCGGGCATGGCGGCTACAGGACCGCGTACGCGCTGGCGTTCGTTCTGCTGTTGACGCCGTCACGCACGTACGAGCTGATGCCGATCGCTGCGCTGATCGGCACGGTCTACGCGCTGTCCAAGCTGGCGGCCAATTCGGAATTCACGATCATGCGGGTGGCCGGCCTGAGCACGCGGCGGCTCGCCTCGGCAATCGTGCAAATTGGTATCGGCTTCGTCGTGCTCACCTACGTGTTGGGCGAATCGCTGGCGCCGTCGGCCGAAGACCTCGCGCGTCGCCTGAAGCTGGAGGCGACCGGCGCGTCGCTGGCGCAGGAATTTCGCTCCGGGGTTTGGGTGCGCGACGTGGTCGCCGACGGGGGCGACGGCCAACCGCGGTTGCGCTTCGTCAACGTCAATCACGTGAACACCGACACTTCGGTGGTTCGCTGGCGCATTTACGAGTTCGACCGCGACATGCGGCTGCGAACGATCGCGACGGCCGACAGCGGCAGCTACGTGCACGGCCAGGGCTGGAACCTGCAGGGCGTGGTCGAGACCTCGCTGCCTCCCGTAGTAGCGAGCGATACATCGCAGACGGCGGAGCACACCGAGGTGATCCGCGAGCCGCAGATGCTGTGGCGCTCGGGCCTGACACCGGAAATCTTCGGCGCGATCCTGGTGCAGCCGGAGCGAATGAGCGCGTTGAACCTGTCGCGCTACATCCGCCACTTGGACGAAAACCACCAGGTCACCAACCGCTTCGAGATCGCCCTCTGGGGGAAGCTCTTCTACCCGCTGACGATCCTGGTGATGATGGCGCTGGCGCTACCGTTCGCGTACCTGCACGTTCGCAGCGGAACGATGAGCTTCAAGGTGTTCTCGGGAATCATGATCGGCGTGATCTTCTACGCGATGAACAAGCTGTTTTCGCACCTGGGACTGCTGGCCACTTGGCCGCCGATCGTCGTGGCTGCGTTGCCCGGGATCTTGGTGCTGGCGGTGGCGCTCACCGCGCTGTATTGGGTCGAGCGGCGCTGAACGTCAGCGCTTGCCCGCGTTCCGCACGTCCCGCAGGAATGTCTCGCGGTCCTCCTCGGTGGGGATTCCTTCGGCTACCAGCCGATAAAACTGGGCCTTGTCGTGAGCTTTGGCCGCTGCGCTCTTGACAATCACTCGCGATAGCGGCCCGATCAGCGATCCGAGCAACTGCGATGCGCGCTGGATATCCTGCTCCGTCAGGGCCGTTGCCGCCGGCGCCGGTGCTGCAACGTCGACAGAGGCGGGGCCGGCTTTGCTGTCGGTCGGCGGTTTGCCGGTGCGCGGATCGACTCGTGCAGGCACCGGTTGCGGGGTCGGTGCTGTTGCGCGCCCCGGCGCCAGCAGGTCTCGCACTCCTGCCAGGAAGGCTTGGCGCTCTTCGGTCGACCCGAGCTCGCTCGCGACCGTGTCGATCAACGTCTTCAAATTGGCGCTTTGCTTGGCAGCTCGCCGCACCATTACCCGCGCCAGCGGCCCCACCGCAACGGCAAGTTGTTTCTCCAGCCGGGCGAGCACATGCGGATCCCACGCAAGTCCTCCTGTTGGAACGCCAACGGCCGGGGAGGGCGCGGATGCCTCGGGCTTCGGTGCGGCGACAGGGGTACTGTGGACGGCGATCAAGGTGTCGTCGGGCGTCTGTGCCTGCGCCGACTGTTGATAAGCGGCCAGGATCGCGTCGCGAAACTCCGCCGCGCTTTGGAAGCGCTGCTCCGGCATCTTTGCCATCGCGCGGCGCGCCACCGGCTCGAAATGGGCAAGACCGGGATGCTCCGGCTGCGCAGCGATCGGCGGCGGCTCCTCGTGGCAGACGCTGTACATCACTTCCTGGGTCGAACCCAGGAAGGCGGGCCTGCCAGCCAGCATCTCGTACATCACGACGCCGGCGGCGAACAGGTCGGCGCGATGATCGACCGGCGCCTTACGGTACATCTCGGGGGCGATGTATCCCGGAGTTCCCATCACCGACGCGACCTGGGTCAGCTCGGAATCGTCGACCCGCGCGATTCCGAAGTCAGCGATCTTCACCCGCCCGTCGCTGATCAGGATCAAATTGGCCGGCTTGATGTCGCGATGCCACACCCCGCGCTCGTGCGCATGCCCGAGCGCCTCCAGCAACTGCACCATCACGCTGACGATTTGGTCGGCATCGAAGACGGCTTTGTTCGCGAAATAGTGCCGCAGCGTGCGGCCCTCGACGAACTCCATCGCGATATAGGCGCAATCGTTGGCCTGCCCGAATTCGTACACGCCGACGATTCCCGGGTGCGCCAGGCGTCCGGCCGCTTGCGCCTCATGGCGGAAGCGTGCGCTCATCAGATCGCCGGTGGTCTCCTGCTCCAGAAGTTGCGAGTGGATCGTCTTGATCGCAACAGGGCGACGGATGTCCGGATCGAACGCCTTGTAGACGGCGCCCATCGCGCCTTTTCCGAGGACTTCGGAGACGACGTACTTGCCGAAGCGTTCGGGCTGCTCCACGCAGGTTCTGCTTTCAGGTCCGTGTCGCCCGCACTCCCGCCCGTCACTCGCCAAGCATCTTCATCGCGCCCACGATGCTCTTGCGCATCCGGCCGAAGGCAGCCGCCAGCTCGGAGATCTCGTCGCGCGACGTGGCGGCGAACGCTGGCGCCTCTAGGTCGCCTTTGCTGACCCGGTCGGCCACCGCCGATAGTTTGGTGACCGGCTGGATGACGATTCGCCACAGCATCAGGTTCAGCAGCAAGCCGACGGCGATGAACACCCCAGCCACCGACAGCATGAAGTGCTTGAACGCCATGTTGGCGCGCGCGGTGGGAATTGCACTCGGCACGGAAATGAGCTGCGCGCCGATCACTTCGTTGAGCTTCCATCCGAACCCGTTGGCGCTGCCGTACTGCTGGACCAGCGTCGCGGGCGCCACTTCCGCTGAGGTATGGCACACCAGGCAGTTCGGATCGACGATTCGCAGCGGCCGCGCTACGTAATACGACGGGCCGTCCGGGGTCTGCCGCTCGCCGGTGATCTCTTTGCGGTCGGCGTTGTTGCGGAACGACTGAATGATGTCGGCCTCCCAGTCCACCGCGCGGTCGCGTGGATTGGTCGGGTTCAGCGCCGCCTCCTTGTACGAGAACTCCGGATGGCGCTTGTGCATGTCGTTGAATACTTCGGTGGCGGCATACGCCGGGACCGTCTGCGGCAGGAACAGGAATTTCATCTGGATGTCGAGCAGCGGCCGGATCTGCGCGACCGTGTAGTTGCGCTGCGCGATGGCCGATTCGAGCAGCAGGCGCGCGTCCTGCGACACCTCTTCGCGAGCGTTTCGCTGCAACTCATCCCAGGCGACGTAGCCGATCGACGCCAGGCCCAACGCAAAGAAGGCCAGGAAGGCCAGGTTGAACTTCGCCAGCAGCTTCATCAGGCCTCCTCCCGGCGGTGGCGCGCTGGGAACGTCAACGCAATGAGTATGGATTAGCCACCAGTTTAAACAAAAGGCCGAAACCAAAGGCTGAAACCAAAGGCTGAAATCAAAGGGTTAAACAATGGCTGCTGAAGCTCCCACCCGACAGTTAAGCCGCCGCAGTTGACCAAAGACACTACCTCGCCTGGTTCTGCTGCAGCACAGTAGGGCCTCGCTCGGCTCATCTCGTACAGGAAGCTGGGAGGCACCTGGATGAACCGCTGGACCGTCGCCTTGGGCGGCATGCTGCTGATGATCTGCCTGGGCACGATCTATTCGTGGAGCCTGTTCACGCAGCCGCTGATCGCTTGCTTCGGGTGGTCCACTACCACCACCACGTTCGCCTTCTCGCTCGCAATCTTCTGCCTCGGCCCCGGCGCGCTCGTCGGCGGGCGCTTGCAAGATCGGATCGGGCCGCGCCAAGTCGCGATCACCAGCGCTGTTCTATGGGGCGGGGCCAACGTGTTGGCCGGCCTGGGAACGCCATACCTGGGCGCGGGCTGGCTGTGCTTGACGTACGGCGTGGCAGGCGGAATCGGGGTCGGTATGGGGTACGTGACGGCTGTGACGGCCGTCACCAAGTGGTTTCCGAACCGGCGCGGGCTGGGAAGCGGGATCGCCGTGACCGGTTTCGGCCTGGGAGCAGTGATCTACAACCTGGCGGTCAAGAGTTTGCCGTCGTTCCGGGCAGCGGCAGCCGAGGCAGCGCGCTGTGCGAAGGCGGCGCACGCCGGTGGCGTCACGCGGCTGCTCGGAGCCGGCCAGATGCACGCGGTGATGAACGTGCTGACGCTCTCCGGCATCGCCTTCGTCGTGCTGGGACTGCTGGCAGCGTCGCTGCTGGCCAATCCGACCGCGCCCGCGCAGCCTACGCAGCCCACGCGGCCCGGCAAAGCGAAGGCGGCGGCTGCGCGGCACTCGTACACGACGCGCCAGATGCTTGCGACCCGGCAGTTCTATCTGCTGTGGGCGACGCTGTTCTTGAACGTCACCGCCGGCATCATCCTGATCAGCAATGCGCTGCCGATCCTGCAGGAGCTCACCGGTGCTTCGCCGGCCGCGGTCGCAGCGGCGTACGGCGGTGTGGCGCTGTTCAACACGCTCGGCCGCTTCTTCTGGGGGGCACTTTCCGACCGTATCGGCCCCACCCGCTCGTTCTGTCTGATCTTCCTCCTGCAGGCGGTCGTGTTCTTCTTGCTGGGCAGCGCGCACACGCTGGCGTGGGCGCTCGTGGCGTACGCAGTCGTTCTGCTGTGCTACGGAGGCGGCTTCGGAACGATGCCGTCGATGAACGCCGACTACTTCGGCACCCGGCACATGGGGGCCAACTACGGCGCGCTGCTGACTGCCTGGGGTGCCGCTGGCGTGGCGGGCCCACTGTTCGTGGCCGCGGCAAACGACGCGAACGGAGCATTTAGCGGCGCGCTGCCGCTGGTGTCGATCGTTCTGGCGGCGGCAACGATCCTTCCGCTGCTGACAAGGAAGCCTGCCGCGCGCATCAGGCGGTGCGCGGCGATTTTCCTGCCGAGTTTCACGCCGGGCTTCGCGCGGCTCGATGCGACGATTGCCAAGATGGCAGCCGTGATGCGGGAACCGACAGCGAGCCGGATGCCGTTGGTATCGCCGGGGCCGTCGACGATCACCGGCTTCGGAGTTCCTGCACGGACCCAGCGCGTTGCATTGCACCCCGCAGTGCAGACTTCAGATCGGCGTTGCTAAGCCAATCAGGTCAAGCGCGCCGACCACGATCAGCAGCACGCCTGCGGCGCGCGCGGGCAAAGCGGGGCGCGCGGCCAAGCGCTCGCCGGTGATCGCGACCGCGATCAAGATCATTGCGGTGGGATTCATCACCCCGAGCGCTAAAAAGGCTGCCATCAGCGCGCAGCAGCAGCGCCCGCAGTCGACTCCTAGCGTAACGCCATGGCGCCACGCAGCGGCCACGCTCGCAGGCCGCACGCTGCAGCAGTTGGCCAGTGCGCGGCATCGCTCGAGCTGCCGCGCCTTCCACGGCGAGCATTGAACCCAGCCGGCGAGCACGAGGGTGAGGCCCGCGACGAAAGGCTCCGTCCTCGCGATCGGCGCCGACTGCATCTGTCCGGCGGCGATCGCTGCGCCCAACGGATAGATCGCCGCACCGATACCGGCCCAGACGGCGAAATACCCGATCGCGACGATAGTCGTCAGCGTTGCAGCGCGGATCCGATCGGCGCGCGTGCGCGCCAGGTCGTACGGTGCGTACACCGCAAGAGGCGGCACGAGCGCCGGCAGCATCATCGCAATCATCATCACGAGCCACATGATTTCGAACGAGACGCCGGAGCCACCCCACGACTGGCCCGGCATCCTCATCCACGCCATCGACATCGTCCAGTTGCCCGGCATCGACATTCCGCCGGACATCGAGGCGCACATCAGGGCGGTGGCGCCGGCGCTCGCGGCGAGCAGCAGCGCGCACACCGCGAGCAGTCCGCGCTGCTTGCTCCAGATCAAAGAAGAGACGTTCGACGTCATTTAGTAGCGGTCGTGATACCGCACCCAGGCTTGCGCAAATTCCGGATCCTCGTCCCGGCCTTTCGGCACCAGGTCGAGGAACTGATAGGTGCCGTTCACCATGTCGATTCCACGCGCGTAGCAGGAGTACGTGTGGAAGACGTTCCCGTTGTCATCGCGATAGAACACGCTGATGCCTTCCCGATCGGGCGCCACGGGTGGTGACTTCGTGTAATTGTAGAAGACGGTTCCGCTCTTCAGCTCTGCATCGGAGAACGAAGCCTGGTGGTCGTAGTTGAAATCGGTGCCGCCCGAGGACACCCACTTGAACTTCCACCCCATCCTCTTGCGGAACGGCTCGATCTTCGCCAGCGGAGCGCGTGAGATCACGGCGAACGTGACATCGCGGGCATTCAGGTGCACGCCGATCGCATCGTAGTGGTCGGCCCAGAATGAGCAGTGCGGGCAGCCGGCTTCGTCGCTCGGGTTGAACATGAAGTGATAGACGGCCAGCTGATGGCGCCCTTCGAACAGTTCGGCCAGCGTTTGCTTGCCTGCGGCAGTGTCGAACACGTAGCGCTTGGTGACCTGCTCCCACGGCAGCTCGCGGCGCTCACGCGCGAGGTCCTCGCGCTGGCGGGAGAAGGCTTTTTCCTTCGCAAGGAAGGCGGTGCGGGCGGCGAGCCATTCCTCGTGCGAGACGACTCGATGGTTCGTGATCGTGCGGTCGCTGTTGCTCATTGGCTTCTCCGGGTCGGTGGTTTTGCCAGGTTCGGATCTCGGGTGCTGCAAGGCACTGGACAAATACTCTACCATATGGTTGAATATTGGCAAATGATGGCAGTGAACGAACATAGCCTCGATCGCGTCTATGCGGCGATTTCCGACCCGACCCGCAGGGGAATTCTTGCCGAGCTGCGAAAGGGCGAAGCCAACGTGTGCGCTCTGGCGGAGCGCTTCCCGATGTCGCTCAATGGAGTGTCCAAGCACCTGAAGGTTCTGGAGCGGGCGGGGTTGGTCGAGCGCACGGTGCGCGGGCGCGAGCACCGGCTGCGGCTGCGCGCCGCGCCTCTACGGCAGGCAGCCGATTGGCTGCAGCACTACCAAGCGTTCTGGGAGGCGCGGCTGGACGCGCTGGAAGAGTTGCTGATCGCCGATCGCGGCGCAGCCGCCACCGCGGCACCGAAGCACCCCAGGGCAGTGCGCGGACGCCGCAGGCGATGACCTCCGCACCGTTCACAATAGGGAGTACCTGGACGGGGAGGGTTGTCAATGGTCAGGACCGCTGACACTGGTACGAGCGAAGCTGATGCAGTCTTCGTACGGCGCGTGATTGCGGTTGCGCGCGAGCGCGTATTCGACGCCTGGCTGGACCCCGCGAGCCTGGCGAGGTGGATGACGCCGTGCCCCGGATGGACTGCGACCGCGCGGGTGGATCCGCGCGTCGGCGGCTCTTTCTGCATCACGATGATCGACCGCGACCGTGCGACCGAGCACTCCGGCGAGTACCTGCTGATCGAGCGGCCGTCTCGCCTGTCGTTCACGTGGATTTCGGTCCATACGGACGACAGGCCGACCGTCGTAACCGTCGAATTCCACTCCCACGGCGAAGGAACCGAGCTAGTGCTGACCCATCGCAAGCTGCCGCCCGCGCAAGCCAACGCGCATCGCGAGGGTTGGACCGAGATCGTTCGCCAGTTCACCGCAACGCTGACCGGCGTCGCCTAGTGGCATGTAACACCCGATTCGGCAGGGAAAGGCGCGCCTGGGTGAGCCGAATGCGCGAAGCGAGCCGAGACGAATATCAGGCGAGTATTCGCGAGGCGAGCGACAAAGCAGTCGGCCGCCCAGGCGCGCAAGGCACTACCGA
>JAFAIM010000088.1 GCA_019236735.1 Burkholderiaceae bacterium
CGCAACGCCGGGCGCGTACCTGGCGCCGATCAGGAATTCGGCTGCGTGCGGCAGGAGCGCATTCGGGCAACCGATTTGTACTTACTTCTCCGCTTCGGCGTTGCTCACGCGCGTGGTGCGCTCGATCCGGCACGTCAAGCAAGTGCAGCGGGTCACGCGCGCCAAATCCGGCCGCGCACAGGTGGCCGAAGAGCAGTGGCCAGCCTTCGCGGTTAGCGAATCACTTCAGATTGAGCTCCTGCAGTTCCATGTCTCCCGCAACTTTGCGCATCGTCTTGCGTTCTCCTGCCTGCGTATCCGCCCTGTGGGAGTCGGTCGACAGCAGCGCTTCCAACTTCTTCTGGAACTCGAGACGCTGCGAATTCGTCAGAAAGTCCTTGTATTCGACCACCAGCATCAGATCCGGCTCGTTCTCTCGAGCGTTGGTCTGTTGCAGGACGTGATACGAGACGACGTAGCCTTCCTTCTTCGCCATCTCGTTGATTTTCTTCCACGTCTTATCGAGAAAGTCCAGGTAGTTTTCGGATTGTCCCGGCTCGGTCTTGATGGACGAAAGCACCCATACCGTTCCCGGGACGTAGCTGGATTCCTGTGCGCACGTCGGATCCGCGAATCCGAGCAGTGCGACCGAGGCGGCGATCCAAAAGCGGGTAGTAGCACGCATCTCTTCCTCCCTTTCGTGTTTGCGTTTCGTTTGGGAACAGTGCTCGTTCACTGGCCGCTGCCGTACGCGCGCGCCAGGTATTCCGCGAGCGGCGCGATCTCGTCGTCGGCGACCTGCGCGCCGTACACCTTTCTCATCTTCTCCACTTCGGCCTTCCAGAACGCCAGCGGTTTGCCGGGCGGTTGCGTCGCGATGTAGTCGGTCGAGTGGCAGTTCAAACAGCGGTTCCGGGCCAGATCCGAGCCTATCCCCGGGGCCAGTGCTGCCTGCGGCGGCGGTAGCTCGATCTTCAACCCGGCGGCGAACGAGCCGGCTCCAGCGGCAAGGCACGCCGCGAAGACGGCCAAGGCCGCGAGCGTCAATCTGCGCATCATGGTAGCCCCTCCCGGCATTCTTTAGGCCGCGACCACGCGGACCGATTCGACCACGTTGCGCATGTATCCGGCCGGATTCCACAAGGGATCGAGCGGTTGAGACTGCCCGATCGAGTTCAGCGCTCTCACCTTCAACTCGTGCGTGCCGGGTGGCAGCGAAACGGGCGACTCCCATTCGCGGAAGGAGTAGCGGCCGAGGTACTTGCCCAGAGTGGTCTGTACCCACATGCGCCCGCCGTCGATCGACAGCGCCACCTCGCGGATTCCGTAGCCGCCATCGAACGCGATTCCGCGAACGACCATCTGCCGGTTGGCCGCAACGCGCTCGCCATCGTCCAGGCTCGTGATGAACGAGCGTACGTCGTAGCGGCCGATCGGCACCGTTCGCGCCGGCGCCGTCCCGGGCGCCACGCACGCGCAGTCGTTGTCAGGAATGCGGTACGCGGTCGCCATCCAGAAATTGGCGAGCGCCTCGTCCAGCACGGTGATCCGGCTCACGTGCTTGACCCAGTAGGTTCCGTAGTAACCGGGAACGATCAGTCGGACCGGGTAGCCGTTGAGCATCGGAAGGTCCGCGTCGTTCATCGAGTAGGCGAGCATCACCTCGCCCTCCATCGCATGATCGATGCCGAGCGCTTTGACGAAGTCCGGCGTCACCGGGGCAACCGGCTCGTCGAGGCCGTCGAACGACACCTGTTTCGCCCCAGGCTGCACGCCTGCGCGCTCGAGCACCGCCTTCAGCGGAACGCCACGCCACTTGGCATTGCCCATCGCGCCATTGCCGAGCTGTCCACCAGCCACGCGCGGCTCGAAAAAGCCGCGGCTGTTGCCCGAGCACTGATTGACGGCAACGAGCTCGACCGGGTCGAACCGGCGCAGATCGTCCAGCGACAGTGCGAGCGGCGTTGCAACCTTGCCGCCAACCTCGATCCGGTACGAATCCGGGTCGATGTCGGTCGGGATCCCTGCCAGGTGATAGCGCACGAAGAACGCGTCGTTCGGCGTTATCACCCCCTCCCGAAAAACCTCCCACGGTGTCTCCAGTTGCGGAGGCCGAGTGGTCAACACGATCAGCGGCCTTTTCTGCGGATACCTCGCAAGCGGCCGTTCGCCGTTGCCGATCGGAAGCACGATCCGCTCCGCCGCACGTGCGAAAGAGGGGCCTGCGGCCAGCGCGCCTGCGCCTAGCGCGCCGGCGTACCGCAGAAAATCGCGTCTATTTTTCGTCACCATTTTCAGCCGTCCGCAGCCTCATAGCGCACTTCCAGCACCTCGACCGTCTCCGCTCCGCTCGGCGTCAGGAACTGCACAGAATCACCCTCGCGCGCCTTCAACAGGGCGCGCGCGATCGGGGAAACCCAGCTCACGTGCCGGCGCGTCGGATCGACTTCGTCGACGCCGACGATCCTGACCTGCTGTCGTTCGCCGCGGCCGGTCTGGTACACCACCGTCGCGCCGAAGAAGATCTGATCGGTGGCTTCGCGTGCGCCGACGTCGACCACCTCAGCGACATCCAGGCGTTTCGTCAGGAAGCGGATGCGGCGATCGATCTCGCGCAGCCGCTTCTTGCCATAGATGTAATCGCCGTTTTCCGAGCGGTCGCCGTTGGATGCGGCCCACGACACCGTGCGAACGACCTCGGGGCGCTCGACCTCGAGCAGGTGAACCAACTCGGACTTCATTCGCCGGTATCCACTGGCCGTCATGTAGTTCTTGGCGCCGGCCGGCAGCGAGGGGGCCTCGAATTCCTCGTCTTCCTCGCTCTCGGCGCCTTCCTTGACGAACGCCTTGCTCATCGCGCTTGGGTCCCCGCAGCAGCTTCTACTATAGTGCGAACGAACCTGCCCGAGGAGTGCTCATGTCGGATGCAAAGCGCAAGGCCGACAAGTGGACGACGGACCCGAGCGCCTGGAAGGCCGCTGCACTGGAGTCGCTACGCGGCGCGCCGCTCGAATCGTTGGACTGGCTCACGCCCGATTCACTGCTTGTCAAACCCCTGTACACGGCGGCCGACGTCGTGCAACTCCCCGCCGCCGACACCCTGCCCGGCTTCGAGCCGTTCGTGCGGGGACCGCAGGCGACGATGTACGCGGTCAAGCCTTGGACCATCCGCCAGTACGCCGGGTTTTCCACCGCCGAGGAATCCAACGCTTTTTATCGCCGTGGTCTCGAGGGGGGTGGCCAGGGAATTTCGGTCGCTTTCGACTTGGCCACGCACCGCGGCTACGACTCCGACCACCCCCGCGTCTTGGGCGATGTCGGCAAGGCCGGCGTTGCGGTCGACTCGGTCGAGGACATGAGGATCCTGTTCGACGGCATCCCGCTCGATCGCGTTTCGGTGTCGATGACGATGAACGGCGCGGTGCTACCGGTGCTGGCCGGATACGTGGTGGCGGGCGAGGAACAGGGTGTGGCGCTGGAGCAGCTCTCGGGGACGATCCAGAACGACATACTGAAAGAGTTCCTGGTCCGCAACACCTACATTTATCCGCCCGAGCCGTCGATGCGGATCGTCGCCGACATCGTCGAGTACACGGCGCGCCGCATGCCGCGCTTCAATTCCATCTCGATCTCCGGGTACCACATGCAGGAAGCGGGGGCCACGCCGACGCTGGAGCTGGCGTTCACCCTGGCCGACGGCATGCAGTACGTACGAACGGCCGTGCAGCGCGGCCTCGACGTCGACGAGTTCGCCGGCCGGCTGTCGTTCTTCTTCGCGATCGGGATGAACTTCTATCTGGAGATCGCAAAGCTGCGGGCGGCGCGGCTGCTGTGGAGCCGGATCATGCGCGATTTCGGCGCGCGCAACCCGAAGTCGCTGGTGCTGCGAACCCACTGCCAAACATCCGGCTGGTCGCTCGCCGCGCAGGATCCCTACAACAACGTGGTTCGCACGACGGTCGAGGCGATGGCCGCAGTGTTCGGCGGCACCCAGTCGCTGCATACGAACGCGCTGGACGAGGCGATCGCCCTGCCGACCGATTTCTCCGCCCGCATCGCGCGAAACACCCAGCTGATCCTGCAGGAGGAAACCAATTTGGCGCGGGTGGTCGATCCGTGGGGCGGTTCGTATTTGATGGAATCGTTGACGCAGCAGATGGCCGACAAGGCCTGGTCGATCATTCAGGAAGTCGAGGCGATGGGTGGGATGACGCGTGCCGTCTCCTCCGGCTGGGCCAAGCTGCAGATCGAGCGCTGCGCCACGGAGCGTCAGGCCCGGATCGACCGCGGCGAGGAAGCGATCGTCGGCGTCAACAAGTACCGCCCGGCCGACGAGGAAAGTATCGAGGTCCGCGACATCGACAACACCGCCGTTCGGCAAGCCCAGCTTGCACGACTCGTGCAATTGCGATCGCGCCGCGACGGTGCCGCCGTGCAGCGCACGTTGCAGGCTCTGGAACAAGGCGCGCGCGACGGCCAAGCCAATCTGCTCGAACTGACGATCGCGGCGGTGCGGGCACGCGCCACTGTCGGGGAGTGCTCCGACGCACTGGAGAAGGTATGGGGGCGCTACCGCGCCGATTCGCAGCGCGTCAGCGGTGTGTACGGTGCCCGCTTCGAGCGCGATCCATTGTGGCAAAGCCTGAAGAGCGAGGTCGATGCTTTCGAGCGCGCCGAAGGGCGAAGGCCGCGCATCCTGGTGGCAAAGCTCGGCCAGGATGGTCACGATCGGGGCGCACGGATCGTCGCCGCCGCGCTGGCCGACCTGGGCTTCGATGTGGACGTCGGCGCCTTGTTCCAGACGCCGGAAGAAGTTGCGCGACAGGCGATCGAGAACGACGTGCATGCGGTCGGCGTTTCGACGCTGGCGGCGGGCCACCGCACGCTGGTGCCGCAGCTGATCGCGGAGCTGCGTGCGCAGGGCGCGCGCGAAGTCGTGGTGTTCGCTGGCGGAGTGATCCCACAGCGCGACTACGAATTTCTAAAGTCGTCGGGGGTGGCCGGAGTTTTCGGACCCGGCACACCGATCCCGGAGGCTGCACGCGTGCTGCTGGTAACGATCCGCGAGCATCTCGACCTGGTTTCCCGCGCGTAACGTATGACTGCCGGCACATCACGGCTCAAAGCGCGGCTCGAGACTGTGCGGCGTTGAAGCGCGCCACCGATCCGCTGCCCGGTGCGACCGCATCAGGCCCCGCCAGCCCCGCCGACCAGGAGTTGCTGGCGGGTGTGCTGTCCGGTCAGCCGCGAGCGCTGGCCAAGGCGATCACGCTTGTCGAATCGACCCGCGTCGACCATCGACGCCGCGCACAGGGGCTGCTGCAGGCGCTGCTGTCGCACGCGGGCGCTGCGATTCGGATCGGCATTTCGGGCGCCCCCGGTGTGGGCAAGTCCACGTTCATCGAGGCGGCCGGATTGCATGCGATCGAGGCTGGCCACAGGGTCGCGGTGCTCGCCGTCGATCCATCTTCCGCGCTGACCGGCGGCTCGATCCTGGGCGACAAGACGCGCATGGAGCAGCTGGCCCGCAATCCACGCGCGTTCATCCGCCCGTCACCGAGCGGCGGCGCGCTGGGCGGCGTTGCGGCGGCAACGCGCGAATGCCTGCTCGTGTGCGAAGCGGCGGGCTTCGATGTGATCGTGGTCGAGACGGTCGGGGTCGGCCAATCGGAAACTGCCGTGGCCGCGATGACGGACATCTTCGTGCTGCTGCAGCTACCGAATGCAGGCGATGATTTGCAGGCGATGAAAAAAGGCATTGTCGAGCTCACCGACCTGATCGTGATCAACAAAGCCGATTTGGACGCACGCGCAGCGCAGCGCGCGCGCGAGCACTTCGAATCAGCGCTGCCACTGGTTGCGAATCGGACGGCAGGGTGGATTCCGCCGGTGCTCGTCGCCAGCGCACTGAAGCGGGAGGGCATCGTCGAGTTCTGGAACGAGATCGGGCGCTTTCGGGAGGCGATGCGGGCGAGTGGAGCGTTCGAGCGGCGCCGGCGGGAACAGGCGGTCGGTTGGATGTGGGAGATCATCCAGAATGCGCTGCGCGACAGCTTCGGCTCGAACCCGGACGTGCGGCGCGAGCTGCCGGCGCTCGAGCACGCCGTGCGGGACGGGACCATGGCCGCTACCGTGGCGGCTCAGCGCCTGCTGGCGCTGGCGGGATTGAGTTAGAGACCGGCACAAGCAGGAGAGGACCGATGCACGACATCATCCGGCAGCTTGACGAAAAACGCGCGGCGGCACGACTCGGCGGAGGCGAGCGCCGCGTCGAAGCG
Organism: Burkholderiaceae bacterium; assembly: GCA_019236735.1. GTDB lineage: Bacteria > Pseudomonadota > Gammaproteobacteria > Burkholderiales > Burkholderiaceae_F > VBCK01. The sequence continues at coordinate 6,258 of JAFAIM010000088.1, forward strand.
CAGCACGCCAAAGGCAAGCTGACCGCGCGTGAGCGAATCGAGATTCTGCTCGACGCCGATTCGTTCGAGGAATGGGACATGTTCGTCGAGCACCGCTGCCACGACTTCGGGATGGCCGACACGCGGATACCGGGCGACGGTGTGGTCATCGGCTACGGCACCATCAACGGACGGCTCGTGTTCGTGTTCAGCCAGGATTTCACCGTCTTCGGCGGGGCGCTGTCGGAAGCGCACGCCGAGAAGATCTGCAAGATCATGGACCATGCGATGAAAGTCGGCGCACCGGTGATCGGCCTGAACGACTCGGGCGGCGCGCGAATCCAGGAAGGTGTCGCCTCGCTCGGCGGTTACGCCGAGGTATTCCAACGCAACGTGCTCGCATCGGGCGTGATACCGCAGCTGTCCCTGATAATGGGGCCGTGTGCCGGCGGCGCGGTCTACTCGCCGGCGATGACCGACTTCATCCTGATGGTGAAGGATTCGTCGTACATGTTCGTGACCGGCCCGGAGGTGGTGCGGACCGTGACGCACGAGACAGTCACTGCCGAGGAGCTTGGCGGAGCGCTGACCCACAGCACGCGTTCCGGGGTGGCGGATCTGGCGTTCGACAACGATGTCGAAACGTTGATCATGACGCGCCGCCTGGTCGGCTACCTGCCTGCCAACAACCGCGAGAGGCCGCCGCGCCTGCCCACCAGTGATCCGAGCGACCGGATCGAGCCGTCGCTCGATACGCTCGTTCCCGACAACCCGAACCAGCCGTACGACATCAAGGAGTTGATCACCAAGGTGGTCGACGAGTGCGAGTTCTTCGAGCTCGCCCCCGACTACGCCCGCAACATCGTGGTCGGTTTCGGCCGCCTGGCGGGCGATGCCGTGGGAATCGTCGCCAACCAGCCGCTCGTGCTGGCCGGGTGCCTCGACATCAGAAGCTCGATCAAGGCAGCGCGCTTCGTTCGGTTCTGCGACGCTTTCAACATCCCAATTATCACGTTTGTCGACGTTCCGGGGTTCTTGCCCGGCACGTCCCAGGAGTACGGCGGCATCATCCGGCACGGAGCCAAGCTGCTGTACGCGTACGCCGAGTGCACTGTGCCGAAGCTCACCGTCATCACGCGCAAGGCCTACGGCGGCGCGTATGACGTGATGAGCTCCAAGCACCTGCGCGGCGACGTCAATTTCGCGTGGCCCTCGGCCGAAATCGCGGTGATGGGACCCAAAGGGGCGGTGGAGATCATTTTCCGCGACGAAAAACACGACGCCGAGAAGCTGGCGGCGCGCGAGCGCGAGTACCGCGAGAAGTTCGCCAACCCCTTCGTTGCGGGGCATCGCGGATTCATCGACGACGTGATCATGCCGCGCGAGACGCGCGGGCGGCTGTGCCGATCACTTGCGATGCTGCGCGACAAGAAACTCGACAATCCGTGGCGAAAACACGGCAACATTCCATTGTGAGGTGGGCAGCTTCAGGATCCATATGTTCAAGAAGATCCTGATCGCCAACCGCGGCGAGATTGCCTGCCGCGTGATCCGAACCGCGCGCACAATGGGAATCCGAACGGTCGCGGTCTACTCGGAAGCGGACCGCAACGCACGCCATGTCGAGCTGGCGGACGAGGCGGTGGCGATCGGCCCGCCGCCGTCGCGGCTGTCGTACCTGGACGCCGAGCGCATCATCGCCGCGTGCAGGCAGACCGGTGCCGAGGCGGTGCACCCCGGTTACGGATTCCTGTCGGAGAACGCTGCCTTTTGCGCCCGCCTCGAATCGGAGGGAATCGTCTTCATCGGCCCCAAAGCCGAATCGATCCGCGCGATGGGCGACAAAATCGCCTCCAAACGCATCGCCACCGCAGCCGGCGTCAGCACGATTCCCGGCCACACCGACGTGATCGCGGACGCGGAACAGGCGGTGCGGATCGCCCGCGGCATCGGCTACCCGGTGATGATCAAGGCGAGCGCGGGCGGCGGCGGCAAGGGCTTGCGGGTCGCCGGCAACGATGCCGAGTGTCACGAAGGCTTTGCCTCGTGCCGAAACGAGGCGAGGAACGCGTTCGGCGACGACCGCGTCTTCATCGAAAAGTACATCACCGAGCCTCGTCACATCGAAATCCAGGTGCTCGGCGACGCGCACGGCCAAATGCTGTATTTGTGGGAGCGCGAATGCTCCATCCAGCGCCGTCACCAGAAGGTGATCGAGGAGGCGCCATCGCCGTTCCTGGATGAGGCGATGCGCCGCGCGATGGGCGAGCAGGCTTGCGCGCTGGCCCGCGCGGTTCACTATCAGTCTGCGGGGACCGTGGAGTTCGTGGTCGATCCGCAGCGCAATTTCTACTTTCTCGAGATGAACACGCGGCTGCAGGTCGAGCATCCGGTGACCGAGATGATCACCGGGCTCGATCTGGTCGAGTGGATGATCCGGATCGCCGCCGGGGAACCGCTCGCGTTGCGGCAGGACCAGATCGGATGCCGGGGTTGGGCGATCGAGTGTCGGATCAACGCCGAAGATCCCTTCCGCGGCTTTTTGCCTTCTACCGGACGGCTGGTGCGCTTCGCGCCGCCATCCGAGACAGCCGATCGGGTACGCGTCGACACCGGCGTGTACGACGGCGACCAAATCTCGATCCACTACGACTCGCTGATCGCCAAACTGATCACTCACGGCCGGGACCGGCAACAGGCGGTCGCCTCGATGCGCGACGCATTGAACCGCTTCGTGGTTCGCGGCGTCACGACCAACATCCCCTTTCAGGCAGCACTGATGCGCAACGCCCGCTTCCTGCAGGGTCGCCTGCATACGGGGCTGATCACGGAAAGCTACCCCAATGGCTTTCACGCATCCGATGCGGTCCACCCGAATCCGCTGCTGGTGGCATCGGTTGCGGCGTACGCGCGCTGGCGCTACATCGACCGCGCAAGCAAGATCACTGGCCAGTTACGCGGGCATAGCCGCAAGGTCGGGTCGGAATGGATCGTGCAGGTGGGCGCCGAGCCGATCCGGCTGAAACTGGAGCCGGGCGCCTTCGGGTGCGACATCCAGCACGAGGGCGCGCGCCATAGCTTGCGGACAAATTGGCAGATCGGCCAGATCCTGTTCGAGGCTGATTTCGACGGACAACCCGTCTGCCTGCAGTTCGAGCGGGCCGGGCCTCGATATCGCATCGTTCATGAAGGGGTGACACTCGAGACGACCGTGCTGTCGCCGCGCGCGGCTGAGCTGCTGGCCCTGATGCCGGTGAAGAGTCCGCCCGATCTGTCCAAATTCTTGTTGTCGCCGATGCCGGGGCTGCTGGTCGAGGTGGCGGTGAAGACCGGACAGGAGGTCAAAGCGGGCGAACGACTGGCGACGATCGAAGCAATGAAAATGGAGAACATCCTGCGCGCCGAACGCGATGCGGTTGTAGCCGAGCAGCTCGCCAGCGCGGGGGAAAGCGTCGCGGTCGATCAGCCGATCCTGCGATTCCGGTGATCGCCCGGGCGGGCGTTTAAAAGCAGGTGGACGAGCTTGTCGCCGCGTCGGATGCGTCGGATCCGGCGGTGCTCAACATTGTCGGCAGTCGGGTTGATTGGACCTGGGGCGGGCTCCGAAACCGTGTCGTCGCCGTGAATGCTTGACTCGCTTAAGGTAACGCGTGGCCTTTGCGCTGCAGCATTCGTTGACCCCACTGGCCCAGACTAGTACTCTCGGTAATCAAAATGGATGCTTGGCGGAACCGACGCCAAGTGCTGCGCTTGACGGCACGTCTGTCCCCAACGGACAGGAGGAAGTCGTGTATCGATCGGCGTTTTGGGCGCGGCCGGAGGGGCTCGCGAACCGAGCGCAATTGGCGGGGTCGAGCCTTTCATTCCGTCTGTACCTTCAGCCGCGCCCGCGCGGGGCGCGCCTGACCGTGCCCCCGGAGCACGCAGGCTCATTTTCGGGCGACAAAACATGAAGCTCCTTTTCAAGTTCAACCTGGTGTTTTTGCTGTTATTCGCCCTCGGGATCGCCGTGGCCGGGTTCTTTTCGTGGAATTTGCTGCAGCGCAACGCTCGCGAGGAGATCGCCGAGAACGCCCGGCTGATGATGGCCAATGCGTTGGCGGTGCGCGCCTACACGGTAGGGCAGATCAAGCCGCTGCTGGACACACAGATGAAGTACACGTTCCTGCCGCAGACGGTGCCCGCTTACGCGGCCACCGAAGTGGCGAATGCCCTGCGCAAGAAATACCCGGAGTACGACTACAAGGAGGCGATGCTGAACCCGACCAACCCGCGCGACCGCGCGGTCGATTGGGAGGCGGACGTCATCAACCAATTCCGTGACGGCCGCGCCAACGGCGAGATCATGGACACACGCCTCACCCCGGGCGGCGGCGGGTCGTTGTTTCTCGCGCATCCCTTGAAGATCACCGACGGCGCATGCCTGGTTTGCCACAGCACAGTGGAGATCGCGCCGCGGACGATGGTGGACAAATACGGTCCGGCGAATGGCTTCGGCTGGAATCTGAACGAGATCGTCGGAGCGCAGATCGTCTCGGTGCCGACGTCGGTTCCGTTGGCTCGCGCCGAGCTCGCGTTCCGCACGTTCATGATTTCGCTGGCCGGCGTGCTGGTTGGTATCGGGGTGCTGCTGAACCTGCTCCTGTACTGGATGTTCATCCGCCCGGTGACTCGGATCTCCAAGCTGGCTGACCGCGTCAGCCTGGGTGAGCTGGACGCCCCGGATTTGAACGTGCGCACTCGCGACGAGATCCAGACGCTGGCGGAGTCGCTAGCGCGGATGCGCAAGAGCATGGCGCAGGCGCTGCAGCTGCTCGGCGGCTGACCGTCCCGGAGAGCGAGCCATCGACCCTCTAGCCGAAGTCCACGGACGCCAGCGCCCTCCCCAAAACCTCGGGAAGTATCCGATCCTGGGTCAAGTGGGCAAGGGCGCGATGGGCGTCGTGTACAAATCATTCGACCCGGTGATCCGCCGGTCGGTGGCGCTGAAGACGATCCGCAAGGAGCTGCTGGCCGACGAGGATGAGGCTGCGGCATTCGGCGAGCGCTTCCGCAACGAGGCGCGCGCTGCCGGGCGCCTGCTGCACCCGGGAATCGTCGCGGTATACGAATACGGCGAGGATGAGCAGTACGCGTTCATCGCGATGGAGTACGTCGAGGGCAGCAGCCTGCGGCAATACTTCGAGCGCAAGGTACGTTTCGAAGAGCGTGATGTGGTCAGCGTGATGGCGCAGCTGCTCGACGCGCTGCAGTACGCACATGACCAGGGCGTCTGGCATCGCGACATCAAGCCGGCCAACATCATCATCATGAACAACGGCCGCGTGAAAGTGGCCGACTTTGGCATCGCGCGCGTCGAGAGCTCGACGCTGACCCAGGTCGGCGCCGTGATGGGCACCCCCGGCTTTATCGCGCCCGAGCAGTACCTGGGCAAGGAAGTCGACCATCGCGTCGACCTGTTTGCAGCCGGCGTCGTGTTCTACGAGCTGCTCACCGGCGAGCCGCCATTTTCCGGTTCGAAAGAAGGCGTGATGTACAAGGTCTGTCACGAGACCCCGGCACCGCCTTCGGTCGTCTCCGGCAAACCGGCGCTGGCGCGGTTCGACGGGATCGCGCTGCGTGCGCTGGCCAAACGCCCTCACGAGCGCTACCCGACAGCGGACCGATTCCGCACCGATCTGCTCGACGCCTACGATCAGCCAGTGAGCCCGACCGTATCGGAACAAACGCTGATCCGGGACGTCGTTCGAGCGGTCGATCCGGGTGAGGGATCTTCGCAGCGCAGTGGAGCGCGCAAGTCTTCCCGCGGCGGTGCGTCGTCACCATACCGCCCGAGTAGCTCGGCTCCGCACGTCTCGACGATGTCCACGCAGATGCTGGCGGCGGCCGGTTGGAACGTGGAACAGCTGTCAGCGGTCGAGCGCAGCCTGGCGCATTTTCTCGGGCCGATCGCGCGCTGGATGGTTCGGCGCGCCGCGCGGGAGGCGCCCGACTTCGCCTCGCTCGTCAATCAACTGTCCGAACAGCTGACAACGCCGTCGGAGCGCTCGAAGTTTCTGCAGCAGAACGCCAGGCTGGCGGCCACCGGAAACGGGCCGGCGCGACTGGCCGAGCCGGTGGACGACGACGCCACAGTGATCCCGGGTGCCAACAACTTCCGGCCAACGCAGGGTCCCGGGCCCACTGCCGACGACGTCGCACGGGCCGGGAGGCTTTTGGCGGTGCACATCGGTCCGATCGCACAGATCCTGGCGCGGCAAACGGCGACGAGGCCCGGCATCACGCGCGCCGCGTTCCTGGCGCAACTGGCCGAGGGCCTCAACGACACCGACCGGGAGCGCTTCCTGCGGGACTTCGACCGGTCGCGGTAGGCCACGGCCGGCCGCTTTCGAAGCACCGTCGGAGGAGAAACGGGCGATGGAAGCTCCAGAAAAGAGGGTCTTGCTCGTCGAGGATCACGAGTTGATCCGCCTCGGCACCGGATTGCTGCTGGAGTCGCTCGGCGACGTGCGCTGCCACATCAAGCTGTGCCGCACGCTCGACGAGGCGCGCGCGGCTTGCCGCGACGAGGGTCCATTTGACTTGACGCTGCTCGACCTGAACCTGGTCGACTCCAAGGGCCTGCAAGGGTTGCGCACCCTGCGCGACGAGTTCCCGGATTTTCCGATCGCGGTGCTTACGGGTACGCAGGACGAATTCGTGGTGCGGCAGGCGCAGGCAATGGGAGCGATCGGGTATCTGCTCAAGTCGTGGGCGCCGGAGCAGATCAAAGTCGCCCTGCTCTCGCTGTTGCGGCCGACTTCCGGATCAGCGGCGCGCGCGACGATCTCGGAACGCTTTCCGAAGCTCGCCGGAACGTCCCACTACGATCGCGTGGCGGAGCTCGGTCCGCGCCATTTGCAGATCCTCGAACTGATCCTGGAGGGGTGCAACAATCAGGAAATCAGCACGACCACGGGCCTGTCACTGGGTACCGTCAAGAACTACGTTTCGGCCATCCTGCTGGCGCTGGACGTCGAGAGCCGGGCCCACCTGATCAGCCTGTTCCATTGAGCGTTTCCTCGACAGCGGGTGCCGCCGATGGGCGCGTCGATGCGGAGCTGTACCGAAGTGCATACGTTGCGGATCGACGCGGCGCACTTGCGGGCGTACTGGCCGCGATCTTCGCCGCCTCAGCGCTGCACCAACATGGCGCGAGAACCGGTGTATGGGTGTGGGCTGGCTGCTACGTCGCACTAGCGCTTTCTCGCGTGCTGCTGCTCGCGCGGGTCGGCACCCTACCGGTGCGGCCGCTGCAGCCGCGCACGCTGCGCAAGGCCTGGCTCACACTGCTGACGATATCGGCGGTCATCTGGGGCGCCGCACCGCCATTTTTCCTGTCGCAGCAGGCAGCGACCGTCGGATTGCTGACAGGCATATGGCTGGCGGCAGCAGGTCTATCGGCTCCACTGGTGGCCGCAGTCAGGCCCGCGATCTACTTGTGGCTGCTGCCGTCCGTCGTGCCGCTGCTGTTCGCGTTGGCGGCGAAAGGATCCGGCGAAGCGCTGGTGCTGATGGCGCTCGGATCGCTTTTCCTGCTGCTGCTGCTGCGACTGGTACTGGAACAGAACGACGCCTTGTCCGCCGGACTTGCGGCGCGGTTCCAGAACGAGGATCTGGTCCGGCAACTGCGCACGCAGGTCGAGGTCGCGGCCCGCGCGAACCAGGACAAGACCCGCTTCCTGGCCTCAGCAGTGCACGACCTGCGACAGCCGCTGCACGCGCTGGGGCTGTTCTGTGCGGCGCTCGATCGCAGGCTGCAGGGCATCCCGGAGCATCCGCTGATCAAGAACATGATGTCGTCGATCGAGTCGCTGGAGACCTCGTTCGGAGCGATGTTGGACATCTCGCGGTTGGACGCAGGGGTGGTGCAGACCGAGGCACAGACTTTCCCAGTGCGCGACCTTTTCCGGCGCCTGTACCAGCAGTTTGGCGGCGATGCCGAAGGGCGCGACATTTCGCTGCGTTTCCGGGCCGCGCGCCGCCTGGTGCGCAGCGACCCGCAGTTGCTCGAGCGAGTGCTTGCAAACCTGGTGCAGAACGCTCTGCGCTACACCCGCCGTGGAGGCGTGCTGGTTGCGGCGCGGCGGCGCCGCACCGACGTGGCACTCGAGGTATGGGATACCGGCGTGGGAATTCCGCCCGACAAGCTCGAAATGATCTTCGAAGAGTTCTATCAGATCGACAACCCGGAACGGGACCGCGGTCGCGGCCTCGGTATGGGCCTGGCGATCGTTCGCAGGCTGTGCAACCTGCTGGGGCACTCGCTCGAGGTCTATTCGAAGCCGGGTCTCGGGACGATGTTTCGCGTCGTAGTGCCGGCTGGAAGCCCTTCGGATCCGGCCCAGCCGGCGCTGGAAGCCGAAACCAGGCCGCCGCGCACCGACGTACGAGTCATCGTGCTGTTGATCGACGACGAGCGGGCGATTCGCGAGGCCACGAGCGAGTTGCTGCGTCCGCTTGGCGTCGAAGTCTTGACGGCCTCGACGATCGCCGAAGCCGTCCAAGCGGTGCGGCAATCCGATGCGCCGATCGACGTTGTGCTGTCGGACTGGCGCCTGCGAGGCACCGAAACCGGGGTGGAGGCGGTGCGGGCGGTACGCAGGGTGTGCGGCGAGTCCACCCCCGCGGTGCTTGTCACCGGTGATACGTCGGCCGAGGTGTTGACCCTGGCGCACGAAAATGGGCTTGTCGTGCTGCACAAACCGCTCCAACCGCGCGAACTCTTGCGGCTGATCCGGCGCCTGCAGCGGTGAGGCTTAAGGACATGACTTTGGTCACTAGCGCCCATTGCATGGGTCGCGATCTACTCGAACCGGCGCCTGCGTCACCGGGGCGACCGGGCTCCGAAGGGGGCGAGCCCTTTCCCGTCACCACGAACGGACGAAATCGAATATGACCCTCGTATTGCGTGGGCTTTCGCTCAATGAGGAACCGCTGAGCAATCCCCTGGTCGGGCGCTTTGACGACCGGGGCGGCGAAATCGGCCGATCGGACACCGCGACTTTCACGCTGCCCGATCCGGAGCGCCTGATCTCGCGCGTGCACGCGCGCATTTCGCATGCCGGGCACGCGTACTGGATCGAGAACGTCAGCGCCGCCGGTCCCATGTTGCACAACGGCCGTCCTCTGAGTTCGGGCATGCGGGTAAGCCTGGGCGAAGGCGACGAACTGCGAATCGGCGGCTATCGGCTAACGGTGAGTTTCGAGGACGACGAAACGAGCGCAACGATCCTGCGCGGGCGTACGACCGCCCAAGCCCCGCCTGCTGGCGCTGGCGCAGCGCGCGGTGCCGCACCGGCGCCTGTGCGCTCGCCCGAGGTATCCGCGCGCAGTGCCCCGCCGGCGCCTGCCCGTTCGCCCGAGTCGGCCGCGCGACCGTCGGCCTCTCCGAACGTTGCCAACCTTGCGAACGCCGCAAACGTTCCCAACGCTGCCAACGTTGCGCGAGCCTCGGCGGCCGCGCCATCTCTGCGTTCCGTTGAACCGGCCGCGGCCGCCCCGCCTCTTCGTCCCGTCGAAGCGTCCGAGCCGGCGCCTGTCCAAGCACCCGCCGCGCCACAGCCGACACCGACCGTTGGGCGCCCGGCGCAAGGCCGCGGCGCCAAGTCCGCGCGCGCGCGGGCGCAAACCGAGTCCTCGTTGGACGCAGAAGCGCTCTGGCGCGGCTTCCAGGAGGGCGTGGGCGTCGAGCTACCCCTTCCGGGCGGCCCCTCGCCAGAGCTGTTCAGCGCAATTGGGGCGATGCTCCGAATCGCGGTCAACGGGCTTCACCGTCTGATCGCGATGCGCGCCGTAGCCAAAACCGAAATGCACGCGGACTTGACGATGATTCAAGTGCGCGGCAACAACCCGATGAAGTTCGCGCCGGAGCCGGCCGTCGCGCTGAAGATGCTCCTGCAGCCGCCGATGCAAGGCTTCATGTCCGGACCCGCGGCGCTGCGAGATTCGGTGATCGATCTGCAGTCGCACCAGGTCGGCGTGATGGCGGGGATGCGCGCCGCGCTGGCGGCGGTGCTGGAGCGCTTCGACCCAGTCCAACTGGAGACGCAGCTAAGCGCCCGCTCGTTCCTGGATACGCTGATGCCGTCGAACCGCCGCGCCAAGCTGTGGGAGCTGTATATCGAGCATGCACGCTCGCTCAGGGATGAGGCGCAGGACGACTTCGGGCGGCTGTTCGGCGAAGCGTTCCTCGAAGCCTACAACGCTCAGGTGCGGGCGCTGGAGGCGGCCGCGGACGAAGCGGCTGCGCCGGCTGCGTATCCGGCGGGCCCGAAAGCTCGATGATGCTGTCGGTTCGCGTTTCTCAGCGCTCCTGCACCGGCGCCCGGGAGCGCAACGAGGATTGCGTCGGGGTCGAGCACATCGATGGGCACTGGTGCATGGTTCTGTCTGATGGCGCCGGCGGGCACCGCGACGGGGCGCTCGCATCGCGGCTGGTCGTCGATCGGGTTCTCGCGGGTTTTCGCAGTCGGCCACCGACCGATGGGCCGGACCTGAGCGAACTGATGCTCGATGCACACGACGGTATTATCGCCGCGCAGCGCGCGGCAGGCGCCATCGACAGGGCCGGCGCGATGCATGCGACCGCGGTCGTGCTGCTGGTCGACGCCAGCAGCGGCCGGGCGCTATGGGGCCACGTCGGTGATTCGCGGCTGTACCTGTTGCGCGACCGCGGCATCTCGGCTTTGACGCGGGACGACAGCGTCCTGCAATGGATGGTCGACGCGGGGCTGTGGCGCCCCGGCGAACTGTCCAGTCATCCCCAGCGCAACCAGCTGATGGCAGCGCTGGGAGCCGACGAAGGCGTCGAGCCGCATGTCAACGAGGAGCCGTTCGAGCTGCGTCGTGGCGACGCGTTCGTGCTGTGCAGTGACGGCTGGTGGGGCAGCGTCGCAGACGCGGAGATCGAACGGCTGTGTGCGGGAGCCGCCGGTCCAGACGAGTGGCTCGACGCGATGATCGCGTGCGCGGTTGCGCGCGCCGATCCGCGCCAGGACAATTTCTCGGCGATCGGCTGCTGGATCGGCGACAGAACCGGATGACGCGGCTTGATGCAGCGGCCGCCTCCGTCGAGCCTGCCACTTTCTTGCGAACTCCATGCCGATCAAGCCACCTGCCAGCTCCGCCGATTCGGATCCGGACACGCCGTTCGGCACCCAGCTGTCCGTGCGCGGCGGCGCCGCGCCCGGGCGCGGCGCCTCGCGCCGCGCGGTTACACCATCATGTCCCAATCCGCTGATCTCGGAAGCCGACGAACTGCTCGCACTGGTGCCACAACTTCGATCGACGGCGCAGATCGCCGATCTTGCGCAGTTGCGGGATCATGTTTCCCTGCTGCTGCAGCGCTTCGACGAGAGCTTGCGCCAACGCAAAATTGCTGCCGGCTTGTGCCAGAAGGCGCACTTCGTGCTGTGCGCATTGATCGACGAAGTGGTCCAGGCGATGCCTTGGGGTGCGAACGGCGCTTGGGAGCGGCTCAATCCGCTGGAAGCTGTCGCCGGGGCGAACCCGACCGAAGCGTCGCTGCGCGCGTTCGCGCAAATGGCGACCGACCGAACCGGCAGCCGCGAACTGCGCGAGTTGATCTACGTAGCGCTGGCGCTGAGCTTCGACGCGCGCGGACGCATCACCGCGGCAGGAGTCGGGCAGGCCGACACCATGCGCGCGCGCCTGGCCGATTCGCTGAAACGCAAGGGCGATGCGGCCGCGCGAGCGCTGTCGGCGCGCTGGCAGCCCGTCATCGGGCGCGCGAGCGCGCTCGGAAGCTGGCTGCCGCTGTGGGTCGGCATCTGCCTGGTCGGCGCCCTTTTGGCGGTGCTGTACGCGTGGCTCACGTTGGCGCTGGCTTCGCAATCGGATCGCGTATTCGCGCGGATCACCGCGCTGCACCCGCCGATAGCGGCCGCTGCGGCGCCCGCTGCCGCCGTACAGCCTCGCCTGACACCGCTACTCGCGCAGGTACAGCCGCGCGGCTTGCAGGTGCGCGACGAGATCGATCGCAGCATCGTCACGCTGGACGACCGGGCGCTGTTCGAGCCCGGCGACGCAAGCCTGCTGCGGGCTGGCGCCGATTCGCTGCGGCCAGTGGCCAGAGCGTTGCAGGCAGTCCCCGGCCAAGTGGTCGTGATCGGCCATACCGATGGCGAGACCGAACGCTCCGCCCGGTTTTCCTCCAACTGGGAGCTGTCGGTTGAGCGCGCGCGTGCCGTGCGCGACGCGCTGCTGCTGTTTGGGGTTCCGTCACAACGGATGCGCTACGACGGCCGCGCCGATTCCGAGCCGCTCGCAGCGGAATCGACGAATCACACGCTGCCGCATAGCGGTCGAATCGAAATCGAGTTGCTCGTAGGCCGATGAGCGTCCGTCCCTGGCAACTGGCTACGCTCGGTTTGACCGGCTTTGGGCTCGCCACATGGTTTGGCGGGCCATTGCTGGCGATCGGCCGCGATGTGCCCTTGGCCTCCGCCGGTGCGCGCGTCGCACTGATCGGTGCATTCGCGCTTTGCTACCTGGCCTACCAGGCGTGGGCAGCGAATCACGCCCGGCGACGCAACGAAAGCGTGGTCGCGCACCTTGCACCCACTCCGGACGCTGGTGAGACGAGCGAGCTTGCGCAGCTGCGCAAGCGTTTCGCGGACGCTGTCGAGACGCTGCGAAGGACTCGTTTCGGTCCGCGCGGCGGAACGTGGTCGTCGCTGTCGTGGAAGTTCGCTCGCCAATATCTGTATCAGCTGCCTTGGTACCTGATCGTCGGCGCACCCGGCGCGGGCAAGACGACTGCGCTGTTGAACTCCGGTTTGCAGTTTCCGCTCGCTGGCGAATTCGGCCGAGGCTCCATCAAGGGCGTCGGCGGCACCCGCAACTGCGACTGGTGGTTCACCGACCGCGCAGTGCTGCTGGACACGGCCGGCCGCTACACGACGCACGAAGCCCACCGCATGGCGGATCGGCAGGCATGGGAGGGGTTCCTCGAATTGCTCAAGCGGGCGCGGCCGCGCCAGCCGCTGAACGGCGTCCTGGTTGCGGTTTCGATCACCGATCTGCTGGTGTTCGATCCAATCCAGCGCGCCCAGCACGCAGCGACGCTACGCGCGCGCCTGGACGAAATTCGCTCGACGATCGGCATCCGCCTGCCGGTATACCTGCTGTTGACGAAGTGCGATCTTCTACCCGGATTCCTGGATTCGTTCTTTCCGCTCGACAAGAAAGCGCGCGACCAGGTCTGGGGCACGACGTTCGACTTCTCTGCCTCCGAGAGAGGGCGCGCTGCCGATTATTTCGCGGCAGCGTTCGAGCAACTGGTCGCGCGGCTGCACGAGGGCCTGATCGAGCGGATGCAGGCCGAGCGCGATCCGCAAAGGCGCGCCCGCATTTTCTCGTTTCCACGCCACTTCGCTGCGCTCGGACACCCGCTGGACGACCTGGTGCGACAGGTTTTCGCCGCCGGAAACTCCTCCGCCCTCGAGGGCGCACCCTGCCTGCGCGGCGTGTACTTCACCAGCGGCACGCAGGAAGGCACGCCGATCGACCGCGCGCTTTCGGCGCTGGGGCGCGAATTGGGACTGGAGCGGCAGATCCTGCCGCCGAACCAGAGCACCGGTAAGAGCTTTTTCCTTGCAGCCCTTCTGCGCGATATCGTGTTCGCCGAGTCCGAGATCGCCGGTCGCTCGCCTCGCTTGCAGCGCTGGCGCTCCCGCGCGATCACCGCGTTGCTGGTTGGGTTACAGTGCGGTGGCGTGCTGTTGGCCGCGAACTGGGCAACCAACTACACGCGCAGCTCCGCCGAAATCGATGAGATCGCGCAAAGCGCACAGGCCGCCGCTGCGCCGGTGCAGTCCCTGCGCACGCCCTCCGGAAGCGACCCCCGGCCGCTGCTGCCGGCGTTAAACACGCTGCAAGATCTGGTCAAATCGGCGTCTCCGTCGTCCGGAGAATCCGCGCCGCTGGCGCCATTTCGCCGCCATCAGCGGCTGAAGCTCGACGCGGCGGCCAGGCAAACCTACGATCGCGCGTTGCTGGAAACCCTACTGCCCACAATCGCACGAGCATGCGAAGAGCAGATGCGAAGCGGGTCCGATCCGAATCTCCAGTACGAGGCGCTGAAGGCTTACACGATGATGCACGATGCTGCGCATTTCGACGCCGCGGCGCTGAAGGGCTTCGTGTTGTACGACTGGGACACGGCATTGGAACCTCCGTTGAGCCGGGAGGAACGCACGCAGCTGGCTGCGCACCTGCACGCTCTTGTCGAGGCGGGAGCTGCGGGCACGATGAGCGGCACCGACTCGCGCCTGGTCGAATCGGTGCGTGCCCACCTCGCCGGGCAACCGGTGTCGCAACGCATTGCGGCACGCCTGAGGTCGATTCTGAGTGCGAGCTCCTATCCGCCCTTCGAAGTGGCATCGCTCGGGGCCCCCGCCGCAGAACTGTTTGCGGGCAAGGACGGACACTCGGAACCGCGCAGCGTGCCCGGCCGCTACACGGTGCAGGCGTACCGCGACACGGTCCTGAATACGCTGCCAGCGCTGCCGTCGCAATTGGCCGTCGAGGCAACGTGGGTGCTCGGTGCCGCGCCGCCGGCGAGCGAAAGGGCGGCGACCGGACGGGCTATCGCCGAAGCGCTTGCCTCATATCTGGACAGCTACCAACGCAGCTGGTCCACGCTGGTCGATGACCTGCGCTTGAGGCATGCAACAAGCGAGAACGAAGCGATCGCCCAGGCGCAGAACCTTGCGAGGACCGACGGACCGCTAGTGTCGCTGCTGCGGCAGATCGTTCAGCAGACGTCGTTGCACAGCACATCCGCGACCACCGCTCTGGGCGATGCTGCTGCACCGCTGGAGGGATTGGTCGAGGAGCACTTTGCCGCGCTGCGGGACCTGGTGCGAGCAGATAAGAGCGGACGAGCAGGCCTCGATTCGGCGCTCGCCGACTTCCGGTCGGTGCAAACGTTACGACCCATGGCAGCTCCTTCGAATGGCTCAGGCGCGCGGGCGCCGCTCGAGGAGCTGGAGCGCATCCGGGCCGAGTCGCGCCGCTTTCCGGAGCCCGTGCGCACGATGCTGCTGTCGCTGGCGGTGCCACCGGCGGCGCAACAGCCCGGATCGACTGCTGCGCACGCCGCTGCGCCCGGCGCGGCAGCCCGGTAAAGTGTCGCGACGCACTGGCGCTCCGGAGGCCGCACAGACTGATAGGCAGACAGGCAGATGCTCCCCCACTCGGCCGTCTCCTGGCCGGCGCAGGCCGGCTGGTTCGGAAAGATCCCAGCCTTGGGCGATTTTGCGGGACGCAGGCTGCCGCCGGGATTCGTCAGCACTTGGGATCGTTGGCTCTCCGATGGGCTACATGCCGCACAGCAGGCGCTCGGCGCGCGCTGGCTCGAGTCGTACAACAGCGCGCCGCTGTGGCGGTTCGGACTCACACCGGAGCTGATCGACGAGCAATACTGGGGCGGCGTACTGATGGCGAATGTCGATCGGGTCGGACGCCAGTTCCCTTTGACGATCGCTGCGCCAGCGCCGCAGGCGGCGTGCATCTATAGCCGCAAACTCGAGGGATGGATTGTAGCGGCGCTGCGTGCCCGGCGTCCCGACTGCGATCCGGAAGCGCTGGAAACTGCACTGGCTGCGGCTGCCGAAGCTGAGCGGCTTGGTGCGAGATCGGACACTTCCGACGCTGCCGACACTGCCGACATCGCCGACACCGGTCGCGACGCACTACGTGAGGCGCTCGCAGCTGCCGGCCGCGGAATCAGCCTATGGTGGCCGTGGCGCGCAGGCAGCGCGAACGAGCACGAAACTGTCTGGAGCGTCGACGGCCTGCCGCGCGCCGACCAGTTTGTCAGGCTGTTCAGCTGCGGTTAGCCGGCTGTTGCTGCAGCCGCACCAACACCGCGGGTGTTCAACTGCCCGGATTGTTCTTCGGGACGACGGTCCAATGCTCGGTCGGCGGCGAGTCTCCGAGCACGACGGTACCGCCCTCGCTCCACGGCGCGTGCCGGTAATCGAACGCCTTGGCGATGCGCGGCTTGACGACCTCGAAGAACGGCGAGGCGTCGAAATCGCGTGGAACGTACAGGCTGTAGTGGCGGATGCGCCAAAGCTCGCGCGCCTCCTCCTCCTGCTCCGCTTCTACCTCGCGCCTTCGCGAGATGACCGGCAAGATCGGATAACGCACCGAGTCGAACGCCTGTGCGATCAGCGTTGAACAGATCGCCCGCGTGGGATCGCCGCTGCCGAAGGCGATCATTCGGCGCCTCAGGCGCGCCGGCAGCGGGATCGGAAACAGATAGCGCGCCAGGTCCAACACGTTCTTCAGGTCGTAACGGTGGCCCAAACGCTGGAGCGCATACTGGATCAGGCGCTCGCGATCCTCGGCAGTCAGTTTCACCGGCCGACAGATTCGCACGCGAAAGCGGCCGTAGGCCGATAGCGGCACCGCGCGCACCCCCTCCAGGACATCGGCCTCGACCAGTGTCGTAGGCTCTCCGGCTACCTGCGGAAGCTCGGGCCTGACGCCGACGAACAGCGCGGCGTGCGACCACATCGACTGCGTCAGGTACTTGACCGCGGCGCTCATCCGCGTGTTGCCTTCGACCAGCAGCACGTCTCCGGGCGCGAGCGTGTCGGCCACCAGGCGCGCATCCGTGCTGGTGCCGCTGGGGCGGGCGACCGGGTTTGTCAGATAAGTGGCAAGGGCTCGCCCGAGGGACTCGAACATGGCGCCCGTCCAAAGGGACGTGCGCCATATTAAGTTGTCAGGGCGGAGGGGACAATGATGTGGTGCGGGCGGTGCGCCCCGCAGAAGCGCCCGATGCCGCTGCAGCGGTTCCGGCTTAGCGCGCGCAAATGCGCGGATCGAGCTGAGACTCCATCTCCGGATGGCCGTAGCTCGTGCGAACCAGGCGCGTGTCCGAGTCGAACAGCACGTCGAAGCGCGCCGAATGGTTGAACTCGTCGCAGTAGCGCCACTCCCAGACCAGCTCGCGGCGGGCCGGGAAATTGCTGGTCCAATGCGGCACCGACGGGCCCAGGATGCGCAGCACGTCCTGTTCGGTCATTCCCCGCTCGATCCGGTAGAACGAGGATGAGTCCATCACGTTCTGGATGCGCACGAGCCGGCCCGACGCATCCACGTACACCATGTACGACTGAAAGCCTGCCGGACCGCGCGGATAGGAAAGCTGAACCGAGTGGTCCGCGTCGACCCACTGCATTGCCGGCTCACCCATCGACGTGCGGACGTCCGCCAGCGTGGACCGTCCCGGCACCAGCGAGGAGCCGTCGCCAAAGCTCGCGCACCCCGCCGCCAGGCATAGCGCGCTGGTCCAGAAACCTGATCGAAGCGGGCGGCGCATCGTTTGTCCCGCCGGTTCAGCGAAGTCACTCCCGGCATCGCTTTAGTGCCCCCGAGCGAGCGCAAAGTTCCAGAAGAGGTCGTCCGAACGGCGGGTGACAAATTGTCATCGAAACATTCGCAAATAACTGGCAGCATTACAGGTTTTCGAAAGACCGCGCCGATGGCTCGCTTGGGGAGGCGAACCGGCGGGGACTGCGGCTGCAAAAATGCAAAGCGAACACATAACAACGCCTCGCGGCCGAGTCTTTCTGTGGGGAGGGGCGGCTCTCGGCCTTTTGCTGGTCGCAGCCCTTCTTACGCACGGCTTCGGACTGATCACACCGCAGCGCGACACCGGCGCCGGGCCGCCAGCCATGATCCGACAGGGCAACCGGATCGTCGTGCCCGAGGGTTCGCCGTTGCGGCAGCAACTCGTCGTTGCGCCCGCGCCGTCGGAGGCAACCAGCGACCTGATCGTTCTGCCCGGCGTGATCGAGGCTGACCCGGCCCGGACCGCGGCCGTTTTGGCACCGCTCGCCGGCAGGATCCTCGAGCTGAAAGTGGCGCTGGGCGATCGAGTCTCGCAGGGACAGGTTCTGGCGATCATCGATTCGCCCGACCTCGCGCAAGCGCACGACGACGACGAAAAGGCCGCCGATAGCGCCGAGCTGACCCGCAAGAAGCTCGAACGACAGCAGGGGCAGTTCAAGATCGGTGCTGCGTCGGACCAGGATCTGGACCAGGCCCGAAGCGACTATGTACAGGCGGCCGCCGAATACACGAGGACGCAGGCGCGTCTGAAGGTTCTGGGCGCTGTCGCCGATACCGGCCAACGCACGGCGCACCTGGCGGTGCGGGCTCCGATCGGTGGCAGCGTAACCGCACTGTCGGTAGCGCCTGGAAACATGGTCAACGATCCGACGCAGCCACTGATGACGATCGCCGACCTGGGCGTTGTTTGGGTAACAGCGCTGGCCGCTGAAAAGGACCTGGAGTCCGTTCAGAAGAACCAGGATGCGGAGGTCCGCCTCGCGGCGTATCCGGAGCGCTTGCTGGCGGGCAAGGTTCTGTTCGTGAGCGACGTGATCGAGCCGGACTCGCGCCGCGCCAAGCTTCGGATTGCCTTTTCGAACGACGGCTACCGGCTCAAGCCGAACATGTTCGCGACGGTGACGCTACATGGCCCGAAGCAGACCCGAACGGTGCTACCGACTTCAGCGCTGTTGATCAACAACGATCGCACCACCGTGTTCGTCGCCACCGCGCCGTGGACGTTCGAGCGCCGCACGGTCGAGACGCAACTGGAAGAAGGTTCCAGCGTGACGATCCGCTCCGGCATTCAGGCGGGGGAGCAGGTCGTCATCAAGGGCGGGATCCTGCTCAATGATTGACCAGTTTGTCGAGCTGTGTCTGCGGCACCGCAACGCGATGATCGTGCTCGCGTTGCTCGCCGGCGCTTTCGGCGCCTATTCGTGGAAGACGCTTTCGGTTGAAGCCTACCCGGACCTGGGCGACGTCGCCGCTCAGGTGACGACCCAGATGCCGGGACTGGCCGCCGAGGAGGTCGAGCAGCTGATCACGGTGCCGCTGGAGAGGCAGATCAACGGCACGCCAGGCCTGCTGCTGATGCGCTCGTCGAGCACCTTCGGCCTATCGCTGATCACGGTGCTATTTCGGGACGGCAGCGAGGACTACTGGGCCCGCCAGCGCCTGCTCGAACGGATCGGCCAGGCGACGCTGCCGGCTGGCGCGTCGCCTTCGCTCGACCCCGTTTCGGGACCGGCTGGAGAAATCTACCGGTACACGCTCGAATCGACCGAAAAGAACTTGCAGGAGCTGTCGGAGATCCAGCGATGGACCGTGATTCCGGCGATCCGGTCCGTGCCGGGTGTGGTCGACGTGACCAACTTCGGCGGCTTCACCACCGAGTACCAGCTCGACCTCGACCCCGACCGCTTGCAGCAATACGGCCTTGGCGTCGGCGACGTGATCAATGCAATCAACTCCAACAACACGAACGCGGGGGGCGGGCGCGTCTCGCGCGGCGATCAGAGCTACGTGATTCGCGGCGTCGGTCTGATTCGCTCCCTCGGCGATATCGGCGCAACCGTTGTCAAGCAGAACAACGGTACGCCCGTGCTGGTGCGCGACCTCGGTCACACCACGCTGAGCCACCAGGAACGCGAGGGAATCCTCGGCAAGGACGGCAATCCGGACACGATCGAAGGCATCGTGCTGATGCTCAAGTACCAGAACCCTTCGGAGACGCTGCGCGGAATCCATTCCAAGGTAGCCGAGTTGAACGCGCGGCTGGCGAGCTCGAATGTGCGCATCGTTCCCTATATCGACCGGGACGATCTGGTGCGGTCCACAATCGAAAAGGTCGGCCGAACGATCGCCGAAGGAATCGGCCTGGTGTTCCTGATCCTGATCTTGTTCCTGGGCAGTCCGCGTAGCGCGTTGGTGGTGGCGGTTTCGATTCCGATGGCGCTGGTGGCGGTGTTTTCGTTTCTGAAAGTCGGCAAGGTATCGGCCAACCTGCTGTCGCTCGGGGCAATCGATTTCGGCATTCTGGTCGACGGCGCCATCGTCGTCGCTGAGTCGGTGCTTCGCAGGCGGGAAGCCACCCCCGACGAAGAGTTGAGCGAAAGCGAGGTACGTGCAGCAGCGGTCCAGGTGAGCCGGCCGATCTTCTTCGCCAGCCTGATCATCATCACCGCGTATTTGCCGCTGTTTTCCTTCGAACGTGCCGAGGCCAAGCTTTTCACGCCGATGGCATACACGATGGCTTTCGCGCTGTTTGGAGCACTGCTCACTGCGCTGGCGCTGGTTCCGGGCCTGGCGTACTACGCGTTCCGCAATCCGGCCAGGGTCTATCACAATCGGTGGCTGGAGCGCCTGACGCAAACGTATGACCGCATGCTGGGCGCCTGCCTGGACGAGCCGCGCATCATCTACGGCGTCGCGATCTTCGCGGTACTCGCGGTGGTCGGCCTGGGCGCCACGGTCGGCCGCGAATTCCTGCCCGACCTGGACGAAGGTGCCCTCTGGCTGCAGGTGCAGATGCCGAGCGGCCTGGCGCTGAATAAGGCGAGCGATATGGCGAGCGAGCTGCGGCGCGCGGTGCTCAAGCATCCCGAGGTGTCGTACGTCGTCACGCAGACCGGGCGCAACGACGACGGTACGGATCCTTGGACGATGTCGCACATCGAGGTGCCGATAGGCTTGAAGTCGTACGACACCTGGCCCTCAGGAGAAACAAAGAAGGATTTCGTGGGACATTTTGCCGACGACCTGGCCAAAGACCTACCCGGCTTTTCGATCGGCATCAGCCAGCCGATCATCGACGGCGTCAACGACATGATCGGCGGCGCCCACAGCCCACTCGTGATCAAGATCTTCGGCGACGATCTCGACGAGTTGCGCAAGATCGGCACCCAGATCGTCGATGTTCTGTACACGATTCAGGGAACGTCGAGCGCTTCGATCTTCCAGGAGCCACCGATTCCGCAGGTCGAAGTCCGGTTCGACCGCGAGCGGGCCGCGCGCTACGGCGTCGCGATGAACGATGTGCTGAACCTGATCCAGACGGGTGTCGGGCAGGCGCCAATCTCGACCGTCTACGTCGGCGAGAGGACCTATCCGCTGACGGTCCGCCTCGTCGAGAATGCACGCAACCGCCCCGAGGCGCTTGCCAATCTTCCGATCCTGACAGCCTCCGGCGTCCAGGTGCCGCTTTCCCAAGTTGCCGATGTGCGGCTGCACACGGGCGAGAGCATCGTCACGCGCGAAATGGGACAGCGCAACCTGACGATTCGCATCGACAACCGCGACCGCGATCTGAGCTCGTACCTGGAAGAAGCGCAATCGAAAATCTCGCAACAGGTGCATTTCGATGCGAACCGGGTCCGCCTGGAGTGGGGCGGCCAGTTCGAGAACCAGCGTCGCGCCGAAGCACGTCTGCTTTTGATCCTGGGAATGGTGATGGGACTGATGCTGATCTTCCTGACGGTGGGCACTGGCTCGCTGAGGCAGGCGGCGCTGATCCTGGGCGTCGTGCCCCTTGCGACGCTGGGCGGGCTGCTTTCGCTGCACCTGACCGGTGAGAACCTGAACGTTGCCACCGGGGTGGGCTTTATCGCCCTTTTCGGCGTCGCGGTGCAGAACGGAATCATCATGGTGGCCAACCTGAACAGGATGCGCAGGGCAGGCCTTGAGCTGCACGAGGCCGTGCTGAAAGGGGCGACCGAGCGGCTGCGTCCAGTGCTGATGACGGCGACCGTGGCGACGCTCGGAATGCTTCCGGCGGCGATCCACACCGGCGTGGGCAGCGATGTGCAGCGCGGTATCGCTACCGTCGTCGTCGGTGGTTTGGCCATCGCGACGCTGCTGACGCTGTTCGTATTGCCGTCGATGTACCACGTGATCGAGCACGTTACCGAGCGGCGGCTGGGCCCAGTGGCGGGGGGTTGACTTGATCCGAAACTGGCGCACCGCTGCGACCGCCACCTTGGCTGCCGGCCTGGCGGCGTGCTCGGTCGGCCCGCAGTACAAACCGCCCGAAGCGCCGCGGGCGCCGGACTACGGTGCCGCGCCCGCTGCGGGCTCGGTCCTTGCGCCAGAGGAAGGCGCCGCAAGCGCGCAGCGCTTCGTCGCAGGCATGGACATACCCGGCGAGTGGTGGCAGCTCTTCGGATCGGCCAAACTCTCCGGCCTGATAGAGGATGCGCTCAAGGCCAATCCCAACATCGCGGCCGCGCAGGCCGCGCTCAAGCAGGCGCACGAGCTCAGCGCAGTTCAATGGGCAGCTTTGCTTCCGACCGTGCAAGCGAGCTTTAGCGCCCAGCGCGCCAAAAACCCAAGCGCCACGATCGCCCCCCCGACCGTGGCAACGGATCCGGTCTACAGCCTTTACACGCCCCAGCTGACGTTGAGCTACAGCGCTGATGTGTTCGGCGCAACGCGCCGATCGGTCGAGGCCGCGCGCGCGCAAGAGCAGGCGAGCAAATTCCAGCTCGAGGCAACCTACCTCACCTTGAGCAGCAGCGTCGTCGTGACCGCGGTGCAGGAGGCTTCCTTGCGGGGCCAGATCAGCGCCACTGAGCGACTGCTGCAACTACAGCACGAGCTGACCGAGAACATCCGCAGCCGGCGCTCGCTCGGAACGGCCAGCGAGCTTGATCTGTTGACCCAGCAATCGGCGGAAGCCCAAACCGCCGCGACCCTTCCGCCTCTTCGCAAGCAACTGTGGCAGACGCGCGACGCTCTGACTGCCCTGCTCGGGCGGCTTCCGTCGGACGAGCCGAAGGAGACGTTCGATCTGGGCGAATTGACTTTGCCGCAGGAGCTGCCTATCAGCTTGCCATCCGAGCTAGTCAGGCAGCGGCCCGACGTGCGCCAGGCCGAGGAAAATCTGCATGCGGCGACCGCGGAAGTCGGCGTGGCCGTGGCGGGGCTCCTGCCGCAGTTCTCGATCAACGCGCAAACGGGATCGAGCGCCTTCGATGTCGGCCGGCTTTTCAGCCCGTACACCGCATTCTGGAGCGCGGGCGCTTCGCTATCGCAAACGCTGTTTGACGGCGGCGCCCTGCTGCATCGGCGACGCGCTGCCGAAGCTGCGCTGGACGCGGCTGCGGCACAGTACCGCTCTACCGTGATCCTGGCGTTCCAGAACGTGGCCGACACGCTGCGGGCACTGCAAGCCGATGCGGACGCGGTCAAGGCGAGTTTGGACGCTGATCGAGCAGCCTGGGAGACGCTGCAGACTGCTCGGCGCCAGTACCAGCTCGGCACGATCAGCTTCGTCGCAGTCATGACCACAGAGCAGGCCTACCAGCAGGCCGAGCTCGCGTTGGTGCAGGCCAGGGCCAGCAGGTATGCAGACACCGCTGCGCTTTTTCAGGCGCTCGGCGGCGGCTGGTGGAATCGTCCGGGAGAGGTGCTCGATGAACAGTCTGGTTCTAAGGTCCGATGATCGCGGCGCCGCCACGCTGACGCTGAATCGCCCGGAGAAGCTGAACGCGCTCACCAAGGAGGTGTTCGAAGCGCTGGAGGAGCACGTCGACAAACTGGCGCACGAAACGAAGACGGTCGGCTTGGTGATCCTGCGCGGCGCCGGCGCCAACTTCTCGTCCGGCTACGACTTGTCCGAAGTACAGCAATACATCAAGGCACACGCCAAGCCCCACTTTCATTCGGAAGTGATCGAAAAGGTGGCGAAGCTGCCGCAACCGGTGATCTCGGCCGTACAGGGGCACTGTTCGACCGGTGCCCTGGAACTTGCGCTGGCCGGCGACCTGATCGTCGCTTCCGAGTCAGCGCAGTTCGCCGATGTGTATTCGCGCTGGGGCTTGACCCCGATCTGGGGTCTGAGCCTGCGGCTGCCGCACCGGGTCGGAGCGGCCAAGGCGAGCGAGATGATGCTCACCTGCCGCACCTACTCGGGAATCGAGGCGCAGCACATGCACCTGGCAAACCTTTGCTTTCCGGACGACCAGTTCGATGCGCAACTGGCGGCGTTGACCGCCGATATCCTGGCCAATTCGTGGTACGCGAATCGCGTGAACAAGCACGCGCTGATCGAAAGCGACAGTCTGACGCTGGAGCAGGCCCACTCGCTGGAGCTTTTCAAGAACGAGGGCGTGGCTCCGGATGCCGCTCAGCGCGTTTCGAAATTCCTCAAGAAAGGGGCGAAGGGCGCTTGAGCCCGGACCTCGGCGCGCCGAATCCCCTAAAGCCATATGTCATCGTTTTGTCTTATTCGCCCACTAGATTTTTCTGTTCCCCACATAAAAGCAAGGGCGACGCCAAAATGACAACCGCATCCGCCGCCTTGCCGGCCGAACCCGCGTCCTCGCGTCCGCATCTGGACCAGAAGGCCGGGCTGGTCGCCTCTTTGGTCTTCCTCGGGCTGCTCGGGGTCGGCTTGCTGTTCAGCGGATATAGCCTGGTCACCGACATCGCCGCTGCCGGCGGGATCGCGGTCACGTGGTTGCCGTACATCTTGCTCGGAGTTGCGCTGCTGATCGCGCTGGGCTTCGAGTTCGTCAACGGGTTTCACGACACGGCCAACGCCGTTGCTACGGTGATTTATACGCACTCGCTGCCGGCCACCTTCGCGGTCCTGTGGTCGGGCACATTCAACTTCCTGGGCGTGCTGGTGTCGAGCGGAGCGGTCGCTTTTGGAATCATCTCGCTGCTACCGGTGGAGCTGATCCTGCAGGTCGGCTCCAGCGCCGGCTTTGCGATGGTGTTTGCACTTCTGATCGCCGCCATCGTCTGGAACCTGGGCACTTGGTGGCTGGGGCTGCCCGCATCGTCGTCGCATACGCTGATCGGCTCGATCCTGGGGGTTGGACTCGCGAACGCGCTGATGCATGGACGCGACGGCACCAGCGGGGTCGACTGGGCACAGGCGACCAAGGTCGGATATTCATTGCTGCTATCGCCGCTGGTCGGTTTCGTGTTTTCTGCGCTGGTGCTGCTCGTGTTGCGCGCGCTGGTGCGGCGTCCCGAGCTTTACAGGGAACCCAAGGGGCGGACGGCGCCGCCGTGGTGGATCCGCGGGATCCTGGTTCTGACCTGCACCGGCGTGTCGTTCGCGCACGGCTCCAACGACGGACAAAAGGGGATGGGGCTGATCATGTTGATTCTGGTCGGCACCGTACCCACCGCGTACGCGTTGAACCGGGCGATGCCGGCCTCGCACATGACGCAGTTTGTCGCCGTCGCTCAGGTGACGCGGCAAGCGCTCGGCGCTGACATCCCCCAGGTAGCGCCGGCCGACGCTCGCGCCACCTTATCGGAGTACGTGCGCACGCGGCAGCCCAACGATCACCTGGTCCCCGCGTTGGCGCAGGTGATCGGTGACATCGGCGAGCAGGTCAAACAAAACGGCTCGCTGGCGCGAGTTCCAATCGAAGCGGTTGGCAACGTGCGCAACGACATGTACCTGGTGTCCGAGGCGGTTCGCTTCCTCGACAAGAACACCGCGGTCAGCATCGGCGCGGAAGCGCGGGCCGACCTGAAGGCTTTCAAGAAGGAGATTGACAGCGCCACCAAGTTCATCCCATTGTGGGTCAAGGTCGCGGTTGCGGTAGCGCTGGGCCTCGGCACGATGGTCGGGTGGAAGCGGATCGTCGTGACGGTTGGCGAGAAGATCGGCAAAACGCACCTGACGTACGCGCAGGGTGCGTCGGCAGAGCTCGTGGCAATGGCCACGATCGGGGCGGCCGACGCGTTCGGCCTTCCGGTCTCGACGACCCATGTCCTGTCTTCCGGCGTTGCCGGAACGATGCTCGCGAATGGTTCGGGCCTGCGCTGGTCGACGGTGCGAAATCTGCTCATGGCGTGGGTGCTGACGCTGCCGGCTGCGATCGTGCTGTCCGGGTCGCTGTACTGGCTGTTCGCCCGCCTTTTCTGAGCTCAAGATGGACCCGCGCATCCACGCGGAGATGCTCGACGCGTTCGACGAAGAGCTCGAAATGGAGCTCGACGACGAGCGGCTCGACGCTCTGGTCGCCGAGCTGACCACAGCGCCGGAGACGGCGGACCTAGACCGCGCTTTCTACTTCAAAGAGCTGTTCCGGTTGCAGCGCGAGCTCGTGAAGCTGCAGGACTGGGTCGTATCCCGGAAGCTCAAGGTCGTGGTGTTGTTCGAAGGGCGCGATGCTGCCGGCAAAGGCGGTGCCATCAAGCGCATCACGCAGCGGCTGAACCCTCGAGTGTGCCGGGTCGCCGCCCTGCCCGCCCCGACCGAGCGGGAACGCAGCCAATGGTACTTCCAGCGTTACATACCCCATTTGCCCGCTGGCGGCGAGATCCTGCTGTTCGACCGCAGCTGGTACAACCGTGCCGGGGTCGAGCGCGTGATGGGGTTCTGCTCCGAGGAGGAATACGAGGAATTCTTCCGCTCGGTCCCCGAATTCGAGAAGATGTTGGTCCGCTCAGGCATTGTGCTGATCAAGTACTGGTTCTCGATCACCGACGAGGAGCAGCATGCGCGCTTTCTGATGCGGATTCGCGATCCGCTCAAGCAGTGGAAGCTCAGCCCGATGGACCTGGAATCCCGGCGCCGCTGGGAGCAATACACGCAGGCCAAGGAGACCATGCTGGAGCGCACCCATATCCCGGAGGCGCCTTGGTGGATCGTCGAAGCCGTCGACAAGAAGCGCGCGCGCCTGAACTGCATCCACCACTTTCTGACTCAGGTGCCCTACGAGGAAGTCGAGCACGGGGCGGTCAGGCTGCCCGAGCGCATTCACAGCCCGGACTACACGCGCCATCCGATACCGAAGGAGCGATTCGTCCCTTCGGTCTATTGAGGCGCAGCGGTGCGCAGCCGCTCGTTGAAACGGGCCAAGTCGATCACTGCACGCCGGTGCCGCCCGGCGCCGATCGTCTGGGTCCCGTCGAGGGCTCGCACCTCGAATTCCACCTGACGTCCGTCGACCCGCGTCACCGTCGCCTCGCCTGAGACCCTACGGCCGACCGGTGTAGCGGCCAGGTGCGCCACGTCGACGTGCGTGCCCACCGCGGTTTGCCCGGGAGGCAGAAACGGCTTGATCGCGTTCAGCGCCGCGTTCTCCATCACCATGATCATCACCGGCGTAGACAGAACTTCGGGCAGCATCGAGTCCTTGAAGCGGTTGGCCAGGTGCTCCGGGCCGACGACCAACTCGAACGTTCCGCGCGCGCCAACAGGAATGCCGCTCATCGTGACACCATCCGGTTTTGCTCGATGCGGCAATGATATGGCAGCCCGAGCCGCAGCGCCGCTACGGTGCGGACGAACCTCCGAGCGCGGCGACGATGTGCGGCGGCGCCTGCACCAGTTCGATCAGCACGCCCTCACCGCACAGCGGCGCCTCGGCGCTGGGGCGGGGATGGATGAATATCACATCATGCCCAGCCGCTCCGCGACGGATGCCGCCGGGAGCGAACCGCACTCCCTGCGCAGCAAGCCACTGTACTGCAGCGCGCAGATCGTCGACCCAAAGGCCGATGTGGTTGAGCGCAGGTTCGTGCACCGCTGGGCGCCCCTGTGGATCGATCGGCTGCATCAGATCGATCTCGCACCGCGCCGCCCCGTGTCCGACTGAGGCGATGTCTTCGTCGACGTTCTCTCGTTCGCTGCGGTAGCTGCCTTCGAGCGCGAGACCGAGAAGATCGATCCAGAGACGGCGAAGCCGCGTCTTATCAGCGCTGCCGATGGCGATCTGCTGCACGCCCAGCACGCGAAACGGCCGCACCCCGGGATCAGCCGCCTGCGCCATCGCGCCGCTCCACGATCGGGTAACGTCGCGCTAGTTCTGCCAGCAGGGACTCGAACCCGTCGGCAAGTCGAAGCGCGAGCTCGAAGGCATCGGTTTGACCCTCGCGCGCGAAAGCCTCAGCCTTCTTCGCAAGTTCCGCCAGCTCGCCAGATTCCAGATAGCCGGCCATGCTCTTGAGCTTGTGGGCGAGCGAACTCACTGCTACCAGATCGGCGCTTTGCGCGGCCTCGCGAATTTGGCCCGGCAGCTCCTTCTGGGTCGTCAACGTGGTCTTGGCGAGTTTCTCGATGAATGCCGCGTCACCGCGGAAACGATTCAGCAGAGCGGGCCAGTCGATCAGTTGCCCTTCAGACGTGATCTTTTGCCCGTCTCGTTGCACGGTCTTTCGCTCCCCCACCATTCATGGAAGCGCGTCGTGCGCGCCTGTCTCGATGGAATTGTAAACTGCGGCCGATGCGATGCCGCCAAGAGCAAGATTGCGCCCGCATTTGCACCCGACTGAACCGACGATGACGGGACGCAGATCGATCGTGGCAGCCCTTGTCGCCGCGTTGCTGTTCGGCGCAAGCGTTCCCGTGGCCAAAGTTCTCGTGCGCGGTCTGTCTCCAGTCCTGCTGGCGGGCTTGCTTTACGTGGGTAGCGGCATCGGTCTATTTGCCGCACGCGGCATGCGCGACCGCAGATTCGCGCTGCCATTGATGTCAGCGAAGCAATGGTGGTGTCTGGCCGGCGCCATCGCGCTGGGCGGCGCGCTCGCACCGATCCTTCTCGTTTGGGGACTGACGCGAACCTCTGCCGCGAACGCTTCTCTGCTGCTGAACCTCGAAGGCGTGCTCACAGCGGTGCTGGCGTGGGTCGTCTTCGCTGAGAACGCCAGCCGGCGCATCGTCGTGGGAATGGCGCTGATCGTCGCCGGCGGCCTTGTTCTGGCATGGCCCGGGACTGGCCTGGTGCCGGACAACCTCTTGGGCGTCGTCGCAGTGGCGGCGGCTTGCTTGTGCTGGGCGGCGGACAACAACCTGACCCGCGCAGTTTCCGCTGCCGATTCGATGTTCATCGGCGGCACCAAGGGCCTCGTTGCAGGAACTGCGAACCTCGCCTTGGCACTCGCCCTCGGTGCGCAACTTCCCACCCGGCCTGTGGTTGTCGCTGCAATGGCGGTGGGATTCGCCGGTTATGGAATCAGCCTGGTGCTGTTCGTCGTGGCCTTGCGCGGCCTCGGTTCGGCTCGAACAGCGGCGTATTTCTCGACGGCCCCGTTCGTCGGAGCCGCCATCGCCATCGGTGCACTTCAGGAACCGGTCACGGCTGGCTTCTGGCTGGCAACGGCGCTGATGGCCACGGGCGTGTGGCTGCACCTGACCGAGCGACACGACCACGAACACACGCACCATTGCATGGAGCACGAGCACACGCACACGCACGATGCGCATCATCTCCATACGCACGACTTTGTATGGGACGGCACCGAGCCGCACTCGCACCTGCATCGGCACGAGACGATCACGCATCGACACCCGCACTACCCGGATGTGCACCATCGCCACGACCACCGCCACGACCATTGACGCGGCGGGACTCGCAAGCGAGCGCTATTTTGCGTGACCGTTGCCGCTGCGCGCACGCAGCGTTTTAATTCCCTGCTCGATTCGCTCGGCCACCTCACGCTCACGCTGCAACGCGCGCAGCATGTTGTGCGCCTCTTGCACCGTGAATTCGAGCCGCGCCAGTTTCTCGCCGACATCATCGATCACCGCGCGCTGCTCGCTGAGCATCTCCATGTTCACGTGGATGTCGTCGAGCATGTGAGTGATGCCTTCTGCTCGCGACTGCACCTCTTCGACCACCTTGCGGCGCGACTCGATCTGCACGATCTTGCCGTCGGTTTCGCCGAGGCGGCTGATCAGATCCTCCACTTTTGCACGCAGCTCGACTACCTCGCTGCGGTGCTCGGTCACGTATTGCAGATCGGCCCTGCTGCGCCCGCTGATCTGGCGGATGCTGTCAACTTCCGCTTTCACGGCCTGCACCATTGCCGCGTGATCAGTCAGCGACTGGATTTTGCGATCGACCGCCTCGGCACTGCCGTCGAGTTCGCCGAGGCGGCGCTCGAGCGCGGCGACGTTCTCGCCGCTCTGCATCAGTTGCGTGACGCGCTGATCCAGCTGCTTGGCGAGCGTCTCCGCGCGCTGGATCTTCTCCTCGGCGGCGTCGGTCTGTGACACGGCGTCGAGTTGGGCGGTCTGGAGGCGCGCAAGTTCCGCCAGCAATTCCTCCTTCAGCGAAGTGGCGCGGGCGAGGTCGGCGCTGACGCTGCGCACCTGGCTGAGGCGCTCGGCGCTCTCCTCCGCCAAGACCTTGCCCTGCTCTACGACGCCGGCCAGCCGCGCCTGCTGCTCCTGCACGATCGATTCGTCGATGCGGATCGCGTCGACCAGCTGTTGTGTGCGTTCGAGCGTCTGCTGCAGGCTTGCCACTTGCGACACTAGCGGCATCACGCGCCCTTGCAGCGATGCCACGCCATCGAGCTTGTTCTGCGCATCGGCGATTTGCGTGGCCAGCATGTCGCACAGGTTTTGCAGGCTTTCCATCTCGGCGCGGCGCACCAGCTGCGTGGAAAGTTTCTGCTCGACGTCAGCGGTGACCTCGTGCAAGGCGTTGACACGCGCCTCCAGCTTCTCGACGAACTGCAGTCGCGCACCCACCCGGCCCACCTGCGCGTCGAGCTCGGTGGTCCATTGACCCAGCCGTGCGGCCGCCTCGCTGCCTTTCTCGACCAGCGCCATTTTGCCCAGCACTTCGTCCAGCCGGGCCTGCAGCTCGGGCGTGCGGCTGAGCATCGCCGTCGTGCGCTCGCCGATTGCGTCCAGCGCGGCGCGATCTCGCGCCAGCTTTTCGCACAGCTGAACGACTTCGGCATGCGCCCGGTGGAACTCTTCGAGCTCGGTGCGAACCGTTTCGAGGTCCTTCTGCGATTGCAGCAGCCTTTCGTGCTGAGCCGCCGTGCGCTTGCCAAGCGCGTCGACCTGCGCCAACTGGCCGGCCAGCGAGTCGACCACGCTCTGCTTGCGCGCCAGCTCGTCGGCGTTTGCGGTCAGCAGCGAGAACGTCTTGGCAAGTGCGTCGGTCTCCCGTTGCATGGCCGCCAGATCCTTTTCTTTGCCCAGCACGCCCTGCACCAGTGCTTCGGTCTCGCCGACCGCCTTCGCGAGCGCCTTGAGCCGCTCGTCGAATGCGTCGACTTCCTTCTTGTCGAAGGACAGCCGCTCGAGGGTTGCCTTCATCGCCTCCGACGCCGACCGCCTTTCCGCTTCGAGCCGCTGCGATTCGCGTACGAAATCGTCGCGCGCCGCGGTGGCAGTGGCGAGCTCGTCCGCCGTCGCCTTGGCCAGCTGCTCCATCCGCGCAACGGTCTCCTCGGTTCGCTGAATCTGATCACCGCCTGCCGCAAGCTTGCCGATCTGTGCGTCCATGTTCCAAACCATCTCGGCGAGCTGCTTGGCCTCGACGACGGCGCGCTCAATCGTCACTTTCTGCGCCTCCAGCGCCTTGCCCTTGTGCGCCACGTGCTCGGCCAGCGCGTTCAGCGCCGCAAGCCGCTGCTCGGTGGTCTTGCTGAGCTCCTGCAACTGGCCCAGCGACTCGAGCTTTGTCTCTACGTCCGCCACGGCGGCGCGCGCCGCCTCGGAATCGCCGCGGGCGTCACCCGCGCTCTTGCGGATGCCTTGCATCTCCAGCCGGAGCTCGCCTTCCGCACGGCGCAGATCCTGCAGCTCGTCCTTCAGCGACACCGCGCCGCCGACCCACTGTCCCATTTCCGCGGCTGCCTGACGCAGCCGCTCGCGCAGCGCCTCCAGTTTGTCGCCCTCGCGCTGCAGCTCGCCCATCGTCGTGCGCACCTCGCGCGAGCGCGAGCTCATCTCATCGGCCGCCTGGCGCATTTGCTGCAAGCCTCCGTCCGGCGCAGACATCGCCTCGGAGCTGCGCTTGGCTTCGGCCACCTGGGCCAGCAGCCCGCTCATGCGCGCCTCGAGCTGCTCGAAACGATTCGTGCAGTCCTCGTACGTGCTCACCACCTTGCTCAGCTTGTCGCATCGACGTGTGATCTGGTCGGCCTTGATGCGCAAGTCATCGAGTGTGCGGCTGGTGCGCTCCAGCGTCGGCGAAGCGCCGCTGATCCGCTCGAGCATCGCAGCCAGCTCGGCTCGTTCCTGGCGCGCCTGATCGATCAGTGCTCTCAGGTCATCTTGCGTGAGCTTGCGCTCACTGCCGTTCTTGAAGATGGTGTCAAGCATCTGAGTTCCCGCTCTGGTGACCAGTGGAGTGCGCGAAGTACCGTAGTGCCGATCCGCGATTTGTCGATCGCCGTACAGCGCGAATCGCGATGTTGATCGTCGTACAGTGGCCGCCGCCGTATAGCGGGGTGATGGACAGGATAAGGGCTGCATTCTCGGAGATCGTCTTGCTCAAAAGCGAGGGGAAAAACGACGGCTGTGTTGCCGTTGCCGAAGCTGAAGTTGCCTGGAAGGTGGAGATCGCGAAAGCGGCACGACGTGCCATTCGAGAAATCAAGTACTTGCGAAAATGCGCGGACGCAGCAAGAGCCGGACGGGGAGTGGGGCCATCCCGCTCCGCGGCGCTCGCGGCAGAATGTGGTGGGTCGCGACCGAAGAAGTCCGAGCTCACATTTCAACGGGAGGATGGGACGTGGAAGCAAAGATGGTCACCACCGCACTGGAGCTGGCAGGCTACGAAATTGTCGAAAACGTCGGCATCGTTCGAGGAATCGTCGTCAGGTCCCGTTCAATCGTCGGCAGCTTTTTCGGTGGTCTGCAAACAATCATCGGGGGCAATATCACCGTTTACACGACCATGTGTGAGAAAGCACGCAAGGATGCGTACAAGATCATGTGCGCGCAGGCCGAAGGCAATAAAGCAAATGCGATTGTGGCGATGAAGTACGACGCCACCGAGGTCATGCGCGGTGTAACGGAAGTGCTTTGCTACGGGACTGCTGTCGTGGTCAAGAAGAGGTGACTATGAAATCCACTCTCGTTGGAGGCGTCGCCTGTTTCATTGCTGCTGTCTTCGTGGCTCTCATTCAGATCTGGCTAGACGCGTTCAGCCCCGCTGTCTTCGTGAAGATCGAAATGACCATCGCCGCGATCTTTGCCGTCCTCGTCGCCATATGGTTCACACGAAAGGAGTACAGAGACTACAAGCGCCAACAAAGCAATACTGCCCTGGATGAGTAGCGAGCCTCGCTAACCGAGGGGTGCTGGCCAGCGTACGGGCCGAGAAATCAAGTACTTGCGAAATACGCCGACGCGGCAAAACGCGAAAAGCGTGGGAAGAGCGCTGCAAAATTCCCGACGGCGGGCCGTATCCGGCGCTCACAATGCAGGTCGGATGAAACAGATTCCTTGCCCCTGCTGTTCCGACACGCTCTACGAATTGCGGAACATTTCCGGCTCGCACGCCGGCTGGGCCCTCTCGAAAGATTCGACGCGCTTGCGCTCGGACCGACAGGGCTATTACATGAAATGTCCGCACTGCTCGAAGCGAGTTGTGTTCTCGACGGTGTCGACTGTGGTGGGAGTCGGTTTCGGTATGGCGCCCAAGCAGATCTGTTTGGAGTGCAAAGACTCCGACTGATTCTGTCCGTGCGACCCGTGCCAGCGACCGCAGCCGCGCAACTCGATCGAGCCAATAACTTCAACCTGCTGCGCCTGGTTCTTGCTTCGGCGGTACTGCTCACGCACAGCTATACGACCGTGAGCGCTCCGGAGCCGCTCGTTCAGCTTATCCAATGCAGCAGCTGCTTTAAAAATGCTGCCCTTTCACTTCGCCGACGGCGGCGAGCCGTCTGGCGCCCTGCCCCCGCGTCACCCATTGGTTCCTTGCCTCGCGTAGCCTGCACGGCACGACGACAGAGCACCTACGGGAATCCACACATGCTCCATCACATATCGATCGGCGTCGCCGACATCGAGCGAGCGGCCAAGTTCTACGATGCTGCGCTACGGCCTCTCGGCTATGTTCGAGTCTGGAGCGACTTGCGCCCGGGACAGACCGACCAGGAGGTTGGCTACGGACCGGCGGGCAGCGGCGACAAGCTCGCGCTGAAACAGGTTCCCCGTGGGCTCATCCGCAGCTTCCCTGGCTCCCACATCGCACTTGCGGCGGCGTCGCGTGACGCAGTAGCAGCGTTTCACGCGGCGGCACTGGCGGCCGGTGGCGAGGACAACGGCGGTCCCGGGTTGCGCCCTCACTATGGTCCGCACTATTACGCCGCGTTTGTTGTCGATCCTGAGCGCAACCGCTTGGAAGCTGTTTGCGACTTTTCAACCGAGGAGCGCGTCGGCTTGGACTCGATGTCGGGCGGGATGACTACGCATCGGTCGGTCGGTGCGCTGGTTGAAGCCCCTCGTTTGGAGACGGAGCGCCTGCTTCTCACGGCGCATGTTGTCGACGACTTCAGTTCGCTCGCGACGAGATGGGCCGACCCCGAGGTGACAAAATACATCGGCAAGCCGTCGACTCCCAAGGAGTCGTGGAAGCGGCTATTGATGTATCGGGGGCTTTGGCCGTTGCTGGGGTACGGGATCTGGGCGGTCCGTGAAAAGCACAGCGGCCTCTATGTGGGCGACGTCGGTTTCGCCGATTTGCACCGGGAGCTGGAACCCAGCATCGATGGAATTCCGGAGGCGGGGTGGGTCCTATCGACCTGGGCTCAGGGAAAGGGATACGCGAACGAGGCGCTGAACGCGGCTCTTGGGTGGTTGGAACGAGAAGTCAAGTGCGATCGCGCCGTCTGCATGATCGCGCGGGAAAATCTTCCATCGAGAAGAGTCGCTGAAAAGGCGGGGTTCTGCGAGCCTTTGGTCATTCAATATGAGGGCGCGGAAGGTCTGCTGTACACGCGACTTTGCAAAAAGTAGTGCGGCACGTATGAAAGTCACTGAGGAGACTCACCCCAATTTCAAATTCGTGAAGCCGGGAGCGCTCGCGTAGTCCGATTGGCATCTGGTGGCAGTCGGGGTTGTGGTGTTAGGTTGTCCCCACATCGAGTGATGTATTCCGGAGTTGGCGTATGGACCGTCCCTGCATTCGGCCGCCAAGTGCACTTCGAATCGTCACCGTCCCGTTGCTCGGGCTCATCCCGGTTTTTTTTTCGCCTTCCGCTAGCGCCCAAACCGTTCCGAACGCGGTGATTCAGCTCACAGCCTGCGTTTCCAATACACCCATTCAGTTCTGCCCCAACAATCAAACCACGGGAACAACGTTCGGTACGGTCAGCTCCGCTAGCGGTTCCTCTTCGTCTTCGGTCACCGCGACCGGCGGCGCCAGCCCGACGATCAGTGCGAGCTTCTCCACCGGTGCGCAGGGTGGAAGCGCGGGCGCGTCAATCGTCTACTACTTCGAGGTGATCGGGAGTAGCGGGCCGGTCACAGTGGACTACGCCGCGAGCGGGAGCGTTTCGTCGGCTTCGACGGCGACCGTCGCGAACTACCAGATCGCCACGACGACCCTGCCCTTCGGGACGGTGTTGGCCTCGGCCACCACGAGCACCAGCAATCCGTCCTTCAGCGTCAGTTCGTCGCTTTCGCTGCAAACCAACACCGTGTACGACGAGATAATGGGCGCCAGCGCAGGTGGCATTGGGACCGGCTCGGCAACACTCGATCCGACGCTCAGCCTTACGCCCGGCGAGATCGCTGCCGGGGATCAGCTGGTTCTGAGCCCGAACGCTGTTCCTGAGCCTTCCACCCTCCTCTTCCTGGGTGCCGGGGTGGGCGCTTTGGCGTTTTTGCGCGTCGCGAAGAAACGCGCAATTCCGGCTGACGTGCCGATCGTCGACGAGCCGATCGTGGACGAGATGCCACGCAGCTGAATGCGCGCCTGCCCAGGCGAGAACTCCACCGTCGACAATCCCGGCTCCTCGTTCGCAATATCCTCGTCATTGCACCAACTCGTCATTGCACCATAGTGCGAGGAAGACGAGCCGTGGAGAGGCCTTTGAACAGGAGACTGGGCTCAGGACCCCAACAAGCTCTCGGCAGGAATCTGCAGCTCTTTGTGTAGCCGGCGCACCATCGCCATCGTCAGCGGCCGGCGCCCCGCCAGCACCTCGTAGACCCGATTCAGCCTGCCGATCATCGGCTTCAGATCGCGCGGCGTAAGCCCTTGCTGTTCCATACGGAACTTGATCGCTTCGATCGGATCCGGCGCCTCGATCGGAAAGTGCTTGCGCTCGTACGCCTCGATGAGCGTCACCAGCACATCGAACCGATCGCCCTCGGGCGTGCCAGGTTCCGGCTCGTTGTCGAACATCGGAGAAACTTCGGCCAGCGCAGCCTGATAGTCTGCCCGGGTCCGAATCGGTCGAATCGGCTTCACGGCATCTCCACAGTATTGGCATCAATGCGATCGTACTCGCGATGCGTGCCGATGAACTTCACGTACACGGCCCCGAATCGATACGCAACGGCGACGACCAACCGGGCGGAGCCATTTCAGGTTCGCGCCACACTGAAGCTTCAGCTACAGAAGAAACAAGGACGTTCGTTGAACCAGCCAGAACGCCGCGCAGGTGCCGATGGCGTAAGGGGGCACCAGCTCTGCCCATTGAGGAATCGAAATTCTGACACGCCGTACCAGAGCAATCAGGAGCAACACGGCTCCGATGAACAGAAAGTGGCCGGTCTCGACACCGATGCTGAAAAACAGCAGCGCCGTCGGAATATGGTTCACCGGCAGCCCTGCCTCGCTCAACCCTCCGGCGAAGCCCAAACCATGCACCAGTCCGAAGATGAGGGCCACGAGCCATGGATAGCGGGAAGTAAGGGTCGGCTCGCCGCGGTCCATTCTGATGATCTCCGCAGCAACCAGGACAATGCTGAGTGCGATGACCGCTTCGACCGGGCGCTGTGGGACGTGCACCCATCCGAGCGAAGCGGCGGTCAGGGTCAGGCTGTGTGACGCGGTAAAGGCGGTGACCGTTTTCACCAGTCTCCAGCCGCCTTTCGTGATGATCAGCAGTGCGAGCACGAAGAGGAGATGATCGATTCCCCCGAGGATGTGCTCGATGCCAAGCACCGTATAAGTGCGAGCCACCTCCAGCCTGTGTGGCGCGGCCTCCACGACCAACGCTGGGGAGGCTGGAAGGAGCCGTGCGGTCTGGGTCGTGCCGTCCAGGTGCTCGATTCGCACCAGAACGTCGGTCATGGTTGCATCGAGTCCCTCGATGCGAATCGTGCCTCCGGTCAACCCGCGGTGACAGCTGACGCTCCTCTGCTCGAAATAAGTATTGCTGAGCATCGAAGCGCGCGGCTCGGTCGTATCGATGCAACCTTCCGGTAGTCGTACATAGATCCCGAGACGCATGTTTTCGCCGCGACCGGGTACCTTCCACAGAAGGTCATACGTCGAGGAAGACGTCTGCCGCAGTTCCAGGTAAGCCGGCCGCATCTCATGAGCATTTGCGCTGGAACTGAAGGCGCCCAGCAGGACGAGCAGCGATAGAAGCGCGCGCTTCATTTCACCGCCATGTCCTTGGTCTGCATGGGCGGCGGTGCCGACTCGAACTTCACCGTGTAGCGGTCATTTAGCAACTCCTGATAGAGCTTGTCGTTCATCTCCAGGCGTCGAGCATTGACCCACTCCCGGCGCACCGTGTCGCGGACATCAGCAAGCGCCGGGAGGCGTCCTTCGGTTCGATCGCTGATCCTCACCAAATGCACGCCGTAACCAGACCGTATGGGTCCCTGCCATTGGTTGAGCTTCAGCCCGGCCAACGCCTCGGCGAACGGCTGCCCGAATTGCCTGGCTACTTCGCTGGACGGGCTCGCAGAGAAGTG
This sequence comes from Burkholderiaceae bacterium, assembly GCA_019236735.1. Classification (GTDB taxonomy): domain Bacteria; phylum Pseudomonadota; class Gammaproteobacteria; order Burkholderiales; family Burkholderiaceae_F; genus VBCK01. The sequence goes on from JAFAIM010000088.1 coordinate 43,750, forward strand.
CTGCTCCAGCAGAAAGGCATCTCCCAGCTTCGAGATGTCCGCCTTTTCGTCGGCCCGCAAGCGCGCGAGCAGTTCGGTGGCGTCGCGAGAGAGATTCCGACCATGCTTGCCGGGATCGAGATACACCTGGCTGAACGTAAAGCTTGGCTCGGAACGGAACTTATCGGCGTGCGCTTTCAGGTACGCATCCAGGTCGGCGTCCGTCGGCTCTACCTGGGCAGCAAGGTCGTCGGAGATGAACTCGAACTTCTGCCGCAAGCGTCGCCGTATGACGGTATCGTCCTGGCCGAGCTTGAGCGCGGTTGCCTCACGCACCGCGATTTCTTCGCGCACCCAATCGTCGATCAGGGCCTTCAGCTCGGCGTCGGTGGGGGGGCGCTGGAACGTGGTGGCGTAAACCGTCGCCAGGTGCTCGATCTGCGCTCGCGTTACGACGATCCTGCCCGGATCGGCGCTCTCACCCGGCTTGGATAACAGGCTGTAAGCGAGGAACAGCGCCGTTCCGAGCAGCAGAAAATGAAACAGCGGATCGCGCAGGAATTTCCTGATGGTCCAAGTCCCCAGCGATTGTCGTCAGGATGTGTACCAGATCGGCGACGTGTAAGCGCGATTCTGGATGCTCGATGGCACGTCGGTGGGCAGCTTCACGCCGAATACCTTCGCGTCGTAAGTCGTCCAGCGCGGTGTCGGTATCTCCAGCACGCGCACGTAGTAGAACGCGCGCTCCTTGGGATTGAAGTTCGGATCCTTGAAGTAGCCGGACAGAAACGGTGCACCGATCGAGTTGCTGTAGGTCGCCTCCTGCACGTTGACCGTATTGCCGACCGGGGACAGCTTGCCTTTGCCGTCGGGTTTGCGACTGCCAGACCAGGCCACGTCGTACACCTTCTCGTGCGTCTTGCCGGTCGCATCGAGCCAGCCCTTGATGACCTGGATCCGGTCAAGGTTCGCTCCGTCAACGTCACGTACCGCGCGGATCAGGAAAGCTGGAGCCTTTCCGGCCGGTGCGTTGCGCAGGTCGCCACCCATCGGCACGCCGCCCTTGTAGCCGTATTCGGCGAAGTTCGAGCGATCAAGATCCTTGGCCGTGAAATCGAATCCGCCGAACACGCGCACCAGCAGCCGACTGCCCGTGGTCGCGTAAACCTCCTTGCGCGCCATCGCGTCCCACAGTGCCTCGCGCGAATTATCGCGTGCCCAGACCGCAGCCAGCCCCGATGCACTGGTTTCGCGCGCGGTGAGCTGCGTCTTGGGGTCGCGCCCGGGCGGAAAGCGGCCGGCAATGACCTCGTCGAACCGGATCGGGTCCGCCGTCGGCTCCAAGGGCGCGACTTTGCCGAAGAAGTTATCAAAGCTCGTCGTGGACAGAGCCGTATGCGAGTCGGTCGAACCGATCAGGCCGAACTTGAACGGATTGGCGCCAAGCTTTGCTTCGTACGCCAGGCCTCGCTTCAATGCTTCACGCGTGTATTCGCGAGGCAGCATATCGGGCTTCTTCAATTCCGGGCCGAAGCTCCCCTTGTCCCAGCGCTCGAAGTTCGCAAACTCATCGTTCGGAGAAAGTGCTGGATGCGTTTCCCCATCGCCTTTCATCTGAGTCGTCTCGTAGATCGGCTCCCATTTCATCCGGCGCTCGGCGTAGTCGCGGTCGATCGGCTTTTTCGTCGTCAGCGTCAGGTCGTCGAACATCAGGCCGTTGGACAGGTTGCCGTTATGCGGGATCGCCAGCGCACGTCCGCCGGTTTTCTTTTCGTATGCGGCCATCCACTTCCACAGTTCCTCCGGGTCCTCGGTGTCGTATTGGGAAATCGGGACGATCTGATCGGCTTTGTCCTTGCCGTCGCGGAAGATGACGTTGCGGTGCAGGTTGTTGCCGTTGGGCGTAGAGGTCCACTCGAAGCCGATAAACGCAGTGAAACGTCCCGGTTCGTTGTATTTCTCGGCGGCGGCGGTGATGCGCTGCCACATCGACGACGCGACACCTCCGAGGTCCTTTAGTGGGTCCTTCCTCGCCATCATTTCGGTCCCCCACATGTTGTAAGCCTGAAAGCCCTCGCCCGCCTTGACGAGGTCGTGGATCTTGCGGCCCCAGGGCGATTTGAGCAGCTCGGGATTGGACTCCGCGATCAGCGGCGCAAGCCCGAGGTTCTCGGCGTGGTCGGACACGACCAGGAAGTCGAGCGGCCGTTCTAGCTTGACCGGCAGGCCATGGCTGGACTTCACCTCTTCGCCGCGCGCGAACCGGTAAGCCTCCTCTGGCCCGAGCACGCATCCGATCATGCCGGCGTCCGTGGAATAGGACGTATGCAGGTGGGTGTCGCCGAAAAAGACGCGATTCGGGAACGTCTGCTTCGGATACGGCGAGTACTCGATCGGGTGATCCGGCGGTGCGGGGGTGTCTTGAGCCAATGCGCTCATCGCAGGGCATAGGGCGCCCAACATCAGCACTGTCTTGATCGCTTTCATGTTGTTTCCTCTCCGCCTCTCGATCATGTGACTACGGTTCGGTCCCCAAAGCGGCGGGAATTCTAATTGTCGATGCCGTGCTCGTGAATACCGCACTTCGAGACCGTCTGGAGGCAAGCCTGGCGCGCCGTGTCGCGAGTTCAGCGGACTACGTGTGGGCTCGTTGAGAAGATCCGATCTGCATCGCGCCGCGCAACTTTCCTCTGTTACGCGATTGCAACAAAGAGGGATCGCGAAGAGGATTCTCGCGAGTTCGACGCCGCCGCTCGCTAGCGCAGTGCGACCCGGCCCAGCGTGCTCAAGGCGAAAATGCTGCAAGACGGCCTCAGCGGGCGCAACCGAGGTGGACCATACTGTGCAGCATTTGGGTGCCGAAAGTGAGCCGGAGTCGCGGCAATGTCCGAGCTGGCCGCAGTTCCGTCGGCCACGCGAATAGGCAAACGCCGTGATTTGAGCGAGCTCTTCAGGGATTGCGGGATTCGCAATGGTGCGCACCTACACGCACTTGGCTGCGCTCGATCTGCTGGAGCACGCAAACGCGATCCGGCTGCCGGCCGCCGCGCTATCCCCGGGTACAAATTCGTCCACAGTGGCGACCGCGGGCGATGGGGAAGACAAGCAAGTGCTTGATGTAGCTGGGGTGGACGATGGGATTCGAACCCACAACAACCGGAATCACAAGGCATTTGTTCGATTCAATCGAGGACGTGCGTCAGATCACCGACGACTGGCTCCTCCGTTACAACGAAATCAGGCCGCATGACGCGCTGGGAAGCCTGCCGCCGGCGCGATTCCGCGAGCAACTGCTCGCAGCGGAAATCCCACTTTGCAACGTCTACTTGACGGGGGAGCTTACCGCCCCAAGATTGTCGAAAATCATGGTATGTTGGTAGGGTGGTCGCGGCTGGCGGGATCGGCAACGCTCGAGGCCACGAGCGGCGCCGCGCTGCACCTATACCAAAATGCGGCGGCGAATATTGGACTTTGGTCCCATTGGCGAGCTCGACCGTGCCGGAAGCGCGTTACCGCAAGCGCGGGCCGATGCATACGCAGGCTTCCAAGAGTTGCAGGGGCCACCGCAGGACGGGATTGGACCAAAGTCCTATTGCCTGCGCGACTAGCTGGGCCTAGAGGCTGCCCGAGTGCTCAAGCCCAGGTGCGTACTCTTGAGGGGAGGCTACGAGATGCGCGCTGTGAGTATGAGCAAGTCCCTAATCATGCGGATGTTCGCGCTCGGCCTGCCCTCCCTGGCCGCCACGGCCCCGGCTCTCGCACAGCCGGTCGAAGTGCCACCGACCTGGGGCGGGGATTTTTGGTCCAGAACACGGGCGACCGGAAGTTGGGGCGGGGTTCGCGATGAGCTCGGGAAGAAGGGCGTCGTGTTCGACGCGGATCTGCTCCTGACCCCTCAGGACGTCGTGAGCGGCGGTCGCAGTACCGGCGCCGAATTCTGGGGCAATGCGGATTTAACGCTCAATATCGACACCGGCAAACTGGGCCTGTGGCCGGGTGGCTTTTTCAAGCTCTCCTCCGACAGTGGCTTCGGGACCAACGCGTACAGTAATTCCGGTGCCATCGTGCCGGTAAACTCCGCCGCCCTGATACCCGCGCCCAACGACCGGACTACCGCGCTCATGAACGCGACCTTCATGCAGTTCCTGAGCACCAAATTCGGTCTGTTCCTCGGCAAGATCAATACGTTGGATTTAGCCAAACAAGAGTTCTACGGCGATTACAGCACCCAGTTCCAGAACACTGCGTTCCTCACACCGATGACCCTCCAACAGGTTCCGCTCTCGGCGTTCGGTGGCGGCGTTATCGGGTTGCCGACGGAGGACATCATTCTGTCGGTCGTGGCGTTGGACCCGAGCGGGACGCCAACCAGCAATGACCTCGGCAATGCGTTCAAGGACGGCGCGATGGCCGTGGGTAGTGGACAGGTGACGATCAAGCCGTTCGGGCTCGTTGGCCATCAGAGTCTCGGATTCTCATGGAGCGACAAGGAACGTTTATCGCTCAACCAGGATCGGACCAATATCGCCAGGTTTCTGCTGACTGAAAAGTTTCCCCGGCTTGGGAATCCCGGGCCGATCTTGGAGCGTATTCTCGCGCGATTCTTCCCGGGTCTGCTCGTCCCTGTCCAGCCGGCCAACCGTACGAGTCGCACCTGGTCCGCAAACTATTCCTTCGATCAGTACTTCTGGCAGCCCGAAGGCGACTCCAAGCATGGGATGGGCGCGTTCTTCGAGTTCGGCGCTTCCGACGGAAACCCGAACCCGATCAAATATGCATTCATTGTGGGGATCGGTGGCAAGGGAATGCTGCCGAGCCGCGGAGACGACAGCTTCGGCATTGCATTCGCGCATACCAAGTTCAGCAGCGAATTCCTTCCCTTCCTGCGTCAGCGACTCGATCTGGGCCTGGAGCATGAGAACGCGGTCGAGATGTACTACAACGCCTCGATCACAAAATCGCTCAGCGCAACCGGTGATCTCCAGATCGTCGATTCCGCCCTGAATAAGACGCTGGTCGAATCCAGCGTCCGCCCAAGTCTGACGAATGTCAGCACCGCCGTCGTGTTGGGACTCCGCCTTCGCGCCCGGTTCTAGCGCCGCTACGGAAAGCTCGCCTGGCCTCAAACTCAAGGACCCTGATGACACCAATCTCGATCGTATCCAGGTCATCAAGGGCTGGACCAAGAGCGGCCAGATATTCGAAAAGGTCTACGATGTGGCAATCGCGTCCTCGAGCGTGGGGGATTGATCAAGGATGACCTGGTCCGTCGCGGTGACGCCCGGCTGGCGCCGGTCGGCAACACGGTCGATATCAAGAACGCGACCTACAAAAACACGATCGGCGCGGTTGAGCTCAAGACAGCGTGGACCGACCCGGACTTTGACCCAAGCTTGCACGCGTTCTACTACGCGCGGGTGCTGCAAATACCCACGCCACGGTGGACGCGTTGAGCGCGTGATGCGGCCTTACCTCGAAGCGCTCACCGCGTGATCCGCACGCGCGAGGGCATCGCCCGTTCGGTCCAGGTGCGCCTCGCGCGGCACGCGAGGACGATCGCGGTCGATCCGAACCTGGTTCTCACCCGTTATGCAGTCGAGCGCTTTCTGTACCGCCTTTCACGCTCCGCGCATGCACAGCAATTTTGTTGAAAGGAGCGCTCCTACTGCTCGTCTGGCTTGGCGAGACGCTACGACCGACGCGCGATGCTGATCTGCTTGGCTTTGGCGAGCTTTCGGACGCTGCGCTTGCGAAGATTTTCCGCGAGGTATGCACGATCGAAGTTAGCGCCCGCCGGACGAGCGCAAAGACGCCCAAAGACCGGTAGAAAGAAGGCATAGCACTACAAAATTCCCGACAGTCGGCGGCGTAGAGCGGAGTGGAGCGCGCGAACAGTGGACAGGACATGTGGCAGGAGGTCAGTGGCCTTCACGCCCGATCGAGCGAGGCACCGGCCCTGCACGAGGGGCAGAAATCGAAGGATGGACCGCTACGGCAGGTGGCGTGCTGCAAATTCGGCTGGCGTGACGATCGGATAGCGAGCGGCAAGAGCCAGAAGGGAGGCATCGCCCGTCATCAACCAATCGGCTTTCGCCGCAATCAGCGTCGCGAGAATCACGTCATCGTCCCGGTCGCCAGGCACCGAGGCCGCCAGTCCGGCCGGGTCGACTATCTCCGCCATGAAATGCAGGGTCTGGACGTACCGATCGAGGTCCTCGTCCGACAATGCGATCCGTTTGCGCACCTTCGGGTAATGCAGAGCGGCGGCGATCTCCTCCATGATCGCGTCGCAGAGCACGACGTCGAACCCCCCGCTATTTGCAGATGCGAGGATGCGCCCCGGAACGCTACCCGGCAACATCAGCCCCGATACGAACACGTTCGTATCGATGACGACGCGCATTACGGCTTCTTGACCTTCCGAGATGCCTGAGCGCGCTTCACGCGAGCCTTCCGAGCGGCACCTACCGCTTCATCGATCTCCCGTTGGGCAGCAGCCGGATCGACACCGTCGTAAGCCTTCCCGAGACTGTCGGTCAGTCGCAGGAACTCATCCCGCAAACGACGAATGCGCTCGAAGAGCGCCACATCGACGATGGCTGCAACGGGCTTGCCGTCCTTGGTGATCAGAACGGAGTCGTTCCGGTACTGCACCTGATTCAACAGGTCACCGAGGTTCTGCCGCGCCGCGACGGCTGAGGATTCACGAATCACCTGCTATCCATCCATATGATCATATCGATCATGCATATCGTATCGATCATTAGGCTGAACGTCAAACCTCTACCCGGGCGGTCCGGCTGGGACGCCCTCCTGCGGGCTGAACAGCCGGTGCAGAAATGAGCACGCCGCCCAGGCGCAAGCAGCGCCGAAGTCCGGTGCCGCGGTAGCGACCCTGCAGGGTTGCCTCGTCAGCACCCGTCACACGGTGCGGGCCTACATGCACCCGGCCGCACCGAATCCACTCAGTCACGCCAATGCGATCCGCCTGCCGCCTGCAATTTTCCCGACAGTGCCCTCGCTGCGCATTCGGAAGCTGCCACGGATGGCGATCTCGCGCTTACTGGCCGTGACGGGACTCAGGGCCCCAGAAGGCTCTCGGCAGGAATCTGAAAGTCTTTGTGCGGGCGGCGCACCTGTACCGGACCCTCGACAACCGGAATGTCGACCCAGTGCTTCGCTACCGGGCCCGGCCGTCGTTACGCAAGACCAAGCATCTGAAATGTCTGGACAAATGGGCTGCGCGCGGGGACGCCCGACGACACCCGGAAAGTAGAGTCTTGAGCGAGAACGCACGCGACAGGCGCGATCAACGCGCGTAAATGCTTGAAAAACGGAGTAGATGGGGTGGACGATGGGATTCGAACCCACAACAACCGGAATCACAAGGGCAACGTCACCCGGATTCGACCCGAAAAATCAATAACTTGTGAATCGGAAAGACGCCTGAAGACGGCTAGGAGATAGGCATAGCCGCACAGATTCCCTCACAGTCACAAACCGTCGCGGTGCGCTCGCAGCGCAATGTCCATTCTGTGGCGACCGGAAGCGTCCGAGTCCTTCGCCAACCGACAGCCGGTTACGCAGCACAGCCGTTGCTTCATATGCATACATTGTGCATACTGACGTGTGCCCATCGACTTTGATCCCGAGAAAGCCGCCGCGAACGAAGCCAAACACGGCGTGACGTTCGCGGAGGCTGAACCGGTTCTTTTCGATCCGATGGGTCTGACGCGGGAAGATTTGGACGCGGAAAGTGAGGCGCGCTTCGTGACAGTCGGTCTCGGGGCGCTTGGTCGGGTGCTGGTCGTGGTTTGGACCGAGCGCGACGATGACTACCGAATCATTTCTGCCCGCCCGGCCACCCCTGCGGAGCGACGACGATATGAAGGCTGAATACGATTTTTCGAAAGCGAAACGCGGCGCGGTGATCGAGCCGACGGGGAAGACTCGAATCACAATCTACATCGATGACGAGATACTTGCTGCCTTCCGCAAGAAGGCGGAGAAGGAAGGTCTCGGTTATCAGACCCTGATCAACGCCGCGTTGCGAAACGTGCTTACGCCCGAATCGACACCATTGACGGCAGAGATGCTGCGCAAGGTTCTTCGCGAGGAACTGCGGGCGGCTTGATTGCCACCGGAGGCCTCCGCCGGAACCCCTGCGACCCCGTGAAGGCAGCAAGGGGGGCTCGAGGGGGGCGGAGGCGGGGTTTCGCGAAGCGAAGCTTCGCGCCGCCGGAGCGGGCGCGCCTTGCAAGGCGCGCCCTCCCGCAGACCCTCCTCGAAGCCGATCCTCCACTTTTCTGCCAAGCGGCGCATCGAAGCTGCAGTTCTGCTAACAGCTACAGTGGGCGCGCACAGCCAGAGCGAGGAGCGCTGGTTCACCCTCAGAGTATCGAGCCAGGGCAGACTGCTGGCAGTTGCGCATACCTACACCGCGACCGGGGTTGCCAGCGCCCGTGTGCGGATCATCTCCGCGCGCGAAGCCACGCGCTCAGAGCGCCAACAATACGAGAACATTCCGCGATAATGTGCGGCGCACCAACCAGGTGACGACGATGGGAACCCAGACGGATCCGCTCGACGAGGACTTGCCCGCCGAAATCGACTTCTCCGGGGGCACGCGGGGCAAGTTCTTCAGGCCCGGCGCCACCCTGAACCTGCCCGTGTACCTGGACGCCAAGGTCCAGGCTTACCTGGCCGCCCGCGCTCGGGCTCGCGGCATCGAGGTCGAGCAGCTTGTCAACGAGTTGCTGAAGAAGAACATCGAGCTGATCGAAGCGGCCAAGTAGGTCATGCAGCGGCGTAAGAGGACTCTTCCGCATGCGGGTTCGCACCCGGCGCGCTGCGGTCGAGCGTAGCGCCGAACATCGCTATTCACCGCAAGCCTGCCAGCGCCTGTTCCTTGACGACCTCGTCGATTACGTCCTTTCCAATGCGCCCAGCGACCTCGTCGCGCACCGGGAGGAGCGCCTTAGCCCAGGCCGCCCGCTGCTCGACGGTCAGATGGGTGACTTTGGTGCGACCGGAGCGCTCGATCGCGGCCATCGCATCCTCATTGTCCTTGCTCGCAATCTCGTGCTCGTACCGGGTCGCATCATTCATCGCGCTTTCCAGGGCACCGCGGATGTCGGGCGGCAGACCCGACCAGAATTTGCTGTTGACGATCACCACGTAGCCGAGGTAGCCGTGGTAGGTATCCGCCGCGTACTTCTGCACCTCGTGAATCTTCTGCGTGTACATGGTCGACCACGGATTTTCGGCCCCATCGACCACGCCGGTCTGCAACGCCTGGTAGACGTCCCCGAACCCCATAACCTGCGGGATCGCGGCGAGCGCACTCATCTGCGCCTCGACCACTCGGGAGCTGTAAATGCGCATCTTCAGGCCCTTCAGGTCGCTGGGAACGACGATTGGCTTATTGGCGCTCAAAATCTTGAAACCGTTGTCCCAGAAGGCGAGTCCCGTAAAGCCCTTAGCCTCCAACTTCGCCATTAGCTTCCGGCCGACCGGGCCGCTCTCGAGGCGCTCGACGAACGCCTGGCTCGGGAACAGGTACGGGATATCGAACACTTCGAATTCCTTCACCCCGAGCGGACCGAACTTCCCGAACGATGGCGCCAGCATCTGCACCGACCCGAGCTGGAGTGCCTCGACCTCTTCCTTGTCCTTGTATAGCGTGCTGTTCGGGTAGAGCTCGACCCTGACCCGGCCGCGGGTGCGCTCTTCGGCCAACTCCTTGAAGCGTTCTGCACCACGCCCTTTCGGCGCGTCGGCGGCCACCACGTGGCTGAACTTGATTACGATCGGCTCCTGCGATCGTGCCGGCGAAACCGCCATCAGTGCCAGCCCGCCCAGCAGCGCGAGCATGCTGAAACGGCATTTGTGGAAGACAGGCTCCATTTGCAATCCCCTTACGCATCCTTGCCAACGCCCACCGAGACACGCGGCGCTTCAGCTCAGGCAGTCCGGTTCATCGCGGAGCACGCGTCGCGCGAGGTAGTTAAAAGTCGTCGCAAGGTATGCGGGACCACCTCGATAGCCGCGTGCCTCGCGCGCGAGCTCCGGCGTCAGCGGCTTGATCGGCCCAACCGCACGCGCCATCAGCTGCAGCCTGGCCGCACGTTCCACGTAGAAGGCCAGGACCACAGCTTCTTCCAGGCTTTTCCCCGCGGTCACCACCCCGTGATGGGCGAGGAGCACCGCCGCCTTGTCAGCAAGAGCAGCCGAGATGAGGCGTCCCTCCTCGTCGCCGATCGGCACACCGGGCCACTCAGGCAGGTACGAGCAATTCTCGTAGAGAACGCAGGTGTCCATGTGCGACACGGCCAGTTCCTCGTCGATCATCGACAGCGCTGACGTGTAGGGTGGATGAGTGTGCACGATCGCCTGGACGTCAGGACGCGTGCGATAGATCCACAGGTGGAATCGGTTCGCCGGGTTCACCACGCCGGTTCCGTCGAGAACATGCAAATCATCATCGACCAGCAGGATGGTGCTTGCCCGGGCCTCGTCCAATCCGAGTCCGAAGCTCAAAGACCAGTAGGTACCGGGCTTCCCGCCGCGCGCCGAGATCTGGCCCGCAAGCGCCGACTCGTGTCCATCGTGATTGAGGATGCGGCATCCAAGCGCGACCTTCTGCTGGATGGACCAGTCGCTTTGATGCACGGACCTGTTCAGCTGTGCGGCAAACCTCGCCTCATACACCGCTTTGGGTCGAACAGTCACATCACTCATGGTCTGCTCGAAACGAGTGCGCCACCCAAAATGGTGCGACCGCTGCCACTCGGTCACGACTCAAGCTCTGCATCGCATTCTTCCGTTCAATACCCGTGCAGGCGGACTGTGCGCCAGCCCTCGCGCACCGGCAAGTGACATTTCGGAACACCCGTCTTCGCGAAACATGAAGGCCGAGTCGAGGCCGCAAGGCAAAGCCACGAAGTCACGGCAGTCGCATGCGGCCGGCAACGCGCGCTGTCGCTGCGGATCTACGACCCAAGGCGCAACTCGCGACCAGCTCTGTTCGTCATGCGGCCGGCATACCTGCAACCGGGCGGTCGTGCGCGACAGGCCCCGGCGGAGTACGCGTTAAGCCGCTGCTACGTGCTTGTCGAGCGCTTTCGAGGTGCGTGTCCGGCTGTGGTCAGTTGCGCTACTAGATCGTCCAGCGCCGGGCTACGGGCCGCATCCCGGGCATAGATCAGGTAGAGCTGCATGCACGCCCAATCGTCCGTAAGCGGCAGCACGTGCACGTTGAAGAGATCCTTGAACGGCAGGATGTTGGGGGCAGGTATCACCGCGATACCCAGCCGCGCATGTACCATCGCGCGCATCGCCTCATAACTCGTTACCTGCATCGAGATCCTTGGTTTGCGCGCCATGTGGGTGGCTGCCTCGAGCGTCCAGCTGTGTATTGCCGAGCCCTGCACGAACGAGATGAGATCGAACTCGAGGACTTCCGCAAATGAGATCGCCTCACGCCCGGCTAACGGATGCACCGCGGCCACGACCAGCACGAGCGGAATGCTGCGGTATGGAACAACGTTGAGCCGGTCCACCGGCTGGTAGTGGCCGATGACGCCGAGGTCGGCACCGCCGTTCGCAACAGCTTCGATGATCGCCGGGCTGGAGCCCTCCTCCAGGCGAATCCTGACCCCGGGCCGCCGATCGATGTAGTGCTCGAGGTCCGCGACCATGACGACGACGGCGGTTTGATTCGCCGCGATCCTTATCTCGGGCTGCTCAGCGGCAGCGATCGCACCGACCGACGCGGGTATGCGCTCGAGCGCTTTCAGAACCTCGCGCGCGTGGCGATCGAGTGCTTGGCCGGCTGGCGTGGGGACAACACCGGCATGCCGGCGCACGAGGAGTGCGAATCCCAACTGCGCCTCAAGATCGGCGATGCGCTTACTTGCCGCCGATGGCACGAGGTGCGCGCTCTCGGCGGCCTTGGTGATGCTGCCGTGGTCAATCACGCTGACGAAAAGCTTCAGCGTGGTGAGGTCAAATCGCACGAAGGTCTCTCAGCGTTCGAAGTCTTCGCACCGAAGCTCGATCGGCTGGCCGTGTGGCGTGCGAATTGCCGCAGCTGTCCATGCGCGTCGATACCGGATCAGCTCTGTCTCGGAGCTGGCGCCTTTCGCCGCAACCAGGGATTCGAGCGCCGCAAGCCAGTGGTGGTAGTAGGTGTCGCCGCGGTCTGGATCGCCTGCGGCCTGCGCCTTGGCGATCTGCCCAGAAAGCACCCGTGTCCACTCGGGCCAGGTGAAAAGGCCCTGCCGATGCAGGGCGACCACCGTCGCGAACGCTTGCGCTTCCCAAGGCGCGCGGAATACCGGGCCCTGGTCGTTGCGGGGTTGGCCAGGCAGGACAGCAGGCCTGTCGTTCACGCAAACGGCTCCAGGTAGGGTTCCCACGCGTCGATCGCGACGCTCAATCCTTCCGGGGCCTCGTCGCCCCACAGCTGCCGCCCGTCGAACACCACCGAATAGAGCCACTGGGGCTGCTCGCCCAGGCCGTGTGCGTGCGTATCGGCGAAGACGTGCACGCCACGGATCTGCTCGATGCAGCCGATCTTGCCCCTTGCATAGCCCGGCAGACGCGTGTGGTTTCCGGCCTGCGATGAGCGCGTGCACACCGCTTCGCCCACCTTGAAACGCGAGGGCGACGTCGCGGGCCGTTCGCTCAGGCGCACTTGCGCGGCCCAGGCGCCCACTTGCTCGGCGCGCAGCAAGCGCGCCATCGGCAGCGCCGGGTGCAGCATGCGCCCGGCAGCGACCTCGTCCTGTCCAATCAGACCACGCTCGATGAGCAAGCTCTGCAGCGCCTCGAACCAGCGCGCGTAGTACGGAAGCCTGGCGTAATCGGGCAGCGTCTCGCGCGCGCTGCGGCTCATGTCGACGTTCCATGCGCCCGTGAACCGCATCGCCACCTCGATGGCGTGCGTGCGTCCCTCCCAGTCCGCGTGGAACACGCGCTCGTTCGGGTCGGGCACGACAGCGCCGTGTCCGCCCCGTCCGCCCAGGTCTGCGTGGGTGCGATAGATCATGTCGGACTCCCCGGGGATCGCGCCAGACCGGTGCCGATCATGGAATCGCGCGTTACCAGCGCCGCCAGTTCCTGCTCGGTCAGCCCCGCGGTGCCGCTCGAGCGGCACGGAAGAACCAGATAGCGCACCTCGGCGGTGGAGTCCCAGACACGGATCTCGGTCGATGCGGGCAGCGTGACACCGAAATCCCGCAGCACGCCGCGCGGGTCTTTGACGGCGCGGGCGCGATATGCGGCGCTCTTGTACCAGACGGGTGGTAGCCCCAGCACCTGCCACGGATAGCAGCTGCACAGCGTGCACACGACGATGTTGTGGCGCGACTCGGTGTTCTCGACCGCGACCATGTGCGCCCCCGGATACCCGAGCGAGGCGATTGCTGCCGTTGCGTCCTGGAGCAGCCATTTGCGGAAGGCGGGGTCGACCCATGCACGGGCGACGACGCGTGCCCCATTGTGCGGCCCGACCTTCGTTTCGTAGGTCTCGATGATCGCGTCGATGGCGGCCGGGTCGATATAGCCCTTCTGCGACAGCACAGTCTGCAGGGCACGCACGCGCACATCCATCTCGCCCAATTCGCTGTGCTCGCCGCTGTCGTCGTGATCGTGCGTCATGATGCGGTGTCGTCGGGACGGTCGATCATACGATGTGCGCCATCTGGGTCGGGTCGAACTCGAGCCACAGCGCTTGCCCGACCGCGTAGACCTCAGGCGGGGGCGCCGTCACGCGAAGCGGCGTCGAGCCGGCGATCGGCATCACCGCGTAATCCCAGTGCTCGCCAAGGTACGCGCGATCGAGGACCTTGACCTGGATCTGCGGCACCTGTCCGGCGCGCTGCGATCCGCTGAGCGAAAGGCGCATGCTCTGGGGGCGTATCGAGAACGTGACCTTGCCGGCGAGCGCGGCGCCGCCCGCAAGTGCCCTGCGAGGAATGCTGAAACCGTCGAACACGGCGTCGGTCCCGTTACAAGCGCATTCGATGAAGTTGGTGCGGCCGACGAAGCCGGCGACGAAGCGCGTCCTCGGCTTGGTGTAAAGCGTGTGCGGGTCGTCAACCTGCTCGATGCGCCCCTGATTCATCACCGCGACTCGGTCCGAAGTAGCCATCGCCTCCGCCTGGTCGTGGGTGACATAGATGGTCGTAATGCGGAACTCTTCATGCAGTCGCCGGATTTCGGAGCGCATTTCCTCGCGCAGACTGGCGTCGAGGTTGGAAAGCGGCTCGTCGAGCAGAAGCACCGAGGGCTGGATGACGAGGGCGCGCGCAAGCGCCACGCGCTGCTGCTGGCCGCCACTGAGCTCGGAAGGATACCGCTGTGCCAGGTGGCTCATGCGCACGACTTCGAGCATTTTGCCCATCCGCTTCCGGATTTCCTCGTCGGATATGCGCCGCAGCCCGAGTCCGAACGCGACGTTCTCCTCGACCGTCATGTTCGGCCACACCGCATAGCTCTGGAAGATCATCGACATTCCGCGCCGTTCCGGCGGAACCGACCCGGCGGCCGACGACAGCAGCTTGCCGTCCAGCTCGATGGTCCCGGCCGTCGGATCGATGAAGCCCGCGATCATGCGCAGCGTGGTCGTTTTGCCGCAACCGGATGGACCGAGCAGCGAGACGAATTCCCCCTCCTCGAGCGCCAGTTCCAGCCGATCGACGACGAGCGTTTGGCCGAAGCGCTTCTCGATGCCGCGCAGCGCGAGCTTGCTCATGCACTCCTCCGCAGCATGAAGTCGCGGCCGATTATCCGCCAGCCCAGAGATGCAATAACGATCGACACGACCAACAGGACAGCGCCCAGCGCGGCCAGCACCTCGAAGTTTCCCTCTTCGGACAGGTCGAATAGCATCACCGAGATCACGCGCGTGTCGGGTCCGACCAGGAAAATTGCGGTCGACAATTCGCGGGCGCAAAGAATGAATACCAGGATCCACGCACCCACCAGGCTCTTCTTCAGCAGCGGCGCCAGCACCTTGCGAATGGCGGTGAGGCGGCTGCCGCCCAGGATGCGCACGGCCTCCTCCATCTCCGGGTTGATGCTGCCGATTCCGGCAGCGCTCGACGCATAGGCGATCGGCAGGAAGCGGGTGGTAAATGCCAGAATCATCATGGTCGCGGACCCATACAGCGCCAGCGGAGGCGGCGCGTAGGCCGCGTAGAAACCGATTGACAGCACGATTCCCGGGATGACGATCGGCGTCATGCACAGGAACCCGAGCACATCGGCCCACCGCACGAGTTTGCGGCTCACGCAATAGGCGGCCCCGAGCGAAAGGCCCATGGCTGCGAACGAGGCGCCCCCAGCATAGAGGAACGTGTTTACGATCGCGTGTTGCGCTTGGGTCTGCTCGAACAGCACGTAGCGGAAATTCGCCAGTGTCAAGTTTTCCAGGGAAAACCCCCGACCCCAGGCTTTGGCGAACGCCGCCTGCAGAAGCACCAACATGGGCAGAAGCACCGACAGGGCGGCGACTGCCAGGGCATATGCCAGCGCTGCCCAGCGCCAGCGCCCCAGGCGGATCATTCGGCGCTCGCCGCCTTTGCCGGTCACGGTCGTATAGCTTTTGCGCGCGGTCAGCGCGCGCTGCAGCCAGAACATCAGCACGGTGATCAGCAGCAACGGAATCGAGTACGCGGCCGCCGCTTCGACGCGCGTCGGATATTCGAAGAACTGCCACAACTGGGTAGAGACCACATGGAAGCGCGCCGGCAGCGCAATCATGGCGGGAGCGCCGAACAAGGCAATCGCCTCCAGAAAGCTGATGATCAGGCCTCCCAGGATCGCCGGCAGTACGAGCGGCAGTGTCACGCGAAAAGCGGTTCGCAACGTGCCCGCGCCGAGAATGTTCGCGGCGTCCTCCATTTCCGACGGGATCAGGTCGAGCGTCGAATTCGTGAACACGAACACGTACGGAAATGAAGCGAAACCGACCACGGCGATCAGCCCGGTCATGGAGTAAACATTGAAGATGCCGTGATCGGCGCCGGCAAGTGCCATCCAAAGGCGGTTGAGCCATCCGGAGTTGGGGCCTGCGAGCAGGATCCACCCGATGGCGCCCAGATACGGCGGAATGATGAAGGCGGCCAGTACCATCAGCCTCACCAACGACTTGGCCGGCATGTCGGTGCGGGAGATCGCCCAGGCGATCGGCACGCCGAGGACACCCGAAAGCAGTGCCACGCCGACGCCGAGTTCGAGCGAGTGAAGCACTCCCCGCAGCTGCCGCAGGCTGCCATATGCCTCGCGGTAGTTGGCTAGAGTCAGCCTTCCTGATTCGGCCTCCTGGAAGCTCGAGATCATCAATCGGAACATCGGGCTAAGCACCAGGAACACCACGACCGCAACTATCGCGAGCCACAGCACGACCCCGGGCTCGAAGCCGCTCAATCGATGCGCAAGTGCGGCGCCCGCCCGTGGTTCAACTGGCTTGCAAGGGGCGCCGCTCATCGCCGGTGTCTGCGTACCGCAAGGCGCGAGCGTTCACACACCGAAGGTATCCCGCCACTGACTGGCTACTTCGGGAATCCCCTTGATGA
This sequence comes from Burkholderiaceae bacterium, assembly GCA_019236735.1. Taxonomy (GTDB): domain Bacteria; phylum Pseudomonadota; class Gammaproteobacteria; order Burkholderiales; family Burkholderiaceae_F; genus VBCK01. Next base: position 60,312 of record JAFAIM010000088.1, read on the forward strand.
TCTCTTCGACGCTGGGACCGATGGTTTTCAATTCGCCACCCGATCTGACGATCGGTGAAGGCGTCACTTCCGGCCGGATCGGCTCGAAGAAGTGGTCGGCCCAGATCGTCGACGCATCGACACTCATCAGATAATCCATGAACAGCCGCGCCGCATTGGGGTGCCTGACTCCCTTGGGGATGCCCGAGGGCGCCAGAATTAGCACCGTCCCGTCACTCGGGTAGATCATCGACAGGGGATTGCCCTTCCGGATGCTCTCGGCCGCGGTACCGATCAGGCCCGTGCCGGCGATCAGGCGCTCGCCGGAGTTGAGCAGCGTGATCGCATCATTGATCGATCGGCCGATCTGCGGGTTGTTTTTTGCCAAGGTATCGAAGAACCGCCAGCCATAAAGCTTGCGCATCATGACGGCCCAAATCCCGACGTATCCGCTGAAACCCGGGTGGCCGAGCGCGATCTTGTCCTTCCATCTCGGATCGCCCAGATCGCTCCAATTCTTCGGCGCGTCGGCTTGCTTCAGCTTGGCGGTGTTGTAAACCATGCCGATCAAGGCTGCCGCCGTCACGAAGTAATATCCCTCGGGATCGTAGTGCTGGTAGGTGCCGAGCACCTTGCTGGCGTTCTCCGGAACGAATTGCTCGAGAAGCTTCCTTTCTTTCAAGTAGGCGTAGTGCCCGACATCGCTGGAACTCAGCAAATCCACCTGGATGGAACCCGCCCTGAGCTCCTGAGACACGCGCTGGAACGCCACTTGCGCCGTGGTGCGGACCACGTTCACTCTGATCCCTGGATAGATCGCCTCGAAGCCATGGCCCAGTGCCTGCGCCGTCACATCGTCGCAATGGGTGATGTACCAGGTGAGCTGCCCCTCCTTCCTGGCCGCCTCGTAGAGTTCCCTGGCACGCGTGGTCGCGGCCGCAGCTGGGCGCGCCGCGCCCACGGCCGCGAGTGCGAAGGCGGCACATCCGCATTTCAGGACCTCGCGACGCGTTGACTTGTCCATCGTTGTTCTCCTTCCGAGCCTCCGCTGATCGCCAGCCTGGCATATCGCGAACTGTTGGTAGAAAACCAGCAACTACGCTAATCTGTTATGTCGCTTCGGACTGGATCGAAACTTAGCCGTACAGCTCATCCGAGAGGAAAGATAGAGGAGCGACCGCTACGGAACAAGTGAATTTCACTACATGTACACATTAGCTCTTCTTATGCGATCCCTCGACCTCGATTTTCTGCGTAGCTTCGTTGCTGTCGCTGACCATGGCGGCTTTGCTGCGGCCGCCGAGCAGGTGCACCGCACGCAGTCGGCGGTCACACAGCAGATGGCGCGCCTCGAGGAGAAGCTCGGAGTCGTACTGTTTCGCAAAGTCGGGCGCTCGAAGCAACTGACCGAGCACGGTGTGCGCCTGCTCAACTACGCACGGCGCCTCCTGGCATTGAATGACGAAGCCGTCGAATCACTGGCTGCGCCTGATCTGCGCGGCCCCCTACGTCTCGGCAGCATCTACGACGCCACGGAATATCTGCTGCCACCGCTCCTCGCACGCTTCAATATGCTGTACCCGAACCTGCAAATTGAGGTGCACGTCGATCGCAGCGCCCACCTCATGCCCGCCCTGAAGCGCGGAGACATCGAAATTGCGCTAACTGCCGCGCTAACGCTAGCGGCTCCCGATCCGGAACACCCCAGCGCACGGCTGCGCAGTTCGCCACTGGTCTGGATGGCGGCGGCCGACTATGTGCATGACGCAACCCAGCCCGTGCCACTGGTGCTGCCAGATGAGCCGAGCACTTATCGGGCCACGGCGCTTGCCGCGTTGGATCAACACGGCATCCGTTGGCGCATCCGGCATGTCTCCACGTCGCTGGCCTTCAGTTCGTTACGCGCTGCGATGTGGGCCGGGCTTGGAATCACGATCCGGCTTGTCGAAATGATGGCACCGGGCCTGCGGGCGCTCGGCGAGGCGGACGGATTGCCACGGCTTCCCGACATGTGCCTGGACCTCTATCTGCGCGATGAGAACGTCAGCAAGCCGGCGCGCCGACTGTTCGAATCAATGGCCGAACTCGCGAAGGTCCAGCCGCAACCGCCCGTTTCCAAACCGTTCCGCGCAAGACCCGCAGCCCGGCGACACGCTTGACCGGACGATCTCACATCGGCACCCCCATGTCCTCGGACACCTGGTCAGTTTGTGCGATCTCCCACACCAGTATCGCGCCCAGCGTTCCGATCACCCCAGTGAAGAGAGCACCGCCAGTGAGCCCGAGCGTTACTAGGAACTTCCGGGGACGTGGAAGCAAACGGTTGATCAGTACACCGACACAGCGTGCACGCCGGCACACACGCCGTACGCCGCCCCGAATTTGGGCATCCACGGCAACAGGAAGATGCGCAGCTTCTGTGCTCAAGTCACGCTGAACCGGATGGCAAGGTCCCGAACGTACGGGACTGAGCACAGCGAGCGGATCATTACGGAGGCAAGACCATCGCCGTGGCAACGGTCATCAGGACTAGCGATGAGCGTCTCCTCGAGACGATCGAGCAACTGAGAGTGAACATACGGCTTGCAACTGCGGCCCGACTCCGCTAACGCACCGCAGCAGAAGGCGCGAGCGATCCCGCTGCCGAGCGACCGGTGGCTGCATAGATCGATTGCAACAGGTCGCGGCCGACGCGCCCCTCCAGTTGGTGGTGCACCGGCAAAAGCGCTTGCTTCAGGGAGCGCTTCTCATCGGCAGTCAGTTCGATGATTTCGGTTCGTCCCTTCTTTCGTATCGCCGCGATGGCGTCGTCGTTCTCCTTCTTGGCGATTGCGTCGGCGAAGTCGCTCGCCTCCGCGATCGACTGCTCAAGAATGCCGCGCAGATCGGACGGCAGCGAGTCCCAGAATTTCGCGTTGGCGATCACCACGTAGCCGATATAACCGTGATCACTCAGGGTCATGTACTTCTGCACCTCGTGCACCTTCTGTGTATAGATGTTCGATGGCGTGTTCTCGAACCCATCCACTACCCCGGTCTGCAATGCCTGGTAAACCTCGGAGAAAGCCATCACTTGCGGAATCGCCCCGAGCGCGCGCATCTGCGCGTCCAGCACCTTGGACGATTGGATGCGGATCTTCTGTCCACGGAAGTCCGCCGGTGTGCGCAACGGCTTGTTGTCGGTGAAATCCTTGAAGCCGTTGTCCCAGAAGGCAAGACCCGCGATGCCGTGGTCCCGCAGCAGCCGTAGCATCGCCGCACCGACCGGGCCGCGCGTCACCTTATGCAGATCGTCGTAGCTTTCGAACAGGTAAGGCAGATCGAAAGCTTCGAATTGATTGATGCCCATCGGGCCGAACTTCGAGAACGACGGGGCCAGCATCTGCACTGATCCGAGCTGCAGGGCCTCGAGTTCCTCCTTGTCCTTGAACAGGGTGCTGTTCGGATAAACCTCGATCCTTACCCGACCGTTGCTGCGCTGCTCGGCCAGCTCCTTGAAGAGTTCGGCGGCGCGGCCTTTGGGCGTATCGGATGTCACGACGTGGCTGAACTTGATGACGATCGGTGCCTGCTGCGCGCTGACTTGCGCCACCGGGCTCAGGGTCAGGACGAGACTGGATGCGAGGACACTTGCGCTGACGATCGCTTTCATTCTGCCTCCTTGTGTTCATTCTTCGCCTGTTTCAGTTTCTTGGGTCCACCCCGGTCCCGGTGCGACCGACCCTTCCCGTGTGAAGCATCAGATCGCCCGCAACTGGCGCAAGCGTTCGATGTCGGCCACCGAGAACCCCAGACGGGCCAGGATCGCTTCGGTGTGCTGGCCCAAAACCGGTATCGCCTCCATCCGGACGGCGCCGGCGTCGGCCGCCCCAGGCGGCAGCAGTGCGGGCACCGGGCCGCCCGGTGTGTCGACTTGCACCCACCGTCGGCGAGCCATCAGCTGACGGTGCTCCCACACTTCCCGCATCACGTTCATGCGCGCATTGGAGATCTGTGCTTCGTCAAGCCGCGCGATCACCTGGTCGCCCGTCAGATCGGAAAATGCTTTCACGATGATCTCGCGAAGCTGGGCGCGCGCTTCGGTTCTCCGGCTGTTGCTGCAGAAGCGCTCGTCGGCAGCCAAGTCGGGCTGTCGCAGGACCTCTTTGCAGAAGGCCAACCACTCGCGCTCGTTCTGCAACCCGAGCATGACGGTGCTGCCGTCGCCGGCAGGGAAAGGCCCATAGGGGTAGATGGTGGCGTGCGCGGCACCGGCGCGCGACGGCGGTGCGCCATCGAACGCGTAGTACATCGGGTGCCCCATCCACTCAACCATCGCTTCGAGCATCGAGATCTCGATGCGCCTGCCGTGCCCGGTATGGCCGCGCTCGATCAGCGCGGCCAGGATGTTGCTGAAGGCGTACATGCCGGCGGCGATGTCCGCAATCGAGCAACCTGCCTTGGCGGGCTCCTGCGCGCTCCCAGTCACCGACAGGAAGCCCGACTCGCTCTGGATCATCAGGTCGTAGGCCTTCTTTTCGCGATACGGGCCATCGGAGCCATAGCCCGAGATGTCGCACACGATCAGGCGCGGATGGGTCGCATGCAGCGCCTCGTACGAAAGACCCAGCCGTGCAGCGGCGCCCGGCATCAGGTTCTGCACCAGCACGTCGGCGCCGGTCAACAACCGCGCCAGGATCGCCGGGGCCTCGGCGTGCTTCAAATCGAGCGTCAGGCTCTCCTTGGAGCGGTTGGTCCACACGAAATGGGACGACTGTCCACGCACCCGCCCGTCGTAGCCGCGCGCGAAGTCCCCACCCCCTGGGCGCTCGATCTTGATGACCCTTGCGCCCAGGTCGGCGAGTTGGCGCGTGCAAAAGGGCGCTGCGACAGCATGCTCGAGCGCTACAACAACGATTCCTTGCAGCGGCAGCATCAGAGCCGTCAGTACGACCGGGGAAGGCCAAGCACGCGCTCGGCCACGTACGACAGGATCAAGTTGGTCGCGATCGGAGCCACCTGATAGAGGCGCGTTTCGCGGAACTTGCGCTCCACGTCGTACTCGCGCGCGAATCCGTAGCCGCCATGGAACTGAACGCAGGCGTTCGCGGCTTCCCACGATGCCTTGGCCGCGAGGTACTTGGCCATGTTCGCCTCCGCCCCACAGGGCAGCTGCGCGTCGAGCAACTCACAGGCCCGCCACCGCATCAGGTTGGCGGCCTCCACCTCGATATAGCTCTCGGCAATCGGGAACTGCACACCCTGGTTCTGCCCGATCGGGCGGCCGAAAACGACGCGTTCGCCCGCGTACCGCGTCACGCGTTCAATGAACCAGTAGCCGTCGCCGATGCACTCGGCCGCGATCAGCGTGCGCTCGACGTTCAAGCTGTCGAGGATGTACCGAAAGCCCTCGCCTTCTTGGCCGATCAGGTTTTCGGCCGGGATCTCCAGGTTGTCGAAGAAGAGCTCGCTCGTTTCGTGGTTCACCATGTTCGCGATCGGCCGGACCACAAGTCCCTTGCCGATCGCCTCGCGCAGGTCGACGATGAAGATCGACATGCCATCGGACTTCCTCTTCACCTCGGCAAGGGGGGTCGTGCGCGCGAGCAGGATCATCAAGTCGGAGTGCTGCACGCGGGAGATCCACACCTTCTGCCCGTTGATGACGTAGCGGCCGTCCCTTTTCGTTGCGACGGTCCTGATCTTCGTGGTGTCCGTACCGGCTGCCGGCTCGGTCACCGCCATCGACTGGATGCGCAGCTCGCCGGACGCGATGCGTGGCAGATACTTCTCCCTTTGTGCCGCACTGCCGTTGCGCGACAGCGTCCCGACGTTGTACATCTGCCCGTGCACTGCGCCGGAGTTTCCTCCCGAGCGATTGATCTCCTCCATGATGACGGTCGCCGCCGTCAGACCAAGGCCCGCCCCTCCGTACTCCTGCGGAATCAGTGCGGCCAGCCAACCCGCGCTCGTCAACGCATCGACGAACTTCTGCGGGTACGCTCCTTGCTCGCCGACGGTTCGGAAGTATTCATCGGGAAACTCGCTGCAAAGGCGGCGGATCGCATCGCGGATTTCTGGATGCCGTTCGGGTTTAGTCATCTTGGGCAACTCCAGGTCAGCGCCACCACGGTCATGCCAGGATCGCGGTCGCTTCCACCGCAAGCGCGCCGTCGGCGCGCCGCGCCCAAAGCTGGGCCGTCCTGCCTTCGTCCGGCCGGCGGCCACAGAGGTGGAACGGCTCCACGTCAAAGGTCGGCTTTACCGCCCGGAAAGCGAAACGAGACACCGTCGCGCCGGGCAGATGGGACTGCAGCAGGTCCAGCAGCAGCGTCGCGATAAGCGGCCCGTGCACCACCAGCCCCGGATAGCCCGCCACCTCGGTGGCGTAGCGCCGGTCGTAGTGGATCCGGTGGCCATTGAAGGTCAGCGCCGAGTAGCGGAAAAGCAGCACTTCGTCCGGGCAGATCTTCCGAATCCAGTCCTGCTCGAGCGGAGCAGGCCGCATCGGTGCCGCCGCGACACCAGGGCCCGGGTCCCCGCGGTAGACGATGTCGTGCTCGTCGATGACGGCCACGCCGGCTGCGTCCTTGATCTCGTGGCGAACCCGCACGAAGACGAGCGGCCCGCTTCGCCCTGCCTTGCCGGTGATCTCGACGATGCGGCTGGTCCGCGTGATGGCCTGGCCGACCCGCAGATTCCGGAGAAACTCGAGTCGGCTGCCGGCCCACATGCGCTGGGACAGCGGCACTGGCGGAAGGAAGCCACCCCGCTTGGAGTGCCCGTCGGGTCCGAGCTCCGACTGCCTGTGCAGCGGCAGGAAGTAGAGCCAGTGCCAGCATGGCGGGACCGCGTCGCCGGGCCGTGGCGCCGGATCGTTGCGGTCCAGCGTCGCAGACAGCGCCTGCAGCGGCGTTGCCGTCGCCAGATCCTCAAGCGTTTCGGTCCTGCCGATCCACTGCTTCAACTCGTCGAGGTTCACATCCATGAACGCCAAGCCTCTGCCTTGTTTCAGTCCATCGAATGATAGATTTTCATCGCTCCGCATGTGAAATAGAATTCCGTGATGGCCGTTATTACCGAGCCTCATCACGGAGAAGCGTATGGACCTGAAGCAACTGCGTGCCTTCCTGACGATCGCCGACACCGGCAACGTCACGCGAGCTGCGGAGCTGCTCAACCTGGTGCAGCCCGCGGTATCGCGGCAGCTTCGCCTGCTCGAGCAAGACCTTGGCGTCGGACTTTTCGAGCGCGAGCGCCATGGCATGGTGCTCACCGACCCTGGCAAGGCGCTCCTCGTCTACACGCGCCGCGCCATGCTTGAGCTTGACCGCGCCCGGGCGGAGATCGCGGGCTCCGCCGAGAGTATTACCGGCCTGGTGACGGTGGGCTTGCTGCCCAGCACATGCAACCTGATCTCCAGCCCGCTGGTGAGCGCGGTCGCTGCAACCCACCCGGGAATCCGGATCAGGATCTCGATGGGTTATGCCGGGACACTCCAGCAGTGGCTGGAGACCGGCGAGATCGACGCGGCCCTGCTCTATGGCGTGGAGCACTCGCCCCACATCCACGCCAAACCGCTGCTCGAGGAAGCGCTGTGGGTTGTCGGCCCGATCTCGGCAAAGTTGCGCCGGCACCGACCGGTTCGGTTGGCCGGGCTAGCCGGCACGCCGCTGATCCTGCCGAATGGCCCCCACGGTCTGCGTACGCTCATCGACCACGCCTGCGCAGTGTCCAATGTCCAGCTCACCGTGGTCGCCGAGACGAATGCGATGAACATCCAGAAGAGCCTTGTTCTCGGTGGCCATGGCCTCACCATACTTCCACCGGTTGCCTTTGCTGACGAACTTGCCAGCAAGCAGGTCTCGGCTGCACCGCTCGAGGACCCGACGATCACGCGCACGATCGTCCTGGCCCTTCCGGGTAACCGGGAAGTCGCCCGGCACGTGCAGCGAACGGCCGATTTGCTCGTTCAGTGCGCCAGCACTGCTGTGCGTCGAGGCGCATGGATCGAGGCACGTTGGCTCGGCACGTAGCGCTCCTCGGCGCAATGACGGAGCTGGGCGCGGGGCTGCGCCGCCATCCGCCCTCTGACAGGTACGTACACGGTCGGACGCCGAGTCAGCAGATGCTCCGCCGGAGATACCTGTGTTCATTGGGGTGGACGATGGGATTCGAACGTTTATGAGCGCTGCGGCGTCGCGCAAATGCACCGGATTGGAGACGGATTCGCGATACCTGTCAGCACCCATCATTTCGCTAATGCACCAAGCTGCGACCGTTGCGCACCTTCAGGAAGGTGACGTTTGGCGGAGACGAGGTTCTGTCAAGGACGCACCAACGCTCGTCTCCGGGCCGCTTGACCGCGGTCCTCCGCTCGCTCCGCCAGCCGTTGACTTATATCGGTATTGATATACAATTGTTCTGGTGAAACCCGTCACCTTCCTCGGCGACTCGCTGAAGGTTCTTCGAGGGTTTCCCGATGATGCGCGTCGTGACCCCGGATTTCAGATCGACCGCTTGCAGCGGGGCTTGCAGCCGGACGACTTCAAGCCAATGCCGGATGTCGGCAAGGGCGTCGAGGAACTGCGGATCTGGAGCGATACAGGGACCTACCGCGTGATCTATATCGCGCGCCTGGCGGACGCGGTGTACGTCCTGCACGCGTTCCAGAAGACTTCCGAGAAGACGCCGAAGAAGGAGATCGACATTGCAGCTAAACGACTGCGCGACCTGCTGAAGGAACGCAAATGAGCAAGAAGACTTTTGACAGCGTGTGGGACGCGCTCGAAAACACTGCCGGTGAAGCTGCCAATTTGCGGGCCCGGGCCGACCTGATGGTGGCAGTGCGCGAACTCGTGGAGAGCAAGGGCTGGACGCAGGCCGAGGCGGCCCGTCGTTGCGGCGTCACTCAGCCCAGGATCAACGATCTGCTGCGCGGCCGTATCAGCAAGTTCTCGCTGGATGCCCTCGTGAACATGGCCGCAGCCGTTGGACTGCGGGTCGCGCTTCATGTCAAAGCTGCGTGATGGTGGCGCACGTCGGCCTCAAGGTCGATGGCGCTCTCGGAATGGCGCAGCAGAAAGAGACCTGGGGCTTAGCCGCTCCCTCCAACGCGCGCCTGCCACAGCCTTCCCCGGCAGGCGCTAACCGCGTATAAGCGGTCCCGGATGGCCGAGCACAGCAGACCTTCTGCGACTTCTCAGATCGGCCACGAGCTGAAGTTCTTTGTTACATTTCAACTCCCTCGCCGGCGGCACGATGCTCAGCAAACCGGCCAACCACTCTGTCGGTCGATATCGAACGCTGCTGGCGAACCGGCGCGGGCTTTGTGTCGTTCTGCTCTTGGCGACGGTGCAACTATTGGCGTGCTCACGTTCTATGCCAGGAAATGACGTAAGTCTTTCGGTGAACGAAACGACGCTAGGGCGGTTACGTACCCTTCGTGCCGAACCGAAGTTCGTGGATCTGCCTGGCGCTCCGGCTGCAGCGGAGCGGCGAAGGCTTGAGCCTCTTATTAACGATTTGATCGATCGGCTCATCGTGGGCCTGCCAGCGCATCCCACAAAGCGCTGGCTCCTCGAAACGACAGAGCCGACCGTGAGCCGCTTCTATTTAGAGGACACGGAAGCTCGAGATCGTTGTGTCGATTACCTCGATCGAATCTTTCAGATCGTAGGCACGAAAGGCGCGGACGGCGCTTTTGCGAAGTACATGATCGATCTGTAAAGGCCAGGTTCTCCGCGCGGCGAGCGGATTTTCGCTCTTGCGGTAGGCCAGCGCGGTGGTATCTTCTTACCATGAAGATCGATGCGCTGGAAAAGGAAGTTCTGCGCTTGCCGCCCGAAGAGCGGGCGCGCTTAGCCGAATTGCTGCTCTCGAGCCTTGACGAGTTGTCCGAGTCCGATCTCGAACGAGTCTGGTTTGCCGAAGCGCAGCGACGCGCGGAGCAAATCGACTCTGGCGCTGCGCAACTAATCCCGTCCGAGGAAGTAGAGAAGAAGGCGCGTTCGCTCTTGCGGTGAAATACTTCTTTCACCCGGAAGCTGAAGCCGAGCACCTCGCGGAGGTTGCGTTCTACGAAAGCCGCCGCAAAGGCCTCGGCGGCCGATATCTGGCGAGTTTCGGCGCCGCAATGGAGCGCGTGTGCCGTGATCCGAAGCAGTTCCGGATCGAGTGCGAGCCGGATCTTCGCCGGATTTTTCTGCGGGGATTCCCGTTCGCGATCATCTATCGCGACGTTGGCAGGCAAATCCAAGTCCTGGCGGTAGCGCACCGCAGGCGCCGACCCGGCTATTGGGCTACGAGGATCTGACCGCCCGATCGAACGTCAGCTATCCGGAGTTCGCCAGTGACGGCTGTGGGTCGTGAAGGGAAAGTAGCGGCCGTTATGGGCAGCGTGCACACAAGTCCGGAATCCCTCCCATTGCCGTCGATCGGACCGCGCCGCGGTACCTGCTCATTTGCAATGTGAGCACAGCCTGTATGCGCTCGATCGTTACCGGCGGGAAGCAGCCGCTAGAACCAGCGTCTCATAGCGGCCACCCGACGCATCAGTCGTCGGGACCGCGGTGGCGGACGGCCTCCTCGTCGACCCAGTCCTCCTCTTCCCAGCTCATTCCCTTGCGGCCTGGCACCTTGCGCGTCGGTCCCGGCTTGTAGGGAATTTTCCCGCCCAATTTCCTCTACGTTTTCCGAGCCTTTCGGGGCGTTCGTTCCCAATTTCTCCGTGGCAATCGCTTCGCTAGTCTCCTAGGTACTCCAGGTACCAAAGGCCATCGAGGTGTCGATAAGCGTGAGCGTATCCTCGTTGATCTGGTTTGCCATGCTTCCGATAGGTGTCGAGGTCGGCGACCAACGGCGTTGGGTCTGTCGGGTTGAAGACGAAGACCTTGGAGCTTCCAGAGACTGCGAGCCCAACGGCCCACGCCACCAAAGTAATCGTCCCGGTTTGAGGGTTGTAGATGAAGCCCCTCGGACACTCTATAGCGACGAAAATCTTCCGATAGTCGGCGATACGCTGCGAGGAGATACCTACCGCCGCCGGGTCCCGAGGTTCGGTCCAATCGTCGTCGACTCTCCTCAGCATTTTGTCGCTTTGAATCATGCCGACCAACGAGTCGATTTGAGCTCGATGGGACTGAAATCGAGCGACCAACTCTGCGTCGCTGGGCCCAGACCCACATCCACCGCATTGCAAAGCGAGGAGTGAACCTGTCAGGACGACCACCAGCCGACGCACGGAAGCATTACTCCGTCGTTTTTGGGTTCGTATCGAGGCGAGCAATGCGTCGTGCGAAATTCCCAATTGGGAATTTTTACCCAAGAATTGGGCACGTTCCCGAATACTTACTTCTGCGGGAACGCGTGCAAATCTTGGGGTGGACGATGGGATTCGAACCCACAACAACCGGAATCACAAGGCGAGCGTGACTCCACTTTGGCCTGAAAAATCAAGCACTTGCCAGACGCAAAGACGCCCAAAGACGGGTAAAGGATAGGCAGAGGTAGTACAGTTTCCCTCACACCCATCCAGCGACCCGAGGAGGCCGAGTTCGGCCACAAGCGGGCATGGATGCAGGTCCGCTTCGACGCAGTCTAAGCCTGTTCAAATGGACGCGCGGAATGGCGATTCCACCTGCGCCGCCGCGCATAGTGGCGTCGCGGAAGACATTTATCTCTGTGGGAGACAGTCACCGTGCCTTTGAGCCCCAAAACACTTCGCGAAATTCAAACGTATGTTCGGGGCGGCTTTGCAGGACGCGACCGAATCATCGAGATCTTCTGCGAGGAAATGTACGAACCAGGAGAGCTGAATGAATCGGAAGTCATAGTTTCCGTCGATGCAGCGATCACCAACCTGGCGAAAGAAAGATCAACTTGGCCGACGATTACGGACTGCGAGAGGCTGGATCACGTTTTTGACGCTCTTAACAAGCGTGGGATTATCGCGATCCAGAATGCCGGGTATACGCAAAGCGACGGTTACGATGACGTTATGGAGGCACGTGCTCGCCATCCGAATCCCGACGGATTAGTTGGCTACTGCTTCTACCACGGACAGGACTTGGAACGCGCTGTAAATGGTCTTGGCCTTTTTCTGGCCTTCGGTCCGATCGAGGCCAAGAACGAGCAGAGCGATGGCCCGCGTGTCGGATTTGCGATTGTCGAGGAACTTGCACAGGCTGGTTTCGATACCGAATGGGATGGCACGTTTTCCGAACGCATACGCATCCCAAAGATCGACTGGAAGCGCCGATAAGACAAAACGGCTCGCCGTTAGTGTTTTGCGACAAAGCGGTTGGATTTGGAAGACTTCTCGCCAGGGAATAAAGGGAAATCGCATGCGAGATATCGAAGCTCTGGCCGCCCGTCTATCGAAGCCCGCATTGCACTTGAGCCTCGGCCTAACACCGTCTAAGTCACATGTTGGTGGAACTCCAGAAATGCCACCGAGTGTCGTTTGGCCGCGGCACCCAAAGGGGCCGCTTACGT
>JAFAIM010000033.1 GCA_019236735.1 Burkholderiaceae bacterium
CTTCCATCCTTCGCCCCTTCCTCTCCAGAGAGCACTCCATGGCTCACCCACTCCTCCGCCGCCTCCAGCGCCAGCGCGGCTTCACGCTGATCGAGCTGATGATCGTCGTCGGGATCATCGGAGTCCTGACCGCAGCTGCGATCCCTCAGTACCAGGACTACTCAATTCGTGCGCGCTGGTCCGACTCGCTTGAAAACGTAGCCTCCATTCAGTCTGCAGTCGGCGAATGTGTGCAATTCAACGGGGGCACGATCGCCGGAACCTGCGACTCCTTCGCGCTCCTGACGAACAACGGCTTTCTGCCGGCCGGTTTCGTGCCTGCCGCGAGCCAGTTTGAGGCGGCTGCGCCGACGATGACGCCAGGCACTGCCGCCCTCGTGCTGGTCGGCAGCCCTCCAGCGGGGAACTGCACGGTGACGATCACACCGCAGGTCGCGCTTCCGGCAGTGAGCTGGGGCTACTCAAACGGGGGCGGCGTGGGATGCAGCCGCTCGAAGACCGGCGTCGGAACGTGATTAGGGTCCTACGCTCGAATCCGTTTTGAAGGGAAGAAAGCCGTCGCTCCAGAAGCGCGGCCAGAGCGTTCGGGAAGCGTTGGCCTGCTCGACCGCGGTCATCGGTCCAACCGAATGCGCGGCAAACCAGCCCAGATGAATCGCGCCCGCGACGCCGACGCATGCGATCCCGAAGACCATCAGCGCAGCCACCCCGCGGCTGACGCTTCCAATCCGAGGTCCAGAGTAGGCGACCGCCGCGACCGGACCGGCTAGGCCAAGTGCGGCTGCAGTCTGACTGACCGGCATCACAAGACTGCCGTCGACCAAGCCGTACACCAGCGCGACCACGCTCGCTGCCATAAAGGCGATAAAGGTGTCACATTCAGCCGACACCGCAGACAACGCTGCCGCCGACCCGCGAAACAGCTTCACGAGACCCCAGATCGCCAATCCGGCCGCCGGCAATCCCCATTCGCTGGCAAGCTGGAGGAGCCAGTTGTGCGGGTGGGCTGACCACACGCCCGCAATTGCTGCGAACTGCATCGGGCCGATTCCAAGCCATGGCGCCGAGCGGATCGCCTGGATGCTCGACTGGATCAGCAACGCGCGATTGCTTCCGGACGCGAGCTGGTCGAGCGCGCGTGACTGAAACGACTCGCCGAATCCGACCCAGACGGGAAGCCCGCGGAACACCAGCGCGTACAGCAGCGCTCCGGCACCAGCCGAGACGGACACCACAATGACCAGGCGTGCGACCGACCGTCTGCCCAAAAGAACCCAGAGCAGCGGCAGCGCGACGGCGTAGGCAAACCAGATCGCGCGAGTTGCCAGCGCCAGGTTGATCGCCCAGATGCACGCCAGCACAAAGAAGGTGGCGGCGCGAATTGGCTTGCGCCGCGCCGGGTCCGCCGCCAGCGAGGCGGCAAACGGGATCAGCAGTGCGTGCAACGCGCTCGGGAAGCGCGGATTCGCATACCCGAGCAGCAACACGTCCAGGTTCAACGGGCGCCAGAGCGATGCCGCGGCGCCGTAGCGCACGGCGACTCCGAGCACATAGGTCGCGAGCAACAGCAGTGCGGCGTACTGCGCGAGTGTAATGGCCCGTTTCGGGCTGCGCGCGACGGCGGCTGCCGTCACGATGATCAGGATCGCCAGCAGAACGTGCAGGCAAACCTCGGCGTACGCCGCCTCGAGGTACTTTGCTCTTGCAGCGGAAATTGTCCCCAGAGCGAAGACCGCGATGACGATCCAATGGATTTGCGGCAGGCGGCAGCGATATCGCGGGTCCAGCACCATTGCAGCGAATCCCAACGCGGTCACCGCCAGCAACACCACCTGCGCAGCGCGCTGCTCGTTGTGCCAGGATTCGATCCAGCCGAAGCCGATCGTCGGCGAAAACAGCAGGTAACCGAACCAGGCCGCCAGCAGGAATCCGGAGACGAAATCTGTCCAGGATCTGCGGTTTTCGTCTGCAGCGATTTCGCTCATGCGCGGAGTATCTTGTCGATTCGACCCGACGATTGTAGGAGGGGCCTCGCAATGATGTCGCCCGCGACGATGGCGCTGTTCCTCGTCCTTCACGTCCTCGGCGCCGTAATCTGGGTGGGCGGAATGTTCTTCGCTTATCTGGTGCTGCGGCCTGCCGCGGGCGCTCTCGACCCTGCCGTCCGATTCCCGCTGTGGCAGGGCGTGCTGGCGCGCTTCTTCGCCTGGGTGTGGGCGAGCGCGGTGGCGCAGCTTGTGACCGGCTTCGCGATGGTGTTGGTGTTCTACGGTCTCGGAGGCTTGGCCGCGATGCCGGCTCACGTCCACCTGATGATGGCGGTGGGCTTGGTGATGGCGGCGATCTTCATATCGGTTTTTTTGATCCCGTGGCGCCGTTATCGCGCAGCGGTCGCCGCGCATGACTGGCAGGGGAGCGGGCATCATCTGAACTGGATCCGGCGCCTGGTCGCCGCAAACCTCGTGCTGGGTCTGGCTGTTGTCGCGGTCGCTGCGGGTGGACGCTATTTGTGAGCGGCGCGATATCGGATGCGAGTCGCGCGGTGCAGGAGCGTTGGCGGGTCGAAGTCTCCGCCGACGAACAAACCTCTGCGGTCTTCGAGACGGCACTGGGCACACCCTCGCGCGCCGTTTTCGTCTGCGCCCACGGCGCCGGCGGACATATGGACGACAAGGGCATGCTCGTCGTCAGCAAGGAACTGCGTGGGCGCGGGCTGGACGTCGTCCGTTTCAATTTTCTGTATCGCGAGAGGCGATCGGGCGGTCCGGATCCGATGCCGCGCCTGAAGCAGTGCTACGCGGCAGTCGCCGAGCATGTCCGCAAAACGGTGCAACCAGAGATCCTGCTTCTGGGCGGACGGTCGATGGGTGGGCGAGTCGCTTCGATGCTGGCTGCCGACGGGATGCGATGCTACGGCCTGTTGCTGCTCGCGTATCCGCTCCACCCGGCGGGCCAGCCGCACAAGCTGCGCGATGCTCATCTGGCTCAGATCCAGGTTCGGGTGCTGTGCTGCAACGGCACGCGCGACGCGTTATGCCGGCGCGACCTGATGGAACGGGCGATTGCTCCCCTCTCGGACCGGTGGACGATGTGCTGGCTCGACGGCGCCGACCACAGCTTCCGCGTGCTGAAGTCCTCGGGGCGCACCGATGTCGACGTGTTGGCAGAGGTGGGCGAAGCCGTGTCCTCGTGGATCGTCACTCTCGACCGCGCCAGTAGCCAGGACGCCGGCGCTGATGCGCTAGGGCGATTACGCGCACTTGATCATCCTTCAGCTGGTAGATGATGCTGAAGGGGAACCGACGCAGTGCAAATCTGCGCGTCGAGACACGCCAGACAGCCCCGAGGCGGGGTCGCTCACACAGAAGGTTGAGGGCGCGCTCGAACTCGGCAACAAGAGCCAAACCGAGCTCTGCATTCGCTTTGCCCGCATAGAACAGTGCTGCTTCGACGAGCTCGCGCTCAGCGTCAGCGCTGACGCTTGGGGTCACCTCAGCGCGGCACGAGCACGCGCTATCGCATCCGCCGCCGGTACCAGTACGGTCTTGCCCGCTTCGATCTGCGCGATCCTGCGCTCGACTTCCGCCGCCCAGGCCTGATCGAGTTCTGTGTCCTCAGAAAGACTCGCGATCAGGCGTTGCGCAAGGTTTGCGCGCTCCTCGGCGGAGAGCTTCATCGCCTCGGCCTCGAGCATTTCAATTCGAGTGGACATTAACAGGAGCCTTTGTGGGCGTTACCGCATCCATGATACTGAATTGGTCAACAACGAAACTGCCGCAGCCGGTAGCGCCGCTGCAACAGCGCACTCATGGGCTTCACGCCGGCTGGAAGCTCTCGGCTCTCGCTTTCGGCCACCACGTCTCGTACGCGCGGTGCGGGTAGCTGCCGGTGCGCTCGCCCTCGAGCAGCGAGCCAGGCTTCACAAAGGGCAGCACCTCCGACAGCAGCCGCACGTCGTTGTGCGAGACCCGCTGCACGATGTGGTGCGGCCGCAGCTGGCTCGGGTGGGTGAGTCCCGCCGCTGCAATCAACTCGGCCAGCGCCTTGAGCGTGTTGCGGTGAAAGCTCGCGACCCGCTCGGCCTTGTTCGGCACCACGATCGCGCGCATCCTCAGCGGGTCCTGCGTGGCAACCCCCGACGGGCACGTGTCCAGATGGCAGTGCTGCGCCTGCACACAGCCGAGCGCGAACATGAAGCCGCGTGCGCTGTTGCACCAGTTTGCGCCGATCGCGAGCGTGCGCGCGATGTCGAACGCAGAGATCACCTTGCCGCTCGCGCCGATGCGGATGCGCTCGCGCAGGTTCAGACCCACCAGCGTGTTGTGCACCAGCAGCAGCCCCTCCTGCAGCGGCATGCCGACGTGGTCGACGAACTCGGCGGGCGCCGCACCGGTGCCGCCCTCGGCTCCGTCGACCACGATGAAATCCGGCGTGACGCCGCTGGCGCGCATCGCCTTGGCGATCGCGAAGAACTCCCACGGGTGCCCGATGCACAGCTTGAAGCCGACCGGCTTGCCGCCCGAGAGCTCTCGCAGTCTCGTGATGAACTCGAGCAGGCCGATTGGAGTGGAGAACTCACCATGCGTTGCGGGCGAAATGCAATCCACGCGCGGCGGCACGCCGCGCGCCTTCGCAATCTCGGCCGAGACCTTGGCGGCGGGAAGCACGCCGCCATGGCCGGGCTTGGCGCCCTGCGATAGCTTGATCTCGATCATCTTGACTTGCGGCTGGCGCGCTTCCTGCGCGAAGCGCTGCGGATCGAAGCGGCCCTCGGGGCTGCGGCATCCGAAATAGCCGCTGCCGACCTCCCAGATCAGGTCACCGCCATTTTCGCGGTGGTAGCGGCTGATCCCGCCCTCGCCGGTGTCGTGCGCGAAGCCGCCATCGCGCGCGCCGCGGTTCAACGCCAGGATCGCGTTGGCCGAGAGCGCGCCGAAACTCATCGCTGAGATGTTGAACACTGAAGCCGAGTAGGGCAGGGCGCAGCCGGAGCCGCCCACCGGCACGCGGAAATCGTGCGGCTGCACAGGCGCGGCCGCGATCGAGTGAGTGATCCACTCGTTGCCGGCTTCGTACAGGTCGAGCTGGGTTCCGAACGGAACCTTGTCGAGCTCTTTTTTGGCGCGCTGGTACACGACGCTGCGCTGGTTGCGTGAGAAGGGCTTCGCCTCCGTGTCGCTCTCGACGATGTACTGGCGCAGCTCGGGCCGGATGAACTCGAAAAAGAAACGCAGGTTCCCGAGGATCGGATAGTTGCGGCGGATCGAATGGCGCGTCTGGAAAAGGTCACGCACCCCGAGCAGCGTCAGCGCCAGTGCGGGCCAGGCGATCCACCCGACGTGCGGCATTCCCGAGGCCAGCATCGCAAAGCCGGCGAGCGCGAGCACTGCGCAGATGGACAGCGCGGAAAAGCGCGAACGGATCCGAATTTCCATTGACAGCCTCCAGTGCAGCGGCAAATCGGCGGGACAGGTCCCTTTCCCGGTCTCAATTGTGGCGAACCGCAGGGATATCATCGCGATTTGGTAAGGTCACGGCGTGCTCTGTACGCCGGAAGCCGCTCATGCCCAACCCTCACGAGCGCAACGCCCGCTTCAGCCTGCTCTTGCATCGGGAGCTGGCGCGCGCGGTCGAGCGGGATCCGGGCGTACTGGCGCGCGCTCGGAGGACGATCTTGCGCTGGCAGGCCGTGCACGGACATTCCATAAGCGCGTGGGACGAGTGGCTGAAGCTGCTGGACGCAGGGGTGCCGGCGGTGGTTCAAGTGATGCTTGACGAGGGCGAGAACGCCAGCCGGTTGCGCCAGAGCTCGCCGTTCGCCGGAATCGTCCCGAACCGGCGCAGGTGGGAGCTGCTGAAGCAGTCGCTCAATGAAGCGCTCTGACCTCGAACACATCCTCCGGGCGGCATCGGCGATCACGAAGCAGATGCGATTCCTGGTCGTCGGATCCCAGGCGATCGTCGGTACGGTGCCCGAGCCGACCGGAGCGCTGGGAATGTCGATGGAAGCGGATCTTTGCCCAATCGATGACCCGAGCGTGACGGACCTGATTGACGGCGCGATCGGTGAATCATCGCCGTTTCACGAGACATTTGGGTACTACGCGCAAGGTGTAGGCGTCGAAACGGCCGTGCTGCCGAACGGTTGGGCGCAGCGCGTGAATCGCGTGCTCGATCCGGTCTCGCAGGCGGAAGGTCTATGCATCGATCCCGCGGATCTTGCTGCCTCGAAGCTGGTGGCATGGCGCGAGAAGGATCGACCGTTCATCGAGGCGTTGCTGGGGCAGCGCATTATCGATCTTCAGACGCTACGTGCTCGCGTCCGCGATCTAGCGGCCGATCGGCTTGCCCGCTATGGCCTGGATCACGATCAGTTGCTGGCGCGCCTGAACCGCCTGTCGAATCGATGACCGCCCCGCCCAGACATATATCCCTGTCGTAGAGAACCACCGACTGCCCCGGCGTCACCGCCCACTGCGGCTGGACGAACGAGAGCTCCAGGCGTTCCTCGCCGGCATCGACCACCGTGC
>JAFAIM010000059.1 GCA_019236735.1 Burkholderiaceae bacterium
CGCAAGCGCACCGTCGGCTTGATTTACGCGGATAGCAGCTCGCCGGCTACGTTGCACTTCAGTGCCGAGGAGCTCGGACTGCTGAAGACTCTGCGCAACCAGGCCGTGCTGGCGATGCGGCAGAATTCGTAAAGGGCTGAAGCAGGCGAAGAAAGTCGAACCCTGGTAACGAGCTTGGGAAGCTGCACGCGGTTCCGCGCGACTCGCTACGCAGTCGTCAACTGCCTCGACTTCCTGGGTCTGCCTCCCAGTTTGCCGTTTTGCCGGGAGGCAGCGACCTTTGCCTTTGTCGAAACCCTGCCCCCGGCCCTGCCCATTTGGGCTGCCATCCAGCGCCGCGACCCCAGCAAGCCTTCCAGTAACGCCGGAAGGTACAGGTCGGCATCCAGCAAGGGGAAATGGATTCCGAGGCCGGACGGGCTGATTTCGATCTTGCAAAGCTCCGCGGGCTTGGCATGCCCCAGGCCCTGCGCGTCACGGGGCCGGAAAGCGACCTCCAGGCCGCTCGACAAGTCGATCACGATACGGCCGGCGCGACGATCGTAACGGACGGCAGTCGCAACGGGTGTCTTGCGGAGCCGGGCGGCGGCGCGACGGCTTGCCGCCCCGACCTCCTCGTCACCTATGGCCATGGATGATGCTCCAAACCCTGCAAAGGGCGGTTATATCGGCAGCCAATGCATTGCTGATCGTCGTAATCTCCTGTCCTGTGCACCCATAGTTCTCGCGTAGCACAGGAGGTCCATTGGGGCACCCGAGATTGAAGACTGCCTCGCGGTCTACACCGATCACATGCACGTGAGCAGGACGATGGTCGTTGGGATAGATCACTACCCGGAAGCCGCCGATCCGCTTGACAGTTGGCATTAATTATAAGGGAAAACCCAAGCGCTTAGGTTGGAGAGGCGATGCTGCCAATCAATCCCTCGCCGCGCACTACTGGAGCCGGTAGGAAGCTCTTGATTCCGTCATATGACGCCTGCGGGTTGCGACGCCCGCGGGTTCCTTTCCAATTCCTATCCGACCGCTGATTGGATTGCGCGGATTACTTCAGAGCCGGGATGGTCGACCGCGATTAACCCGTCTCCGGAACTGCGGAGGCCGTGGCAGAATCGTTCGAACGACGAGCTCGAAAAGGTATGCCGCTCAAGCCGACCGCGGTTTCAATCTTCACCGTTGCATTCGCGGCCGCGCTCGCGGCCTGCGGCGGCGGCAGTTCGTCATCGACCCCCGCTCCTCCGCCCAAGCCCACTGGTTCCAAGGGGACGTTCGTCGATGAACCCGTCGTTGGGCTGACGTATTCCGCCACTCCGTCCGGATTGGCTGGCGTAACAGACGCGACCGGCACGTTCACCTACAAGCCCGGCGACACGGTCACCTTCTCGCTTGGCGTGGGTTCCTCCGTCCCCGCTGTGAACATCGGTTCAACGAAACCGCTGACGCCGACGAGCGGCAACGCGCAGGTGTTTGTGCTGTCGTTGCAAGGTGGCCTGCAGCTGGCACAGGTGCTGCAGTCTTTGGACCATGGCAAGCTGCCTTTCACCATCGACGTGAGTGGCTTGTCCCTGTCGTCCGTAGCGGTCGCGAACCTCAACGCGTACACGTCCTCGGGCGGAACACAGTTGCCCGCGGGACAAACGGACGTCCAGATGCTGGCGGCAGCGGAAGCTTCGAATACCGCGTCCAATATCACCTTCCGCAATCCGGGCGGCGCGAGCATCGCCACAACGCTGAACACTTTGGTCTCGACGATTACCAATCTGAACACGGTGGCAGGCGTCAACTTGAGCACGGTGCTGTCGGGCGCGACCGTCTTTTCGCAGCAGATCCACGTGCCGAATGCTGGCGCGCTCACATACAACTTGGGATTTGTCAACTTCAACGCCAGCGGCGGCACAGCCGACGCGATCGTGGCTAGCCAGGGGCCCGTTGTTGCCACCGGAACCTGGGCGATCTCCGGAAACACGGTGAACCTGACGCAGAACGGCGTCACCGATTCGCTGCTGATCGCCTACCTGGACGCCTCGCAGGCGCTGTGGCCGGATACGCTTCCCGATGGTTCCTTCGGGTCGGGGACGTGGATCTTCGTCCAGACGACGTTCGCACCGGCCAGTGTCGCCGGCAAGACGCTGACGTTGGACGGCTTCCTCGCCGCAGCTTGTAACGGAGTCCCGATTCAACTCGTGATCGACAGCGGCGGGGCCAACTTCACCTCCAACTGCAAGGGCAGTACGACTCAGATCGGAGGCGGCCCGATCGCTGCGGTCGCGTCATTGCCAGGGATCCTTTCTCTGACGGACACGATCAGCAGCAAGACGTACTACCTTGGGCTGCCGACGGGGTCGAGCATCTCCAACGGAACGATCGCAGTCGCAGTTGCCAGCACGACAAGCCCAGGCGGCGGGCTGACGAGCGTTACAGCACAGTGAAGTGAGGGATGCGGCCGCCGGGTGTGTTTTGAGCGGGCGAAGGGAGTCGAACCCTCGTCACGAGCTTGGGAAGCTCGGGTAATGCCGTTATACGACGCCCGCAGGGTCAGCGCCGATTTTAGCCGACGGCCCCCAGAATGGTCGGCGGATCGCTCCGGAAAGGCTGCCTCGACCGTCGATTTTGCCGCACTGCCTCAAGGTCGCGACCGACTCCGTCGATACCCTTTCGGTCGCGACCGACTCCGTCTCACCCTTTCGCAGACCCTGGCTGCGCAGGTTTGCCATTCTCGCCTTTGCTATCTTGTCCATGGAGATCAACCTCCATGGTTCCGACCATCGCCTCCGCTTGAGCGTATGCGTCCACTAGCGCGGCGAGACCGATCAGACCACCTTCGAATCGGATAATCGAGGCGTTAAGAAACTTCCAGCCTGTCCATAGGTCTCTTAGCTTCTTCGGCATCTGGAAGGACGTCATTACGCTGATACTTATCGCAGAGATCGCGCCCAGAATTTTTATTTGAACGGTGTTGTGTTCATCGACGAAGGTGGCTACGCAGATGGATGAAGCGACGGCGATTAGACCAAAGAGCACGGCGACGATCTGTAGCAATTGGGCGCTGCACTTCCAGTCTCGGTGAGACCTCCGAATACGTTCTGGAACGACTAGGTTGGGTGGACGGTTAGATGCCGATTGCTGGTCTTCTGGCATGACTCTCCTCCCTCTCGCGTGATCGCGGCCTCCGTAGGGCGAGGATAGCGACCTGATAGCAGGCTCAGCGCGCCGGTCACCTGAATGGGTGTGAGCCGCGAGGACCAATCGGGACGCCGGGGGATTGGGCCAAGGCTTCGCGCCGCTACGAAATGGCGGGTCCCATCGGAGCAAGGCTGCGGTCGAGGGAGTCACTACGAAGAACCTCGTGGATCCGCGACCTGGTGATTGCGTCCGGATCCTCGTCACGAGCTTGGGAAGCTCGGGTAATGCCGTTATACGACGCCCGCGTACCGTTGATTTTACGCGATGATCCCGGGGCGTCGACAAAGACGAAGTGCGATGCGCAAGGAGTTCACCGTGCATTGGATTTTGACGGCTTCTTTAGCCTTGCAGGAGCCTTCGCGACAAAGGGACTGGAGCTTGGGATCGTCCTGATCCGGTCGAGAATCTCGCGCATTTCCTCGTGCGCTTGTGCGAGGTCGTAATCGAGCTGCAAGCCGACCCAGAATGCATCGTTCAATCCGAAGAATCGGGAAAGGCGCAGCCCCGTGTCCGCGGTGATTCCGCGCTTGCCCGCAATGATCTCGCCGATCCGCCGCTGGGATACCCCGATTTCCTTGGCGAGACGGTATTGCGTCATGCCCATCGGCTTGAGGAACTCCTCGAAAAGAATCTCGCCGGGAGTCGGGTAGGCAACTTCACGCATCTTGAATTCCCTCAGTGATAATCAACGATCTCGACATCCCACGCCGCACCCTCGTTCCAGCGAAAGCAGACTCGCCACTGGTCATTGATGCGGATGCTCCACTGCCCCTTCCGGTCTCCCTTCAGGGCTTCGAGGCGGTTTTGCGGCGGAATCCTCAGCTCGTCCACCCGTACGACTCGGTTCAGCATTGCCAGCTTGCGCAAGGCGACGGACTCGATGTTCGCGAATCGCGCTATCCGTTTGCCTTCAAAAAGAGCTTGCGTGTCCCTGTCGCGGAACGATCGGATCGCCACGCGGCAATACTATCGGATCTCGTTAGTACCGTCAATCGACCCTATCCCGATGCTCGGGTATCGGTTCCGGGGCAGGACGAGACAATCGTCCGCCCAATTGAAGGTGTGGACCAAGGAGAAGAAGACCTGACCCGTTCCGAGGGGTGTCCGGTTCGAAGGACTGCTCCCGCCGTCGTTCCGTTTTGGCGAGATTTATTGTAAAAGTCCTAACCAATTGTTTTTTATAAAGAAAGTTGAGAGGGATGGAGGGTTCCGTTGTCTGGTTCCTACGCCGAGCTGACGACGCAAGATCCGAATCCGGTCAAGCGATGGATTCAGGATCGAAGGCTCGCCGACGCCCTGCGGTTCCTGCGTAGTGTCGACATTCCGCAGGGCGTCAGCGTGCTGGACTACGGCTGTGGCAACGGCGAACTGCTTCGCCGTCTGACCGCGCAAGTGCGATCGTTCCAGGCGTGGGCCTACGAGCCCGCTGCGCACTTGATGGAGGAGGCTCGGAAGAATCTGGAAGCATCCGGCGCAGTCACCCTCGTCTCCAGCACGAATTCGATCCAGCCCGATAGCTTTGACGTCGTCTTCTGTCTGGAAGTGTTCGAACACCTGCCGCCGAACGAGATCGCGTCCGTTTGCGAGGAGATCCGCAGGCTGGTCCGACCGGGCGGGATCGTCGTGATCGGCGTCCCACACGAGATTTTTCTTCCTGCGCTGGCCAAAGGGGTCTTCCGAATGTTGCGCCGCTATGGCGCATTCGATGCCAGTCCGCGCAACGTTCTGGCAGCGGCCGTGGGTCGACCTCCGCGCCAACGCCCGTCATATATGACACGGGCCGGCTTCGAATTTCATCGAGAGCACCTCGGGTTCGACTACCGCGTGTTCAGCCGTATGCTGCGCGAGTACTTCGTCCTGGAGCGGACCTGGTACAGCCCGTTCGCATCGCTCCGGTCCGCATTCAACTTCGAGGTGTACTTTCTCGCGCGCAAACGCTAGCGCGGGTCGACTCATTTTTACCCGCCCTCCCGGAGGCACTCGCCTCGCATGCGGCGCTGCAAATCCGGTCCCGGTACACGCCGCTTCGTCACCGCTGTAGCCGTTTTCGTCCGCATCCACCTTGACCCCAACGCTGGCGACCACTACACCGTCGCACGCGCGGGCGAAGCAGCGGCAACAAAGGCCCGGGTGAGTCTCTATTTCAACGGGATTGAACGGAGGAGTTGCAATGATGCGTACCGTAACGCGCTTTGTGCTGCTGGTTGGGTTGCTGTGCGGCGCTTTCGCGGCATGGGCCGATGAAGAGCGCCCGTATAGCGAAGGACCAGTGATTTCGGTGAGCTATATCCGCACCAGGTACGGCATGTTCGATGAATACATGAAGTTCCTCGACAGTTCGTACAAGAAGCTGTTGGATGAATACAAGAAGGCCGGGCTGATCCTGGACTACGGGGTGTATACGACGGCTCCGCACAATCCGCACGAACCCGACATCATCTTGACGGTTACCTTTAAGAACTGGGGAGCTTTCGACGGGCTGCGGGACAAGACGGATCCGATCGACAAACAGGTGTACGGCTCGATCGAGGCTTCCAATAAGGGCGCCGTCGAGCGGGATAAGGTGCGCGAGGTTCTCGGTATCCAGGTGATGCAGAAGTTGATTCTGAAGTGAAATAGCTGCGCAATTCGGGCTGCGCGCAGGCGCAGCCCGAATTTTTCGAATCGAAATCGCGGTGCGCCGCGTGCGACCGGCTTGCTACATCCCCCCGACGCACAGGTATTTCACGACGAGAAACTCGTCGATGCCGTGGTGGGATCCTTCGCGCCCGAAGCCGGACTGCTTGACTCCCCCGAACGGCGCAACCTCGGTCGAGATAATGCCGGTATTGATTCCGACCATTCCATACTCCAGTTTCTCCGCCACGCGCAGCGTGCGCGTCAGGTCGCGCGAATAAAAATAGGCCGCCAAGCCGTATTCGACGCCATTGGCAGCTTCGATCGCTTCGGTTTCGGTCGAGAACCGGAACACCGGCGCAACCGGGCCGAACGTCTCGTCGCGCGCCAGCAGCATCTGATCCGACACATCCGCCAGCACGGTCGGCTCGAAGTACGTTCCGCCCAGGGCATGCCGGTGACCCCCGCTCAACACTCGTGCGCCCTTTTGCACGGCGTCGGCGACGTGCGCTTCGACTTTCGCCAGCGCCTGCTCGTCGATCAGCGGCCCCTGTTGCACGCCTTGTTCGAATCCGGAGCCGACCTTTAATTGCTGCGCGCGTGACGCCAGGCGCCGCACGAACTCGTCGTAGACCCCCTGCTGTGCGTAGAAGCGGTTGGTGCACACGCAGGTCTGCCCGGTGTTGCGATATTTCGAGGCGATCGCGCCGTCGACAGCGGCATCCAGGTCGGCGTCATCGAACACGATGAACGGAGCGTTGCCTCCGAGCTCGAACGAGAGCTTCTTCAGCGTTGGCGCGCACTGCTGCATCAAGATCCTTCCAACCGCGGTCGAGCCGGTGAACGACAGCTTGCGCACGATCGGCGAATCGCACAGCACCTTGCCGACCTCGATGCTATGGATCGAATCGGACGGCAGCACGTTCAGCACCCCCGCCGGCATACCGGCGCGCTGCGCGAGCTCGGCCAGTGCGAGCGCCGACAGCGGGGTTTGTTCGGCCGGTTTCACCACCACGGTGCAGCCCGCCGCCAGCGCCGGCGCGACCTTGCGCGTGATCATCGCGTTGGGGAAGTTCCACGGCGTAATCGCGGCGCACACGCCGACGGGCTCTTTGAGCACGAACAGGCGCTTGTCCGCCGCGTGGGCCGGGATCGTCTCGCCGTACACGCGCTTGCCTTCCTCAGCGAACCACTCGACAAAACTCGCGCCGTAGGCGATCTCGCCCTTGGATTCGGCCAGTGGCTTGCCCTGCTCGGCTGTCATCAGCTTGGCCAGATCGTCGGCGTTGGCGAGCATCAGGTCGTTCCAGCGCCGCAGGATCGCGGCACGCTCCTTTGCGGTGCGCGCGCGCCAGGCTGGCCACGCTTTGTCCGCGGCCGTGATCGCGCGCTCGGCATCGCGCGTCGAGCAGTTGGCGACATCGGCGAGCTTTCCGCCGTCGGCCGGATTGCGCACATCGAAGTGCCCGGCCGAGCCGTCGACCCAGGCACCGTCTATGTAGGCTTGCGTTTTGACCAGCGACGCATCGGCCATCGAGGGTAGCTTTGATACGCGTTGCAACATCGCGGTTCTCCAGTGATATCGTCAGGATAGCTCAGGCGGCGCGCTTGCGAGGGCGCGGGGAAAGCGCCTGCGAAGATCAGGGCGATTGGCACGGGCGGGCGGCGGCACCATGAAATTTTCCTCACTGGCTTCCGACCTTCAGGTCTGGTTGAAGCAGTCGTTCGAGCAGGGTTTTGCGGTCGAGGCGATCGAGCAATCGATGCGCGCGAGCGGCTACCAGCTCGACTTTGCGCGGCGCGCGGTGGCGGCCGCGGCGCAGGAGATCGGCCTACCGAAGCAGCCGCCGAAGGGACAAGACGGGCAGGACGGGCGGGATGGCCGTGACTCCCCCAGCGGCGCAAGCCTTGCCGGTGCGGATGCCGCTCAGAGCGCCGCGCAGGCCACTACGGCTGCCGCCGAGCAGGAAAGCAGCAGCAGGATCCTGGCCGCTGGCCCGAACGAGATCGATGCGGGCGACCGGTCTGTTCAGATCCTGATGGCGCTCAATGCCCCTCGGATCCTACTGTTCGGCAACCTGCTCGCACCAGAGGAGTGCGAGCAGCTGATCGACATGTCGCGCGGCAAGCTCACCCGGTCCAACGTGGTCGACCGGCAGACCGGCCTCTATGAGCTGCATCCGGACCGCACCAGCGAAGGCACGCATTTCCGTCGCGCCGAGAATCCGTTGATCGAGCGAATCGAAGCGCGCATCGCGGAACTTACGGGCTGTCCGGTGGAACGGGGCGAGCCGATCCAGGTGTTGCACTATGGGCCGGGCCACGAATACAAGCCGCATTTTGACTACTTCGATCCGTCCGACCCCGGCAACCGCAAGGTGTTGTCGATGGGAGGACAACGCGTCGCCACGTTGATCATGTACCTGAACGACGTCCAGGGCGGTGGCTCCACGATTTTTCCGGACGTCGGCCTTGACGTGCTGCCCCGGCGTGGCAATGCCGTCTTCTTCGCCTATTCGGACGACGAGGGCAGGCTCGATCCGCGCACGCTGCATGGCGGAAGCGCCGTCGCGGCTGGCGAGAAGTGGATCGCCACCAAATGGCTGAGGCAGCGGGAGTATGTGAACACCGGCTGACTGCGGTCGCGCCGCGCGATACGATGAGCGCGATTTCGGCGGCGCCATGTGCTGGTGTCCGCGCAAGCTCGCGGACGGACGCCCATGTAACCGCCAAATGTGAATCGGCGATGAATGGTCGCCCGTTTGCGCGCGTTTCGGACACGCTTGCGACTAAACTGATACGCTTTATGCCCTGGCCGCCACCCCGGAGGGGGAAATTGGGACGGCCGGGTGCCAGAAGTGCAGCGCCCGCACGCGGTTTGAACAAGGGCGCGCAGGGGGAGTCGGCTCAGGATGGATTACGCCCAGCAGCAACGTGATCCGACCAAACATATGGTCGGTATCACGATTGTGGCTTTGTTGCACGTTCTGATCATCTACGCGCTGGTCACTGGGCTGGCTCGCAAGGTGGTCGACGTGATCAAGAAGCCCATCGAGACCAAGATCCTCGAGGAGCAGAAGCCTCCGCCGCCGCCGGAGACGCCTCCGCCACCGCCGCCGAAGCTCGCCACCCCACCGCCGCCCTTCATCCCGCCGCCAGAAGTGCAAATTGCCGCGCCACCGGCTCCGACTGCGATCACGCAGGTAACAACGAAAGAACCGCCTCCGATCGCGAAGTTCGTGCCGCAGCCGCCTCCTCAAGCGGCGGTGCGCACTGCGCCGGTGATCGACTCCGCGCACAACTGTGATAAGCCGACATATCCGCCGGCGTCGCTGCGGGCCGAGGAGACGGGAACGACGACGGTACGGTTCACGATCGACGTCGACGGGCGTGCGATTCAGTCGCAGGTGATCAAGTCGAGCGGCCACAAGCGACTCGATGAAGCCGCGCGCGCGGCACTCGGCTTGTGTCGCTTCAAACCGGGCACTCTCGACGGCAAGCCCTACCAGTCTTCGGTCGACATGCAGTACGTATGGAAGCTGAACCAGGAATGACGTACCGAACACCGAGCGGGATGGTGCATTCGGTTGTTGCAAAACCTTGATCGGAGGGGAGGAAAGCGTATGTCGTTGCGAAACCGATTCCTAGGAGTGCTGACCGCCGTGATGATCGGCGCGGCGGCGATGTTGGTAGGAGTCGCGCCCCAGCCGGCCAGCGCGCAACCGCAGGAGGCCGCGCCCTCGGCGGAGACGACCAAGGAGGTGGTGGAGAACCCCTATGGTCCGGAGGCGATGTGGAAAAGCGGCGACTTCGTCACGCACGGGGTGCTGATCATCCTGGGGATCATGTCGTTCGGCAGCTGGTACATCATGGTCACGAAGCTGTTCGAGCAGGCGCGTCTCAACGCGCAGGCGCGCGACGCAAAGAAAAGCTTCTGGACCGCCAAGTCGGTCAAGGATGGTGTCTCGGGCCTGAAGGACCGCAGCGCCTTCCGTTACATCGCCGAGACGGGCATCAATGCCACCGAGCACCACGAGGGGGCCTTGCTCGAGCAGATCGACCTGAATACCTGGATCACGATGTCGGTACAGCGCGCGATCGAGAACATCGGCAACCGGCTGCAGGACGGGCTCGCTTTCCTCGCCACCGTTGGCTCGACTGCGCCGTTCGTCGGTTTGTTCGGTACCGTGTGGGGCATCTATCACGCGCTGACCGCGATCGGAATCGCCGGGCAGGCGTCGATCGACAAAGTCGCCGGCCCGGTCGGAGAGGCGCTGATCATGACGGCCGTCGGCCTTGCGGTCGCGGTGCCCGCGGTGCTCGGCTACAACTGGCTCGTGCGCCGGAACAAGGTCGCGATGGAAAGCGTACGCACGTTCGGGTCCGATGTGCACATGGTGCTGTTGGGCGGGTCCGGCAGGATGGCCGCCGAAACGGCAGCCAAGCGCTAAGGGAGAGCGGCCGTGGCGATGACGGTGGGGCCCGCCGAGGGCGGGGGCGAAGACGAACTGGTCGCGGCGATCAACACGACACCGCTGGTGGACGTGATGCTCGTGTTGCTGATCATCTTTCTGATCACGATTCCGGTCGTGATCCACCTCGTCCCCCTGGAGCTGCCCAAGGAGCGCAACCAGCCGCGCCAGACCAAGCCGGAAAACGTCGTGATCTCGGTGAACCGGGACGGCGACGTTTTCTGGGGGCTGACGCGCGTCACCGACAACGAGCAGCTGGTCAAGATGCTGAAGGAGAAGTCGGTGATGGAGCCGCAGCCGGCCGTGCAGATCCGGGGCGATCTGAACGCGCGCTACGAATCGATCGGGCGCGTCGTGTTCGACTGCCAGCGTGCCGGCATCGTAAAGGTCGGCTTCATCATCGAACCACCGGTGGGACAGGCGCCGGGATAGGGTTCGCGCCGCTACCTCACAGCATTCGACGCCGGCAAAGAACCGCAGAGGAAACGCGCAATGGCGATGAGCGTAGGACCGGGTCCGGGCAGCGAACCGGACGTCATGATCGACATCAATACGACACCGTTGATCGACGTGATGCTCGTGCTGTTGATCATGCTGATCATCACGATCCCGATTCAATTGCACTCGGTGAACTTGAACATGCCGGTGAGCAATCCGCCGCCGCCGCCGAAACCGCCCGTGGTGGTCCAGGTGGACGTCGATTTCGACGGTACGATCTACTGGGATGGCCAGGCGCTGCTGGATCGCGCCACGCTGCAGCAAAAGCTCAGAGAGGTGGCGGCTCAGCCCGACCAGCCCGAGCTGCATCTGCGGCCGAACAAGCTGGCCACCTACAAGTACGTGGCCGAAGTGATGGCCTCGGCGCAGCGTATCGGGGTAACCAAGATCGGGCTGATCGGCAACGAGCAGTTCATCCAGTGACGCCGGCGCTGCCGGCGGTGGTGGGGAGCTGGGATGAGGGCGTCCAACAAGAGCAAATCGATGAAGCGTGATTCGGGTTTCGACGGCGCCGCGCTGTTGCGCGCTGCGTTGGTCGGTTCGCTTGCTGCATTGCTGGCTTCGGTGTCGCTGGCTCAGCTGCCCGGCGCCAGCCCGCCGCCGCAAGGTCAACCGGCCGAGGCCCACCAGCCGAGCGAGGCCCCGAAGGGCGACGCAGCGCGGCCCGAGGTCGGTAACGTGATCAAGGCGGCGCGCGACCTGATTCAGGCGAAGAAATACAAGGAAGCACTGGCCAAAGTGCAAGAAACCAACGCAGTGCCGAACCTGAACGCCTACGAGAAGTTCGTGATCGACCTGACTCGCGGCTCGGCGGCGGAGGGCGCCGGCGAGACAGACACCGCCATCAGCTCGTTCGAATCGGTGGTGGCCTCGGGTCGGCTGCCGCCTGTCGACCAGACGAAGGTGATGGGTGCGATCGCCGGGATGTACTACGGGAACAAGAACTACGCCAAGACGATCCAGTGGGTAATGCGCTACGAGAAGGAGGGTGGCACCGATCCGGCCATCCACCAGTTGCTGGTCCAGGGCGATTACCTGAGCGGCGACAACGCCGACGCGGCGAAGCTGCTCAGGGATGAGATCGACAGTGACGAGAAGGCGGGGCGAACTCCGACCGAGGAGCGGTTGCTGTTCCTTGCGAGCTGCTACTTGAAGATGAACGACAACGCCGGGTACACGTTCGCCCTTGAAAAGCTGGTCGCCCACTATCCGAAGAAGTCGTATTGGGCCGACCTGATCTCGCGTATGCAGCGCAAGGCCGGCTTTTCCGATCGGCTGGAACTGGATGTGTTGCGCCTGCAACTGGCCACCGGCAACCTGAGCAAGCCGAACGAGTTCATGGAGATGGCCCAATTGGCGCTGCAAGCCGGATTCCCGATCGAAGCCAAGCGAATCGTCGATCAGGGGTACTCCTCGGGAGTGCTGGGCAAGGGCGCCGACGCGGAGCGGCAGAACCGCCTCAGAGAGCTCACCAACAAGCAAGCCGCACAGGATGCGGTTGCGATCGCACAGGGCGATTCCGAATCCACCTCGGCCAAGGAGGGCGACGTTCTGCTGGCGATCGGCTACAACGACGTTCTCAACGGCAAGGCCGAGCGGGGCCTTGCGCTGATGGAGAAAGGCATCCATCAGAGTCCCAAGCATCCGGAAGATGCGAAGCTGCATCTGGCGCTGGCCTACCTGCAGGCGGGACAGAAGCTGCGGGCGATCCAGTTGCTGCAGACCGTGCGCGGCAACGACGGCGCAGCCGATCTGGCGCGCCTTTGGCTGCTGCAGGAGAACCGCGGCGCGTAGCTTTCGCGAAACCGGTTTTCTCCGATGAAACGAGACGCCAGTGTGACCAACGCCGCGCTGATGGCGCGGCGCCGCGCAGCGATTGCGCGTGGCGTCGGCCAGGTGCACGAGATTTTCGTCGACCACGCGCGCGACTGCGAAGTGTGGGACGTCGAAGGCCGCCGCTACGTCGACTTCGCCGGCGGCATCGCCGTCGTGAATACCGGCCACTGCCAGCCGAAGGTGGTCGCTGCGGTGGCGCAGCAGTTGCAGCGCGTTACCCATACCTGCTTTCAGCTGCTGGCGTACGAGCCGTACGTCGCGCTGGCCGAGCGGCTGGCCGCGCTGGTTCCTGGAGATTTCGCCAAGAAAGCGATGTTCCTGTCGACGGGCGCCGAGGCGGTCGAAAATGCCATTAAGATCGCGCGCGCCCATACGCGCCGGCACGCCGTGATCTCGTTCGGCGGGGGATTTCACGGGCGAACGATGATGGCAATGGCGCTGACCGGCAAAGTCAGTCCGTACAAAGCCGGTTTCGGGCCCACTGCCGCCGGAGTTTTTCACGCGCTGTTTCCCAATACGCTGCACGGCGTGAGCACGGCGCAGGCGCTGGATTCGGTCGAACACATCCTGAAGAGCGACGTGGCACCGGACGATGTGGCGGCCATGATCATCGAGCCGGTCCAGGGAGAGGGCGGCTTCTACGTTGCGCCGTTCGAATTCCTGCGTGAACTGCGCGCGCTGTGCGACCGGCACGGCATCGTGTTGATCGACGACGAGATCCAGAGCGGCGCCGGGCGAACCGGAAAATGGCTCGCAATCGAACACTCCGGCGTCGTCCCCGACCTTGTGACGATGGCCAAGTCGATGGCGGGGGGCTTTCCGATCTCGGCGGTGCTCGGGCGCTCCGAAATCATGGATGCACCGGCGCCGGGCGGCCTGGGCGGGACCTATGCCGGCAATCCGCTGGCGTGCACGGCGGCGCTGGCGGTTCTCGACGTGTTCGAAGACGAACGCCTGCTCGAGCGGGCCGTGCGCCTGGGCGACCGCCTTGGCAAAGGACTGCGAGCGATCGCGCAGCGCTGCCGAGCGATCGCGGAGGTGCGCGGCTTAGGGCCGATGATCGCAATCGAGCTGATTCCGAACGGCGATTCGCAGGCCGGAGCTGAACTTACGCGGCGCCTGGTCACTGAGGCGGCGCGACGCGGGCTCATTTTGATCTCCTGCGGCACCTATTCCAACACGATCCGGATCATGGTTCCGCTGACTGCATCCGACGCGCTGGTGGACGAGGGTCTGCGGATCCTGTCCGACAGCCTGGACGCAATCGCTGCGTGAGGCGGCGATGCAGATCCCTGATTTCGGAAACGTCGTCGGAGCGATCGGCGGTCTCGGCACGGCGTCCTTCGCGCTGACCGACGCGACCAAGATCGGCCGCAACGGCGGCATTTCGAACAGCGGCTTCGGATCGATCGAGCGCGCCATCGGGCAGCTGTATCCGCAGGCGAGCCGCGCCACGAGCGCCCCCGACAGCGACGAGCGCAAGCTTCTGGATATGCTGCACAGCAACTGGATCAACGGTGTGCCACTGTACGATCAGAAGGCGATCGCCAAGTCGCTGATCAAGCTGCGCCTGTCGCCGGATACGGCGCAGGCGTTTGCGAAGGCAACGAGCGTCGATGCAACGGTGCTCGCCGCCGCAGCCGCCGGTATGACGCGCGGCGCTTCCCTAACGCCCGAGCAGACAAACGCGTTGGGGCGTTTCGACCTGTACCTGACCGCGCTGCTGGACGATGGCTACCATCGCGCCGACCAGAGGTACCGCAACTGGTCTCGCGTTCTGGCATCGGTGATTGCAATCTTTCTCGCGGTCTTCGGAGGCTGGGTCGTGTTTGGCAACGCCTCGGGGACGGCCTACTTCGGCACCGACAACTTCTGGCTTGCCGTGATGTGCGGAGTGCTCGCGATTCCGCTTGCTCCGATCTCGAAGGATCTGACGAGCGCGCTGGCTGCCGGCGTGAAGGTGGCACAGACGCTGAAGCGATAGTGTCTGGATTCGGCTGCGGCGATGCTGTTCATCGACCTGCGTGCTACCCCCAGCGGAGGCATTTGCGCCGCTGAGGCGTCCGTGTGGCTCGACGGTACCGTCGCGCAGTCGCCCGCGCAGTTCACCGCCGCCGTGCGGGGACGCGACCTGGTGCTCGCCACGCACGGCTTCAACGTGAGCCGGCAGGACGGCATCGCGGCACTTTCGAACTGGAGCCAACTGATGTCGCTGCCGGCGGGCGCCATGCTGGTTGGCGTGTTATGGCCGGGCGATTCGCGCTACCTGCCGGTGGTCGACTACCCGGCCGAAGGCGAGGTTGCGATCGAGGCCGGCCGCCTGCTTGCCGGCTTTCTGAACCAGAACGCGCAGGCGGCTGCAAGCATTTCGCTCGTGTCGCATAGCCTCGGTGGGCGGGTGGTCCTGGAGACAGCTTCGAATTTGGACCGGGACATACGACGCCTGGTACTGATGGCCGCTGCAGTGGAGGATGACTGCCTGACCAACGAATACCAGGAAGCGGCCGTGAAGGCGCAGCAGATCTACGTGCTGGCATCGCGCAGCGATTGGGTGCTTCAGTACGCCTTTCCGGCAGGCAATCTGATCGGCGAGATCATCATGCGCGGCCATCCGTATTTCCGCGCGGCGCTCGGCCGCGAGGGGCCGGCGCTGCCGATCGATCTGCACCAGCGCGGCGGCGCCTGGCAGATACCCGACGGCTGGGGCTACGAGCACGGCGACTACCTGCCCAAGGAAGCCGTGGCAGCGACGCTGCCGGCGCAGACCCAGCCGCCGGCCGACTCGGCCACGCCGCCGGCGAACCCGCCATTCGAAGGCTGGAAGTCGGCCTGGTCCGCCAGCGCGGTATCGTTCCAAGTCGCCGAGAGGGGTGGATGAGCAACGATGACGGATCACAACGGCAGAGCGCGAGCAGCTGGTCCTTCAGCGATGCCGGCATGACGCTGTTGAAATCGGCCGAAGCGCTGTTCCTGCAGCCGTACGATGACCAGACCGAACGCCCCACCAGTGTGTGGGTGCCGGGGGCTACGATCGGCTACGGCCATTTGATCGCGAAGACCGAATGGGACAAGTACTCAGGCGGCATTACAGCCGACGACGCTGCAACGCTACTCGCTCAAGATCTGGCGCCGACGGTGACCGCTGTGCAAAACGCGATCACCGCAGCAGTGACCCAGAACGAATTTGACGCGATGGTCATTTTGACCTTCAACATTGGCGCGACGGCGTTCGCAAGCTCGTCGGTCGCCAAGCTGGTGAACGATCCGAGCGCCTCCACTCAGTATCCGAGCTTGGAGGGAGCGTGGAAAGCGTGGGACATCTCCCAGGGCAAGGTGATGGCTGGGCTCGCCAACCGCCGCCAATGCGAGTGGAACGTCTACGCCAACGGCATCTACCAGCACTGGTAGGCGTGCTGCGAGCTGCGCTGGCGTTGGTCGCTTTGTGGCTCGCCGCGGCGCCATGCGCCGCGATCGACAACCCGGACGCGCCTGACCGCGTAGCCGATTTCCAGGCGCGCGCGCAGGCTTACGAGGCACGGATCAGCGCCGCTGCCACCACCGCAGAGACCGTGACGGTGCTCGTGGAATACGAGCGCTTCCTCGATGCCGAGCTGAATCAAGCCTACAAGGAGCTCAGCAGCAAGCTCGACGAGGACGCCCGTGCGCAGTTGCGCCGCTCGCAAAAGCGCTGGCTCGCATTTCGCGACGAGGAATTCCAGTTCATCGACGGCAACTGGACTCGCGAAAAGTTCGGCACGTCCGCAGCGCTCTCTCGCGGCGACTATCGCTGCGCGCTGCTAAAGGAGCGCACCCTGCGCCTGTTGCAGTACCTGCGCAATTACCTTTGAAACCGGCGTGCGGTGGTCCGGAACGGGCAAGCTTCAACGCTGTCCGGGTTGTGACGCTCCCGCCTCAGACTGCGGGAGCGTGATGAACCCGATATGCTGAATGCCGGCACGTTGCGCGGCGGCCATCAACTGCGCGACGAATTCGTAGCGGACCGCACGGTCGGCCCTGAGGTGCAATTCCGGCTGCGGCGAAGCCTCGGCCGCCCGCTTCAGGTGCGCACCGAGTGCACTCGCCGGCAACGCGGTTCCATTCCAGTAGAGCTGGCCGTCCGCGTCGATCGACACGTCGATCGCTGCCGGCGCAGGACC
Source organism: Burkholderiaceae bacterium (assembly GCA_019236735.1). Classification (GTDB taxonomy): domain Bacteria; phylum Pseudomonadota; class Gammaproteobacteria; order Burkholderiales; family Burkholderiaceae_F; genus VBCK01. Next base: position 16,763 of record JAFAIM010000059.1, read on the forward strand.
CGCAGGCGCGGCTTGCGCCGCCGGCAGATCGAGCTTGATCGCGTAGGTAAGCAGCGGAGCGGCGATGATGAACACGACCAGCAGCACGAGCGTGACGTCCACCAGCGGCGTCACGTTGATCTCCGCCATCGGCTCGAACAGGTCGGAGCCTTGGCGGAAGCGCCCGAACGTCATCATTGCGTCGTTCGGATCATGCGTTTTCCGCGCGGACAGGCGCCTCCGCTTTCACTGCCGACGCCGATCGGGTGAACGGAGCAAGGGCTTCGCCCGATTCGACCGCTTGTCCCAGCAGCGCATGCAGGTCATGCGCGAAGCCGTCGATCTGCGCGACCACCAAGCGGTTTGTGCGCGCGAAGCTGTTGTAGGCGAGTACTGCCGGGATCGCGACCCCGAGGCCGAACGCCGTCATGATCAGCGCTTCTCCCACCGGCCCGGCTACCTTGTCGATCGACAGCGATCCGGTGGACGCGATGCGCAGCAACGCGTGATAAATACCCCAGACCGTTCCCAACAGACCCACGAACGGGGCCGTTGCGCCGATCGAGGCCAAAACGGTCAACCCGGACTCCAGCCGTTCGTTCGCTGCCTGCATCGCCGACCGTAGCGCTCGCGTCAGACGGTCCGATGGCGCATTCCACGACGGATTGTTCCCCGCCGTCTGGTGCGCCGAGTCAAATGCCGCCTTGGCGAGCGGCGCCAGCAGCGCCTCCGAATCGCCCGCTGTCAGCGCCTCCAGCGCTCGGTCGAGCGACGGAGCGGACCAGAAGGGTTCGAGCAAGCGCAATGTCCGACGCGCGCGGATGCTCGACCATGTCTTGAAGAAGATCAGGAACCAGCTCGCGAACGACATCACCAGCAGAATGTAGACATTGGCGCGGATCAGCCCATCGGCTTGCGCCCAGAAATGCTCGAATCCGAACGCCTCGTTCACGTTTTACTCATCCCAGACCGAGCACATCACGCATGTCGTACAAGCCCGGGGCGCGCTGCGCCAGGAAGCGCGCCGCCCGCAGGCTGCCGAGCGCATAGGTCATGCGGCTGGAGGCTCGGTGGGTGATCTCGACGCGCTCGCCGTCGCCTATGAACAGAACGGTGTGCTCCCCTACCATGTCGCCGCCGCGGACCACGGAAAAGCCGATGCTCCCCGGTGACCTTGCTCCGGTCAATCCGTGGCGCGAGTGCACGGCGACTTCCTGCAGCGGACGGCCCAGTGCGCTCGCCACCAGCTCGCCCAGCCGCAGCGCTGTGCCCGAGGGCGCATCGACCTTTTGCCGATGGTGCGCCTCGATGATCTCGACGTCGAAATCTCCCGACAGCAACCGCGCTGCCAGTTCCGCCAGGCGGAAAGAGACGTTGACTCCGACGCTCATGTTGGGCGAAAAAACCACCGGCACGCTGCGCGCCGCTTGCTCGATCTGGCGCCGTCCCGCCTCGTCGAAGCCAGTGGTACCGATCACTGCGCGCACACGATGCTCGACGCATGCCGCCAGGTGCCGCAACGTGCCTTCGGGGCGCGTGAAGTCGATCAACACGTCGGCGTTTGCCAGCGCGGCAATATTGCTGGTGATGGCAACTCCGCTCGTGCGTCCCAGGAACAGCGCGCAGTCCTCCCCGATCTGCGGCGCATCGGGGCGCTCCAGCGCAGCGGCGATCGTGACGTCGTCGGCCGCCAACGCGGCCTCGATCACCATCCGGCCCATCTTGCCGCTGCTACCTGCGATTGCC
>JAFAIM010000005.1 GCA_019236735.1 Burkholderiaceae bacterium
ATCGCTGGATGGAAGGGCATCGAAGCCTCGGACATGCTGCTCATGCCGGATCCGGCATCAGCACGGATGGATCCCTTCCGCGAAGAGAACACGCTCGTGCTGACATGCGATGTGGCCGAACCGTTGACGGGCAAGGGCTACGAGCGCGACCCCCGTTCTCTGGCCAAGCGTGCCGAGGCCTACTTGAAGTCGAGCGGCTTGGGCGACACAGCGTTCTTCGGGCCCGAACCCGAATTCTTCATCTTCGATTCGGTGACCTGGAACGTCGATATGTCCGGCTGCTTCGTCAAGATCAAGTCCGAGGAGGCGCCCTGGTCGGCCGGAATCGATTACGACTCCGGCAACCTGGCGCATCGCGCGCCGGTCAAAGGCGGCTACTTTCCGGTTCCTCCGACCGATTCGTTGCAGGACATCCGCTCCGAAGTGTGCCTGCTGCTCGAGCAGCAGGGGGTCGAAGTCGAGGTGCACCACCACGAGGTGGCGGCTGCTGGCCAGAACGAAATCGGTACCAAGTTCGCTCCGCTGGTCAAGCGCGCGGACTGGATGCAGATTCTGAAGTACACGATCTGGAACGTTGCCGCTTCGTACGGCAAGACCGCCACCTTCATGCCCAAGCCGATCGTTGGCGACAACGGCTCCGGAATGCACGTGCACCAGTCGGTGTGGAAGGACGGCCAGAACCTGTTCGCCGGCAACGGCTATGCAGGACTGTCCGACTTCGCGCTGTACTACATCGGCGGCATCATCAAGCACGCCCGCGCGCTCAACGCGATCACCAATCCGGGAACCAACTCGTACAAGCGGCTGGTGCCGGGCTTCGAAGCGCCGATCAACCTGGCGTATTCGGCGCGCAACCGCTCGGCGGCATGCCGCATACCGTACGTGTCGAGCCCGAAGTCGCGGCGCGTCGAGGTCCGCTTTCCGGATCCGACCACGAATCCGTATCTGGCCTTCGCGGCGATGCTGATGGCAGGACTGGACGGTGTGCAGAACAAGATCCATCCGGGCGATCCGATCGACAAGAACTTGTACGACCTGGAACCCGAAGAGGCGGCCAAGGTGCCGACCGTCTGTCACAGCCTGGACCAGGCGTTGTCGATCCTGGACAAAGAGCGCGAATTCCTCACCCGCGGGGGTGTGTTCACGAACGACGTGATCGACGCCTACATCGGTTTGAAGATGGAGGAGATCACGCGCTTCCGGATGACCACGCATCCGGTCGAGTTCGACATGTACTACAGCCTTTGACTTTGCGCCGGCGCCCCTGGTTTTCTAAGGAGTGCCGGTCGGCGCAGGGGCGGGCGACCGCCCCTGCGTCGCCAGGTAGATCGGTAAGCCGTCCCAGATCGCCCGAAATGCCTCCGGATGAGCGCACAATCGGTATGCTTGGTACGGTCATCGGCGCGTACACTGGTTGCGCAACCGACCGATGCAGGCTGATCGATGCGTACTTTTACCGGATCCGTTGCCGCGCTTTGCGCCTCGCTGTGGGCGCTGCCGGCGCTTCCTGCGGCGGCGCAGCAGTACGATCCCATCTGGTCTTGCGTCGACGAGCAGGGCCACAAAGTCTTCCAGAACTACGCCACCGGCCACGATTGCCACCGGATCGACGGCGTGGTTGCAACCGTTCCTGCAACAGCGGCTCCCCGCCCGTCGACGAGGTCGAGCGCAAGCAGCGCGACCAGCGCGACCAGCGGAGTGACGCCTGCAAACTTTCCGCGCGTCGACCGCGACGTGCAGCGCGCACGCGATGTCGACCGGCACCGCATCCTCGAAGACGAGTTGCGGACCGAGGAAGCGCGCCTGGTGCGCCTGCGCGAGGAGTACAACTTCGGCAATCCGCGCCTGATCGGCGACGAGACTGCGATATCCCCGAGCTATCGGGAGCGCTTCCAGCGGCTGGTCGAAGATATCCAGCGCTCGGAAGTCTCCATCACCTCGCTCAAACGCGAACTGACGCCGGCGCGCTACTGAGCGCCGGATCGTACGTTGCGCATGTCGCGCCCGCCGTGTTGCGCGGGCAGCCCCTGTCTGGCTTCACCCGCGTCGGGCCGAACCGCAATATCCGACGCAAATTCGCATGAAGCGCGCCGTCGCCCGCGCATCCCCTGCGCAGGACGCGCCTGCGCCCGCACCCGCATATGTCGGCCTGGAGCTGTTGTCCACAGCCGTGCTGGTCGTCGATGCGGCCGGCCGGGTGCGCTGGCTCAATCAGTCCGCTGAAGCGATGCTGGACTTGTCCCGGCGCATCGTGCTGGGGCAGTTGGCACGGGGCCTGTTCGTCGACACGAGCGCCGTCGATCGCCTGTTGGACGAAGCGCAGGTCGGCTCCTTTACCGCGCGCCAGCTGGCGATGCTGCTTCGCCGGCCGTTGCGGCCGCCGCTGCAGGTGCAGGCGATCGCCACCGCGTTGTACCAGGATGAAACGCCGTTGCTGCTCGAATTGCTGCCGATCGAGCAACAGCTCAGAGCCACGCGAGAGGAGCGCCAGCACGATCTGAGCGAAGCAAGCAGACGCCTGATGCGAAACCTGGCGCACGAGATCAAAAATCCCTTGGGCGGAATTCGCGGCGCGGCGCAGCTGCTGCAGACCGAGTTGCGCACCCCCGAAGAGCGCGAATACACGAGCGTCATCATCTCGGAGGCCGACCGGCTGCAGGCGCTGGTCGATAGCGTGCTGGGTCCGCCGCGCGCGCCACGCGTGATCGTCGATCTGAACATCCACGAGGTGTGCGAGCGCGTGCGCGCGGTGATCCAGGCCGAATATCCCAACGGTCTGCTAATCGACCGGGACTACGACGCCTCGGTTCCCGACCTGCGAGCGGACCGCGAGCAGCTGATCCAAGCGCTGCTGAACGTGGTGCGCAACGCAGCGCAGGCGCTGCAGCCGCGGATCGAGGCGGGCGACGCACGGCTGCAAATACGCACGCGCATCTCCCAGCCGATCGCGCTGCTCGGGCGTCCTTGCAGGCTGGCACTGGATTTGCGTGTGATCGACAACGGACCGGGAATTCCGGAGGAGTTGAGGGAGCGGGTATTTGACCCGCTCGTATCAGGTCGCGAGGGCGGCAGTGGATTGGGGCTGTCGCTCGCGCAGGAGCTCATCCATCAGAACGGCGGAACGATCGATTTCGAGAGCGTTCCGGGACGCACCGATTTCCGCATTCTTCTGCCGTTGCGATAAGGGGGGTTGGTCAGAATGAAACCGATCTGGATCGTCGACGACGACCGTTCGATCCGCTGGGTGCTGGAGCGGGCCCTGGCCAAGGCGAGCCTGCCGTGTCGGGCGTTCGCGCAGGCGCAGGACGTGCTTGCTGCGCTGGAAGCGGAGACGCCGCAGGTGCTCATCTCCGACATCCGAATGCCGGGCGTCAGTGGCATCGGGCTGCTGCAAACGGTCAAGCAGCGCCACCCGGCGCTGCCGGTGATCATCATGACCGCTTTTTCCGACCTGGAAAGCGCGGTGTCGGCGTTTCAGGGTGGCGCCTTCGAGTATCTGCCCAAGCCATTCGATGTCGACAAGGCGGTCGAACTGATCCGGCGCGCGGTCGACGAGAGCTTGCGCGAAGTAGGTCCGCAAGAGCCGGCGGGCGACGTGCCCGAGATCCTCGGCCAGGCGCCGGCGATGCACGAAGTGTTTCGCGCGATTGGACGCTTGTCGCAGTCGTCGGTCACGGTGCTGATCACCGGCGAGTCCGGCACCGGCAAGGAAGTGGTGGCGCGCGCGCTGCACCGCCACAGCGCGCGCTCGGGCAAGCCGTTCATCGCACTCAACATGGCCGCGATTCCGCGGGACCTTCTCGAGTCGGAACTGTTCGGGCACGAACGTGGTGCTTTCACCGGAGCACAAGCGACCCGGCACGGGCGTTTCGAGCAGGCCGAGGGCGGCACTCTATTCCTCGACGAGATCGGCGACATGCCCTCTGAGTTGCAGACGCGCCTGCTGCGGGTGTTGTCGGACGGGTGCTTCTATCGTGTCGGCGGGCACCAGCCGTTGCGAGCCGATGTACGCGTGATCGCGGCGACTCATCAGAACCTGGACGAGCGCGTCAAGCAGGGCTTGTTTCGCGAGGATCTGTTCCACCGCCTCAACGTGATCCGGCTACGGTTGCCTCCGCTGCGCGAGCGGCGCGAGGACATTGCACTGCTCGCGCGCCATTTCCTGGCGCGCAGCGCGCGCGAACTGGGGGTGGAGGCCAAGCGGCTGTCGCCTCAGGCAGTCGAGCGCATCTCGCAGCTGCCGTTTCCTGGAAATGTGCGCCAACTGGAGAATCTGTGCCACTGGTTGACCGTGCTGGCACCGGCGCAGCTCGTGCAGGTGTCGGATTTGCCCGAGGATTTGCAGCCGGGCGGCACCCCGTCGGGGACGCCGCCGCTGCTTCTGCCAGAAACACCCGTCGCGCAAGTCCCGGTACTGCCGGCGGCGGCGTCGTTCGGATTGCCGGCCGATGCATCGGCGCAAACCTGGACGGATCTGCTGGCTGCGGACGTGGAACGCCTGCTCAGCGAGGGGGGCGAGGCGGTGATCGACGATCTGACACGCCGATTCGAGTCCACCGTGATCCGGACCGCGCTGAAGCTGACTCAGGGGCGGCGAATCGAGGCGGCAGCCCGACTCGGACTTGGTCGCAACACGATCACGCGCAAGATTCAGAGCTTGGGCTTGGAAAGCTGATCGCTCAATCGCCCGCGGATGCGCCGGACGCCAGCTCCAGCGTCGCAACCACCGGGGCATGATCGCTCGGTTGCTCCAGCGCGCGCATCTCAGCCTGGATCGAACAGGAACGGCAGCTCGCGGCCAGCTCTTGGCTGAGCAGAATGTGGTCGATGCGCAGCCCCTGCTTGCGCCGGAACGCGAGGTTGCGGTAGTCCCACCACGTGAACATCCGGCCGGGTTGGTCGAACAGCCGGAAGCCGTCTTTCAACCCGAGCCCGAGTAATCCGCGGAAGGCGGCCCGCTCCGGCTCGGAAAACAGCACCTGTCCTTCCCACGCCTGCGGATCGTGAACGTCGCGCGCTTCGGGGGCGATGTTGAAATCACCTGCGATAACGAGCTGTCGGTACCGTTGCAGCTCGGCGCGCAACCACTCGTGCAGCGACGCGATCCATTTCAGCTTGTACGAGTACTTGTCGCTGCCCACCGCCTGTCCGTTTGGGAAGTACGCGCACACGACGCGGATGCCGTCGACCGTCGCCGCCAGCAGGCGGCGCTGCTCGTCGTCGATTCCGGGCAATCGAGTCCGGATGTCGTCGGCTTCCCCCACGGTCCGCTGCCGCAGCAGGATCGCCACGCCGTTGTACGCCTTCTGCCCGGAAAAAAGGCTACGGTAGCCCGCGTCGGTCAGCGCCTCGACCGGGAAATTCTCGTCAACGAGCTTGGTCTCCTGCAGGCAGATGATGTCGACCGGGTCGGTCTGCACCCACCGCAGTAGGTGCGCGAGGCGCACGTTGAGCGAATTGACGTTCCAGGTCGCGACCTTGAGCGCAGTTATGGCCATGGCCGCAATCGTAACGCTGACCCTCCTTCGCCGCTGCGCGGCTCCTCTTGCGCCTAGCCGAAGCGGCCGGTGATGTAGTCCTCGGTCTGCCGGCGCTGCGGCCGCGTGAACAGTTCCGCGGTGGATCCGAATTCGACCATCTCGCCGAGATACATATACGCGGTGTAGGTCGACACGCGGGCCGCCTGCTGCATGTTGTGGGTCACGATCACGATCGTGTATTCGTCCTGCAGCTCCGACAGCAGCGCTTCGATTCTCCCCGTGGCGATCGGATCCAACGCCGATGTGGGCTCGTCCAGCAGCAGCACCTGCGGTCGCAGCGCGACGGCGCGCGCAATGCACAGACGTTGCTGCTGCCCTCCCGACAGGCCCAGGCCGCTCGAGTGCAGTTTATCCTTGACCTCTTCCCACAGCGCAGCCTCGCGCAGCGCCTTCTCGACCCGGTCTTCCATCTCTCCGCGCGACAGCTTCAAGTGGTGGCGCAGACCGAACGCGACGTTCTCGAACACCGACAGCGGGAACGGCACTGCTTTCTGGAACACCATTCCGACGCGGGTGCGCAGACGGTTGAGGGAATAGCCCGGGTCGAGGATGTTCTCGCCGTCCAACAGCACCTCGCCGGTGGCCTCGAGGCCTGCGTACACCGAGTAGATCCGGTTGAATATGCGCAGCAGCGTCGATTTGCCGCAGCCCGACGGACCGATGATCGCCGTGATCTGCCCCTCGGGGATTTCCAGCGTGACGTTCTTCAGCGCGTGGTAGCCGCCGTAGTAGAAGTCGAGTCCGCGCACCGCAATCTTCGTGTGCGCTTCGCGCGCTGCTGCGCCCTTTGCTTCGATACCGGCGTCGGCGCTTGCCGGCGAAGCTGGTCCGATCGGCGCGACCTCGTTAGGCATTGGAATCCATTCGGTTCTTCAACAGGTACGCCCGTGCACCCACGCTTAGCACCAGCACGACCATCGTCACGACGAACGCTCCGGCCCATGCGAGCGAGTGCCACGAATCGTATGGGCTCATCGCGAACTGGAAGATGACCACCGGCACGCTGGCGGTCGGGCCGTTCAGATTGCTGCTCCAGAACTGGTTGTTCAGCGCGGTGAACAAAAGCGGCGCCGTTTCGCCCGTGATGCGGGCCAGACCCAGCAGCACGCCGGTCAGGATCCCGGGAAGGGCGGCGCGGTACAGCACCTGCACCGTAACCTTCCAGCGAGGGATACCGAGCGACAGCGCCGCCTCGCGCATCATGTTTGGCACCAGGCGCAGCGTCTCGTCGGTCGTCCGCACGACCACCGGCAGCACAATCAGCGCCAGCGCGATGGCACCGGCAATGCCGGAGAAGTGTCCGACCTGCCGCACGTAGATCGTGTATACGAAAAGGCCCAGAACGATCGACGGTGCCGACAGCAGAATGTCATTGACGAAGCGGACGCTCTCGCGCCAGATGGGTCGGCGTTCCGCGAACTCGGCCAGGTAGGTGCCGGCTGCGATTCCGAGCGGGGCGCCGATCGCCACTCCCAGAACGCTCATCAGCAGGCTTCCCATCAGCGCATTGGCCAGGCCGCCGTCGGAGCCCGGCGGGGGCGTGATCTCGGTGAAGATGCGCGCGCCCAGAGCACGCGCGCCGTTGAGCAAGGTGACGATCAGAATCCAGGCGAGCCAGGATAGCCCGAACAGCGTGGCCGCAGTGCCCAGCAGTTTGGACACGACGTTGCTTGCGCGCCGCCGCGCGATCAGGCCGCGCGGGGACTGCATCATCGTCCCTCCCGACGCGCCAGGTTGCGCAGCATCAATCGCGCGATCGCCAGCACGATCAAGGTCACGACGAACAGCAGGAAGCCGAGGGCGATCAGCGAAGACAGGTAGATGTCCGAGTCGGCTTCGGTGAACTCGTTGGCGATGGTGGCGGCGATCGAGTTGCCGGGTGCAAGCAGCGATGCGCTCAGCTGGTGTGCGTTGCCCAACACAAAAGTCACCGCCATCGTCTCGCCCAGGGCGCGCCCGAGGCCGAGGAAAATTCCGCCGACGACGGCCGAGCGGGTGTACGGCAGAACGACCTTCCACACGACTTCCCACGTGGTCGATCCGAGCGCGTACGCCGACTCCTTCAGCGACGCCGGCACCGTTCGGAACACGTCGCGCATCACCGACGAGATGAACGGAATTACCATGATTCCGAGCACGATCCCGGCCGTCAGCATCCCGATCCCAAGCGGCGGCCCGCGGAACAGCGCGCCGATCCACGGCAGCGCACCGAGATGGCGGTCGACCCACGGCAGTACGTGATCGGACATGAACGGCACGAACGAGAACAACCCCCACATGCCGTAGATGATCGATGGAATGCCGGCAAGCAGTTCGATCGCCGCTGCGATCGGCGCCTGCAGCCAGCCGGGCGCGATCTCGGTGAGAAACAGGGCGATACCGAAGCTCACGGGAATTGCGATGATCATCGCGATGGCGGAGGTGGCAAGCGTTCCGTAGATCGGAACGAAAGCTCCGAAATGCCGGCCGACTGCGTCCCAGTCGTCACTCACGATGAAACGCCAGCCGAACGTCTGGAACGCCAGGCGGCCGCCCCAGAGCATCGAAAGCGCAGCCGCGCCCAGTACGATGAGGACCAGCGCGGCGGCGGCGAACAGCATTGTCCGAAACGCAGCATCCTGCCGGGTTTCGGCCGCCGAGCGGTCGCGCGCGACAGCAGCCTCGGCCCCGATCGGCATCGTCGCACTGGTGGAAGAGGCCGTCATCTTCGGTCCGGCTCCAGTCGAGCGCTGCTCCGCCAGGTGTGTGGGCGCCTGGAATTCGCGATTTATTGCGGTGGGACGGCTGCCGACGGTGCCGCCGGATTTCTCCCTGCTCTTTACTTGATGTTACTTGCCCAGTAGGCCTCGATCTGCTTGACCAGAGCTTCCGGCAGTGCAACGTAGTCGAGCGCAGCCGCCTGCGTCTGACCGTTCTCCAGGGCCCAGCGGAAGAAGTCCAGCGCCGCCTTGCTGCGGGCTTCGTCCTTCGGATGCTTGTACATCAGCACGAAGGAACTCGCGGCGATGGGCCATGACCCCTTTCCCGGAGCATCCGTGATTACGAGGTGGAAGTCCTTCACCTTGCCCCACTCGGCACCCGCTGCTGCGGCGCTGAACGACTCTAAACTTGGCTCGACAAAATTGCCGGCGCTGTTCTTCATCGAACAATAGGACATTTTGTTCTGCAGCGCGTACGCGAGCTCGACATAGCCGATCGAGTTCTTGATCTGTTTCACATACGCGGCAACACCCTCGTTGCCCTTCCCGCCGATCCCGACCGGCCATTGCACCGACGTGCCTTCGCCGACTTTCGACTTCCACTCGTCGCTGACCTTCGAAAGGTAATCGGCGAAGTTGAACGTCGTTCCGGAGCCGTCCGACCGGTGCACGACACTGATCGTCGCATCGGTTAGCGCAACGCCGGCGTTGAGCGCGGCAATCGCCGGATCGTTCCATTTCTGGACCTTGCCGAGATAGATGTCGGCAAGCACCTGGCCGGTCAGCTTCAACTGGCCTGGAGTCACCCCCTCGAGGTTGACGACCGGGACGACGCCACCGATCACGATCGGAAACTGCGCCAGCCCCGACTGGGCAAGCTCATCAGGATCGAGCGGCTTGTCCGAAGCGCCGAAGTCGACCGTGCCCGCCTTGATCTGCGCGATCCCGCCGCCCGATCCGATCGACTGATAGTTGATCTTCACTCCCGTCTTTGTGCTGTAGTCGGTGGACCATTGCGAGTAAACCGGATACGGGAAGGTCGCGCCCGCGCCGGTGATCTCGGCGGCTGCTGCCGAAGCGGCAAACAGGGCGAAAACGGCGCCAAGCGCCGCGGCGCGGACAGTTCGATCGGACATGTGGTTGGCCTCCCAGAAAATCTTGGTCGCAAACTGGCCAAGGCTAGAAGCTAAATATGACTGTTTGGTTACATTGCGGTGCGGCAGCCATGACAACGTCATGACATGTCGCTGGTGATGCCGTTGTGGCGCAACAGAGGCTCGATACTGGGCTCGCGTCCGCGGAAGGCGACGAAGGATTCCATCGCGGGACGGCTGCCGCCGACGGACAGGATCGTGTCGAGGAACCGCCTGCCCTGTTCGGGGGCGACCACGTCGCCGAGCTCTTCAAATGCGGCGAAACAGTCGGAAGACAGCACTTCGGCCCACAGGTAGCTGTAGTAGCCGGCCGCATAGCCCCCAGAAAAGATGTGCGTGAAGCTGTTGGCGCCTCGATGCTCGGGCGGCGGGAAGATCACCGCCACCTCGGAGCGGACCTCGCGCGCGAGCGCATGCAGCGCAGCGGCGTCGGCACGTTGCGGATCCAGTTCGCTGTGCAGCCGCAGGTCAAACAGGCCGTATTCGAGCTGGCGCACCAGGTGCATGCCGCTTTGGAAGTTGCGTGCTGCCACGAGCCGGTCGAAAAGTTGGCGCGGCAGGGATTCCTCGCGCTCTGTGTGCTTCGTGAGCATCGGCAGTGATTGCCATTGCCAGCCGAAGTTTTCCAGGAACTGACTCGGCAGCTCGACCGCGTCCCACTCGACACCGTGAATTCCCGCCACCTGCGGCTCGTCGATCCGCGTCAGCATGTGGTGCAGCCCGTGCCCGAACTCGTGCAGCAGCGTTAGCACCTCGTAGTGGGTGAGCAACGCCGGGCGCCCTTGCACCGGCCGCGAGAAATTGCAGGTCAGGAACGAGACCGGTGTTTGCAAAGTGGAATCGTGCCGCCAGCGGGTGCGGGCATCGTCTTGCCAGGCGCCACCCTGTTTGTGGTCGCGCGCGTACAAGTCCAAGTAAAACTGCGCCAGCAGTTCGCCGCCGGGTGTTTCGATCCGATAAAACTGCACGTCGGCATGCCACACCGGCGCCCGGTCGCTGCGGATGCGCACCGAGAACAAGCGCTGAATCAGCGCGAACAATCCGTCGAGCACGCGGTCGAGCGGAAAGTAGCGCTTGAGCTCCTGTTCCGAATAGTCGTACCGGGCTTGCCGCAGGCGCTCGGCTGCGAACGAAACATCCCAAGGCTGCAGCTGTGCGATGCCGAGCTCGTCGGCGGCGAAGCGGGACAGTTCGGCGAACTCGCGTTGTGCGTGGGGGCGGGCACGCCGCGCCAGATCGCGCAGGAAGCCCGCAACCTCGTCCACCGAGCGAGCCATTTTGGGCACCAGCGACAGCTCGGCGAAGTCGCGGTATCCGAGTAGTTGCGCGTGTTCGCGGCGCAGCTTCAGCAACTCCAGCATCAGCGCAGTGTTGTCCCATTCGGGCGGGCCGAATTCGGCGGCACGCGTGCTGTAGGCGCGATACAGGCGCTCGCGCAGATTGCGGTCGTGCGCGTACTGCAGAGTGGGCACGTAACTGGGGGCGTGCAGCGTGAGTTTGTAGCCCGCGCGACCGTCGGAGCGGGCCGCCTCCTTGCACTGCTCCAGAACGTCCTCGGGAATACCTGCCAGCGGGCGCGCATCGTCGAAAAACAGCGCGAACGCACCGGTGGCGTCGAGCACGTTTTCGGCGAAGCGGGTCGAGACTTGCGATTCGCGCTCGCGCAGCTGCCGCAGGCGTTCGCGCTTCTCGGGCGGCAGCTCGGCGCCGCCGAGCCGGAAGTCGCGCAGCTCGTTTTCGATCGCGCGACGCCGTGCAGGGCGCCACTGGCCGAACTGCGGCTGAACCGCCATTGCTCGGTACTTTCCGTACAGAGCCAGGTTCTGCGAAAGGGCGGAGTGGAATTTGGTGAGTTTCGGAATACAGGCGTTGTACTGGGCGCGCAGCGACTGCGAATCAGCGACCGCATTCAAGTGCGACACGCTCGCCCACGCCCGCGCCAAGTGCTGCATGTCCTGCTCGAGTGCCTCAACGACCTCATCCCACTGAGGCGGCGTCGCTGGATCCGTCACGCGATCCACCGCCGCCTGGCATCGGGCCAGCAGCAGGTCGATTGCCGGCGTTACGTGCTCTGGAGCAATGCGGTCGAACGCGGTCGGTCCATCGAACTGCAGCAGCGGATTGGCGGCGTTGAGGTCCATTGCGCGCGGCAGTTTAGCGGACCGACTGGGAGTGTATTTTGTATGATGAAATTGATCTGCACAATTTGAAATAAACGCGAACCGCTGATAGAGTCAGAATGTCCGCTTTCTCGGCGCCGCATCCCACGTTTCCCACGCGACGCCGCGTTGCTGCGAGGGGGGATTCCGATGTCTGCAAATCCGGTCGCGATGGCCGCCAACGACGCCGACGTCATCGAAACAAACGAATGGCTCGATGCGTTGGACACCGTCATCCAACAGGAAGGGCCCGAGCGCGCACATTACCTGCTCGAGCGCCTGGTCGAACGTGCCAGAAGGTCCGGCGCCTACATTCCGCTGTCCGCAGTCACCGCGTACGTCAACACGATTCCACCGCACCTGGAAGAGCGCTCCCCAGGCGATCACGAGCTCGAGGAGCGAATTCGTTCGTTCGTGCGCTGGAATGCGATGGCGACGGTCGTGCGCGCCAATCGCGGCGAGGGCGATCTGGGCGGCCACATCGCCAGTTATGCGTCGGTCGGCACGCTGATGGAGGTCGGCTTCAATCATTTCTGGCGTGCGCCCAGCGCCGAGCACGGCGGGGACCTGATCTACATCCAGGGTCACTCGTCGCCGGGCGTGTACGCGCGGGCGTTCCTGGAAGGCCGCATCAGCGAGGACCAGCTGGTGAACTTCCGGCGAGAAGTAGAAGGCAAGGGAATCAGTTCGTATCCCCATCCAAAGCTGATGCCCGACTTTTGGCAGTTCCCGACGGTATCGATGGGCCTGGGGCCGATCCAGGCGATCTACCAGGCGCGCTTCCTGAAGTACCTGAACGCGCGCGGAATCGCAGATACCGCGAAGCGCAAGGTGTGGGTCTTCTGCGGCGACGGCGAGATGGACGAGCCGGAGTCGCTCGGCGCCATCGGCATGGCGGCGCGCGAGAAGCTCGACAACCTGATCTTCGTCGTCAACTGCAACCTGCAGCGGTTGGACGGCCCGGTGCGCGGCAACGGCAAGATCATCCAGGAGCTGGAGTGCGTGTTCCGGGGCGCCGGATGGAACGTGATCAAGGTGATTTGGGGCTCGTACTGGGATCCGCTGCTCGCGCGCGATAGCGATGGCCTCCTGCAGAGGCTGATGGAGGAGACCGTCGACGGTGAGTACCAGAACTACAAGGCCAACGACGGCGCGTACGTGCGCAAGCATTTCTTCGGCAAATACCCGCAACTGCTGGAGCGGGTGTCGCGAATGACGGACGAGGACATTTGGCGGCTCAATCGCGGCGGCCACGATCCGCACAAGATCTACGCAGCGTATGCGGCTGCCGTCAAGCACGCCGGGCAGCCCACCGTGATCCTGGCCAAGACGATCAAGGGCTACGGAATGGGCAAGATCGGCGAAGCCAAGAACCCGACGCACCAGCTCAAGAAGCTCGATACCGATGCGGTGCGCGAGTTTCGCGACCGCTTCCGCATTCCGGTGCCGGACGACCGACTCGAAGATGTGCCGTTTTACCGGCCCGATGAAAACTCGGCCGAGATGAAATATCTGCACGAGCGGCGCAAGGCGCTCGGCGGCTACCTGCCGCAGCGGCGCCGCCGCAGCGGTGAATCGCTGAAGACGCCGCCGCTGGAGACGTTCGCCGCGCTGCTGGAGCCGACTGCGGAGGGGCGCGAGATTTCCACGACGCAAGCGTTCGTGCGCTTCCTGACGCAGTTGGTTCGCGACAAGACGATCGGGCCGCGTGTGGTTCCGATCATCCCGGACGAGGCGCGCACGTTCGGGATGGAAGGGATGTTCCGCCAGCTCGGCATTTTCTCGCAGGTGGGACAGTTGTACGAACCGGTCGATCGCGACCAGGTGATGTATTACCGCGAAGACAAGAGCGGCCAGATCCTGGAGGAGGGAATCAACGAGGCAGGCGCGATGAGCTCGTGGATCGCTGCGGCGACAAGCTACTCGAGCAACGACCGCATCATGCTGCCGTTTTACATCTTCTACTCGATGTTCGGTTTCCAGCGAGTGGGCGACCTGTCGTGGGCTGCGGGCGACATTCAGTCGCGCGGGTTTCTGCTGGGCGGAACGAGCGGCCGCACTACGCTGAACGGCGAAGGGCTGCAGCACCAGGACGGCCATTCGCACATCCTGGCCTCGACGATTCCGAACTGCGTGTGCTACGACCCGACGTTCGCCTATGAAGTCGCGGTGATCCTGCGCGACGGGGTGCGCCGCATGGTCGATGAGCAGCAGAACGTTTTTTATTACGTGACGCTGCTGAACGAGAACTACCCGCACCCGGGTCTGGTGCGCGGCCAGGAAGCGGGCATCCTGAAAGGCATGTACCGCTTGCGCGAAGGTCCGGCCGGAAGCGGGCGCGGCCAATCCATCGCGCGCGTGCAGCTGCTCGGTTGCGGCTCCATTTTGCGCGAGGTGCTGGCGGCTGCCGAACTGCTCGAGAAGGACTGGGGAGTCGCAGGCGACGTTTGGAGCGTCACCAGTTTCACCGAGCTGCGGCGCGAAGGGATGGACGTAGAGCGCTGGAACATGCTGCATCCCCTCGGCCGTCCGCGCAAGGCATACGTGACCGAACTGCTCGAGCGCACCGCCGGCCCCATCATCGCTTCCACCGATTACATGCGGCTGTTCGCGGATCAGATCCGAACGCTGATGCCGCAGGGGCGTGCCTACAAGGTGCTGGGAACCGACGGTTTCGGGCGCTCCGATACGCGTGAGGAGCTGCGACGCTTCTTCGAGGTCGATCGGCACTACGTCACCGTGGCTGCGCTGCGCGCGCTCGCCGAGGAGGGCGCGGTGACTCCGGCGCAGGTGGCAGAAGCGATGAAACGCTATGGAATCGACCCCGAGCGGCCGGATCCATGGCTGGTGTGAGGTCGAGCGCAACAAGGGAGCAAGAGCGACGCTGGTGAAGGCCGCCTTCGAAGCGGAGGTTTGCGCATGGGAAATATGGTCGAGATCAAAGTCCCCGACATCGGCGATTTCAAGAATGTCGAGGTCATCGAGTTGCTGGTGGCCGCGGGCGATCGGGTCAAGCCCGAGCAGTCGCTGATCACGGTCGAGTCGGACAAGGCGTCGATGGAAATCCCGTCGCCGCTGGGGGGCGTCGTGCGCGAGCTGCGAGTCAAGCTCGGCGACAAAGTTTCGGAAGGCTCGCTGATCCTGGAGCTCGAGCCGGGCGAAGACGCTGCGACGGCAAAACCGGCTGCGGCTGCGGCGGCACCCGCACCGCCTGCTGCGCGAGCGCCAGCGCCGGCTTACGCGGCGCCGCCTGCGGCAGCGCCGCGTGAGGCACAACCCGCGTCGGCCGGCTCCGCATCGTCGGGAGCATTCGCCGTCGAGATGGGGGCCAGGCCGGACGCCGATCAGCTCGCCCAGGCCGTTTCACCGCGGGCGCACGCGTCACCTTCGGTACGGCGTTTCGCGCGCGAGCTGGGCGTCGATCTGAATCAGCTCCGAGGCACCGGTCCGAAGGGACGGGTGCTACCGGAGGACGTGCGCAACTTCGTGAAGACGTCGCTGGCCGGCGGTGCACGGCCCGCGGTCAGCGCCGCGCTGGCGGGCGGCATCGGACTGACTTTGCTGCCTTGGCCGCAGGTCGATTTCGCCAAGTTCGGGCCGATCGAGCGAGTGCAGCTGTCGCGCATCCGCAAGCTCGCGGGTCCCAATTTGCACCGCAACTGGGTAACGATACCGCACGTCACCAATCACGAGGATGCAGACGTCACCGAGCTGGAAGCATTGCGCGTGCAGCTGAACAAGGAAAACGAGCGCTCGGGGCCGAAAGTGACGATGCTGGGCTTTCTGATTAAGGCTTGCGTGGCGGCCCTGAAGAAGTTTCCCGAGTTCAACAGCTCGATCGACCCGGCTGGTGATGCAGTGATCCTAAAGCGCTACTTCCACATCGGGTTCGCAGCCGACACACCCAATGGGCTGGTGGTGCCGGTCGTGCGTGATGCCGATCGCAAGGGCGTGTTCGAATTGGCGGTCGAGACCGCTGCGCTTGCCGCGAAAGCACGCGAGGGCAAGCTCTCGCCCTCCGACATGCAGGGCGGGACGTTCTCGATTTCCTCTCTTGGTGGGATCGGCGGCACCTACTTCACGCCGATTATCAACGCGCCCGAGGTCGCGATTCTGGGCGTGTGCCGCACGGCGATGCGGCCGGTGTGGGATGGCAAGCAGTTCACTGCGCGCCAGATCCTTCCGCTTTCACTGTCGTGGGACCATCGCGTGGTCGACGGCGCCGCTGCCGCCCGCTTCAATTCATACCTGGCGCAGGTGCTGGCGGACTTCCGCCGCGTGCTGCTGTGAGGAACTGATGGCCATCGAGGTCAAAGTACCCGATATCGGCGACTTCAAGAACGTCGAGGTCATCGAGTTGCTGGTGGCTCCGGGCGATCGGATCAAGCGCGAGCAGTCGCTGATCACGGTCGAATCGGATAAGGCGTCGATGGAGATTCCGTCGCCGACGGCAGGCGTCGTGCGCGAGCTGCGCGTGAAGCTTGGCGACAAGGTCTCGGAAGGCTCGCCGATCCTGGAGCTCGAGGCCAGCGAGGAGAGCGCGCCGGCCAAAACGGCTGCGCCTGCACCGGCAGCTGCTGCCGCAGCGCCGGCACCGGCACCCGCAGCAGCGCCGGCGGCCAGCGTGAAGGACCCCTCGGCGACCACATACGACGTTCTGGTGCTTGGCGCGGGCCCGGGTGGCTACTCGGCCGCCTTTCGCGCTGCCGACCTCGGCAAGCGCGTCGTGTTGGTCGAGCGCTACCCCACGCTGGGCGGCGTCTGTCTGAACGTCGGCTGCATTCCGTCCAAGGCGCTGCTGCACGTGGCTGCCGTGATCGACGAAGCGGCTCACTTCAGTGCGCTCGGGGTGTCGTTCAAAGCGCCCGCGCTCGATCTGGGCAAGCTGCGGCGCTACAAGGAAACCGTCGTGGGACGGCTGACTGGTGGCCTGGCGGCGATGGCGAAGATGCGCAAGGTCACCGTCGTGCGCGGCACAGCTGAGTTCGCCGATCCGCACCATGTGGACGTGCAGTTCACTGCTGGCCCGGGCCAGGCGACGAGCGGAGAACGGCAGCGGATCCACTTCGAGCAGGCGATCATCGCCGCCGGCAGCCAGGCCGTGCGCCTGCCCTTCCTGCCGGACCATCCGCGCATTCTCGACTCGACCTCGGCGCTGGAGCTGGCGACGATACCGGCGCGGCTGCTCGTGGTCGGCGGCGGCATCATCGGGCTGGAAATGGCGACCGTGTACGGCGCGCTTGGCAGCAAGATCGACGTGGTTGAGATGACCGCGGGATTGATGCCCGGCACGGACCGGGACCTTGTCAGGGTCTGGCAGAAATACAACTCCGAGCGCTTCGCGCGGGTGATGCTCGGAACGCGTCTGATCTCAGCAGAAGCGCGCGGCGAAGCGTTGGTGGCCCGCTTCGAGGGCGAGAAGGCACCGCCCGAGGCTCAGACGTACGACGCCATCCTGGTCTCGGTGGGCCGAGCGCCGAACGGGCGCCGAATCGGCGCCGAGCGGGCCGGCGTGCGAGTGGACGAACGCGGGTTCATCCCGATCGACAGCCAGCGGCGCACCAACGTGCCGCACATCTTCGCGATTGGGGATATCGCGGACGGGCCAATGCTGGCGCACAAGGCGGTGCACGAAGCGCACGTGGCAGCGGAGGCTGCCAGCGGCCTCAAATCCCATTTTGACGCGCGCGTCGTGCCGTCGGTGGCCTACACCGACCCGGAGATCGCATGGGTCGGCGTCACCGAGGACGAAGCACGCGCCGCCGGCCGCAAACTGCACAAGGGGATGTTCCCCTGGACGGCGTCCGGCCGGGCAATCGCAAACGGGCGCGACGAGGGTTTTACCAAGCTGCTGTTCGATACCGAGACGAATCGGATCATCGGCGGCGGCGTCGTCGGCACGCATGCAGGTGACCTGATCAGCGAGATCGCTCTGGCGATCGAGATGGGCGCGGATGCGGTCGATATCGGCAAAACGATTCACCCACACCCGACGCTGAGCGAGTCGATCGGGATGGCGGCCGAGGCAGCCGAAGGAGTGTGCACGGACCTGCCGCCAGTCAAGAAATGACGGGCAGGCCTAATGGTTCGGTGACACGTTACATCCGAACCTATGTAAACCCGGTCCGGATGGATCGGTACGTCTCAGCCCGCGCGTTTCGCCCCGCGCCTTTGGATCTCCAGGATCTGCTGATAGCCGCGCCAGACGTGCGCGAGCGCCGGGTCCGAGTCGACCACCTGCTCGATCGCGGCGAGCAGCTCCAGGCCGCCGTGAAGCGGGAACCCCTCGTGCAGTAGTCGCCTGACGCTCACCGCCTCGCGTGCGCTGTCACGATCCTCGGAGAGCAAATCTTCAAAGCTGATTTCACGGGTCATCGCATCTGCCATGTCGGGCTCATCGCACCTTCTATATCGGCCGGAATTGGTCGACTTTTGTGACGTCTTTCTGGGGTATCGGCCTCTTAAGAAATCCCATCTTTGGGAGGCGCCGTCGAACGGGCGAGCGAAGTCCTCCCGCCTGTCCGGCAAAGTAAGGGGGGCCGCCTATGATCCCAACCATGGCATCACAGGATGAACTTAAGCGGGCGGTCGCCAGCGCAGCGGTCGAGCGCATTGCCTCCTATTTCGGCACTTCGGCCGTCATCGGAGTGGGCACCGGGTCGACTGCCGACTGTTTCATCGACGCGCTCGCGGCGCACCGGGGATCGATCGCGGCCGCGGTCGCCAGTTCGGAGCGAAGCGCGGCACGACTGCGTGCAAACGGGCTCGTCGTCGTCGATCTGAACGACATTGACACGATGCCCGTGTATGTGGACGGCGCCGACGAGATCGATGCGGGTCTTTCGATGATCAAGGGCGGAGGCGGCGCGCTGACGCGCGAAAAGATCGCAGCCGCAGTGGCCGTGCGCTTCATTTGCATCGCGGACGCGAGCAAGCGGGTTGCGATGCTCGGGCGCTTTCCGTTGCCGGTCGAGGTGATCCCGATGGCGCGTGCCTACGTTGCGCGCAAACTGGCCGCACTGGGAGGAACGCCACGCCTGCGGGAGGGCTTTGTCACTGACAACGGCAACCAGATCCTCGACGTGCACGGCCTTTCGATCCGCGACCCGGTGGCGCTCGAGGATGCGGTCGACCGCATCGCCGGCGTGGTGACGGTGGGCTTGTTCGCCCGGCGCGGCGCCGATCTGCTGCTGCTCGGCACAGCGGCCGGCATAGAGGAGTACCAGCGGGAGTACCGGCGCCCGTAGAGACAACACCAATCGCGCCAACGCCTTATCATTGTTTGCATGAGTGCACGCTTGGAACCGCTTCGCACGCCGCTGGCAGGCGGCGCTGCGAGGTCGCAATCGCAGCGGCAGCGTGCGCGCGAACTGCTCGAACGCAGCGGTGCGGTGCTGGTGGCCCACTACTACGTCGACGGCGAGCTGCAGGACCTTGCGCTCGAAACGGGTGGGTGCGTTGCCGATTCTCTCGAGATGGCGCGCTTCGGCCGCGACCATGCGGCCCGCACGCTGGTCGTTGCGGGCGTCCGTTTCATGGGGGAGACGGCCAAGATCCTGTCGCCCGATAAGCGCGTGTTGATGCCCGACCTGGAAGCGACCTGTTCGCTCGATCTGGGCTGCCCGGCCGATGCGTTCGCGCGCTTTTGCGACGAGCACCCCGATCGGACCGTCGTCGTCTACGCCAACACCAGCGCAGCCGTGAAAGCGCGCGCCGATTGGATGGTCACGAGCTCGTGCGCGGTTCCGATCGTCGCGCACCTGAAGGAGCGCGGCGAGAAGATTCTGTGGGCGCCCGACCGCCATCTGGGCCGTTACGTGCTCGAGCAAACGGGCGCCGACATGCTGTTGTGGGACGCCGCGTGCATCGTGCACGACGAGTTCAAAGGCATCGAGTTGGAACTGCTGCGCCGGGAGCATCCGCGCGCAAAGGTGCTCGTGCATCCGGAGTCGCCCGAGGCCGTCGTGCGGCAGGCCGACGTTGTCGGGTCGACCACCCAACTGCTGCGTTCCGTCATCGAGATGGACGCCGACGAGTTCATCGTCGCAACCGACAACGGGCTCTTCCATCGGATGCGCCAGGCGGCGCCAGGCAAGACGCTGTTGGAAGCGCCCACCGCGGGGACGAGCGCCACGTGCAAAGCGTGCGCGCACTGCCCGTGGATGGCGATGAACAGCGTCGGCAAGCTGATCGCGTGCCTTTCGGGCAATTCGGCGCCGATCGAGCTCGACGCCGGTGTCATCCGCACAGCACGCGCCTGCATCGAGCGGATGCTCGACTTCACTGCGCGTCACCCCGGCATCACCCGGCCCCCGCCGAGCGGGTTCGTCCCGCACTTGGGTGCGGCCTGAGGCGCAACGCGCCGCCTGCGGAAAAAAGTTCGGCCGTGTTCGACCGCGACGAGACGCTCGAGCAGGCGCGAGAGCGCAACGTACGCGACGCGCTAGCCGAGGACATCGGCCGCTGCGACTTCACCGGTTCGCTGATTCCGCACGCGCAGCGTGTGCGAGCGCGCGTGATCGTGCGCGAGCGCGCGGTTGTTTGCGGACAGCCGTGGTTCGACGCCTGTGTGCAGCAGCTCGACCCGGCGGCGGCGATTCGATGGCTCGTGGACGAGGGTGCCGGTGTCGCGCCCGGTCAGACTGTGTGCGAGATCGAGGCGCGCGCCCGTGCACTGCTTGCCGGCGAAAGGCCGGCGCTGAATTTCCTGCAACTGCTCTCGGCGACCGCAACCGCGGCGCGCCGCTACGTGGATGCAATCGCAGGCGCCTCGCCCAATCCGAACGGCTGCTCGATCCTGGATACACGCAAGACTCTGCCCGGCCTGCGACTGGCGCAGAAGTACGCAGTGCGGATCGGTGGGGCCAACAACCATCGGCTGGGTCTGTACGACGGAATCCTGATCAAGGAGAACCACATCGCTGCGGCCGGAGGAGTAGCAGCGGCGCTGCGGGCGGCGCGCGCGCTCGATAGCGGCGTGCCGATTCAAATAGAAGTCGAGACGCTGCAGCAGCTCGAGCAGGCGATCGGCGCAGGCGCCACCGACATCCTGCTGGACAACTTCACGCTGGCGCAGATGCGCCAGGCGGTCGCGGTTTGCGCTGGCCGAGCCCGGCTGGAAGGGTCCGGCGGCGTCGATCTGGCGAGCGTGCGCGAAATCGCCGCCACCGGCGTGGATCGGATCTCGATCGGCCGGCTGACGAAAGACATCGCGGCAGTGGACTTTTCGATGCGCGTGACCGCAGGGGCGGAGTGAGCAGAGTGAGCAGAGTAAGAGCGAGGCGCTTGATCATCGGCTTCATCCTGACCGGCGCGCTGCTTGCAGCTGCCCGGGCGCAGGCTCCGCACACGCACGAGCATGGTTTCGGAGACGCTCAACACTGGGCCGAGATCTTTGACGACCCGGCACGCGACGGCTGGCAGAAACCACACGAAGTGATCGAGGCACTCCGGCTGGTACCGCACGCGAAGGTGGTCGACATCGGAGCGGGAACGGGCTACTTCACCGTGCGGATCGCTCGGATGTTCCCAGCCGCGCTTGTATACGCTGAAGACATCGAGCCGGACATGATCCGATACGTCTCGGAAAGGGCGCAGCGCGAGAAACTGCCGAACGTGGTCGCTGTGCTCGGCAAGCCTGACGATCCCCTGCTGCCCAGGCCGGTCGATGTTGCGCTCGTGGTCGACACCTATCACCACATCGGCGAACGCGTGGCGTACTTCCGGCGCCTCAAGCAGCACTTGAGCGCCGCAGGTGAGGTCGCAATCATCGACTTCACAGCCGCTTCCTCGATCGGCCCGCCGGTGGCCGCGCGCATACCGCCCGGGCGAGTCAAGGAGGAGATGGATCGCGCCGGCTACGCGCTCGCGGCCGAGCACACCTTCTTGCCGGATCAGTACTTTCTCGTTTTCCGCGTCGTGCGATAGAAGGTCCCAACCCAAGAAGCGGAGCGTCTCACATGGGTACGAACTTCACCTTCCAACGTCCTGACGGCCGAAGCGTTCCCGGCTACCTGGCCGAAACGCGGCTGTCCGTTGGCGCACCGGCGGTGGTTGTGATCCAGGAATGGTGGGGGATCAACGCCCAGATTCGCGCCGTGGCGGACCGGCTTGCGAGCGCGGGTTACACGGCGCTGGTGCCGGACCTGTTTCGCGGAAAGTCGACCGTCGAGGCCGCCGAAGCCGAGCACCTGATGAAGGGACTCGATTTCGCCGACGCTGCCTCACAGGACGTGCGCGGCGCAGTGCAGTTCCTGAAGGCGCGCGGAGCGAAGGTCGGCGTGACGGGCTTTTGCATGGGCGGCGCGCTGACGCTGCTTGCGATGTGCGCGGCACCGGAGATCGATGCAGGCGTGGTCTGGTACGGTTACCCGCCGCTGCAATACGTCGACGCCTCGCGCATTCGGGCGCCCGTGATGCTGCACTGGGCGCTGCAGGACACATTTTTTCCGATCAGCGCTGTCGATGCGCTCGAAGCGAAGCTGCGCGAAGCCGGCGTGGATTTCGAATCACACCGCTACCTGGCGCATCATGCGTTCGCGAACGAGGCCGCAGCCGGCCCTGGCCGGATCGCGGCGACCCAGTACGACCCGGTGTGGGCGCAGCAGGCCTGGGATCGGACGCTGCGCTTCTTCGGGCGAAAGCTGGGGTGAGGCAAGCGTCCCCAAGGTACGCAAATCCCCGCGCCAGCACTCGTTCTGCAGATTCCCCGACGCGGATCTACCGCTAGTTAACCAGTTAACCGCAAACGACACCGAATCACTCCTAAGTTCACATGAGCGCACCGGCGTTCGTCCCGCAAATCTACGTTCTCACCGAAACCTGGAGCTCAGCGAACTGAAACTCGTCGCTGGTGTTTCAGAATGAAGCGGCCGCCATCACCGAGCGACCTCCTTCGGTGCAATGCCTTGCGCTCCAAGGCTACGACTCACGAGAACCAAAATGACGCTCGCAAGCAGCGCCATTTCTGCAACCCACGAGAAACCCACAATGAATTGATCGGGGATCGGGTTTTTTACGTGTAATACATTCGCGTAAACGAGATGTGTGCCGAAGAGCAGGCTGCTGAAAGCAAGAACAAGCCACAACCCTTGCCACTTTTGCCTGCCCTTAGCTGTCATGTAAGTCAGGAAGGCAATTGCGAAGGTGGGAGCTAGTCCAAGCCCGCAGTAAATGATGATCACCACATATGCAAACCGCAGGACTGACTCGTCGTCCGCCAATCCCTTTGTTAGTTCGCTTATTGAAATCAGCAGACCCAATAAGGTAACTGCAACTTTCGTCGTCATCACACCCACAGCTATCAGGGCGGCGCTCCGAAACATTTTCAGTGCCTTCATCATCTCGCTCGGGAAGCTATCTCAATGTCGATCGAAATCATCATGATGTGCGCGACCAGGCAACCAACGTTGCACGACTTCGAAGTCTCCAAGGAACTCTCAGTCCAGGTACTTCGGGAACGCCGGTAGCGCTTTGAAGTCCTGCGGGTCGTGGTGAACGATCAAGCGCCCTTTGGTGTTGCGCAGGATCGTGTCGATCCGGTCGATCGATGCCAGCGTGTCGGCACGTTCGACGTTGAACGGCGGTACGCGGCGGAAGCGGTAATTGTCGCGCAGGTGGAACAGGTCGCCCGAGATGATCACGGTTCCGGCCTTCTTCAGCTTCAGCATCAGCGACTGGTGTCCCGGCGTGTGCCCGGGTGTTTTGAGGATCCACACGGTGCCGTCGCCAAACACGTCGTAGTCGCCGTCGATCATCTGCGTTTTCGCGTTCAGGTACGCGTTGAACGTATCCAGGTTGACGACGGGCCCCGGCCTGCTTTCGGCCCACTCGATCTCCTTCCGATTCAGGATCCAGGTCGCATCCGGAAACTCGTTGGCGTTGCCGGTGTGGTCGAAGTGTGTGTGGGAAAAGGAGATGTACGTGATATCGGCAGGCGTCAAGCCGATCGCCTTGAGCTGATCGAGCAGCTTAACGTCGACTTGCATGTGGCCAAGCTCGAAGTCGACGCCGCCCGGGGTCTCCGCCATCTTGTCGCCGAGGCCGGTATCCCACAGCAGTGTGCCTTTCGGATGGCGAATCACCCAGCACGGATCCACCATGTCTACGGACTGACCCTGGTATTCGAACGTATCGGAGAAGATTCCTTTGTCCTTCAAGTGAATTCGGCCGCAGTCCAGCGCATACAGGCGGACCGACGGGACCGGGTCCGCAGCGCGCGACGAGTCAGGGGCCGCAGTCGCCAGCAAGGCGGCGGCGATGCAAGCGAAAGCGAGAAAAGGTGCGGGTGCGCTTTTCATCTTCGAAGCTACCTCCGTGATTGCAGATCCGATTCGCATATCCGATGGGTCCGGAAATCTCGATCCGGCAAACTCAGGAGCCGCGCTTCGGCGCAGCCGCGCGAGTTGGGGGCACCAGGATCGTGGGAAGCGGCGCGGCCAACGTGTTCGGGTGGTCACGGCTGTAATGCAAACCGCGACTTTCGTGGCGCCGCAGCGCCGAGCGGACGATCAGGTCCGCGCACTCGAGCAGATTGCGCAGCTCCAGCAGGTCGCGCGACACCCGGAAGTTCGAGTAGTACTCGTCGGTTTCCTTGCGCAACAGGCGGATCCGATGCTGGGCGCGCTCGAGGCGGCGCGTGGTGCGGACGATTCCGACGTAGTTCCACATCGTCAGGCGCAGCTCGTCCCAGTTGTGCGAAATGACGACCTGCTCGTCCGGGTCCTCAACGCGGCTTTCGTCCCACGCGGGCAGCGGCGGAGACGCTGCGTCTGGCTGCGCGCGGATGTCCTCGGCGCAGGCGCTGCCTACGACCACGCACTCGAGCAGCGAGTTGCTGGCGAGCCGATTGGCCCCGTGAAGCCCGGTGTACGCGGTTTCGCCGACCGCGTACAGCCGCGCCAGGTCGGTGCGCCCGCGCACATCGGTAACGGCGCCGCCGCACGTGTAGTGAGCCGCCGGCACCACCGGGATCGGTTGCTGGGAGATGTCGATGCCGAGGCTGCGGCAACGCGCCTCGATCGTCGGAAAGTGCTCCTTGAGGAAAGGCGCGCCCAAATGCGTGGCGTCGAGCCAAACATGATCGAGACCGTTGCGCTTCATCTCGAAGTCGATCGCGCGGGCAACCACATCGCGCGGTGCGAGCTCAGCGCGCGAGTCGTGTACCGGCATGAAACGCGTGCCATCGGGCAGACGCAGCACCGCACCTTCGCCTCGGAGCGCTTCGGTGATCAAAAACGTGCGGTCGTGCGGATGGTACAAGCACGTCGGATGAAACTGGACGAACTCCATGTTGGCGACGCGGCAACCGGCGCGCCAGGCCATCGCGACGCCATCGCCGGTGGCCGTGTCCGGGTTGCTCGTATAGCGGTACACCTTGCCGGCGCCACCGCTCGCGAGCACGACTGCCGCCGCAGGCAGCGTTTCGACTCTCCCTTGGTCGATGTCGAGCGCGTACACGCCGAAACACTGCGCGCTGCCGCTGCCGGGAACATGGCGCGAGGTGATCAGATCGATCGCCATCCAGCGCTCGCGCAGCCGGATGTTCGGATGCGAGCGGGCCGCAGCCAGCAAAACATCGTGGATCGCCTTGCCGGTCGCGTCGGCAGCATGCGCGATGCGCCGTACCGTGTGTCCGCCTTCGCGCGTCAGGTGCAACCCCAACGGGCCTTCCGGGTCGCTCGTGAATTCGACGCCCTGGCGAACGAGCCACTCGATCGCCGCAGGGCTTGCCCGCGCGATCGCGCGCGCCACTTGCACGTCGACCAGGCCAGCTCCCGCCTCGGAGGTATCGCGCAGGTGCGACTCGATGCTGTCGTCGCTGCCCAGCACGCCGACGATTCCGCCCTGGGCCCAGGCGGTTGCGCCTTCTTCGAGCGAACGTTTGGCCAGCACCGTTACCGGCGTACGCTCGGCCAGGCGCAGTGCGACCGTCAGGCCTGCGAGGCCCGCGCCTACGATAACGATGGGCTGCGGCACGGCGGGACGACCGCATCGGCCAGGGTCGCGAGGCGGCGGAGTGGGCAGAGCAGGTCGCAGCTCACGGCAGGATCGCGATCACACGGGCGGGAAAGCCGGAACCTTGCAGCGGCTTGGGGAAGCTGACCATCACGATGGCGCCGGCTTCGGGAACCTGGTCGAGGTTGGCGAGCAGCTCGATCTGATAGTGGTTCCGTCCCAGGATATAGGACTCGAGCGAATAGTCTTCCGTCGTCGTATGCAGGCCGGGATCGGTGTCGGTAGTTTCGTGGCCAGAAGCGGCGATGTGCCGATCCTCGTACAGCAGCTTCAGCACTTCCAGGCTCCAACCCGGGTAGTGGAATGCACCCTGCGCGTCCTGGTTGGCGAAGGCCTTGCGATCGGGCCAGCGCTTGGACCAGTCGGTGCGCATCGCCACGAAGGCGTGCTCGGGGATGCGGCCGTGCTTGTGCTCCCAGGCGTACACGTCTTCCAGCGCGATCGTGTAGTCGGGATTGCGAGCCACCTTGTCGTGCACATCCAGCACGACCAGCGGCATCAGCATGTCCTTCGGGTCGATCTGATCGACGGTCTTCAGCCCCTGGTGGAAGTGCGACGGGGGATCCACGTGCGTGCCCCATTGCCCGACGTGGCAAAACTCCTGGGCATCGAAACCGTCCTTGGCGACCGTGTATACGTTCGTCACGGTTTCGTCGCGGAAGCCTTTCCAGTGCGGGATTCCGGGCGCAAAGCCGTGCGTGAGGTCGACAAACCGCTTGGAAGCGATCGTTGCATAGGCCTGCGCCAGGGTCGGCTCGGCCGCGACGCTGGTACGGGCGAAAAGCAGCACGGAGGCGGTGGCAGCGAGGCCTCTCGCACCGGCGCGGACGAGGGAAAATCGCATGGCGGAGCCCGATCCAAGGCGGATGATGAATTGTAGTGTCGGCAGCAGCCGCGCCGCTTGTGCGTAACTGAACGTTCGTTTAATATCAGCGCAACGCGGAAATGAGCGCGACCGGGAGGAGGGCCGTCCGATGAACCAACCGCATGCCGCCATTCTGAACCCCCCACCTCTGCCGGGGCCCGAGCCATTGCGGGCTGCGCTGGCGACGATTCGCCCCGGACACGCCCTGCCGCGCGCGTTCTACAAGGATCCCGCGATCTTCCAGTACGACATGCGTCACTTCGTAATGGCGCACTGGCATTGCGTTGGCCATTCGAGCATGGTCGCCGCAGCGGGCGACTACTTCACTGTGGACATCGGCAGCGAATCGATCATCGTCGTGCGCGGCCAGGATGACCGCATCCGCGCGTTGCTCAACGTCTGCCGCCACCGCGGCTCGCGCGTCTGCACGCAAAGCCAGGGAAACGCCAAGACAGGCAATTTCGTCTGCCCCTACCACGCATGGACGTACGACTGCAGCGGGCGGCTGACGAACGCGAGACTGATGGCAGATGGATTTGACAAGACAGCATACGGGCTGAAGGAGGTTGCGCTGAGAGTGTGCGAAGGTGTGATCTTCATCACATTCGCGCAGCCGCCGCTGGATTTCGAACAGGTCGAGAGCTCGTTCGGCCGCACCGCGCGCACCTACGGCTGGGCTGGAGCCAAGGTTGCGGCGCGCAGGGCGTACGTGGTCGAGGCCAACTGGAAGCTCGTGATCGAGAACTACCAGGAGTGCTACCACTGCGGCCCGGCACACCGGGAGTACGCGCGGCGCCACATCTTCGCTCGCCCGCAGGCCCAACGGGAGGCACCGGATCGCGCGATGGCCGAGCGCGACGCCGCGCTCGGCATCGAGCTGGCGGAGGTGGATTTCTACGCGGGGGATGCCGCCCCGGGACAGGAATGTGCCGACTGCGGGCGCTCGTCACTGGTGGAAGGCTTCCGCACCGGCAGCCGCGACGGCCGGGCGCTTGCGCCGCTGATGGGGGAATTTCGCGGAAAGGACTACGACGGCGGGTTCTCGTTCCTGGACGTCGGCCCCACTTCCAATTTCGTCGCCTATCCCGACCACGGAGTCATCTACCGGACCGCGCCGCTGACGGTCGACAAGACGTGCTTCGAGGTGATGTGGCTGGTGGATGGGAACGCGGTCGAGGGGCGCGACTACAAGGTCGAAGAACTGCTCTGGATGTGGGATTCGACGACTGGCGAGGACAAGAAGATCGTCGAGGTGAATCAGTTGGGCGTGAACTCGGCCTTCTTCGAGCCGGGCCCGTACACGCCGATGGAGGAAGACACGCAGCGCTACGTCAACTGGTACCTCGATGTGATGCGGCGGATCTGAGGCCGATCTGGACGTTTCGTGCGGTGTGCCGCCGCGGCGGCACTGCCGGAGCGATCAACGATCCGCCGGCGGCGTCGCGGTGCGCCGCTCGGGCGCGAAAAATGGGCGCTCCACCGGCCAAGCGCGCTCCATCCGGCGCTCCCACGTGAGCTCGCGATGCAGGTAGATGTCGACCCAGAACTCGCGCAACGACTGGAAGTACGGCGCATCGATCATTGCGAGGGCGATGTTGCGCTTGCACGTGGGCGACCATAGTGCCGACTTGACCTCTCCAACCTGCCGCGCTCCCTTGCGGCTGTCGTAGATCAGCGAGCCGTGGCCGGCTTTCCTGCCCGCGATCTCGATCCCGAGCAGACGCCGGCGCGGTCCGCGCGCCCGCTCGGCGAGCAACGCCCGGCGGCCGTTAAAGTGCCCTTTTTCGAACGCCACCAGACGATCCAGGCCCAGCTCGAACGGGGTCGTTTCGCGATTCAAGCGAATGGTCTGCGCCGCTGAGATGAAATCCACGTTGGGCAGAACGAAACCCGCCTCGATTCGCGCCATATCCAATGCGCGGTAACCGATCACGCGGATTCCGTACGCCTCCCCGGTGTCCATCAACCGGTCCCACAACGACGAGGCGCCATCCGAGTCGATCCACAGCTCGTAGCCGAGGTCTCCGGTAAAGCCGGTTCGCGACACCATGAGCGCAAAGTCTGCTAAACGGAAATGCCCGATCTGGAAAGGCTTGAGGAGCTCGACTCCGGCAAGGCCCATTGCTTTGAGCACCGCGCACGAGGTGGGTCCCTGCAGGGCAAGCGCGGCCACCTGCTCGGTGATGTCGGCAATGTCCACGTCGAAGCCGATGGCCGAATCGAGCAGCCAGTCGAGCTGGCGCTCCGCTGTGCAAAGCCGGAACTCGGCGGGCCCGAACCGGAAGATCGTGCCGTCGTCAATGAGGTGACCGGATTCGTCGCACCACACCGCATACGCCACCTGACCGGGCTTGAGCTTGCCGACATCGCGAGTGACCAGCCGATTCAAATAGCGTTCCGAATCGGGGCCTGTGATGCGGTACTTCACCATCGGCGTCAGGTCGAATACCGAGGCCGAATTGCGGATCGCGAAGTACTCCTGCTCGATCGAGGAGTACACGTCGACCGTCGTGTAGCCCGACCATGGCACATACTGGTCGGTTTGGACCAGGTGTCGGCTGCGCTCGAAAAAAGCCGAGGTCAGCAGCGGACGTTCGTAGTGCGGGCGCGCTTCAGTGGCGGCCGGCATGTTCGCTCTCCTGTCTGAGGACGGCCAGCGCCGCGTTGCGGCCGGCGATTCCGCTGACGTCGCCGCCGGGATGGCTGCCCGCGCCGCACAGAGCCAACCCGGGCATCGGCGTCAAATAGCGGGCCGCGCCGGGCACCGGGCGTGTAAAAAAGAACTGATCCAGGCTCAACGCACAGTGATGCCAGTGACCGCCGGCCGCGCGGAAGCGCCGTTCCAGGTCGGATGGGGTCAGCAGCTCGGCAAAGACGATCCGCTCGCGGATTCCAGGGCAATGGCGCTGTAGCGTCGCCAGCATGTTCTGAAAAAGTCGGTCGCGTGCCGCTGCCGGATCGGCTCCGAGGTCGTACGGAACGAACATCACGTTGATCGACATCACGTGCTTGCCGGCCGGTGCCAGCGTCGGATCGCGGATCGTCGGAACGGTGATCTCCAGTGCCGGTTGCTCCGGAACATCGCGGTATTTCGACGGGTTGAACGCGAGCTCCAGGTAGTCCAGATCGGGCGACACCAGCAGACGTCCACCGAGCTGCGCGGGATCGAGCCCGCGGAACGAGGGCGCGCCGTCGAGCGCCAAATGCATCTTCGCGACTAGGCCGCGTACCCTGAGGTGGTCGATGCGCCGCACGAAATCGGCGTCCAAGTGTCGGGCGCCAAGCAGCTTCAAAAATGTCGTCTTCGGGTCCGCGCTGGAGATGACGGACCCGGACTGCAACGTCTCGCCGGACTGCAAGCGCACGCCGCACGCGCGGTCGTTCTCCACGAGGATCGCCTCGACAGGCGCGTTCGTGCGTACCTGCACGCCGGCAGCACGCGCAGCGCTTGCAAGGGCCTCGCTCACGCTTCCCATGCCACCGGCCGGTTGCGCGATCCCCAGCGCTCCGGCGCGTACCCGCCCCGCCCACCGATGCAGCAGCGTGAGCACGGTACCGGGAGAACGCGGTCCGTATTCCGCACCGAGCGTCGCGTCGAGCCCCAGTGCGCCTTGCAGTCGGGGCGATTCGAAGTTTTCGCTCAGCAGGTCGTAGGCATTCATCGCCCCGATGCGCAGCAGCTCGCGCATCGGTGCGGATCCAAGCGCGCGGATTTTCCAGGCGATGCGCAGGGCATCGAGACGCTCGCGCCAGGTCGAAAGCGATAGCCGGAACGGCACCGTCTGTGAGAGGGTGTCCATCACGCCGGCGAAGCGCGACATCCGTCGGCAGAAGTCGGCGAAAGCGGCAGCGTCTTTGTCGCCGGCGCCGTGTACGGTCGCGCCCGAGATCGTCAGGGCCGGCGCCCCCGAATCGCTCAGGTTGCAGGTCCGCAGGGCCTGCGCCGCCAGACGCAGTCCGTGCCGTTGCAAATCGAGCTCGAGCAACAGGCGCTGCGGCAGGGCGCTTAGCAAGTGGGCGCCAGCAGAAACCCGAAAACCCGGACACAGCTCGCTTGTCACCGCCGCCCCGCCGACCCGGTCGCCGGCTTCCAGCACGACGACCTCGGCGCCGCCACGCGCCAGGTACGTGGCGCAGACAAGACCGTTGTGTCCGCCCCCGATGACGATGTGCCTCACAAATTAGCCCTTAAAAAGACCCGAACGATTCGCGCTGACAGCGATCGCTGCTTCGCTCACTGGGTAACCTCCAGCATGTTGAAGGTCGCTCGGGCGCCGAGGTGCAGGGTTGTCGACCGGGCCTGGCTGTGGACAACGCACCGGCCCCTCGATAGGCCGCGAGGC
>JAFAIM010000046.1 GCA_019236735.1 Burkholderiaceae bacterium
CCTTTCTGACCGGACGGCTGCCTCTTCGCGGATGCGCGGATGTCGGCCCTCCTTCGCCCGCCTTCGCTGCTACGCGGCTTCGGCGGGCTACGGAGGCCCAGCCCGCCGCCGGAATTTGCGAGAAGGTCTCGGCAATAGGCCACTAGCACAGCATGAAACTCGGTCCCACCCTTGACTCGCTGGTGGACGCGCTCAAGCGTCTGCCGGGAATCGGCCCGAGATCGGCGCAGCGGATCGCGTTCCATCTTCTGCAGTTTGACCGGCCGCTGGCGTCGGCACTGGGTCGGGCGCTGCTGGATTGCGTCGACCGCGTTGGCCACTGTGCCCGTTGCAACACGCTGAGCGAGCAGCCGTTGTGCGAGATCTGCGCCAATCCGAAGCGGGACCCGGGATTGTTGTGCGTGATCGAGTCTCCAGCCGATCAGCTTGTGATCGAGCAGTCGTTGGCGTACTCGGGCATGTATTTCGTTCTGTTCGGTCGCCTTTCTCCGCTGGACGGAGTCGGTCCGCGCGAGATCCGGCTCGACCGTCTGCTCGAGCGGATCGGCGACGGCGTCGTGCGCGAATTGATCGTCGCCACTTCCTTCACCCCAGAGGGTGATGCGACCGCGCACTACATTGGTGAGCTTGCCCGCACGCGCGATGCCGCGATCAAGGTAACGCGCTTGGCGCGAGGCGTGCCGGCGGGAGCTGAGCTTGAATACACCGACGTGAACACGGTCGCGCAAGCAATGCTCGACCGGCGTGCCGAGTAGTCGGCGGAACTAACTAAGATCGCCGCGGCAGCCGGGTGTTCGGCGGCCGTTGGGTCGACGCGTGTAATGCGCTCGGCGGCCGCGTGGCAGGGGGCACTCCGCCAATGTCGCCGGCCGCCTCGAAGTACAGCGTCAGCCGCGAATGAATCGTCTCGGCCAGCGTCGTCAGACGGCGACGCACGTACCCGGTGTAAATGCCGAGCAGGCAGTCGGCCAGCTGGCGGCCGTACAGCTGTCGCAGGTGGCTGTCGGACAGGATGGCGTCGAGCACCTTGAGCGCCGCCGCATCCTCGTGCAAACGTACGAGGCGCCGTGCCAGGCGCAAGTGCTCGTCGATCGGAAGCACCTTCAGCACCTTGGGCTGGGTCAGCAGTAGGAACGTCTTGCGCAGCTGCTCCGAGTGCGACTTGGAACGCAGCCACAGGAGGCGCAGCGCCGCGTCCTGCAGCACCGTTTCGTCCGGCCCGAGCAACGCCACGTTCAGGTATCCACACAAGTGTTCGACGCGCCTGGGCTCCAGGTCGACCAGGTCCTGAAAAAGCTGCGTCGCCCGCCGCGTTTCCAGCCGCGCCGCGGCTTCGCGAGCTTCGCGTGCCAAGGCCGATTCCCTCGGTGTACCCGTCGTTTCGCGCGCCTGTTCGGGTGCCAGCAAACCCTGCGCGCGGCGCGAACGGCGCAGCTTGAAAAGAGCTCCGATACCCGCACCGAACGCTAGACCTGCGAGATCCGCCGGCACATTGACCGCGCCCCAACCCAGCAGGAATCCGCACAGGGCCTGTACCCCGATCACGATCGGAAGCCCAGCGAGCGCCGGAAAACTGATGCGGCGCCGGCTGCCCACCAAGCGTGCCGCCAGTGGACGAGCGCGGAACGCCGCCGCCAGCAGACCTGCGATTGCCCAAAGCGCAGGCCAATCGCCGGCCGGCGTACTGCCACTCCAGAACAAGCCGACCGCCGCGCCGAACGCGCCTCCCCCCAGATAGCAAAGCAAGAACAGGGCTATGCCGGCGACCGCCTCGGCGAATGGGCCGACGAGCAGCAGCACGAGCAGACACGCCAACCACAGCCCTACCGAAGGATGAACGAACAGCAACGCCAGCAGACGCCATGGCTGGCGCCAACTCTGGGCGGTAAGCGCCGTCGCATCCGGCGACAGGCTTTGCGCCGAGGAGAAGAAGACGATCGTGCTTACAGCCGCCACTACAAGGACGGCGAGGGGGATCGAGGAGGTCCTCGAGTCGCGTCGGATGGGCAGAACGAGCACCGCGAGCCCTGAATCCGCGCAGCCGATCGGCGCGCGGCCGCTATAATTGATAAGTTTAAGTCGGCGCGTGCTTGCAACGATCGCCAGGAGTGGCGAGTGGCGCTGCCGCATATCGCCGCCCGGGTGCCGGTCGTCGCTCGGCGCCCGAACTTGGGGAGTTTGTTTGACCCGCCCGTTCGACGAATCTCGCCCGCCGGCGCTGCTCGCGCTGGCCGACGGTTCCGTCTTTCATGGCGTCGGCATTGGTGCCGCCGGTTCGGCTTGTGGCGAGGTGGTCTTCAACACCGCGCTCACCGGGTATCAGGAGATACTGAGCGACCCGAGTTACTGCCGGCAAATCGTCACTCTCACGTATCCGCATATCGGCAACGTCGGCACGAACCGTGAGGACGACGAGTCGCAGCGCGTATTCGCAGCGGGGCTGGTCGTGCGGGACCTGGCCCGCGGTGCGTCCAACTTCCGCTCGGAAAGGTCGCTGCAAGAATATCTGGTAGGGCGCGATGTGGTCGGCATCGCGGGGATCGACACGCGACGGCTGACTCGCTTGCTGCGCGACAAGGGATCACAGCCGGGCGCAATCGTCAGTGGCACCGACGAGCGGGCAGCGTTGGAGCTTGCGCGCTCGTTTCCGGGCATGAGCGGCTTGGATCTTGCCAAGGTGGTATCGGTTCGCGAGCCGTACGAATGGACCGAGACCGCTTGGCGCCCGGGCCTGGGTTATGGGACGGTGCAGCAGCCGCGCTGGCGGGTTGTCGCATACGACTTCGGTATCAAACGCAACATCCTGCGAATGCTGGCGCAGCGCGGGTGCCGCGTTACGGTGGTGCCGGCGCAGACGCCCGCGAGCGAGGTCGAGCGCATGCGGCCGGATGGCGTGTTCCTTTCGAACGGCCCCGGAGACCCCGAGCCGTGCGATTACGCGGTCGAAGCTACGCGCACGCTGATCTTGCGCGGATATCCGACATTCGGCATCTGTCTGGGCCACCAGATCATGGGTCTGGCAGCGGGTGGCCGTACGTTGAAGATGAAATTCGGCCACCACGGTGCCAATCATCCTGTGCTGGATATCGATTCGGGGCGCGTGCTGATTAGCTCGCAGAACCACGGCTTTGCAGTGGATCCGGCGAGCCTGCCGGGACACTGCCGGATCACGCACCGGTCGTTGTTCGACGGAAGCCTGCAGGGATTCCGCCATATGGATCGCCCAGCGTTCTGCTTCCAGGGCCATCCCGAGGCCAGCCCAGGCCCGCACGACGTAGGGGCGCTGTTCGACCGCTTCATACAGCTGATGCAGGAGCGGGGGCGATGACGGTTCGCCAACCTCCGATGGGAGATGCGAGACGATGAGCACCGGAGCGAGCGGACTGATCCTGAGCGCGCTGGAGGAGGCGGCCGCAGGCCTGGACCGCCTCCGCCGAGACAGCACGGCGCTGGCGGCAATCGAAGCGGCGGGAACCGTTTTGACGCGCGCGTTCCTGGCGGGCAACCGAGCGTACAGCTGCGGCAACGGCGGCTCGATGTGCGACGCGATGCATTTCGCCGAGGAGTTGACCGGCCGCTTTCGCGGCAATCGGCGCCCACTGGCTGCGTTGGCAATCAGCGATCCGGGCCACCTGACTTGCACGGCCAACGATTTCGGCTACCAGGAGATTTTCGCGCGCTTCGTGCAGGCACATGGGCGCGCGGGCGACGTGCTGCTCGCGATCAGCACGAGCGGTGCCAGCGCCAACGTACTGGCCGCCGCCGAAGCCGCGCGTGCGAGCTCGATGCACGTGATCGCGCTGACCGGGAAGGCCGGCTCGCCACTGGCGCGGCTGGCGCAGGTAGAAGTGTGCACGCCGGCCGGACGATTCGCCGATCGGGTGCAGGAGCTGCACATCAAGGTGATCCACGTGCTGATCGAGCTGGTGGAGCACGGACTGAATCTGACCGACATCGCTACATAGCCAGTAGCCACTTAGCCGCTCAGCCAAGCACAACCCACGATGCCGCGCCGCCAGGACCTCGAATCGATACTGATCATCGGCGCTGGTCCGATCGTGATCGGACAGGCGTGCGAATTTGATTATTCGGGTGCGCAAGCGTGCAAGGCTTTGCGCGAGGAGGGCTACCGAGTCGTTCTGATCAACAGCAACCCGGCCACGATCATGACCGATCCTGGCATGGCCGACATGACGTACGTCGAGCCGATCACCTGGCAAGTGGTCGAACAGATCATCGCGCGCGAACGGCCGCAAGCCGTGCTGGCGACGATGGGCGGGCAGACCGCGCTGAACTGCGCGATGGACCTGTACCGCAACGGCGTGCTGGACCGTTACGGGGTCGAGCTGATCGGCGCCTCCCGCAGCGCGATCGAGAAGGCGGAAGACCGCCTCAAGTTCAAGGAGGCGATGACACACATCGGACTTGCCTGCGCGCGCTCCGGGATCGCGCACTCGCTGGCCGAAGCGCTGCAGGTGCAGTCGATGCTGGGCTTTCCCGCCGTGATCCGCCCCAGCTACACACTGGGCGGCACGGGCGGCGGAATCGCCTACAACATGGAGGAGTTCTCAGCGATCTGCCAGACCGGACTGGACCTTTCGCCGACGCACGAGCTGTTGATCGAGGAGTCGCTGATCGGGTGGAAGGAGTTCGAGATGGAGGTCGTGCGCGACCGGCACGACAACTGCATCATCGTCTGCTCGATCGAGAACGTCGATCCGATGGGGATCCACACGGGCGACTCGATCACCGTCGCTCCTGCACAGACGCTGACCGACAAGGAATACCAGCTGATGCGCGACGCCTCGATCGCGATCCTGCGCGAGGTGGGCGTCGATACGGGCGGCTCGAACGTGCAGTTCGCGGTCGACCCGGCGACCGGCCGAATGGTGGTGATCGAGATGAACCCGCGCGTGTCGCGCTCCTCGGCGCTCGCGTCCAAGGCGACCGGATTTCCGATCGCGCGGGTGGCCGCCAAGCTCGCGGTCGGCTATACGCTCGATGAGCTCAAAAACGAGATCACCGCGGGCGCCACCCCGGCCTCGTTCGAGCCGACGATCGACTATGTGGTGACCAAGATCCCGCGCTTCGCTTTCGAGAAGTTCTCGCAAGCCGACGATTTGTTGACCACGCAGATGAAGTCGGTCGGCGAAGTGATGGCGATCGGCAGCACGTTCCAGGAGTCGTTTCAGAAGGCGCTGCGCGGCCTGGAGATCGGCGCGGAAGGTCTGGACGAACGATCGTCCGACCCTGAGGAAATCCTGCGGGAGATCGCCGAGGCCGGCGCGGAGAGAATCTGGTTCGTCGCCGACGCATTCCGCGCCGGGATCCCTTTGCAACAGGTATACGAAAAGAGCGCCATTGACCCCTGGTTCCTGGTGCAAATCGAGCAACTGGTGCGGACCGAACAGCGGCTGCAAGGGCGGGCGCTGTCGCACCTTGGAGCCGCCGACTGGCTGGGTCTGAAGAAAATGGGCTTTTCCGACGCGCGCCTGGCGCGGCTGCTGGGCGCGAGAGCGGCCGAGGTGCGGCGCGCACGCCGAGCGCACGGCGTGCGGCCGGTGTACAAGCGGGTCGACACATGCGCCGCCGAATTCGCCACGGGCACCGCGTACCTGTATTCGACCTACCAGCAGGAGTGCGAGGCCGAGCCGACCAGCCGTCGCAAGGTCGTCGTACTGGGAGGCGGTCCGAATCGGATCGGCCAGGGAATTGAATTCGACTACTGCTGCGTGCACGCCGCGATGGCGCTGCGC
Organism: Burkholderiaceae bacterium; assembly: GCA_019236735.1. Classification (GTDB taxonomy): domain Bacteria; phylum Pseudomonadota; class Gammaproteobacteria; order Burkholderiales; family Burkholderiaceae_F; genus VBCK01. The sequence goes on from JAFAIM010000046.1 coordinate 5,757, forward strand.
GAAGATGGGTTCGAGACCATCATGGTCAACTGCAACCCGGAGACCGTGTCGACGGACTTCGATGTGTCCGACCGGCTCTACTTCGAACCGCTGACGCTGGAGGACGTGCTCGAAATCCTGGAGCGAGAGCAGCCGCAAGGCGTGATCGTGCAGTACGGCGGGCAGACGCCACTGAAACTTGCGCGTGAGCTGGAGGCCGAGGGCGCGCCGATCGTCGGCACTTCGCCCGATTCGATCGACATCGCCGAGGATCGCGAGCGGTTCCAGCAGCTGCTGCAGCGCTTGCAATTGCGGCAGCCGCCGAACCGCACGGCGCGCGACGAGGCCAGCGCGCTGCGCTTGGCCGACGAGATCGGCTATCCGCTCGTCGTGCGGCCCAGCTACGTGCTAGGAGGCCGCGCGATGGAGATCGTTCACGAGCCGCGCGACCTGGAGCGCTACATGCGCGAGGCGGTCAAGGTGTCGAACGACTCGCCGGTGCTGCTCGACCGCTTCCTGGACGACGCGATCGAGGTCGATGTCGACTGCGTCTGCGACGGCCGCGAGGTCCAGATCGGCGGTGTGATGGAACACATCGAGCAGGCAGGGGTGCACTCCGGCGATTCGGCCTGCTCGCTGCCGCCGTACTCACTAACGGCCGCCACGATCGGGGAATTGAAACGCCAGACCGAAGCAATGGCGCGCGCGTTGAAAGTGGTCGGCTTGATGAACGTGCAGTTCGCAATTCAGCACGGAGTGGTGTACGTGCTGGAGGTCAACCCACGCGCCTCGCGAACGGTGCCGTTCGTCTCCAAAGCCACCGGACAAGCGCTGGCGAAGATCGCGGCGCGCTGCATGTTGGGGCGCTCGCTCGCCGAGCAGGGTGTTCGCGTCGATGTAACGCCGCGCTATTTCTCCGTCAAGGAGGCCGTTTTCCCGTTCGCGAAGTTCCCCGGCGTCGATACGCTGCTGGGTCCCGAGATGCGGTCCACCGGCGAGGTCATGGGCGTTGGGCGCACGTTCGGCGAGGCGTTGTTCAAGTCGCAGCTCGCGGCGGGCGCGACGCTGCCGCCGCGCGGGACCGTTTTCCTGAGCGTGAAGGATTCGGACAAACCGAAAACGGTCGAGGTGGCACGCATGCTGAACGAGCTCGGATACGCGCTGGTGGCGACGCGCGGAACCGCGGCAGCGGTGGCGGCCGCGTCGATCCCGGTACGAATTGTCAACAAGGTCAAGGACGGCCGGCCCCATGTAGTCGATCTGCTCAAAGACGGTCAGATCGACCTGGTGATCACCACGGTGGATGAGAACCGGTCGGCGATCGCCGACTCGCGTTCGATCCGCACCACCGCCTTGGCGCAGCGGGTGACGTACTACACGACGATCGCGGGTGGCCGTGCCGCGGTTGAAGGAATGAAGCACCTTGCGCAGCTCCAGGTCTACGACCTGCAGTCGCTGCACCGCGAAAACCAGAGGGAACTTGCCAGCACAGGCACACGCCGGTAAAGTTGTTCCGGTGTCGGCCCCGGCAGTGCCGGGGCTTTGTTTTGGCCCTGAAACTTCGATTGTTTTCAATGGTTTGGCTGCAATGACCGCGATTCCGATCACCGCCCGCGGCGCTGAAATGCTCAAGACCGAGCTCAATCGGCTCAGGTCGATCGACCGTCCCGCGGTCATCCAGGCGATCCGGGATGCCCGTGAGAAGGGCGACCTGTCGGAGAACGCCGAATACGAGGCGGCGCGCGAGCGGCAAGGGTTCATCGAGGGACGAATCAAAGAGCTCGAGAGCAAAGTTGCGGCGCTGCAGGTGATCGATCCCAGGGGGATCGATGCGGGTGGCCGGATCGTTTTCGGCGCGACGGTCGAACTGGAGGAAGTTCAGTCTGGAACGCGCGTGAAGTACCAGATCGTCGGTGACGACGAGGCAGATATCAAAGCGGGCCTGATCTCCGTGTCGAGCCCGATCGCGCGCGCGCTGATCGGCAAGAGCGAGGGCGACGTGGCCGAAGTCGCCGCACCTGCGGGGCCGCGCGAGTACGAAGTAATTGACGTCCGCTACATCTAAGTGGGCGCTGGCAAAGCTACTGCGCGGCCCGATTCGCGGCCTGCGGTGCTCGCTGCTCGTTCGTATCGTCCGCCGCTGCTCGGCCGCAACTCGGTCCTGCTCGCTACGCTTTCCCAGCGCCCTTAACGAGCTTTTTTTTCTTTGCCCGCGGGCGGATCGCCGGCCGGCGCCGGGCGGAACAGCACCATCGTGCGACCGATCAGCTGGATGCGGGCGGCACTCAAGCGGCCGGCGGCCTCGGCGAACATCTGCTCGCGCTGTTGGCGGTCCAATGCCGGCGCACGCACCTTGATCAACTCGTGCGCGCCCAGTGCCCGATCGATCTCCTTCAGCGCCGCCGCGCTTAGGCCACCGGCTCCGAGCAACACGACGGGTTCCAAGGGGTGCGACTCGGATTTCAAGCGCAGACGCTCGTCGCGCGACAGAGTAAGTTCGGGCATCGGCTCCGCAGTCGGATTTGGAAACAGGCAACGGCCGTGAAGAATATCCGCTCGGCGAAGAACCGTTCCAATCGGGAATGGATTCGGCGCCATCTGGGCGACCCCTACGTGCAGGCCGCCAACCGCGAGGGCTACCGTTCGCGCGCGGCCTACAAACTGATCGAGATCGACGATCGCGACCGGCTGATTCGTCCGCCTGCAACGGTGGTCGAGCTTGGTGCCGCGCCGGGCAGCTGGACCCAGGTGATCGCCCGCCGGCTGACGGACCGCAGCGGCGGGCGCCTACGCGGGCGGGTGATCGCGCTGGACATGCTGCCGATCGAACCGATCGAGGGGGTGGAGGCGATCGAAGGCGATTTCCGGGACGAGGCGGTCGAGGCCAGGCTTGCCGAGGCGCTTGGGGGGCAGCCGGCCGACCTGGTTCTCTCCGACCTGTCGCCCAACCTGAGCGGGATCGGAGCCGCTGACGCCGCTCGCAGCCTGGATCTGTGCGAACTTGCGCTGCAATTTTCCGTCAATCACCTCCGACCAGGGGGTGTTTTGCTCGTGAAAGCCTTCCACGGCAGCGGCTTTAGCCAATTTGTGCATCAGCTGAAGATCCGGTTTGCCGCCGTCTCTGAGCGCAAGCCAGCCGCCTCGCGGCCGGATTCGGCCGAGGTATATCTGCTCGCAAGGGGCTTGAAGGCGCGTCTTTTGCCCCAATGCTCGGAGGAAGCTGACCGGGGCCCGGAAGCTTAAAATGGGTCCCGACCGCAGATGGAAGAACCTTTGCTGTCCGCAATGCCCCGCCTGGAGTAGCGCAACTTGAACAACAGCATGCTGGCCAAGGCTGCGATCTGGCTGGTGATCGCCCTGGTCCTGTTTACCGTTTTCCGCCAGCTCGAGCGCGGCGCCGTCGGCAACCCGCACAAGATCCCGTACTCGGAGTTCATCGAACAGGTGCGCTCCGGCCACATTAAGAGCGCCCATCTGCAAGATTCGACCGGCGGCACGCTGGAGATCGCCGCGCAGACGGACGACGGCTCGACGGTCGAGACCACAGGCTCGAGGGACGACAGGGGACTGTTCGGCGACCTGTTCAACAACAAAGTGCGGGTCGAGATGGAGCCGCACGAGCAGCCCTCGCCTCTCGTGAACTTCTTCTTCACCTTCGGCCCCGTAATGCTGCTAATTGGGGTGTGGATCTTTTTTATGCGGCAGATGCAGGGCGGCGGCGGCCGCGGCGCCTTCTCGTTTGGCAAGTCGCGTGCGCGCATGTTGGACGAGTCCAACAACAACATCACATTCGCGGACGTGGCCGGCTGCGACGAGGCCAAGGAAGAGGTGCAGGAGCTGGTGGAGTTCCTGCGCGATCCGTCCAAGTTCCAGAAGCTGGGCGGACGCATCCCGCGCGGCGTGCTGATGGTGGGGTCGCCGGGAACCGGCAAGACGCTGCTCGCCAAGGCGATCGCAGGCGAGGCCAAGGTCCCATTTTTCTCGATCTCCGGCTCCGATTTCGTCGAGATGTTCGTCGGTGTTGGGGCCGCGCGCGTGCGCGACATGTTCGAGACGGCCAAGAAGCACGCTCCGTGCATCATCTTCATCGATGAGATCGATGCGGTTGGCCGCCAGCGTGGCGCCGGCCTGGGCGGCGGCAACGACGAGCGCGAGCAGACGCTGAACCAGATGCTGGTCGAGATGGACGGCTTCGAGACCGGCCAGGGCATCATTGTCATCGCGGCCACCAACCGGCCGGACGTTCTCGATCCGGCGCTTTTGCGGCCCGGCCGTTTCGACCGGCAGGTCGTTGTGCCGCTGCCCGACATCCGCGGGCGTGAGCAGATCCTGAACGTGCACATGCGCAAAGTGCCGATCGGCCCCGACGTGCGCGCCGACCTGCTGGCGCGCGGCACTCCCGGCTTCTCCGGAGCCGACCTGGCCAACCTCGTCAACGAGGCGGCCCTGTTTGCGGCGCGCCGCAGCGCGCGCGTCGTCGAGATGCAGGACTTCGAACAGGCCAAAGACAAGGTCATGATGGGCGCCGAGCGCAAGTCGATGGTGATGAGCGACGAGGAGCGGCGCACCACGGCCTATCACGAGTCCGGGCACGCAGTGGTCGCCAAGCTGCTGCCGAAGACCGACCCTGTGCACAAAGTGACGATCATTCCGCGCGGTCGCGCGCTCGGCGTGACGATGCAGCTTCCCGAGCAGGACCGCTACGCGTACGACCGCGAGTACCTTTTGAACCGGATTGCAGTGCTGTTCGGCGGCCGCGTCGCCGAAGAGGTGTTCATGAAGCAGATGACCACCGGCGCCAGCAACGACTTCGAGCGCGCCACACAGATTGCGCGCGACATGGTGATGAAGTTCGGCATGACCGAAGCGCTCGGACCGATGGTGTACGCGGAGGACGAGGGTGAGATCTTCCTCGGCCGCTCAATCACGCGCACCACCAACGTGTCGAGCTCGACGCTACTGAAGATCGAGAACGAGATTCGTCGGATCATTGACGAACAGTACGGGCTGGCTCGCCGTCTGATCGAGGAGAACCGCGACAAGGTCGAAGCGATGGCCCGCGCGCTCCTCGAGATCGAAACGGTCGACGCCGAGCAGATCGACGACATCATGGCCGGGCGGCCGCCGCGGCCGCCGCGTTTCGGAGGTGTCGGCGCGCAGCCCGGGCAGGCCGCCGCTGGCGGTGGCGTGCAGGGCGCGCCGCAGCCCGCGTAATATCGGCCAGCGAACCCCTTGGAGGGATGGGCTCCCCTCTGCCAGTTACGGCAGAGGGGCCGGGGGTAGGGGTCCGAATCTTGGTCGATGCTCCGACGCACTGGCATTGCGGCCGCTTCCGGCTGCCGCTCGATCGGCCGCTGGTGATGGGCGTGATCAACGTCACTCCGGATTCGTTCTCCGACGGCGGCCGCTTCTTGTTGGTCGATCGGGCGGTGGAGCACGCCCGCCAGCTGATCGCCGAAGGCGCCGACATCCTGGACATCGGTGGAGAGTCGACGCGCCCCGGCGCCGCTTCGGTGAGCCCGGCCGCCCAGATCGAACGCGTAATGCCGGTTGTGCAGGCGCTGCGCGACGTGCAGGTTCCGCTGTCGGTCGATACCAGCGAACCGGAAGTGATGCGCGCGGCGCTGGAAGACGGCGTCGCGATCGTCAACGATGTACGTGCGCTCGCCGTACCGGGGGCGCTGGCGCAGCTCGCCCGCAGCGATTGCGGCGTCGTGCTGATGCACATGAAGGGCACTCCGCAGACGATGCAGGCCGATCCGACCTATGACGACGTGGTACGCGAAGTGGGCGAGTTCCTGGGCGCGCGGCGCGACGAGGCCGTGCGAGCGGGCGTCGCGCCCGAGCGGATCGCGCTGGATCCCGGTTTCGGCTTTGGCAAGCGCGGCGTGCATAACCGCGAGTTGCTCGCGCGGCTGGACCGGTTGCGCTCGCTCGGCCAGCCGCTACTGGTGGGGCTGTCGCGCAAAGCGTCGCTGGGTGAGATGACCGGGCGCCCCGTCGATCAGCGGCTCGTGCCCTCGGTGGTGGCAGCGCTGCTGGCGATCCAGCTCGGGGCCTGCATCGTGCGCGTGCACGACGTTGCCGCCACGCGCGATGCCATCGCAGTGTGGGAAGCCGTGCGGGCTGCGCGATGAGCCGGCGCTACTTCGGCACCGACGGCATCCGAGGGACGGTCGGCTCGCACCCGATCACGCCCGAGTTCATGTTGCGCCTCGGCCAGGCCGCCGGGCGCGCGCTGTCCCACGGCTCTGCCGGACGCAGGGCGACGGTGTTGATCGGCAAGGACACGCGCGTGTCCGGCTACATGTTAGAAGCCGCGCTCGAGGCGGGTTTTTCCAGCGTTGGCGTCGACGTCGTGTTGTGCGGGCCGCTGCCCACTCCGGCGGTGGCGTATCTGACGCGGGCCCAGCGACTGTCTGCTGGAGTGGTGATCAGCGCCTCGCACAACCCGTATCAGGACAACGGCATCAAATTCTTCTCGGGCGCCGGCAAGAAACTGGACGACCGGATCGAACGGCAAATCGAGGATCTGCTCGAGCGGCCCTCGGGTTGCGTCGCTTCGGCCGAGCTCGGAAAGGCGCGCCGTCTGGACGACGCGACCGGGCGCTACATCGAGTTTTGTAAGAGCACGTTTCCAGGCGAAATTGACCTGAAAGGCGTGAAGCTGGTCGTCGACTGCGCGCACGGCGCCGCTTATCACGCCGCTCCCGAGGTGTTCCACGAGCTTGGGGCAGAGGTCGTACCAGTGGCGGTCTCTCCCAACGGCTTCAATATCAACGACGGAGTCGGCGCGGTGCATTCCGACCTGCTGGCCGGACGTGTTCGCGAGCACGACGCGGACCTGGGAATTGCGCTGGACGGTGACGGCGATCGTGTCGTGTTCGCCGACGGCGATGGGCGCGCGTACAACGGCGACCAGTTGTTGTATGTGATCGTACGGGACCGGATGCTGCACACGAAAGTGCACGGAGCGGTCGGAACGCTGATGACCAACTACGCGCTCGAGCGCGCGTTCGAGCGGCTCGGGGTCCCATTCGAACGCGCCAACGTTGGCGACCGCTACGTGCTGGAGCTGCTGGAGAAAAAGGGCTGGCAGTACGGGGGGGAGGGCTCTGGCCACTTGTTGTGCCTGGACAAGCACACCACCGGCGACGGAATCATCAGCGCGTTGCAGGTGCTGGCGGCGGTGCGGCGTTCCGGCGGCACGCTGGCGCAGCTGACTGGAGAGCTCGACATGCTGCCGCAGCACCTGGTCAACGTGCCGATCTCCGCCGGTTTCGACTGGAACGCCAGCGACGCGTTGCAGCGCGAGCTCGCTCAGGTGCAGCGCGAGCTCGCGGGCAGCGGCCGCGTGCTGATTCGCCCTTCGGGAACCGAGCCCGTGCTACGCGTGATGGTCGAGGCACACGATGCGGCCGCCGCGCGCGGTTATTGCGAACGACTTGCCGCCGTGATCGGGTAGCAGTCGTACCGCGCAGCTAACCTGTTGTCTCACTTTCGTGCACGGTCGACCTTGGATCCACCCAGATCTTGCGAGCGCTCGCTTGCATGCCCAGCGGCCTGCGCCGGACGTCCGCGACGCGACGGGATTACATGTCACAATCACGTTACATCAACCACATAGCCTTTTAAGATGCCGGAGTCGCGGGTTACCGTGTCGAGCGAGGAAGCGGACAGGCAATTGGACGCGGCGCCCCCTGACGCGGTGAAGGCCGAGGTGCGCGATCTGAGCTTCTACTACGGCAGCTTTCAAGGGCTGAAGAAGCTGTCGCTCCCGATCCACCAGGAGCGCGTCACCGCGCTGATCGGTCCTTCCGGCTGCGGCAAGTCGACGCTACTGCGCTGCTTCAACCGCATCCACGATCTGTATCCGGGAAACCGCTACGAGGGCACCATCACGTTGCTTCCCGAGGGAATCAACATCCTGGATCGCGCCATCGACCCGATGGACGTCAGGATGCGGATCGGGATGGTGTTCCAGAAGCCGAGCCCGTTTCCGACGACGGTGTTCGAGAATGTGGCCTACGGGTTGCGCTTGCGCGGCATGCGAAGCCGGGTGGCGCTGGCCGAAAAGGTCGAGGAGGCACTGCGCGGCGCGGCACTGTGGGAAGAGGTGAAGGACCGCCTGGCGCACGACGCGTCCAATCTGTCGGGAGGCCAGCAGCAGCGGCTGTGCATCGCGCGGGCGTTGGCGACCGAACCGGAATTGCTGCTGTTCGATGAACCGACCTCGGCGCTGGATCCGATCGCCACCGCATCGATCGAGGAGCTGATCGACGAACTGAAAAAGCGCGTGTCGGTGCTGATCGTCACGCACAATATGCAGCAGGCGGCGCGGTGCTCGGACTACACCGCGTTCATGTACCTGGGGGAACTGATCGAATTCGGCCCGACGGAGCAGATCTTTCTGAAACCCTCGAAGCGGCAGACCGAGGACTACATCACCGGGCGGTTCGGATAGTCCGGATAAAGCGGCCGCGGAGACTTTGCGATGGTAACCGGCGAACATACGATCAAGCAGTACGATCAGGAACTGGAGTCGCTGCGAACGCGAATCCTGCAAATGGGCGGCCTCGTCGAGGCGCAGCTGCGAATGGCGATCGACTGCTTCGAGCACATGGACCTGCGCCGCGCCGAACAGGTCATCGACGCCGACGAGAAGGTCGATGTCGAAGAGCTCGAACTGGGGCGCTTGATCGTGAATCTGATCGTGCGGCGGCAGCCGGCTGCCAACGATCTGCGACTGATCATGGGAATTTCGCGCGCGGTGACGGACCTGGAGCGCATCGGAGACGAAGCGACCAAGATCGCACGCGCGGCGCGCTGGGTGCACGAGAAGGACGTTCTCGTGCGAACGCCGCGAATCCGCGACATCAAAGTCTCGGGCGAAGCGGCGCTGTCGATGCTGCACGGCGCGCTGGACGCGTTTGCACGCCTCGACGTCGTGGCGGCCGCCGAGATCATCCGCGAGGACGCCGGCGTCGACGAGCACTTCCGGCTGATCCTGCGGCAGCTGATCACGTTCATGATGGAAGATCCACGCACGATCACCGGCTCGCTCGACACGGTCTGGGTCGCCAAGGCGATCGAACGCGTCGGCGATCATTCCAAGAACATCGCCGGCGACGTGATCTTCATCGTGCAGGGCGAGGACGTCCGGCATGCCACGCCGGAGCAGCTCGAGCGCGCCGTCAACCCCCCGAGGTAAAGCTCAATGGCCAGCGCAAGCATTCTTGTCGTCGAAGACGAACCGTCGATCCAGGAGCTGGTGGCATTTTCTTGCAGCAGCAACGGCTACCGTGTGCGGCGCGCCGATTCTGCCGGTGCCGCCGAAGCTGCGATCCGCGGCGAGCTGCCGGACCTGGTGATCCTGGACTGGATGCTGCCGGACCGCGCCGGCATCGAACTGCTGCGCGATCTGCGGGTCGACGACCGCACCCGCTCGGTTCCGGTGATCATGCTCACCGCCAAGGGGGCCGAGAGCGACCGCGTCGCAGGGCTGGACGCCGGTGCAGACGACTACGTGGTCAAGCCGTTTTCGCCGCGCGAGCTGGTTTCGCGCGTTCGTGCAGTGTTCCGCCGGCGGGCTCCGCAGAAAAGCGGCGAGGTGATCGAATACGGTGCGCTGCGCATCGATCCGGCGCGCCACGAACTCGACATCGGGGGCCGTCCGGTGAAAATGGGATTGGCGGAATTCAAACTGTTGCGGTTCCTGGCGGGGTACCCCGAGCGGGTGTTCTCACGCGCGCAGTTGCTCGACGGCGTGTGGGGCGATCACGTCTTCATCGAGGAGCGCACAGTCGATGTCCACGTGCTGCGTCTGCGCAAGGCGCTGAAGCAGGCGCAGGCGCAGGATCTGGTGCAGACGGTGCGGGGGCTCGGCTACCGGCTGTCGAAGCGGTCCGAGCATTGAGCATCCGGCTCCGGTCCTCAGGGCGAGCCGCCCTTGCCGGGATCGCGTGCTCTTCCGTTGGAGAGGTTCCGGGATAGACTCGCGGCGATGTCGAGCGTTGCGGACGGGCGCCATCGTGTGATCGGGCCGGCGATTTTGCGGCTCGCTATCGTGGGCGCGCTTTGCGCCGGCGCGGGCTGGATGTTCGGAACGCGCGTCGGCCTATGGCTGGCGGTGGTCTGCCTGGCCGCGCTGTACCTGGTGCAGCTGTACTACCTGGCGGTGCTCGGTGGGTGGCTCGAGACGCCGTCTCTCGCCGCGATCCCCAACGGTATCGGTGCCTGGAGCGAGGTTTTCGCGCGGCTGTACCGGCAGCAACGGGCCAGCGAGATCGCGCAGCAGCGGCTGATCGACAACGAAGAACGATTCCGGCACACGATCAGCGCGCTGCCGGACGGCATCATCCTGGTCGATGCTTCGCTGCAGATCGAATGGTGCAACCCGGTGGGCGAGCGGCACCTGGGCATCTCGCTCAAGCGCGACAACGGGCTGCGACTGACCAACCTGGTGCGCGATCCGGCGTTTGTCGCCTACATGAACGCGGGCCGCTACGAACAGGCTCTGCTGTTCGCCCCGCTCGCGCTGCCGGGCGTGATGCTGTCCATGGCGGTGGTCGAATTCGAGCCCGCCCGCTCGATCGTGGTCACGCGTGACGTGACGCAGAGCGAGCGGGTCGACGCGATGCGGCGCGATTTCGTCGCCAACGTATCGCACGAGCTGCGAACCCCGCTGACAGTCGTGAAGGGGTTTCTGGAGACGATCCTCGACGATCGCGCATCCGAGCTGGACCCGACCCGGCTGCACCACATGACGCTGATGCACGAACAGGCCGACCGGATGCATAGCCTGGTCGAGGATTTGCTGACGCTGTCGCGCCTGGAATCGCGCCAGGATCCGGAGACCGAAGAGCAGATCGACGCAGCGCAGCTCGTGGCGGAGGTAGCGGACGAAGCTCGCACGCTGTCCAACGGCCGCCACCACGTCAGCGTGGAGACGAGCCGCATCCGGCTGCTGGGCGCACGCGACGAGATCCGCAGCGCCTACGGCAACCTGGTGTCGAACGCGGTGCGCTACACGCCGGCCGGCGGCCGCATCACGCTGCGCTGCCTGGAGCAGGATGGGGGCGTCGCACTGCAGGTGCAGGACACCGGAATCGGGGTGGCACCGGAGCACATTCCGCGCCTGACCGAGCGTTTCTACCGCGTCGACAAGAGCCGCTCGCGCGAAACAGGCGGCACGGGCCTTGGGCTGGCCATCGTCAAGCACGTTCTGATCCGCCACCAGGCACGGCTCGACGTTCAGTCGGAGGTCGGACGCGGCAGCGTATTCTCGGCATGGTTTCCACCGGCACGGCGGATTGCGCCAGAGGGCGAGCGGGAAGCCGCGTGAGCCGGTATCATGCGATGCTTTCGGGGCGTGGCGCAGCCTGGTAGCGCACCTGCCTTGGGCGCAGGGGGTCGGTGGTTCGAATCCACTCGCCCCGACCACACCGGCTAGAGGCATCGGGCTGCCCGTAGCTCAGTCCGGATAGAGCATCAGCCTTCTAAGCTGAGGGTCACAGGTTCGAGTCCTGTCGGGCAGGCCACGAAAAATGTCTACCGCGGTGGACGTAGCTCAACGGTAGAGTCCCGGATTGTGATTCCGGTTGTTGTGGGTTCGAATCCCATCGTCCACCCCAATCAACACAGGTATCCGCAGCGGAGCATCCGCTGACTCCTCGTCCGACTGTGAGGAAAACTGTGCGTCGCGCACGCGTGGCGCGACGTTTGGGACCGTGATCGCGGCGGCCTCCTTGTGCAGTTTCTGACCGGCCAGGTGCGCGTAACGCTGCACCATCGAGCTGGTCGCCCACCCTCCCATCGCCTGGATCGCGAGCATTGGCGTGCCGGCTTGAGCGTGCCACGTGGCCCACGCATGGCGCAGATCGTGCCAGCGCAGGCCTTCGAGGCCCGCCCGTTTCAGCGCCTTGTACCAGGACGAATTGCTCGCCTTGCGGGCAATCGGCCGGCGCCAAAGCACCGTGCCTTCTTTGCCGATCTTCGCAAAGGTGAATACGTATTCCGGATGCCGACCCAGCTCGCCTTGCAGCACTTCGACGGCGCTGTCGTTCAGCGGCACGCCGATCATCTTGCGCGCCTTCGCTTTTCTCGCCCAGATCCAAGCCACACGTTCTGACAGATTCACCTGCGACCATTTCAGCTCGCGAACATTGGCCTCTCGAAGCCCCGTGGCGAGCGAAAACCGCATCATCGCGTTCAGATGTGGCGGCAGCTCAGCCAATAACTTCGCGGCCTTCTCCTGTGTGAGCACCGTGAACTCGGAGTCGGGGACTTCAAGGGTAGGGATGCTGGGCACTGTCGCGAGTTTCTTCTTCTTATGTGCGTAATGCAGTGTCGCCGACAGCGCTGCAAGGTACCGGTTCGCCGTGGCCGGCGAGCACTTTCGGTCGCGGATGACCGAATCCCGAATCTTCTCCAGGCGGTCCGTGTCTAGCTCGTCCAAATAGTCGGGCAGGTACGGCCGCATGACCGCGATCTGTCGCTTGAAGCTTTCGTAGCTGCTCGTGTGCTTCGCGTGGCCTTCTAAGTACTCGATGATGGCGTCGGCCGCCGCAGTACGCGCCGGCTCGCCAAGTCGACGCACACGCCAGAGCTCGGCGGCTCGTTTGTCGTGATACTCCTGGGCGGCGCGTCGGTCCGTTGTGCCAGTAGATTCTCTAAACGTCGGAAAGCCCCGCGCGGCGAACTCGCACCACCAGTTTCGAGTGCCTTTCCTCTTGTATAGCGACATTCAGGCCCACCTCCGGGCTGGGCTTTCACCCAGTCTAGCAATTCGTCCTGCACGAACAGCCAGCGGCGGCCGACACGGTGCGCCGGGATGCGTCCTCCGCGCGCCCACGCCTCGACGGTGTGCTCGTGCTGCAACAGCAGGATCGCAGCGTCTCGGAGGTTCATGGTCGAATGTGCCATCGATGCGTCCGAGCGTTCAACACTTACCCTATCCAGCCCCGAATATCCGCAGCAGAGTAGGCGGCCCCACGGTAGCCCCGCCGCCAGGGGCGCCCGCGGTGTGGTAGGGCACTTCCGGTTCCTCAGAACAATAGATCAGGCTCACCACTGCCAGGTCTCGGTGGCCGCACCAGCTCACGAAACTCGCGACCGATCGCCTTCGTTACATCGGGATCGCCCGATGGCCGCAACTCCACCTCTCGAAGGGCTGCGATCTGAGACGGCGGAGTCACCGGCCGCAGCGTATTGGGAGCGGGCCGGATTGGACACTTCTTCCGCGCCCGGTAGATGGCACTCTCAATCGACCGCCGTGTGGCACTCGGAAAGCCGGCCGCGAGCGTCGCGGCCACCAAGGTTCGATAGGGTACGCCCGAAAGCAGCAAGGTTTCGAGCCTTTGGAGGTGATCCTGAACGTACCCATTCAAACTCTGCCACCCCATCCTCGGCGGCAACGCGACGGTGTTCGTTCCATATGACCGTTCGTTCATGCGTCGGACTCTGACGCACCTCTACGCGGGGGTCAAGGACCGTTCGTCTCTTGCTCTCGTGCACACTCCTCTGCGGAAACATTTTTCAATTGACGCATCGCATTTGAACCAAAGGAACACAACTACCTGAAAGGTCGCTCAATTTCGGTTCGACGGTAAAGCTTGACACCGCCGGATCGGGTACAGGAGGCTTGTGCACTCAACAGCAGCGGTGCGCATGGGCTTACAAGACGCACTGCAAAACTCCGCTGCTCTTCCTCCGAAATTCCGCCGAAACTCCGCTTGTTTATTGCAGGATAGGAAGAATGGACGCAATCGCCCTATACCTTGCCTGCCGGAAGGGGAGGGAATGAAGGCGCAGGGCAAATGCGGTGGGAGGCCCCTTCAGCCCAACAGCATCGATGTGCCAGAGTGGGAAGCGTGTCGACCCACTCAGCGGGAGGGAGCCCCAAATGAAGCGTACGACTATGAGGAGGCCATAGCCGAAATCCTCGTCTGATAGGGGTGACCGACCATCTGCCGGCAGCATCGGCGGTCGGTCGGTCTAGATTCCGAGCGCTTCGCGCAGAGGCGTTTCGCTTTCTGCCACACACAGTTCATACGATAGGTGCGCAAGGTACCAATTTGTTTGGCGCACTTTCTCCGCGTCAAAGACAACCCCAAACGCCATTGGCACACCAGCGCTGTCCTCGGCCGGTGTCGGCAGAACGTGCATCGGGTCTGCAGAGACGCATTCCGGGTGACGCATCACCAGGAGTTTTCTCGAATCTAGGGGGAATAGCAGGAGCGTGCCCGCCAATCCGATTCCGGCTTCTCCATCAATAGGAGGGATGGCCTCGTTTACGAACGAAACGGGACTGTCTGTCGTGATGAACGCGGTTCCTGGCACAGCCTCATAGATCTCCCACTCCATGCGACCGAACCAAGGGTGCAGTTTTCCGAGAGCGGCGCGCATATAGTCGAATCGAACGGAATCCTTCATCTCCACACGCAGATTCTTCTGTTTCAGTTCGGCCCGAAGTTCCGGGCCTATCTTGTCCAAGAGCAATTGGCGCATCAACTCCTTGGCCCACGCTGCTTGCCGCGGCACTCGGATGCGCTGAAACTCTATGTACGACACGAGCGCTGCAGCCTCATCGCCGGTCAGTGACGCAGGTGTGGTGACCAGCTTCTCAATTGCAGCGGCGCCCTCATGCTCGATTGTGCCCGCGAGATGCGTTTCGAGAATGTTCGGGTCGATGTGTGCAGGGGCCCAAGCCTGCCGGTAGTAGCTGTCGATTTTCATGACGTTTACGGGCCGCTGGCGACGGAAGTGCCCTCGCGCACGATCGAATATCGTCAGAAATCCGTCGGCATCGGTAAATCTGCGCAGGTACGATTGGGGCACGTAGTGGTGGGACTTCGGACCAGCGGGTTTGCGTTTTGTCATACGTCCAACTCGGCCAGCACGCGTCGCGCGGCAGCGAGTTGCTCTGGATACGGCTTTCCTCGTAAGTCGCCAAAGACGCTTCGGGTTTGGCGATAGGGCGGTAGGTCACGGTCTAGATCGGGTGCATGAGTCGCCAGGAACCACAGCTGGAAAACCGACTCTTGCATCGTCAGCTCGCCAAAGTTCCCTAAGTTCATGACGGCCCAGAATGCAAGGCACAGGGCGTGATCAGGGTCTAGGTCCCACCCCGCATCAGGGTCAGATTCGGCGTGCTTGAGAAAATTCTGCGGTGCACGCATGATGCGAAAATACTCGCCAGGGGCGAGCTTGTTCGCCTGCTGGGCGAAACGGTCCCAGGAGACGTTCGATCCGCCTTTTTCCGTCAGATTGGAGATGATGGTGGAGGCGGCGCCGACCAGGGTGTGGATTGAAGCCGGGTCGCGATCCGCGAAGATCAGGTCCAGTGCGGTATCCAGTTGCCGCCGCGCGGCGTCGAGCTTTGTCAGGCGGATAGTGTTCATGGCTTGGATAACGCCCCCAGCGTGTTGGGGTTGACGTGGAAGGGGCGTACAAGCGATTGTGTTGATGCGAAGGATCGCGAAGCGTGGAGCACCACGAAATTTAGGCTTTGAAACAGGCGGGCCGGGGCACCGATCCGGCGGTGAATCTCGGCAACTGAGTAGACGGACCCCACCCTCTCCCACAGGAGGCGGCGAGGGGAAATAACCGAATAGCTGCCGCACAAGCGGAGACCGCCTGCAGTTCGACGGAGTGTGGATCCGCCATTCCTCACTGGTTGCCCGAGTGGACTGGCCCAAATCGCACCGGTCCGGCAGAATGGCCGCCCTGGCCTACGGCTTTGCCGGGAGGAGCGGCCATTCGAAACGACCGCCATTCCGGTTCTGGCGACGCCCGGATCCGGCCAGAAGTGGTCCTTGGCATAGTTCCGCTTCGGGTAAGCTGGTACTCAACCTTTTCCTCCGGCTCGAGCATGCTGTTTGTCAATCTTCCACTCAAGAGCGATGTCCCGCTGGTCGCGCCCATGGCATCGTGCTGCAACTGCGGGCCGACGTCGGAACTCAGACCCGTCCCGACAGATTTGCGACGCATGCCTTTGTTAGGCTTGGCCGGTGCCGAAATAAGAGTCGAACTCCCCTTTCCCTATTGTGAGACGTGCTCCATCACTGCGCGACGCCGTCGACCAACCGCGCTTGGCGTGATCGCCATAGCCTGTTTGTTGGCCATTGCACTGGGCCTAGGTTGGATGATGTCGAGGCTCCAGGTTTCGGAAGACGCAACGACCTTCGTCGTCGCGCCGGCGATTGTCATGGTCAGCCTCGGACTTGTTCTGGCGTTCTACAGGCTTCGCAGGAAGTTCTCGAACCAGACCAGCTACTACCAGCCAGTCGTACTGAAGAACACTGGCCATCGGTGGCCTGCAGACATTACAGGCCTCGAGCTTGGATTCACGAATTCAGCTTACGCCAGCGCATTCGCGGCTGCGAATGAACACGCTGTTTCCACCGGCAAGCTGAAGGTATCAGTCGCTTAGGCGCCTGGCAGCGCCGCTTGACCTGGAATGACCGCTTCGAAGCGCCAGAATTGGCGGCCAAGATGTCTCCTGCGGGTCGGGTGCCGAGATTCACAGGCTGGAATCGCGATTGGCGAGTGTCTGCACATAGCTGTCGTTCGATGCGCGCTCGAGGAAAGCGAGTTCGACGGACGTAGGTTCCGCCAAGCACGACTGCCAGTGGGTGCAAGGGGCAAGTGCCCGTACGCCAGTGCGTGCCATGCTTCTTAAAGCCGGTTTTCGCTTTGCGCCACGGTGCAGCGGTGGATAGAAGTGCCATCACTTATGAACATCTGTAAACCTTTCTATCCACCGTAGCAAGATTCGTACGGCCGATTAACTCGCCTTGCCATTATGTCATATCTGACATATACTTCCCTACGGTGAAGCCCAAAGACAAACCTCTCTCGTGGCTCTCTGGTAAGGTCAAAACACCTCCGTTTACCGAGTCCGCTCGGATCGAGACCGGGTTCTTGTTGAGGCGGCTTCAACAAGGCGAGTTGCTGTCCATGCCGCAGTCGCGGCCGATGCCGGAGATTGCGCCTCGCTGCCACGAATTGCGCATCCCGGACAAGGGACAGACGTGGCGCCTGATTTACCGGATCGATGGCGATGCGATCGTCATTATGGCCGTCTTCGCCAAGAAGACGGACAGAACGCCGGACGAAGTGATGCGGAGCTGCCGGAAAAGACTGAAGGACTATGACAATGCGAGTCGATAAGCGCAAACGCCTCGAAGCAAAGGGCTGGAAGGTTGGAAACGTCCAGGAATTCCTCGGGCTCACCGACGAGGAGGCTGCCTACATTGAACTGCGGCTCCGCCTCGCCAAGGGCTTGAAGGCCAAGCGCAACGCTCGGGGCTTTTCGCAGACCGAGCTGGCCAAAGCGGTTCGGTCAAGCCAGTCGCGCATTGCCAAAATGGAAGCCGGTGATCCGACGGTCTCCATTGACCTGCTCGTGCGATCACTGTTGGCACTAGGCGCCTCCAACCGCGAGCTCGGTCGGATGATCAGTCGAGCCTGAGATCGCCAAAGCGGGTGTGGACAAATTTGCGCTGCTATGCCCGTTTCTTGGGTGTCTTTGGACGTCCTCGCTCCTTGCAAGTCTCTGATTTTTCACGCCGTGACGAGCGAACCGACGCCTTGTGATTCCGGTGTGGGTTCGAATCCCATCGTCCACCCCAATCAACGCCTGCCTTTAGCGCTTGGCCGTCGCCTGCAAGCGCATCACCATCGTCCGGATTCGATGAAGATCCGCGCTTCGTGAAGCATCTAGCTGCATTGGAGCACCAGCCATGAATTCGAAAAGTCACCCTTACGCGCAGCGGGCTCCTGCACCCAAAAGTAAAGCCTTCCGACGTCGCCCCACATAAGGCCAAGGCCGTCGTCGCTGTCGAACTGAAGCAGCATTCGCCATTCAGCCGCCCCGGGCCGAAGCGCACTGGCGCGAGGATCTTTATATCCTGTGCCGTCGCCACAGTAGAGGCCGTGACTGGCAAGCTGGGATTCGAGTTCCATTGCGTCACTCTGTACCGGGCAGGGGTAGCCGCCAACCTGATGCCTGGGTGCTTGCTCGAAGAGCGATTCCGTTACCTTCTGCAGAACTTCAAATTCCGGATCGGTCAATTTCAAGTTCTCCATCTTCTCCAACCGCTCGTCAGAGGGAGGGGAATCGATTCGTCGGAGGTCGAGATATCGGAATGGAATCGTCGTTGACGCCGTGAAGTCGTCCTTCGCACCAGGTACTGACGGTTCAGCAAGATCTGGCAAGTGAAGCACGGCCCATTTACCTCGGTCGGCGGGATCGAATCCCCACGGCTGTCCTTCCACGTCATAGAAGAATAAGAGCGACCCTGCGTTCGGGAGCCAGGGCGTGGG
>JAFAIM010000010.1 GCA_019236735.1 Burkholderiaceae bacterium
TGGGTGCCGTAATGACTTCGACGATGTCGCCGCTCTTGAGCTCGGTGCGCAGCGGCAGCAGCTCATTGTTGATCTTGACCGCCACGCACTGATTGCCGAGATCGCTGTGGATCGAATAGGCAAAATCGAGCGCCGTCGAACCGCGAGGGAGCGCCATGATCTTCGACTTCGGCGTGAACACATAGACCGCATCCGGGAACAGATCGATCTTCACGTGTTCGAGGAATTCACTCGAATCGCCCGCTTCGCTCTGGATGTCGAGCAGCGACTTCAGCCACTGATGCGCGCGCTTTTGCACGTCGTTCAGATCGGCGCCGCCGTTCTTGTACAGCCAGTGCGCGGCCACGCCCGCTTCCGCGATCTCGTGCATCTTGCGCGTGCGCACCTGGAACTCGATCGGCGCGCCAAACGGGCCGACCAGCGTGGTGTGCAGCGACTGATAGCCGTTGACCTTCGGAATCGCGATGTAGTCCTTGAACTTGCCGGGAACCGGCTTGTACAAGGCATGGAGCGAGCCCAGGGCCAGATAGCAATCCTGCACCGATTGCACGATCACACGAAAACCGTAGATGTCGAGCACCTCGGAGAATGAGAGGTGCTTTTCGACCATCTTGCGGTAGATGCCGTACGTGGTCTTCTCGCGCCCGTGCACCTCGGCCTTGACTTTCGAGGCCCCCAGCTGCTTTTCGACCGCCTCGTGGATGCTCCCGAGCACTTCGCGCCGACTGCCGCGCGCCGTGTTCAGCGCCTTGTTGAGCGTCTGGTAGCGCAGCGGGTACAGGTGAGCCAGGCTCTGGTCCTGCAGCTCTCGGTACATCTCGTTCAAGCCCAGGCGGTGTGCGATCGGCGCATAGATCTCGAGCGTCTCGCGCGCAATGCGGCGCTGGCGCTCCAGGTCGACCGCGCCAAGCGTGCGCATGTTGTGGAGCCGGTCGGCCAGCTTGATCAGGATGACGCGAACATCGCGTGCCATCGCCAGCAGCATCTTGCGGAAATTCTCGGCCTGCGCCTGCACGCCGGACTCGAAGCTGAGCTTGTCCAGCTTGGAGACGCCGTCGACCAGCTCGGCGACGGTGGGACCGAAGTGCTCGGCCAGCTGCTGCTTGCCGATGCCGGAGTCCTCCATCACGTCGTGCAACAGCGCGGCCTGGATCGCCGCGGAATCCAGGTGCCATTCGGCCAGCGTTCCGGCCACGGCGATCGGGTGCGTGATGTACGGCTCGCCGCTCTTGCGGAACTGCCCGAGGTGGGCTGCGTCCGAGAAACGGAAAGCGTCGCGGACCTTCTGGATTTCGCTCGAAGACAGGTAGGTTTTCAGCCGCTCGGACAGCTCGGCGAAGGTCGCTGCCGACTTGGCGGCGGGCTTGTCCGGCTCCGAACGCCAAACAACCTGCCCGGCCTTGCGCAACGCCTGCGCGGCCCGGCGCGCGAAACCACTGGAAGCCCGCGGACGGGTGGAAGACAGCTGGCTCGGGGTGGGTTCAGAGGCCATATAGCCTTGGACACGACGCCGAGCGTTTTGCTCTCAGCGAGGGCCCGGTCAGCCCGTACACACGCTGGCGGCGCCGCTTGGCTCGCCCGTCACGTCGGCACCTTGCGCAGCATCTCGATGCCGACCTTTTGAGCCGCGACCTCGCGCAGCGCCGCTACGGCAGGTTTGTCCTTGGTGTCGATCTTGGGGGCGTGCCCCTGGGTCAGCTGGCGGGCACGGTAGGCCGCGACGAGCACCAGCTGGAAGCGGTTCGGGACGTTTCGCAGGCAGTCTTCAACAGTGATACGGGCCATGGCGGAAACTCGTTACGGATTCTGTTACTGCCATTTTACCGGAGATGACCGATTACCGACGTCGGCCGGCCGGTTGCTACTCGAAGCCGATTCGAGCCAGCTGAGGGTATGGCCAGTCGGCGCGCAGCCCGATTACGCCTTTGCGTGCCAACGAGTAGTTGATCGGATTCGGACGCATCAGGCGCGGAGCGTACGCGGCGATCAGCTTGTCCATTTCAACCATCAGCGCCGCCTGCTCGGGGCCTGCCGGCAGCGCCTCGGCGCGCCCGAACAGCTCTTCGTAGCGGGCCAAGTGGAACCGCGAGATATTTCCTCCGCCCAGCTCGAGCGATGTCAGGTAGCGGTAGTGGTCGATCGCGAGTCGCCCCGGGCAAAAGCTGATATTGGTCGCCATGAACGAGCCGGAACGCAGGTGGCGGAACAGAGCTTGGGGTTCGAAGCGATCTACTTGCAGATTCAGTCCCACGGCCTTAAGGTCCCTGAGCCACAGCTCTTCCAGAGAGCGATAGCGCTGGGCGGAGAAGGATGCAAGTTGGAGCGTGAGCGCGCTGCCGTCAGGCTGGCGCCGCCAGGTCTCTCCCGGGCGCTGCCGGTAGCCGTAGGTGTCCAGCAGCGCGCGCGCCTGTGCAGGGTCGTACTGACGCCGCAGCACGTGAGCCTCGGGATCGCGTCCGCTGGCGCCGGGCGGCGCGAGCGAGTCGGGCGGCTGAGCTGCTCCGGACTCGAAGACGCGAATCTCGTCGGACAGGCTCAGCGCCAGACCGATCGCGCGGCGCAGCGCGACCTTCTCCGGCGTGTACCCACCGACCACCGGATCGTCCATGTTGAATTCGGTAAACCAGTTGCAAAGCGTGTCGATCGACGAGTCCATCGTGATGCCTTGCGCCGCCAACTCCGGCCTGAGCCTGCCGTTGCCGATGGCGCTCTCCGTCAGATTTGGAGGCAGATCCAGAAAGTCGAGCTCGCCAGCGCGAAACGCCAGCCAGGCCGGCTCGCTTTCGGCGATCGGCGCCAGCTCCACGCGCGGCACCAGCGGCAGCTGGCGCCCTCGCAGTTGCACGGCGATCCGCGCGGCGGCCGCATCGCCAGGCCCGGCGTGCTCGTCGTAGCGCACGTCGCGGTAACCTGGATTGCGCTCCAGCACGATCGCGCTGCCGCGTCGCCACTCGGCTAAGCGATAGGGACCGCTGCCGACCGGATGCTCGCCCAAGTGTCCGCCGTAGCGGGCTGCGACTTCGCGCGCGACCGGGCAGATCATCGGACAGAAGGCGAGCCGGGCGGAAATATCTAGGGGCCGGGTCAGCTTCAGCCGCAGCGTGAAGCGGTCGGGTGCACTGGCGCCTTCCAGCGGCTGGTCGTAGTCGAGCTTGCCGGCCTTGACTGCATTCTGGAACGCGGCCTCGAAACCGGCGAAGGTCGCTCGGACGAATTTCTCCTGCGTCGAACGCACTGCCGGATCGATATGCCGCTTCATCGTGTACACGTAATCCTCGGCCGTGAGCTCGCGCCGGCGGCTCCCGAAGGCCGGGTCGTCGGCAAAGTAGATGCCGGGCCGGATCCTGACCGTCACCTGGCGCCCGTCTGCAGAAGACTCCGGCATCGCGGCGGCCGTTTCGGTGCGCAACTGGTACGGCCGTGCCAGCGCGTCGTAGCGCAGCGGCATTTCCTGGATCTGCTCGATGACCCAGAGCGACTCAAGCGCGTTGACCGTGGCCGGGTCGAACTGGTGCTCGGCGATGAGCAGCCGCATGTGCATGGTCGTTCCCCCTGCGTCGGCTCCGATCGCCGGGGACGCAAGCGGTCCGATCAGCACAGTGGCCAGGATGATGGTCGCGAGTCGAACCATCGCCGCTCCGCCTCACTCGAACCCGATGCGCGACAGGTCGGGATACGGGCTATCGGCGCGCACGCCGAGCACGCCTTTGTGCGCCAGCGCATAAATGATGGGATTCGGCGCCATCAGGTACGGGGCATAGGCGGCGATCAGCTTGTCCATATCGCCCAGCAGCGCGGCCTGCTCCGGTCCGGGTGGCAGTGCCTCGGCCCGGGAGAACAGCTCGTCGTAGCGGGACAGCCGGAAGCGGGAAGCGTTGAATCCCCCCAATTCGCCGGAAGTCAGGTAGCGATAGTGATCGAGCGCCACGCGCCCGCCGCAGAATCCGGAGTTGTCCACCATGAACGTGCCTGCGCGCAACTGCCGGAACAGCGCCTGCGGCTCCGCCCGCTTTACCTCCAGGCGTAGGCCAACGGCTTTCAGATCCCTGAGCCACAGCTCCTCCAGCGTGCGGTAGCGCTGGTCTCCGGCAAACGACAGCAGCTCGATCGTCAGCGCGCTGCCGTCGGGCTGCCGGCGCCAGGCTTGCCCGGCTGGCTGCCGATATCCGTAGGTGTCCAGCAGGGCACGTGCCTGCGCCGGGTCATACTGGCGCTGGAGAGCGTGCGCTTCGGAGTTGCGACCGATGTCCCCGGGTGGCGCGAGCGAGTCGGGGGGTTGGGCGGCGCCGGAGAAGAACACGCGAATGTCATCCGAAACGTTCTGCGCCAGTCCGATCGCGCGGCGCAGTGCCACTTTCTCGGGCGTGTAGCCGCCGACCACCGGGTCGTCCATGTTGAATTCGGTATAGAAATTGCACAGCGCGTCGACCGACGCTTCCATCGTGATGCCCTGCTGCGCCAGCTCGGGCCTCAGTCGTCCGTTTGCGACCGCGTTCTCGCTCAGGTTGGTTGGCAGCGCTAGGAAATCGAGCTCGCTGTTGCGGAACGCCAGCCAGGCCGGTTCAGCCTCCGTGATGACCAAGAGCTCCACCCTCGTCGCAAGCGGCAGCAGCCGGCTGTGCAGGTGCGCGGCAGCACGAGCTGCCGCTTCGTCGCCCGGCCCGGCGTGCTCTTCGTACCGCACCTCGCGATAGTTCGGGTTGCGCTCCAGCACGATCAGGCTGCCGCGTCGCCACTGCGCCAGACGATATGGTCCCGTGCCGACCGGATGTTCGGCGAGGTGTTCGCCATAAAGAGCGGTCACGTCGCGAGCGATGGGGCAGATCAGTGGGCAGAAGGCAAGCCTGGGCAACATATCGACAGGATGGGTCAGCTTCAGCCGCAACGTATAGCGGTCGGGCGCGCTCGCGCCCTCCAGCGGTCCGTCGTAGTCGAAATGGCCGCTCTTCATCGCCTTCTGGAACGCCTCCTCAAAACCGGCGAAGGTCTGCCTCGCGTAGTGCTCTTGGGTCGATCGCACTATCGGATCGATGTGGCGCTTGAGCGTGTACACGTAGTCTTCGGCGGTCAGCTCGCGCCGCCTGCCGAATGCAGGATCGTCGGCAAAGTAGATCCCCGGGCGAATCCGGACCGTCACCTGGAGACGGTCGGGCGACACTTCGGGCATGTCGACCGCCGTGCGGGTGCGCAACTGGTACGGACGCGCCAGCGCGTCGTAGCGCAGCGGCATCTCCATGATGAAGGTCGAAATCCAGAGCGATTCAGCCGCGTTCGCGGTCGCCGGGTCGAACGTCTGCTCTGCGATCCGCAGGCGCGCGTGCAGCGTCCGTGGGCTGCCGTCACCGTCGGCCGCCCGCGCAGTCCACGCAAACACCCCGATCAGCGCCCCGATGACGAACGTCGCAATCCAACGCATCGCTCGCTCCTCTCCGCCTGTGCCTGGCTGGCCTCTACCCTGTTCTTCTGCGCCTGGTGCCCAGGCAACGCCCCCCGTTGCGCCGCCGGATATTGATTCCTATTATGCCCTCGGGGTTCGTAGGGAAAACATGCCGTTACGGACTTGGAGGAGGCGACGTGCGCCGCTACGCTTCCCGGCGGCTTCTACAGATGGTCCCGACGCTGGCCGGCGTCGTGCTTCTTGTGTTCGCGCTGTTTCATTGGGTCGGGCCCGACCCGGTGGATGTGCTGGCGGGCCAATACGCCTCCCCCGAGCGCATCTATCTGATCCGACACCAGCTCGGTCTGGACCGCTCGTATGCCGTTCAGCTCGGGATCTTCCTGCGCCAGATCGTCACGTTCGATTTCGGCCAGAGTTGGACTACCGGCGAGGACGTGGCCCACATCTTCGCTACGCGCCTGCCTGCATCGCTGACGATCGCGGTGCCGATCCTGTCGCTGGAATTTTCGATCGGAACGGTTCTCGCGCTCGCGGTGGCGTCGGTGCGCGGCTCGCTCACGGACCGCGCGCTGATGGTTGCCTGCAACGTGGCGATGTCGATCTCATTCCTGATCTACGTCATCGTGATCCAGTGGCTGTTCGCATACCGCCTCGGCTGGTTCCCGGTGCAGGGCTGGAGCGACCGTCTCCGGACCAACCTGACCGTGTATGCGCCGTTGCCGGTGCTGCTGGCCGTACTGATCAACCTGGCACCGACGCTGCGCACGTTCCGCACATTCGTGCTGGACGAATACGGTCACGACTATGTGCGCACCGCGCGCGCCAAGGGTGCTTCCGAGCCGCGCGTGCTGCTGGTGCACGTGCTGCGTAACGCCCTGGTTCCGATCCTGGCCTACGTGTCGCTGGCGCTGCCGGGCCTATTCGTTGGCGCCTTTCTGCTAGAGGTGTTCTTTTCGATCCCGGGGATCGGGCGCGAGCTCGTGGGAGCGGTCTATCGCGGCGACTTCCCGGTGATCAAGGCCTCGGTCGTGTATCTGGCGATGCTGACGATGATGATCAACCTGCTGACCGATCTGGCGTTCCGCCTGGTCGATCCGCGCGTGAGGCTGACGTGACCCTGGCGCCGTCGGCGGCGACCACGGTTCCGGGCTCCGGCTTCTGGCCGGACGTTGCGCAGCGGCTGCTGCGCGACCGGGTTGCAGTGGTGTGCGCAACACTGGTGGTGGCTCTGGTGCTGATCGAAATCGCGGTGGCCGCCGGTTGGCTTGCGCGCAACTGGCGGGACGAAGTGGCGATCCCGTATGCACCGCCCGGCTTGGATGCACGGGCGCGCTCGGAGCCGGCGCACCCGCGCGAGCCTGGCGCTGGTCAGGCCGCGCCGAATGCACCCGATTTGGGCGACGTCGATCCGCTGGCGGCGCGGCGTAGCGAATGGCATTTGGCCAGCGGCTCTGATGCTGGCGCGGAAGCACCGCGCGACGCAATGCGGCCGCTGGGCGCGGACCGTCTGGGACGGGATCTGCTCGCCAAGACGCTACAGGGAGGCAGGACATCGATCTTCGTGGGTGTGGTTGCCGCGCTGATGGCCACGCTGATCGGCAGCACGCTGGGCGCGCTGGCCGGCTACTTCGGAGGAGCGGTCGGCGACGCGCTGGAGTGGCTGTACAACGTGTTCGAGTCGATCCCGTCGTTGCTGCTCATCTTCGCGCTGGCCGCGGTGCTGTCGCGTGGCACAGCGACCGTCGTGCTGATCCTGGGACTGACCGGCTGGACTGGGATGTATCGGGCCGTGCGCGCCGAATACCTGAGGCACCGCGCGCGGCCGTACGTGCTGTCGGCGCAGGCGCTGGGCGTTGACCACCGGGGCCGCATCCTGCGCCACATCCTGCCCAACGTCAGCCACGTGATCCTGGTGCGTCTGTCGGTGCTGGTGGTGGCTTTCATCAAGGCCGAGGTGATCCTGTCGTTTCTGGGCTTTGGGGTGCCGGCCGACGGCGTGTCGTGGGGCACGATGATCGCCGAATCGCAGTCTGAGATCCTGGCTGGGCGCTGGTGGCAGCTTGCGGCTGCGGGCGTACCGATGGCGCTGTTCGTGACCGCGTTTTCCATGTTCACCGACAGCCTGCGCGACGCGATGGATCCGCGCCTGCGCTGAGCAAGGCGCCTCTTCCGCTGCAGTGGGGGCTAGTGCAGCGCCGCGGCCAGCAGCTCGCGCGTATATGGATGCTGCGGCGCTCTGAACACCCGTTCTGCCTCGCCCTGCTCGACGATCCGGCCGGCCTTCATGACGACGATCCGGTGCGACATGGCGCGCACCACGGTCAGATCGTGGCTGATGAAAAGGTAGCTGATCGTGTGCGCCCTCTGCAGCACGCGCAGCAGCTCCAGGATCTGCATCTGTACAGAGACGTCGAGCGCTGAAGTCGGCTCGTCCAGCACCAGAACCTGGGGCTGCACGATCAGCGCGCGCGCGATCGCCAGACGCTGGCGTTGGCCGCCCGAGAACTCGTGCGGATAGCGCCCGAGCAGCGCGCCGTCGTCGGCGTGGTCTGCGATCCCGACCTCCTGCAACAGCTGCAGCACGCGGTGGTCGCGCTCGCGCCTGTCCAGTTGCGGCTCGTGCACGCGCAGCCCCTCGCCCACCAGCGCGCCGACCGTCATTCTCGGGTTCAGCGATGCGTACGGGTCCTGGAACACGATCTGGATGCGCCGCCGCAGCGCCTGGTGGCGCCAGGCGCGGCTGTCGTCGATGCGCTCGCCGTCGAGCAGCACCCGCCCGGCGCTCGTCGCCTGCAGCCCACTCAGCGCCATCCCTAGCGAAGTCTTGCCCGAGCCGGACTCGCCCACGATCCCGAGCGTCTCTCCGCGGCACAGCTGCAGGGTGGCGCCCTGGACCGCGTGCATGGTGCGCGCTCGCGACCCGCGCCCGGCCATGGCGTACTCGACGTGCACGCCAGCAGCCGACAGCTGGATGGCAGCGTCGGGCGCGGGCGCGTCGAGCACGCGCTGCGGCCGGCAATCGATCAGGCGGCGCGTGTAGGGGTGCTGCGGATGCTCGAACACGTCCCGGGTTGGTCCGAGTTCGACCAGCCGCCCGCTCTCCATCACGCCAACGCGATCGCAGAAGCGCCGCGCCAGCTTCAGGTCGTGCGTGATGAACAGCACCGACATTTTCAGCTCGCGCTGCAGCTCGTCCAGCAACGCCAGGATCTGTGCCTGGATCGTCACGTCCAACGCCGTGGTCGGCTCATCGGCGATCAGCAGGGCTGGACGGCACGCGAGCGCCATCGCGAGCACCGCGCGCTGGCGCTGGCCTCCAGAAAGCTGATGCGGATACCAATCGACGCGTTCGCCGGCATCGTCGATCCCGGTTCGCGTCAGCAGCTCGACCACTCGCTCATGTGCGACACGCCAGTGCATGCTTTCGTGCAGCCGCAGCATTTCGCCGATCTGCGCGCCGATCGGATACAGCGGATTGAGCGCCGCCAGCGGCTCCTGGAACACCATCGCCACGCGACGCCCGCGCACCTGTCGCATCTCGACTTCGCTCAGGTCCGCAAGATCGCGCCCCTCGAAGCGGATCGCACCGCTGCAGCGGGCGCCGGTCAGGAGTCGCAATACGGCGAGGGCCGTGACGGTCTTGCCGGAGCCCGACTCGCCTACCAGCGCGAATTTTTCTCCCCGGTCGATCGACAGGCTGAGCGATTCGACAACCCGCCTGCAGCCGAACGCCACATCGAGGCGTTCGATCTGCAGCAGCGGCTCGGTCATCGCAGAGCAGTGCGGGCTGGGCGCGCTTCAGCGGGGCCGCCTCAGGCGTCGTCCGAAGCGGTGCTCATGGTGCCGAGCATGCGAAAGACGTCCGGGTGGCGCGCCGCCTGCGGGGCGAACCGCAGCCGTGTGGCGGTCACCACGGCGGCCAGTTCGGCCAGCGCCTGCTCGAAGCGCTCGTTGACGATCAGGAACTCGAACTCGGGCGCGTGTGCCATTTCGCCGCGCGCCGCCGCCAGGCGCCGCTCGATCACCTCGCGCCGGTCCTGGCCGCGCTGCTGCAGGCGTGCTCGCAGCGCCTCCATCGACGGCGGCAGGATGAAGACGCCGACCGACCCGGGAAAAAGCTGTCGCACCTGGCGTGCGCCCTGCCAGTCGATCTCCAGAAGGACATCGTGGCCGTTCGCGAGCTGCTGCTCGATCCAGCTGCGTGAAGTGCCGTACCAGTTGCCGTGCACCTCAGCGGCTTCCAGGAACTCGCCCCGCTCCTGGCAGGCGGCGAACTCCTCTCGGCTGACGAAGTGATATTCGCGCCCATCTCCTTCTCCGGGACGCGGCGGGCGGGTGGTGAAGGAGATCGAAAGCCGGATCGCCGGATCCTGCTGCAACAGCGCATTGACCAGGCTCGACTTGCCGGCACCGGAAGGCGCAGCAACCACGAATACCTGCCCGCCTCCGCCGCTTTCGCGGCTACGACGGGCGAGCCCGCTCTGGGTCGATTGCGCCTCGCCGGATCGGCTTGCCCGCCGAAGCCCGGCGGGCGAAGGCGGGCCCGAAGCGGGTCGTCGAGTCATTCGAGGTTCTGGATCTGCTCGCGCATCTGTTCGATCAGCAGCTTCAGCTCCACAGCCGCGTTCGTCATTTCGATCGCGGAGGCTTTCGAGCCGAGCGTGTTAGCTTCGCGATTGAGCTCCTGCATCAGGAAGTCGAGGCGCCGCCCGACGGCCCCGCCGGCGCTCAGCAAACGCCGCACCTCGCCAACATGGGTGCCCAGGCGCTGCAATTCCTCGGCAACGTCGGCACGCATGCCGTACAGCGTCACCTCCTGGCGGATTCGGTCGTTGACCTCCTCGCGCGACAGGTGGTTGGAGCCCGACAGCGCAGGCACCAGCGCCTGGCTCATTCGCTCCTGCAGCTTGCGCCCCATTATGGCCAGGATCGCCGGCACCTGGACGCGCAGATCGGCCAGGATGCGGTCGATGCCGTCGCAACGCTCCAGAAGCGCCGTCTGCAGCGCCGCTCCCTCCCGCAGGCGTGTCTGCGCCAGCAGGTCGAGCGCCTCTTGGAGCGCGCTCGAAAACGGCTCCTGCAGTTTCTCGGCATTGTCGGTCCCAGACTCGATCACACCCGGCCAGCGCAGCACGTCGGCCAGACCCAGAGGGGCGGCAAGGGGGACGGCAGCCTGCGCTTCGGCCGCGATTGCCGCCAGGCGGCCGAGCGCGTCCCGGTTCAATCTCGCATCGGACGCGCCGAGGTCACGCGTGACGGTCGCGCGCAGGTCGATCTTCCCGCGGGCCAGGCGGGAGGCGAGCACCTCGCGGGCACCGGCCTCGAGGAAGCGCAGTTCGTCCGGCAAGCGGATCGTCATTTCGAGGAAGCGCGCGTTGACCGACTTGAGCTCGACGCTCACCGAAAGGCCGGGCGCGGCGGCCGCAGCCGCCGCAAACCCGGTCATGCTGGCGACTGCCGCCATCGCCGCTGTCGTCCCCGCTGTGATTCCAGCCGCCGCCTGTGCTGCCATGCGGCGCGGAAGGCCTGGTTGTGTGCCCAAATCCTGTGGTCTTGCAGCCAATGCCATGCCAATTTAGCCGATCGATGTGTGCTCGGCGGTCGTTCGCAGCAGGCCGATTTGGCTAAAATCGGCGCGCTCCTGTAGGACTTTCCCTCTCGATTTCGCCCTCTCGATTTCGGACAATCGCGTCGACATGGCGTCACAGACCAACGCTTCGCTGCCGGAGAACCAGCAGCTCGCCACGTATCGGATTGTAAAGAAGATATCGAGCGGCGGCTTCTCGATCGTCTATCTCGCACAGGACGAGAACGGCAACTCGGTCGCGATAAAAGAGTACATGCCGGCATCGCTTGCGCAGCGCAAGCCGGGCGAGTTCTCCCCGTACGTCGCGCCCGAGAACCTGAACACCTACCGCATCGGCCTGAAGTGCTTCTTCGAAGAAGGCCGGGCGCTGGCATCGATCTATCACCCGAACATCGTGCGCGTGCTCAATTTCTTCCGCGCCAACGACACCGTCTACATGGTGATGCACTACGAGTCGGGCCGGTCGCTGCAAGAGCACGTGCTACGCAACCGCAGCAAAGAACAGAAAGACGTCCTCTCGGAACGCTTCATCCGGCGCGTGTTCGCGCAGGTGATGAACGGGCTGCGCGAGGTCCATTCGAATCGCCTGCTGCACCTCGACGTCAAGCCGGCCAACGTCTACTTGCGGATGGACGGCACCCCGATCCTGCTCGACTTCGGGGCCGCGCGCCAGACGCTGCAGCGCGATCACAGCAAGACCTACCCGATGTATACACCTGGCTTTGCGGCGCCCGAGCTGTACAAGCGCGACGCCGAGCTGGGGCCGTGGACCGACGTGTACAGCATCGGCGCCTGCATATATGCGTGCATGTCGGGGCTTCCTCCGCAGGAGTCGGACCACCGCCTGAAGGACGACAAGATGCCGCAGGTGCTCAAGGCGTTCCGTGGTCTTTACTCCAACCAGCTGATCTCGATGGTCGAGCGCTGCCTGCGCCTGAATTCGCTGGAGCGGCCACAGACGGTGTTCGCGGTCCAAAAGGAGCTTGTGAACAACGTGCCGGAGCGGCCGGAGTTCACGTTTACCGAGCGCACCGGTGCGCGCGTTCGCCACTTCCGGGAACGGGTGACCCGTTTCATGAAAGACCACAACATCACCTGGTTCTGATGCGATTCTCGATCTACCAAGACAGCAAGAAGGGCGGGCGCAAGGTCAACCAGGACCGGATGGGCTACCTGTACACGCGCGACTCCCTGCTGATGGTGGTGGCCGACGGCATGGGGGGACATGCGCGCGGCGAGATCGCCTCCGAGCTGACGCTGCAGACGATCGCTGAGCTGTTCCAGCGTCATGCCAAGCCGATG
This sequence comes from Burkholderiaceae bacterium, assembly GCA_019236735.1. Lineage (GTDB taxonomy): Bacteria > Pseudomonadota > Gammaproteobacteria > Burkholderiales > Burkholderiaceae_F > VBCK01. Next base: position 12,288 of record JAFAIM010000010.1, read on the forward strand.
CTCACCGACCCGGCGGCGTTCATGGAGGAGGCGATCCTGGCTTCGCATCGGGGCCTGCACAGCTACCGGGCCGAGCACTCGCTGCCGGAGGCGCCTCGCACGACGGTGGTCGTCTGCGTGATCCAGCAGGGTCTGGCGATGTGGGCGTACGCGGGCGACTCGCGCCTGTATCTGATCCGCGGCGGGCGCATTGCCGCGCGCACTGTCGATCATTCGCGTGTACACCACCTGGTTTCGTCCGGTCTGATCAGCGACGAAGACGCGAAGGATCATCCGGAACGCAACCGCATCTACAACTGTGTCGGCGCGTACGTTGCGCCGACGGTCGAAGTGAGCCATCCGATGGCCCTGCACAGCGGCGACGTGATCATGTTGTGCACCGACGGCCTGTGGGGCGCGCTGCAGGATCGCCAGATCATCGACGCCTTCTCGGATCGCACGGTGATGCGCGCCGTGCCCGACCTGGTGAGTGAAGCGCTGGAGGCTGCGGGTGCCGACGCTGACAACTGCACGGCGGTCGCAATGGCCTGGGCCGGTGCGGAAGCGGTCGATATGGTTCCGCCGACCGATGCTCCGGTCTCGACGCTGGCGATCCCCGACGGCGGCGTCGCCACTACGATCCAGTTCCGGCGCCCCGGCGAGGAACTTGGCTCCGAACTCACCGACGACCAGATCGACGAGGCCGTCGACGAGATCCAGCGGGCGATCCACCGCTCCACCAAGCTGGTCGACGATGCCTCGTAGCGCGGGCCGGGGCGCGGGCGAGCTGCGCTCCGTCACGCTGGCGCGCCGCTACACGCGCCACCCCGAAGGTTCTGTCCTGGTGTGCTTCGGCGAAACGCGCGTGCTGTGTACCGCCAGCGTCGAGGCGCGCGTGCCAGCATTTTTGCAGGGGCAAGGACGCGGCTGGGTCACCGCCGAATACGGGATGCTGCCGCGGGCAACCCACACGCGCGGCGAACGCGAAGCGGCCCGTGGCCGCCAGAGCGGGCGCACGCTCGAGATCCAGCGCCTGATCGGGCGCGCGTTGCGCGCGGTGGTCGATCTGCCCGCATTGGGCGAGCGCACGATCCAGATCGACTGCGACGTACTTCAGGCCGATGGCGGCACTCGCACGGCCGCGATCACCGGCGGTTTCGTTGCGCTGTGCGATGCGGTCGCCTGGATGCGCGAGCGCTCGATGCTCACGAGCGCGCCGGTGCGCGAAGCGGTCGCCGCTGTCTCGGTCGGCATCGTCGATGGCATTGGGCTGCTCGATCTGGATTACGAAGAGGATCGCAGCTGCGGCACCGACATGAACGTCGTGATGACCGCTTCCGGGACGCTGGTCGAGTTGCAGGGAACTGCCGAAGGCGAGCCTTTTTCGGAAGCGCAGCTGCAATCGATGCTTGCGCTGGCGCGCGGGGGGATCGGCCGCTTGATCGAGCTGCAGAAAGCCGCTCTGGCCTCGTGACCGCAACGGTTCCGCGCCGCCTCGTGCTGGCGTCCGACAACGCCGGCAAGCTGGGCGAGTTGCAGCTGCTGCTGCGGCCGCTGCAGGTCGAGGTGGTGCCGCAGCGCCAGTTCGGCCTGGCAAGCGCGGACGAGCCCCATCCGACGTTTTTGGAAAACGCGCTCGCAAAGGCGCGCCATGCGTCGCGCGCCACCGGTCTGGCAGCGCTGGCCGACGACTCCGGGCTGTGCTGCACGGCGCTAGACGGCGATCCCGGCGTGCGCTCAGCCCGCTTCGCCGGGGCTGGCGCCACCGACGCCCAAAACAACGCCGCGCTGGTCGCGCGACTGGCCGGCGCCGGCGACCGTTCGGCACACTACGTGTGCATCCTGGTCGCACTGCGCGCAGCCGACGATCCCGAGCCGATCGTCGCCGAGGGCCGCTGGCACGGTCGGATCGTGCTACAGCCGCGCGGCTCCAACGGATTCGGTTACGACCCACACTTCTGGATCGAAGAGCCCGGCCTCACCGCCGCCGAGCTTGCGCCCGAGCGCAAGAACGCTCTGAGCCACCGCGGCCAGGCGATGCGGCAGCTGCTCAGCGCGCTCGCTGAGCGCTGGCGGTGGTGACGCCGCCGACGCTCGCACGGTAGCCGTTCGCCCGCGGCGGCGTTGCGTCTGTAGCCTTGGCCCGACCGGCTGACGGCCGCGATGTGCTCTTCGTCGGCTAGCCCGCGCTTACCGATGTCTGGGTACTCGGTGGAGCCGGTCACCATCGCTAAGCTTCTGCGCTGTGAGCGTCTCCACGATCTCCCCAAGCAACATCGGCTCGATCAACAAGGCACACGCCTGGCGCGCGCCGGGAGTGCCGCCGCCGCTGTCGCTGTACGTGCACTTCCCCTGGTGCGCGCGCAAGTGTCCGTATTGCGACTTCAATTCGCACGCGCAGTCCGAGTCGGCCGCAGACGCGGCGCAGCTGCGACTGCGCTACCTGCAGGCTTTGCGCGCGGACCTGGAGTCGGCGCTGCCGCTCGTGTGGGGGCGCACGGTCCAGAGCGTTTTCATTGGCGGCGGTACGCCGAGCCTGATGACGGGCGAGGAGGTCGACCGCCTGCTGTGCGACATCCGCACGCTGCTGCCGCTGAGGCCGGGGTGCGAGATTACGCTGGAGGCGAACCCGGGAACGATGGAGGCCGAACGGTTTGCCGCCTTCCGCCAGGCAGGGGTGAACCGCTTGTCGCTCGGAATCCAGTCCTTCGACGACGAAATGCTCGCTCGGCTTGGCCGCATCCATGATGCGTCGCAGGCGCGCCGGGCGGCAGAGCGGGCAAAGGAGCAATTCGACAACTTCAACCTGGATCTGATGTGGGCGCTGCCGGGCCAGTCGCTGGTGCAGGCGCAAGAGGATCTGCGGGTCGCATTGGAGATCGCACCGCCGCACCTGTCGCTGTACCAGCTGACGGTGGAGCCGAACACGGTGTTCGCGAAGTTTCCGCCCCAGCTGCCCGACGAGGACACGGCCTTCCTGATCCAGGAGGCGCTGCAGCGGCGCGCCGGCAACTGTGGATACCGCCATTACGAGGTCTCGGCGTACGCACGCTCGGGGCGCGAATGCGTGCACAACATGAACTACTGGACCTTCGGCGACTACCTCGGAATCGGTGCGGGTGCGCACACCAAGCTCACGCTCGCCGAGGGGATCACTCGGCAGGAGCGCTACAGCAAGCCGGAGTCGTATCTGGGAAATGCTGCCGAAGGACGCTTCGTCAGTCGTCAGTACATCGTTAGCGTGTTCGATTTGCCGTTCGAATTCATGCTCAACGCGTTGCGGCTGAGCGACGGCGTGCCTGCGTCGCTCTTTGTTGAACGCACAGGGCTGCCGCCGGACGCCGTCTCTCGCGCACGCGACCTCGCCGAACGTCGTGGCCTGCTGGAGGCCGACCCGACTCGAATCTGCGCAACAAGCCGCGGATTGCGGTTCCTGAACGACCTGCAGGCGATGTTTCTGCCCGAGCACGCCGGCGAACAGCGACCCGCCAAGATCGAACCCGTCGCCGGCTGACGTAGTGTGAATGGCGCACCAACCTGGTGCGCTTGCACTATGATAGTGCCGATTTCAGCCGCTCAGAGGGGAGAAATGAGCCGTTCTGTTACTCTCGCCCCAAAGCTTGCGCTCTATCGGTGAGGGGCCGGCAGGGCGGCGGCACGGCGCTGGGCGGCATGTTTCCTGCATGCCGCAGTGCGTCCGTCGGGCTGTGGCACTGAGCGGCCCTGCGCACCGAATTTCCACTTCGATCGAGGAGAGACATCGATGACGTCGGCCAAAGACGTAATGAAAATGATCGCGGACAACGAAGTCAAATTCGTTGATCTGCGCTTCACGGACACCAGGGGCAAGGAGCAGCACGTCTCGGTGCCGACGAAGGCTTTCGTTGATGAAAAGTTCACCGATGGCCACGCGTTCGACGGCTCGTCGATCGCTGGATGGAAGGGAATCGAAGGCTCCGACACGCTGCTGATGCCGGATCCGGCCTCAGCGCGGATGGATCCGTTCAGCGAGGAGAACACGCTCGTGCTGACCTGCGATGTGGCCGAACCGTCGACCGGCAAGGGCTACGAGCGCGATCCCCGCTCTCTGGCCAAGCGTGCCGAGGCCTACTTGAAGTCGAGCGGCTTGGGCGACACAGCG
>JAFAIM010000034.1 GCA_019236735.1 Burkholderiaceae bacterium
CGCTGGCCGATCACTTCTTCATGGGCACCTTCGGCGGTTCGTTTATGAACCACATCTGGCTCGCGTGTGGCTGCGTCGCACGCTACCCCGGTGCGCCCGAGGAATTGAAGAGCCGCGTCGACGCGAACGACAGGCTGTTGCGCAAGCCCGACTCGCCGCAGAGCGCGCTCGCCGGGCCGCCCAAATGGGAGCGCGACGGCGCTTTGACGCCGGACGGCTATGCGGTCAATACGGTGCAACCGCCTTATCAGCCGAGCGGAATCGCTCCGGCGACGAGCGGCGACAAGGAATTGGCCGATCCGGCTCTGCGGCCATTGCCACCGCAGGATTCGCCCACGATCTGCGACCGCTTGAGCGAGCGGTCGATCAGCTGGGCCTGGTACTCAGGCGGCTGGAACCAGGCGCTGGCCGACTCCAGCCTGCCCGGCACGGCGCGCGGCGTGATCTATGCGGGCAGCCTGCGCTTTCAACCCCACCACCAACCGTACAACTACTTCCGCCGTTATGCGCCCGGCACGGCCGAGCGCCGCGAACACCTGAAAGATCTGTCCGACCTGCTCGCCGACATCGAGCGCCGCTCGATGCCGCAAGTCGTTTTCTACAAGCCCGCGGGCGAAAAGAACCAACACCCCGGCTATGCCGACATCGTGTCGGGCGATCGCCACATCGCCGAGCTCGTCGATAAGATCCGCGCCAGTTCCGCCTGGGACTCGACGCTGATCATCGTCACGTACGACGAAAACGGGGGTTTCTGGGACCACGTCGCCCCGCCGTCCGGTCCGGGACGCGGCGATCGCTGGGGGCCTGGCACTCGCGTTCCCGCGATCCTGATCTCGCCTTTCGTCAGAAAAGGCTATGTCGACCACACCACGTACGACACCGGCTCGATCCTTCGGTTGCTGACGCGGCGATTTGGCCTTGCGCCGCTGACGGACGACCGCACGCACCTCGGGGATTTGACGGGCGCGCTTGCAGTCACCGCCGGCGCGCGTCCCTGACCCGTCCCCGAGGCTCTGGTCGTTTCGAATTGTCAGTTGTCGGTTTATGCCAACCGACTTCGTCTTGTCCTCGGGAGGGGCATCCCCACTGCGTCCGGCGGCTCCAGGCCGACGAACGGCGGCTGCGCTTCCGTCCACGGGATGGCCGATCGTCAACCTTGCTTTGAATCGGTTGTCCAAGAATTGGTCGTCGGCTTGCATGCGCGTTGGCGCCGCCGATGGTCCCGGAGCGCGAGCGCAATGGAAGGTTCCAACAAGATCGATCCTGCCACGGGTGAGGCTGAGCCTGCGCCCGGAACGCGCCGGAACGTGCTGCTGGCACGACGCGCCGATTTCTGGGTATCGGTCGTTGCGATCGGCATCGTTTTGCTGCAGGCGAATATGCCGTATCTGCAGTCATTGTTCGTCTGGGGTGCGGTCACCGACATGACCTTCACGGTCGAAGCCGGATCGAGCCCTTCGATGCGATTCCCCCAGTCCGGTCCATACGATCAGCGCCTCGGATACGTGGCGATTCCCTCGCTGATCCGGCGCTTGGCGGCGCGCGACTTCGAGGTCGAACGCCAGGCGCGGCAGTCCCCCGCTCTGCTCGATTTCATTGGAGCAGGCGGGTACGCCACCTACCACGAGAAGTTCCAGGCCGGCCTGCTGCTGAACGACCGCTGGGGCGAACCGCTCGATGCCGAGCCGTATCCGTCGACCGCGTATCAGCGCTTCGATCAGATCCCGCCGATCCTGGTGAATACGCTTCGCTTTATCGAGGACCGCGATCTGCTCGACCCGGAACACCCTTATCGGAACCCGGCGGTCGAGTGGCGGCGTTTCGCGCTCGCCGCGGCGGGGCAGATGGGCGGGGTGCTGGACCGCGGGCTGAAGCACGGTGGCGCCAGCACGCTGGCTACGCAGATCGAGAAGTATCGCCACTCGCCCGAGGGCCGCACCGAGAACGTTGTCGAGAAGGTGCGGCAAATGGCCAGTGCGACGGCCCGCGCCTACCTGGACGGCCCGGAGACGATCACTGCGCAACGGCGCATCATCACGACATACCTGAATTCGACGCCGCTTGCCTCGCGCCTCGACTACGGTGAAGTGGTGGGATTTGGCGATGGCATGCGGGCGTGGTTCGGCATCGATCTGCGCGAGGCGAACCGCGCGCTGACCGAACCGGCCACGACGCCGACCGCGCTTCGATGGCGCGCGCGCGTGTACAAGGACGCACTGGGCCTGCTGCTTGCGCAGCGACGCCCGGCCTTCTATTTGAACGCAGGCCGCGGCGATCTGGAGCTGCTCGCCGACGCTTACCTTCCGGCGCTTGCTCGCGCTGGCGTGATCTCCCCGCTGCTGCGCGACGCCGCGCGAAAGGAGCCGCTCCAGTTTGCCCCCTGGACACCGCCGGCGCCGGCCGCTTCGTTCGTCGAGCGCAAGGCAGTCGATGCGGTCCGAACGGAATTGATGACCGCGCTGAGCTTGCCGGACGTCAACCGCCTCGACCGCATGGATCTTTCCGTCGATACCACGATCGACGCAGCCGTGCAGCGGCGGGTCGCCGGCCTTCTGCAGCGGCTAAAGGATCCGAAGGTAGACAAATCGCTCGGGCTGGTGGGCGAGCAGCTGCTGGACGGGGCGGATCCCTCGAAGGTGGCGTGGAGCGTGGTTCTGTACGAGCGCGGAGAGGACCGCAACCTGGTCCGCGTGCACGCAGACAGCCTGGAGCAGCCTTTCGACATCAATTCGCAGGCCAAGCTGATCCTGGGCTCCACTGCCAAGCTGCGCACGCTGGCGACCTACCTGGGGATCGTCGACAGCCTGTATCGCGAGCTCGCGACCTGCAGTGCCGCCGAGCTGCGGCAGGTGATTGCCACCACTAGCGACCCATTGCGCCTGTGGGCCGCGAAGACCCTCGCCGCGATCCCACCGGAGCGGCGCGCACTGCAGCCGATGCTCGACGCGGCGATGCGGCGGCGCTACTCGGCGAGCCCTGCCGAGGAGTTCTTCACGGGCGGTGGCATTCATGTGTTCCACAATTTTGAGCGCTTTGAGGATTTCGAGACGCCGACGGTCGAACAGGCCTTTGAACAATCGATCAACCTGGCGTTCGTGCGGCTGCTGCGCGACATCATCCGCCACTACGAGGCGGAGCTCGGTGCGCGCAACGAGGTCCTGACCGCGCCGGACAGCCCTCTGCGCGAGAAGCTGCTCGCGCGTTTCGCGGACAAGGAAGGAACGGTATTCCTCGATCGCTTCTATTCCGAATATTCCGGACTGTCGGCCTCGCAGTCGTTCGACCGCCTCGCCGATAAGGCGGGCCGATCCGAGCGCCGCTTGATCGTGATGTTCCGCACCACTCGTCCCGACGACTCGCTTGCGCAGATGCGCGACTTCCTCGCGCGCCGGATTCGCGACGTGCCACAGGACGACTTGGCCGGATCGATGTACACCCGGTATGGGGCAGACCGTTTCTCGCTCGCCGATCGTGGCTATCTGGCGGGCGTGCATCCGCTCGAGCTGTGGCTGGTCGCCTACCTGCAGACCCATCCCGGCGCAAGCCGTGCGCAAGTCGTCGCGGCGAGCGCCCAGCAGCGGCAGCAGGCATACGCATGGTTGTTCCGCAGCAGTGAAACTCGCCGACAGGACGTACGAATCCAGTCGCTCGTCGAGCAGCAGGCGTTCGACCGCCTGCTGCAGGATTGGAAGCTGCAGGGCTATCCGTTCAACCGCCTGGTGCCGTCGTTCGCAACTGCGATCGGCAGCTCGGGCGATCGCCCCGACGCGCTCGCGGCGCTCATGGGGATCATTGTGAACGATGGCGTGAAACTTCCGACCTCGGATGTCGAGCGGATCGAATTCGCCGCGGGCACGCCATACGAAACCGACATGGCTTGGCGGCCGCAGGCTCCCCAGCGTGTGATGTCCGAGGAAGTTGCGGCGACGCTGCGGCGGGCACTCGCCGGCGTCGTCAGAGGCGGTACTGCATCCATGGTGCGAGGCGTATTTGCGGAATCCGACGGCAGAGCGCTTTCGATCGGCGGCAAGACCGGTACCGGCGACAACCGATTCGAGTCGTTCGGACCGGAACACCGCCTGATCGAGTCGCGTCCGGTCGATCGCACGGCGACGTTTGTCTTCTACCTGGGAGATCGCCTGTACGGAACCGTTACGGCGTACGTATCCGGGCCGCAGGCGGGCCGATATCACTTCACCAGTGCGCTGGCCGTGACGCTACTGAAGGCGCTGGCGCCGGAACTGCGGCCGCTGATTGTTCCGACCACCGGGCGCGCGTTCGTGCGCGGCCCCGGTGCGCCGGTCGCCCGCTTGGCGAGCACCGGTTAGTGGCCTGAAACATCCAATTCGGCGGGGAAAGGCGCGCTTGGCCGATCCTGCCGTAGGCTTGCCGGCATGGCATTGGCGCCGGCGGCCTTCGCAATCGCCCTGCAGGCGATTTCCCCTGCGGCGGAGGCTGCTGTGGCTGTGGTTGCCGCCGGCCCATCGTGCGCGGTGGCGTGGCCGCAGGCGACCCCTGCGCTGGCATCCTGGACGGACATCGGAGGCGGGCAGGGGGTGCTCGCCGCAAATGGAGAGGTTCTGGCTCGCGTCGAGGTGCGGCAGGGGCGGATCGAGCTGCATTCGCGCGAACATGCGTCGTCCGCGCTAAGCGGCACCAGCGTCGGGCAAAGGATCGAGCAAGAGCAGGACGCAAAACGCCTCATCGTTCACGCTCGCATTGTCCTCGACTCCAGTTGCGTCGTCGGGGTCGATGGGATCGTGCCCGCCGCACCCGGGGCGCAACTGGTCGCTCAAGCTCAGGCGTGGCTTCTGGCAGGCGATGCATCCGATGCCGAAGCAGGAGCCGACTCCGAAAAGGCGAGCGCACGATCGGCTCAGGCACTGGAGATCGTACGCAATTCGCCCGATCGCAACCCTGCGCTTCGCGTGCAGTTCGTAGCAAAAGCGGTGGAACGCCTGTTGCAGGCAGGGCATCGGGATCGGGCGCTCGAGATCGTTGCGCGCGAGTCCGGTGGCGATGTGCAAACGATGCCGGCATCGCACCCCTCACGCCTGCGTTTCGAGATGGCTCGCGCGCGGACACTGTCCTTCTCGGATCGCAACCGGGAGGCGCTGGCGCTGCGCATTTCGCTACAGCCTCGCCTCGTGAAGACCTTCCGCGCCTCTTCGGACGAATCGCTGACGAACCGGTTGCGCATCGCCAATCTGCGGCTGGAACTCGGCGAACCGCGGCTGGCGTGTGCCGAGTTGCAATCCTTGCAAACTCTGACCGGGAATCGGATCCACGGCGACGCGCTGCGAACTTCCACCGTGCGCGCCCTGGCCAATGCGCTGGCTCTGCTCGACCGCGAACAGGACGCCATCGCGCTGCTGGCGCAGCTGCACCGCGAACTGACCGCGGCGTACGGCTCGGATGATGCTCGCGTCGTCGACGTCGAGGAACAGATCGCCCGGATGCAGGGACGCAGCGATCAGCTCGAAAGCGCGTTGCAGGGAGCTTCCCGCGTCTTCCTGTGGCGCCGCGAGCATTTGGGATTCGCCGATGTTCGAACACTGCAGACGGCCGAGATGCTTGCGCTGCTGTACAAGAACTTCGGCCGCACCGACACCGCACGTGCGTTGATCGACGCTCTGCTCGCGCAACGCGCCGCTACCGCGGTCCCCACCCAGCTGAGCCTGAGTGCGCAGACCGTGCTTGGCGGCATTGCAGGCGAACAGGGCGATCCGGATTCCGCACAGGAGATCCTGCGACAGACCTGGCAGCAGTACGTGCAAATCGTTGGTGAGGATTCGGACGATGCGGCGCGCGTGCTGATTGGGTACGCGCTGGCGCTGGCGCCGAGCGGGAAAATCGACCGCGTCTGCCCGGTCGTGCGGAACCGTTTGGACGACCGGCGCGTCGCCTCGCGTCCGGATCGGCAGTTGCGCGCCCTTTCCAAATTGCTGAGCGGTCTCTGCCTGCTCGACGAATCGGCCGCAGATGGCGCGATCGCCGGGGGTTTGCAGCGACTGCGGGCGGGATGGCTCGATCTGAAAAACGCTCAGGGACCGGGCAATCCGGCCACGCTGTACGCGTTGTCCACGCTGGCTTGGGCCGAGTTCCGCTTCGGCAGCCGCCGAACTGCCAAGCGGCTGCTCGAGGATCTGGTCCGCCTCACCGAGCAATCCCGAGGAGCGGCGCCGGCCGGGTCGTACACGCGCGATTACTGGTTCTCGCAATGGGTCGTTGAGCGCGATCGCAAGCTGGGCTATCGCACGCTCGCGTTGCTGCACGCACAGGACGGTGAACTGGACGAGGCAATCCGGATCTGCGAGCTTGCGCGGGATAGGAGGTTGCGCGATCGCTTCCTCGAAGCCGGTGGCGATGTCGCAGGTTTTGCCAATCCGGAGCGCGAAAAGCTGCGCGCGTTGATCACCGAAATCCACCAGCTCGATTCGCGCCTGGCGCTGGAAACCGACATTGTCGAGCGCGTCGAACTCGAGTCGCGGCGGATCCTCGCGGTATCGGCGCGCGACGAGTTCACGCAGCAGATCCGGCGTGGCGGGCGCAGCGCGCCTGGTAGTAGCGGGCGGTCGCTTGCGCAGCTGAGCGCATCGCTGGATGCAGACACGGCACTGGTGTCGGTCCAATCCACCGCGGGACGCTGGTGGGCAGTCGTGATCACGCGCGGATCGCCGGCCCGATTCCTGGTGCTGGATCGGGAGCCGGATCTCGGCACCGCCGCGCAAGCGTGGACGCGAATGCTCGGAGGTGCAGTGCTTCGCGTCTGGCCGACCGCCGGCGGCCGACTGGTGAGCAGCTACGAACGGCCGCCCGCCGCGATCGGCCGCCACCTTTCCGGCGATGAGCTCGGTCAGCGGCTGGCGCAGGCGACACTCGCGCCGATTGCGATGGCGGTGCCTGCTGCGCGCCGCTTTGTGATCGTCGCCGACGACGAGCTCAGTGGCGTTCCATTCGGCGCTCTGCCGTTCGACGGCGCCGCAGCGATCGAACGCTTCGAAATCGTGTACGCACCATCGTTGAACACGTACGCCGCACTTTCGCGCAGTGCCAACGCGTCTGTGTGGAAACGGGACCTGCTGTCGCTTGCGGCCGACGGCCGAGCGCCGCTGCGCGCCGGCGAAGCCGACGCCACCGAAGGAGAAACGTACGGCGCATCGATGCGCAGGCAGCTCGACTACGCTTCGGCGCACCCGCTGTTGTACGCGCTGCGAGAGGCAGAAGCTGCCGCTGCGGCGTTCGGGCCGGGACGCGCGACCGTCCTGAGCGGATCGGACGCAAGCAAGTCTGCTCTCGTCCGGGCAGCCAGCGACGGTTCCTTGGAAGGGTATCGGTATGTGCACATTGCCGCGCACGCGTTCTCGTTTCCGGACGACCCCGAACGCTCCATGCTGGTCCTGGGCCCGTCGCCCTCGGACGATCCGGCTGGACGCGTGCTGACCGCCGCAGAGCTTGCCAATTTGAAGATGGGCAGTGAACTGCTGGTGATGGCCGGATGTCGGACCGGGGTCGGACGCCTGCAGGCCGGCCAGGGACCGCTGGGCTTCGCGTTCGGCGCTCTGGCCGCCGGCAATCGAGGAGCAGTGTTTTCGTTGTGGGACGTCGCCGACGACCTTACCGAACGATTCGTGGCAAGTTTCTTCGGGCATCTGCAAGAGGGCAGACGGCCGTCGCTGGCGCTGGCGCAGACCCAGCGCGAGTTCGCCGCGAATTCCGACCCGCGCATGCGCGATCCCGGCGCGTGGGCCGCATTTGTGCTGTACGGGGGCGGCTAAGTCAGAAGAGCGTCAGCTCGCCTCGATCCGCAGGACGTCGTCGTTCACCGGCAGGAACAGATCCATACGCGTGCAGGCGGGGTCGAGCCAGTTGGTGAAATGCTCCGGGGGGACGATCACCGGCATCCGGTCGTGCAGTTCGGCCAGACGTGGCGACGCATCGGTCGTGACGATCGTGTAGGTCTCAACCTGGTCGCCGCTGTGCGGGTCGGCCCAGCGCTCCCACAAGCCGGCCAGCCCGAACAGCGGCACATCGGACGGCGCCACCCGCCACCTCATCCGATGCCCCGCCGACCCGCTCCACTCGTAGAAGGCACTCGCCGGTACCAGGCAGCGGCGGTTGCGAAACGCGGCACGAAAGGCCGGCAGTGCGGCCAGGGAGTCGATGCGCGCATTGATGCATCGGACTCCGAATTTCAGATCCTTTGCCCAGGCCGGCACCAGGCCCCAGCGGGCAAGCGAGCTCTCGCGCTTACCGGACAGCGGATTGAGCCGGACGATCGGCGCCTGCTCGGTCGGCCGCAGGTCGCGGCTCGGTTTGAACTGGGGTACCGACGGCACCCCGAAGTGCGCCTGGATCGCAGCAGGGCTCTCCGAAAGATCGTATCTACCGCACATCGTTACCTAGGCGGGGAGCAGGTCGTTGAAAAACGTCGCGAGCAAGGCCAAGTTGCGACCGAGCAGCGGCAGAATATATGAACGAGCAGTGGCTACCTCCGGTCGCAAATCGGGCTGCGCAGGTGTTTTTCAACGACCTGCTACAGCGGACGCGTTTCATCCCGGCTTATCGGGCGGCGCTGCGGCGCAAACAGCACCCAGGTGACGACTGGCCACAGCAGCGCGCCGATTCCGCTCTGGATCAGTCCGACCCACCAGCCGGCCGATGCACCGCCTACCCACAGTCGCACCGCTGCCGACACGAGCTGTGCGACCAGCAGCAGTGGAAGCACGTACAGGCTCTGGCTGAGCACCGGGAACCAAAGGATGCGCCGGTGCAGCGCAATCGCTCCATACGACAGCAGCGTATAGGCGAGCGCGTGCTCGCCGAACAACGCGCCGTCGTGCACGTCGATCAAAAGTCCGAACAGGAACGATGCGCCCATTCCGACCCGCCTCGGCTGGTGAATGTTCCAGAACACGAGCGCCAGCGCCAGGAAGTCCGGCACGAGCGGGGTGCGACCCCACGGCAAAAGGTCCAACGCCAGACCGCCCGCGAGTGTTGCCCAGATGAAGACCGGGCTAACCGGCTTCAGCACCTGCTTTGGCGCTGCACGCGAAACGGTCGGGGGCGTTGCCGTGGCGGGTTCGCCGTTGGCACGTCGCCAGCGCCAGAGCTTCACCGCCGCGGGCTCCTTCGTGCCGGGCGCTCGGTCGCGGCGTCCTCGCGAGGAGGCGGCGGCAGGGGCGGAGCCGTCAGCTGCATCACCACCAACATCGCGTTGGCGTTGATGTTGCCGGCAGGGGTGACAATCACCCGGGCAAACTGGTCCTTCACGTCGCGCTCGACACGCGCGACCGTTCCCACCGGGATTCCGGGCGGATACAACCCGTCGAGCCCGGACGTCACCACGACGTCACCACTGGCCACGTCTGCATTAGCGGCGAGGAAGCGCAATTCGAGCGTACCTGCTTCGGCGCCGCCGAAAGCGACGCACCGCAAACCGTTGCGCACGATTTGAGCCGGAATCGACTGGTCCCGTTCGGTCAGCACCGTGACTTCGGATACGAATGGGAACACGCGAGTGACCTGACCGACCACGCCGCGGTCGTCCACGACCGGGTTGCCCGCGCGCACGCCGTCCGAGGAACCCCGATCGATCACCAGCTTGTGCGAGAAGCGGTCGCGCGGTTCGTACAGGACTTGAACGAGCTGCGTCTTGACATTTGTGCGCTCGCGCACGCTCTGCAGGCGGCGTAGCCGCTCGTTCTCCGCTTTGAGTTCCTCGTCCTTCAGCAGCAGCGCTGCCCGCTCAATGCTGTCCCTGCGCAGCTGCTCGTTTTCGTTCGTCAGGCTGGCCACCGTGGCTGCATAGCGGCTGGCCCGAACCATCGCATCGCGCGGCCACAAGAGTGCGCGCTGCAGCGGGTACAGCATCACGCCCACCCCGACCCGGATCGTGTCCAACGCGTTGACCCTCGCGTCGATCACGATCAGCAGCGTCGCCAGGAACGAGAAAAACGCGAGGCGGGCGCGGGCCGAAACACCCTGGTTGAAAAGCGGAGGCGGTCCGTACTCCATGCCCAGAACAAGACCTCAACTGCCGGAACAAAGTGTCCGGGTGCCTGCAGGCGAGGCGCCGGGACGACCCCGAGCGCCGGCCCTGCAGCCGAGCAGGGCGCCAAGGCTACCCGTGCGCAAACACCGAGCCGAGCTTGTCCATCCTTTCGAGTGCGATTCCGCAGCCTCGCACCACGCAGGTCAGCGGATCTTCGGCGACAACCACCGGAAGGCCCGTTTCTTCCATTAGCAGACGGTCCAGGTCGCGCAGCAGCGCCCCGCCACCGGTCAGCATCATGCCGCGGTCGGCGATGTCGGCACCCAATTCCGGCGGCGTCTGCTCCAGCGCGATCTTCACCGCGGATACGATCTGGTTCAACGGATCGGTCAGCGCCTCAAGGATCTCGTTGCTCGAGATCGTGAAGCTGCGGGGAATGCCTTCGGACAGGTTGCGCCCCTTGACCTCCATCTCCCGCACCTCGGAGCCTGGGAAAGCGGAGCCGATCTCTTTCTTGATCGCCTCCGCGGTCGGTTCGCCTACCAGCATGCCGTAATTGCGCCGGATGTAGTTGATGATCGCTTCGTCGAACTTGTCTCCGCCTACCCGGACCGAACCCTTGTAGACCATGCCGCCGAGGGAAATGACTCCCACTTCGGTGGTGCCGCCGCCGATGTCCACCACCATCGAACCCGAGGCCTCGGACACCGGCAGTCCGGCGCCCAGCGCGGCAGCCATCGGCTCCTCGATCAGGAATACCTGGCTGGCCCCGGCGGCGTCGGCCGACTCCTTGATCGCGCGCCGTTCGACCTGGGTGGAGCCGCATGGCACGCAGATGATGATTCGCGGGTTGGGTGCGAGCAGGCTGGACGGATGCACCGCCTTGATGAAGTGCTTGAGCATCTGCTCGGTGACGGTGAAATTGGCGATCACGCCGTCCTTCATCGGGCGGATCGCCTCAATATTTCCGGGCACCCGCCCGAGCATCTGCTTGGCTTCCAGCCCGACGGCGCGCACGACCTCCTTGGCGTTTGGGCCGCCCTCGCGGGCGATCGCAACCACCGATGGCTCGTTCAGCACGATACCTTTGCCGCGCACGTAGATCAGTGTGTTGGCCGTGCCCAGGTCGATGGCCAGATCACTGGAAAAGTAGCTGCGTAGGAAACTGAACATGCCTTGGTGCGCTCCGGGTCGGCGGGCAAGCAAAAAATTCGGCCCGCCTTGGGGGGCGGGCCCGTGGTGCAGGGTGCGCCATAATAGACGAAATGCCGAAAACGCCCCGCACGCGGCGTCCGTCCGGATGACTCCCCCGGACCGGCAGCTTCGCTCAGGACTCCCCATGTTGCACGATCTGACAGGCCCGCACCGGAACGCGCGTCGCGCGCAGGAACGTCGATGTCGCTGACACTGGCAGATGTGCACCGGATCGCGCAGCTTGCGCGGATCCAGATCTCCGACGAGCAGGCCCGGGCCACCGCTGCCCAATTGAACGACATTTTCGCGATGATCGAGCAGATCGCGCAGGTCGATACCACTGATGTGGAGCCGATGACGCACCCGCTCGATGGGGTGCAGCGCCTCCGCGAAGACGCGGTGGAGCCATCATTGCCGCTCGACGAGCTGCTACGCAATGCGCCGGCGCAGCGCGACGGGCTGTTCCTGGTGCCACGCGTGATCGAATGAGCCCCTCAGTGACCGAAATTGCGCACGCCGGGCTCGCCCAGCTTTCGAAACTGCTCGAACGACGCGAGGTTTCCGCGGTTGAGCTGACGCGGCTGTATTTGGAGCGCATCGAGCGGCATCGGGCATTGAACGCATTCCTGGACGTTCGGCCCGAGCTGAGCTTGCAGCAGGCCCGGGCGGCGGACGGGCGGCGCGCGCGCGGTGAGCGCGGAGCGCTGCTGGGGTTGCCGATCGCCCACAAGGACATCTTCGTCACGCGCGGCTGGGCCTCGACGGCAGGCAGCCGAATGCTCGAGGGTTACATGAGTCCGTTCGACGCCACCGTGGTCGAGCGGCTGGCGGCGGCGGGAATGGTGTGTTTGGGAAAGCTCAACTGCGACGAGTTCGCGATGGGCTCGAGCAACGAGAACAGCGCTTTCGGCAACGTGCTCAATCCGTGGGACACGGCCGCGGTACCCGGTGGCTCCTCGGGAGGGTCGGCAGCGGCAGTGGCGGCGCGCCTTGTGCCCGCGGCCACCGCGACCGATACCGGCGGATCGATTCGCGAGCCCGCCGCTTTCACAGGCATCACCGGCGTGAAACCGACCTACGGCCGGCCGTCGCGCTGGGGCATGGTCGCGTTCGCGTCGAGCCTCGACACTGCGGGCCTGCTGACCGCCAGCGCCGAGGACTGCGCGCTCGTATTCAATTCGATGCTGGGGTTCGATCCGCATGATTCGACCAGCGTGCAGCGGCCCGACGAGGACTTCACGCGCTCGCTGCAGCTCGACCCGCGCGGGCTGCGCGTGGGCGTCCCAGCCCAGTTTTTCACGCAGGGGCTGCGCCCCGACGTAGAGGCGGCGGTGCGCGCCGCGCTCGACGTGCTGCAGCGCTTGGGCGCGGTGCTGGTCGACATCGAGCTTCCGAATGCGCCGCTGGGAATTCCGGTGTACTACGTGGTGGCGCCCGCCGAAGCCTCCAGCAACCTGTCGCGCTTCGATGGCGTTCGCTACGGGTACCGGGCCCGCTCGTTCGATGACTTGAACGACATGATCCGCAAGTCGCGCGCAGAAGGCCTCGGGCCGGAACCGAAGCGGCGCATTCTGGTTGGTACCTACGTGCTGTCGCATGGTTACTACGACGCGTACTATCTGAAGGCCTCGCGGGTGCGCCGCCTGATCGCCAACGACTTTCAGCGAGCGTTTCAGCGCTGCGACATCATCGCCGGGCCGGTCACCTCCAGCGTCGCGTTCAACTTCGGCGAAAAAGCCGCCGACCCCGTCTCGATGTATCTTGCCGACCTGTTCACGGTGCCCGCGAGTCTTGCCGGAGTGCCGGCACTGAGCATTCCCTGCGGGCTCGGCGAGGCGAGCCGACCGGTCGGACTGCAGTTGATCGGCAACCACTTCGACGAAGCGCGCCTGTTGGGCGTGGCGCACCGCTATCAACTTGCCACCGAGTGGCACCGTCGCGTGCCCGCAGGCTATTGAGGCGGGACGATGCCACGACGATTTGACTCGGGACGAGGCGCGGAACAATGAAGACGCAGTGGGAAGCGGTGATCGGGCTGGAGACCCACGTCCAGCTGTTCACGCGCTCAAAGATCTTTTCCCCCGCGCCGAACGCCTTCGGTGCACATCCCAATGCGCAGGCGAGCGTGATCGACCTGGCGCTGCCGGGAGTACTGCCGGTCCTGAACCGGACCGCGGTCGAATTCGCGATCCGCCTCGGTTGCGCGGTCGGGGGCCGAATCGCCGAGCGCTCCATTTTTGCGCGCAAGAACTACTTCTACCCGGACCTTCCGAAGGGTTACCAGATCAGCCAGTACGAGCTGCCGGTGGTCCAGGGCGGTGCGGTCGCCTGCCTGGTGTCGCCGCGCTCCGGCGAGCCGTATGTCAAAACCGTTCGTCTGACGCGCGCGCACCTGGAGGAGGACGCCGGCAAGTCGCTGCACGAGGAATTTGCTGGCCAGTCTGGCATCGACCTGAACCGCGCCGGCACACCTCTGCTGGAAATCGTGTCCGAGCCCGACATGCGGTCCAGCGCGGAAGCAATTGCCTACGCGCGTGCACTGCACGCTCTGGTGGTGTGGCTCGGAATCTGCGACGGGAACATGCAAGAGGGCAGTTTCCGGTGCGATGCCAATGTTTCGGTGCGTCCAGCCGGCGACGATCGGCTCGGCACCCGGGTCGAGGTCAAGAACGTCAACAGTTTCCGGTTCCTGCAACAGGCGATCGAGCACGAGATCACCCGCCAAATCGAACGGATCGAGGACGGAGGGAGCATCGAGCAGGAGACCCGGCTGTACGACCCGGATTCGGATTCGACGCGCCCGATGCGGTCCAAAGAAGACGCGATGGACTATCGCTACTTTCCGGATCCGGACCTATTGCCGCTGCAGATTCCTGCCGAGTGGATCGAGCACGTGAAAATCGGTCTGCCGGAGCTGCCTGAGGCGATGCGCGCGCGCTTCGCCAGTCAATATGGCTTGAGCGCGTACGACGCGGCGCTTTTGACCTCCTCGCGCGCGCTGGCGCAGTACTTTGAGGCGGCGGCGCGTGCAGCTCCCGATCCCAAGACGGTTGCCAACTGGGTCAACGGCGAGGTATCGGCGGCGCTGCACGCAGCGGACCTGTCGATCGAGCGCTGCCCGGTCTCGCCCGAGCAGCTGGCAGCGCTGCTGGTGCGTATTGCCGACGGCACGATCAACCAGAAGACTGCCAAAGAAGTGTTCACCGCGCTTTGGGACGGCAACGCCGGTTCAGTGGATGCTTACATCGAGGAACGCGGGCTGCGGCAGATCTCGGATGCGGGCGAGATCGAGACGATCGTCGATCGCGTGCTGGCGGCAAACGCATCGATGGTTGCTGAATACAGGGCTGGCAAGCAGAAAGCATTCCACGCGTTAGTGGGGCAAACGATGAAGGCCACCGGTGGCAAGGCCAACCCGGCCCAGGTCAACGAGATCCTGAGGCGCAAGCTCGGCGGTTGAGTGCGATGCAGCCGATCATCTCCGTTTCGAACCTGAACAAGACCTACGCGTCGGGACTGCAGGCGCTGAAGCGAATCGATCTTCAGATTCGCAAAGGCGAGATCTTCGCGTTGCTCGGACCCAACGGTGCCGGCAAGACGACGCTGATCAGCATCGTGTGCGGGATCGTCACGCCGACCGAGGGTACCGTACGGGTCGACGGCCACGACATCGTGCGCGACTACCGAGCGGCCCGCTCCGCGATCGGTCTGGTGCCGCAAGAGTTGAGCGTGTTCGCGTTCGAGTCGGTGTTGGCGACCGTGAATTTCTCGCGTGGCTTGTTCGGGCGGCCGCCGAACGCTGGCTTTCTCGAGAAGCTGCTGCGCGACCTTTCGTTGTGGGACAAGCGCAATGACCGCATCATGACGCTCTCGGGTGGGATGAAACGGCGCGTGATGATCGCCAAGGCGCTGTCGCATGAGCCGCAGATCCTGTTCCTGGACGAGCCGACCGCGGGGGTCGATGTGGAACTGCGGCGCGACATGTGGGAGCTCGTGCGGGTGCTGCGCGCCTCCGGTGTCACGATCATCCTGACCACCCACTACATCAACGAGGCCGAGGAGATGGCCGACCGGATCGGCGTGATCAACAAAGGCGAGCTCATTTTGGTCGAAAATAAGGCGGAGCTGATGAAGAAGCTCGGCAAGAAGCAGCTGACGCTGCACTTGCAGCGGCCGATGGCGAAGATCCCGCAGGAGCTGGCGGACTGGTCGCTGGCGCTGAAAGACGGTGGCCACGAGATCGAGTACCACTTCGATTCGGTCGAGGAAGACACCGGGGTTCCGGCATTGCTGAAGCGGATGGGTGAGCTCGGCATCGCGTTCCACGACCTGAACACGCGGCAAAGCTCGCTGGAGGAGATCTTCGTCAGCCTGGTGAGCGAGCGGGCCGGAGCGCGCAGCGAACACGCCGCGGCGGTCCCATAACCCAATGAGCGTTCCGACCTTCAATCGCCACGGGGTGTGGGCGATCTACCAGTTCGAGATGGCTCGCGCGATGCGCACGCTGATGCAAAGCCTGCTCACGCCGGTGATCACGACGTCGCTGTACTTCGTCGTATTCGGCGCCGCCATCGGCAGTCGCATGACGCAGGTGCACGGCGTGCCGTACGGAGCGTTCATCGTGCCCGGGCTGATCATGCTGACGCTGTTCACCGAAAGCCTGTCCAACGCTTCGTTCGGCATTTATCTGCCGAAATTCACTGGGACGATCTACGAGATCCTGTCGGCGCCGGTGTCGTCGCTAGAGATCGTGCTCGGCCACGTGGGCGCGGCAACAACCAAGTCGGTCGCGCTCGGGTTGATCATCTTGGCCACCGCATCCTTCTACATCCCGCTCCGGATCCTGCATCCGTGGTGGATGGTGTCGTTCCTGCTGCTGACCGCGGCGACGTTCAGCCTGCTAGGCTTCATCATCGGCATCTGGGCCAACAGCTTCGAGCAGCTGCAGTTCATCCCGATGTTGGTGATGACTCCGCTCACCTTCCTGGGGGGCGCGTTTTACTCGATCGACATGCTGCCGCCGGCGTGGCGCACCGCGACGCTGTTCAACCCGGTCGTTTATCTGATCAGCGGCTTTCGGTGGAGCTTCTACGAAAGCTCGGACGTCAGCGTGGCGGTGAGCCTGGCTGCCACGCTGGCATTCTTCATTGCGGGCTTGTTGACGGTCGTATGGATCTTCCGCACGGGCTACCGGCTGAAGACCTGATCGTCTCGAACGGAGCAATCGCTCCTGCTGCGGGGAGCGTCATAACTCGGCGTGGACCCGCAGCCCGAAAATTGATACAGGTCCTCGATCCGCGTTGTACGCCGGGTTCACAACATACTGGAAGTCCGCGCTGACCGTCAGCCCCTTGCCGAGCTGCGCCGAGTAGTACGTCTCGAGGATCTTCTCGAGGCGGTAGTTTGGCAACTGCCCATCGCCGATCAAGATGCCAACGCCCCCCGCCGCGAAGTAGCGACGCGCCGCGGTCGACAGGCCGTTGATCGCGAAAGCCAGTCCCACCGTGTCCTGGGCTCGACTCCAGCGCTTGCCGGCCAACGACAGGCCCGCCGACACGGAACGGTTGATGTCGGTGAACTCGTACGCCTCCTTGGTGCCATCGTTCCAGCCGGCGCGCGCGAACACGCCAAGATCGGCCGTCAGCTCCTGCTCAAGGTTCACAGCCACCCCTGGCCGTGATGCCATGTGTCGGACCAGCGCCGTGCCAGGGGTCGTGCCGACGTGCAGATCGACGGCCGCATCGTAGCCTCCCATTCTGCCGCGGTTGTTATATGCGAGCAGCTTTGCTTTGCCGGAATGACCGAGCCATGTATGGCGCTCTTCGAACTCTGTTACCAGCCCGAATTGCTGAAAGGTCACGTCGAGCTGTGTCTGGTTCGGAACGCGCGACAGCGCGAACAGTCCGCCGCGCACCGACCACCACGATTGATTCCATTCGGCGGCTGCGCCGCAGGTGTCGCCCCAGGAGTCGGCCGCATAGTCGAAAGCGCCCGAATCGACGACCGCCCAGTTCAGGAAATCGCCGCGCGGATCGTGCGCATAGCGATTGGTGTCGAAGATGTCGACCACCGAGAACTTGCCCGCCGTCAGCGTGACGTTGTCGGAAGGCTCCGAACCTGCGAGGAGGTTCGGACCCGACGAGATGTGGTCTTCGTCACCGCCCAACCCGATCACCTGCCGCAGGAAGTACCTCGCCGTCCGATAGTACGGATGGGCATCGCCGACCTTGTAGGCTTCCGCGCTGCTGAACCCCGCTGCCCCGAGTGTTCCGGTCAGGCCGAAGCCTTGGTCGATCTCCGGATTCACGTAGACCGAAGCGCCGCTCCAAAGTCGCACCCCGGCGTACAGCGTCAGATCGATCGTCTCGCGGCCACTGTTGCCTGGGTCCATGCTGTTGGGGCCTTGATACGGCGATCGGAATGACGGGTGATACTGGGTGGTCCACGTGGACTGGCCGTGCAGGCTCCATGCGTCGGAAGGCGCGCCGTCGCGTTCGGCTTGAGCGCTCGAGGAGGCCGAGGCCAAGGCCAATAAGGCTGCTGCTACTGGTCCAAGGGCCCTCACTTCACCGCCGCTCGTGCAGACCATGCGAGACCGTGCTCGCCCGGCAGGCGTCGTCGGCCTTTATCCGATCGCGCCGGCGCAGCATGATGTGATCGTACTCGTGTCGAACCGAATACACTGATTGCCGATCCGCGGAGGCTTTGTTTGGGGCAGATCCGGTTTGCGAGCGGCGCGGTTTTGCGGCCTGCACAGGCGCAGTTGCTGGTCGAGGGCCGACCTGCGCAGCTGGGTGGGCGCGCGCTCGAGGTGCTGTGCGCACTTGCGCAAAACCCTGGCGAGCTTGTGACGAAGCGCGAGCTGATGGACCGCGTTTGGCCGGACGTCGTTGTGGAGGAAAACAATTTGCAGGTGCAGATTTCCGCGCTGCGCCGGTTGCTGGGTCCGGCCGCGATCATCACGGTAGCGGGACGCGGCTATCGCCTCGTGACGGAGCCAGATAGCGATGCTTCGTCGCAGCAGCCCCAGGGCGCGCCTTCCGGCCAAGAGCGGCGGCCGACGTTGTCCGCGGCGACCGAGGCAGACGCCGCCGCGAAGACAACGGCAGGAACAACAGCGGCGATCACGGCGGCGATGGCGCCTGCGATTCCGCTACTGGAGCGGGAAGATGCGCTGCAGGCACTCGCTCAGGCGATGGACTCCGCAATGCAGAACCGCGGAACCGTCTGCCTGGTGTACGGCGAGGCCGGGATCGGCAAGTCCTCGCTGTGCAATTCGTTTCTGCTCAGATTGCAGGGTGTGCGCGTGCTGCGCGGCGGCTGCGAGGCGTTGTTCTCTCCGCGTCCTCTGGGCCCGGTTTACGACTTCGTCGGGCAGCTCGACACCGCAGCGCGCGGGCTCATCGGCCTCGCCGACGCTCGGATAGAGCTGTTCGCGCAGATTCTGAACGGCCTGGAAAGACAACCAAGCGTCCTGCTGCTGGAGGACTTGCACTGGGCCGACGCCGCCACGCTGGACTTGGCCCGCTACTTGGGGCGGCGCATCCAGCGCGCGCCGGCTCTGCTCGTGCTGACATACCGGGACGATGAGCTGTCGGACGAGCACCCGTTGCGACTGGTGCTCGGAGATCTACAGCAGGGTGTGGTGCGGGTGCCCCTGTCGCCCCTGAGTCGAGCGGCGGTCGAAGAGCTGGCGCGCCAAGCTGGCCGCTCGGCCGAAGGCATCCTGGCGACAACCGGAGGCAATCCGTTCTACGTGACCGAGCTGTTGGAGGCAGGCGGATTGCCTGCGACTGTGCGCGATGCGGTGCGCGCACGCGTGGCGCGTCAGCCGGCAGCCGTTCGCGCTCTGCTCGAACTGGCATCCACGGCCCCGGGGCGGATCGAGCACTGGGTGGTCGAGCGGCTGGTCGATCCAGACGGCAGCGCAGTAGAGGATGCGCTGTCCTCGGGACTTCTGCTCACAGACGGCGATTCGCTCCGATTCCGCCACGAGCTCGCACGGCGGGCAGTCGAGCAGTCGATCGCCACTTACCAGCTACGCCGCTTGCATGCCCGCATGCTCGACTGCCTGCTGGCAAATCCACAGGCGGCGGTGCCGCCGGCGCGCCTCGTGCACCACGCGAAGTCGGCCGGCCGCAGCGCCGACGTGCTGATGTATGCGCCACGCGCCGCCGAAGAGGCGACCCGCCGCGGCGCACACCGGGAAGCGGCCGCCCTGTACGAGTCCGCTCTGGCGGCGGGCGGCCAACTGCCGAAGCCGGAGCGCGCCGCGATGCTGGAGGCGTGTGCGGCAGAGCGCCTGACCGCCAATCAAGTCGCCGGGTCGCTCGCGTGCTACCGGGAGGCTTTGCAAATCTGGCAGGACCTGGGGCGAACGCTGGACCAGGGGCGTGCGCTGGCGCGCATGTCCCGCGCGTCCTGGTACGCGGGGCTGGGGCAGGACTGCGAGCGGTTCGCGGGCGAAGCGGAGGCCCTGCTGTCCTCGTACCCCGGCAGCCGGGAGTATCTGGAAGCGCTGGCCGAAACCTCGCGCGTCGCGATGCTGGCGTCGCGCTATATGGAGGCGATCGAGATCGGGTCGCGCGGACTTGCACTGGCCGAGCAGCGCGGCGACGAGCGCTTCGTTGCCTCATTGCTGAACAGCATCGGAACCTCGCGCTTCGCGACCGGCGATATCGCGCAGGGTCAAGCACTGCTGGAACGCAGCCTGGCGATCTCGATCCGTAACCGGGACGACGAATCGACTCCTCGTGCCTATATCAACCTGATTTGCCAGCTGGTCGAAAGCCGCATGTATGGGCGCGCGGAGGAGCTGTTCGAGGAGTCCGCCAAGGCTTTCTTTGTCCGCAACGATGTAGACATATGGGACATCTATAGCGGCGGCTGGAGGGCGCGGACCCACTTCGAGCGCGGCCGCTGGAGCCAGGCACAGGCCGACGCGATACAGGTACTGTCGCGCAACTATGCGGCCGGCTCTGCAACAATCCGCTTCCCGTCCTTATGGGTGATGGCGCGCCTGAAGGTCGCGCGTGCTGATCCGGATGCCGCGCGTGCGCTGCAAGAAGTGAGCGACTTGGCCGCGGCAACGAACGAGCTGCAGCGTCTGGTGCCGGCTGCAACGGCGCGCTGCGAGAGTCTGTGGCTACTACGCGCATCCGCGGAACCGCAGCTGGAGCAGATAACCGCTGTCTTTGAGGCTTGCAAGGAGGCCCGGGCCCATGCCTACCTCGACGAGCTCGGCTACTGGCTGTGGCTGCATGGGGTCATCGTCGATGGCCTAGATCCGTGCAGCCCGCGCGGACTGCAGATTGCAGGGCGCTGGCGCGAGGCGGCCGAAGCCTGGAGCCGTATCGGCTGCCCGTTGGAACAGGGGCAAGCGTTGCTGCAAGGCGATGCGGCCGCCACTGCGCACGTGCGTAGCATTTTCGAAAACCTCGGGGCGACCGCTTACCTGGCGCGGGCAAGCTGATCGGCCGGTGCGTGCATTGCCACTTCGTAAGAGGCGCTGGTGACGGAGGGGACGCTAGCCGCGAACAGCCACACTACGCTGCCGACGACGACGGTGGAAAACAGCGCTGCGGTGGCGAAGCAACCAAGGCGGATGCGGGGGCTCGTCCAGTCATTGCGTTCCATCGTCTTTCTCCCTGCTTCGACCGGCGCGGCGCACCGGAATCGATGGGAGAACTTTGCGACCGCAGGGGCCCTTCAGTCCTTGAGCGGGCTGAATTCGGGCCTGAAACGTTCTGAAGAGCGCCCGTGGTGAGCGCTTTGCACGCCGGCCCGAGGCAATCCGGTCTAGGTTTGCGCGGTCGGCGCTTTGCGCACGATGCTGGTGGCCATCGCAACGACGGAGGCCAGATCGCTCAGCTGGCCGGGAACGATCAGCGTGGTGCTTTCCTTCGCGATCTTGCCGAACTGGCGCAAGTATTCCTCGCCAAGGCGCAGTTGCATCGCATCGATTCCGCCGCGGCCGCTTAAGGATTCGCCGACCCGGCGCAGTCCCTCCGCGGTAGCCGTGGCGACGGCAAGGATCGCAGAGGCCTGCCCTTCGGCTTCGTTGATCTGCTGCTGTTTGGCGGCCTCCGAGGCCTTGATGACCCGCTGCTTGTCGCCTTCGGCCTGGTTGATCTTGGCGTCGCGCTCGCCCTCGGAAGTGAGCACAACTGCACGGTTCTCGCGCTCGGCACGCATCTGCTTTTCCATCGCCGACAGCACGTCCTTCGGCGGGGTGATGTTCTTGATCTCGTAGCGCATCACTTTCACGCCCCAGGAGCCCGACGCCTTGTCCAGCTCCGCGACCACGTTCGCATTGATCGTCGAGCGCGCCTCGAACGTGCGGTCCAGCTCGATCTTGCCGATCTCGCTTCGCAGCGTGGTCTGTGCAAGCTGCGAAATCGCGAAACCGTAGTTGGTGATCCCATAGGAGGCCAGGTGCGGGTCGAGCACCTGCATGTAGAGCACGGCATCGATGCCGACTTGAACGTTGTCTTTCGTGATGCAGACCTGCTCGGCGACGTCCGTCGCCTGCTCCTTCAGGCTGTGGCGGTAGGCCACGCGCTCGACGAACGGAATCAGGATGTGGAAGCCGGCCTGCAGCGTGCGGCTGTAACGGCCGAGGCTTTCGACCACGTAGGCGCTCTGCTGGGGCACCACGGTCGACGATTTGGCCACCAGTATGACGGCCACCACTGCGATGATGATGAATGCATTCAAGGTGAACATTGCGGACGTTCCCCGGTAATGGTCAAAGAATCTGGACGGGAAGACCGGGGCCGACTTTTAGCCCAACTCATAGCCCGACTCATGGCTCCGGCCGAACCGACAGCACCAGGCCCTGCACCTGTGCAATCTTCGCGCGTGCGCCCGGCGCGATCGCCACATCGCTGTCGTTGCGCACGGTCCAGAAGGTGCCGCCGTGCTCGGTCTGGCAGGTCTGCCCGGGTAAAAGGCCAGCTGGCAACGTCAGAACCTCGCCCGCCGGACCCGACCGGACTGCGGGAGCGCGGCCGCGCACCCGGTCATACAGGCGGCTGCGAAACGCGACCATCGAGATGATCGCCAGCGCCGCGAAAATGGCCCACTGCGCCCACTCGGGCAGGGTCGGCATCGCCCCGGCAATCACGCCGACAACGATGGCGGAGCAGCCGACGAAGACGAGGTAGAACTGCGCGTCGACGAAGACCAGCTCGGAGCCGAGCAGGATTGCGCCGCCGATCACCCAGCTCCACCAGCCCACATTGCCCCCGCGTCCCAATGCCGGCGCGCAGTATAAGCGCGGCCCACGAACCGACACAGGCTATCGTTGCACGGTTCAAATCTGGAGCTTGCGGATGCGCTTACCGGACGGGCGCAACGTCGGTTGCCTCCAAGTCGGCAGACCCGACGGCGTTCCGATTTTCCATTTTCACGGAAACGGTTCGTCACGACGCGAGGTCGAGATGCTCGCCGATGCGGCGGCAGCGGCGGGCGTGCGCCTGATCGGACTGGACCGCCCCGGCATCGGCGAGTCGGATCCGGCTCCGGGCAGAACCTTGCTCGATTGGCCGGAGGATGTCTCGCATGTGGCCGACGCTCTCGGGATCGGCCGTTTCGCGGTCCAGGGCATTTCGGCTGGGGGTGCGTTCTCGCTGGCCTGTGCATACCGGATCGCGCACCGGCTCACCGCATGCGCGCTGGTGAGCTCGATCTGCCCTCCGGAACTCGTTCTGCAGGGCGGTCCCGTTTGGATGCGCACCGCCTGGGCGTTCACGCGGTTTCGCGCGGATCTCGCGCTGGCGTGCATGCGTTTTTTGCTCCCGGACGAGCCGTCCGGGGAAGCCGGCGCTGAGGTCCGGCTCGCGCGCATCGCTCCGTTTCTGGGGCAAGCTGACCGAGACGTGCTGCAGCGACAGGATGTGCGCAACGCGTTGGTGCGGTCGTTGGCGGAAAGTCGCCGTCAAGGTGGGCAGGCCAACCGGCTGGAATTGCTCGCGCTGCTGCAAAGCTGGAACCTGCCGATCGAGCGCGTGCCGCTGCGCGAAGTCTTCTTGTGGCACGGCGAGCAGGACCGGCTGATTCCGATCGCACCGGTGCGACTTCTCGCCGAGCGGCTCCCGCGTTGCAACGCCACGTTTCTCGCGGGCGAGGGGCACTTTTCTACGCTGGCGAACCATGCGCCACAGATACTCGCTGCCCTGCGCTTGTAATCGCGTCGGAAACCCTTATGGAACCTTTATGGCGAACGCTTTGCGCGTCGGCTCCACTGCGCTGGACTTGACTCGGCTGAACGGCCTAGGCGATCACTTTCGAGTCCGTCGAAAGGACTCCCACGAAGAAGGAGGACAGTCCGTGTCGATACCAACAATGCGGCGCTATAAAGGGCTGCGTCGGGCCGCATGCGCGTCACGTGCCGTCGGCCGGATCTTGCGCGGCCGGAAGCGCGCCGTGCGCGCACGCAGGCGGCGGTCGAGCGCTCGCGAAGCCGGCGAACTCAGTCGCTGAAGTCCGACGTTCCGCTGAGCCGGCTTGCGATGTTCGACAGATGGAAAGGCGTGCTGACGCGCGCCGCCGGTGCGCTTGGCGGCCGCGTTCGCGTGTCTGCGGGCTGGGTGAGCCGCGAAGAAGCGATCATGGGGACATCGGTGCGGGTCGAGCTGTGGAGCGAGGATCGGGACGATGGCGAGGCTGCGATTGCGGCGGTGATGGAGCGAATGCATCAGATCGATGAAACGATGAGTCCATATAAGCCCGATTCCGAGCTCACAGGCGTCAACCGTGCCGCGGCGGACGCCCCGGTTGCCGTTAGCCGCGAAATGTACGACATCGTCTCGCGCTCGATCGAATATTCGCGCATGTCCGACGGTGCGTTCGACATCACCTATGCCAGCGCCGGCCACCTGTACGACTACCGCCTGGGGATACGGCCGGCGGAAGACGATCTGGCGCGTGCACGCGCCGCAATCGGATGGCGCAACCTGGTACTGGACCCGGACGCATGCACGATCCGGTTCGCGCGACCGGGAGTGCGGATCGATCTGGGCGGTTTTGCGAAGGGTTACGCGGTCGACGAAGGCGCCGCCATTTTGCGCTCTCGGGGCGTATGCAATGCAATCGTCACCGCCGGCGGTGACAGCCACATCGTTGGCGACCGGCGCGGTCGTCCGTGGGCGATCGGCATCCGCGACCCGCGCCGCGCTGGTCAAATGGTCGCCGTGTTGCCGCTGCAGGATGTCGCTCTGTCGACGTCGGGAGACTACGAGCGCTATTTCGAAGATGGCGGTGTGCGCTACCACCATGTGATCGATCCGGCCACAGGCAGATCGCCGCTGGGGGTGCGGAGCGTGACGGTGATCGCACCGGACGGATTGACCAGCGAAGCGCTTGCCAAGAGCGTGTTCGTGATGGGCGTGGACAGGGGGATGCGGCTGATCGAGTCGCTCGAGGGCGTCGACGCGGTGGTGGTCGACGCGGCGGGCGCGCTGCACCATTCCGCGGGGCTGCTGCCGGGGCGCGCGCGGGCACGGCACTGAGGAATGACGAGTTCGAATGCAAACCGATCTACGGATCGATTCGGAGGCGAGGATGGACATCCAGTCGAAATCGGCAACGCGGGTCCCGCTGCTGGGATCCCTCGCTGCGGCAGCGGTCGTGGCGGCCTGCAGTGGCTCGAACTCCGACTCGGGCACGGTCACCGTGAACGGCGACGTGCCGATCGCCTACGCGATGCGGTCCAACATGGTGACGATCAATCCGCTCACGGCCAACCCGTTTGCGGCTGGTGGCGACCTGATCATCCGCGAGAAGTCCTCGCCGAGCGCTCCGGAGCACAACATCACTGCGCAGTTCACCCAAGGCAGGGGCGACGTCCTCGATCCTTCGGTCTCTTACGACGGCAAGAAGATCGTGTTCGCGATGAATTGCCCGACGTCGAACACTTCGAAGATCAACGGCCAGCCCGCATGCACCGGCCGCTTCAATATCTGGGAATATGACATGACCACTGGGGGCCTGACCGGCGGCACGTTCCGCCGCATCACGAGCTCCTCGAACGACGACGACGTCGCACCCAGCTACCTACCGGGCGGCGCCGGCTTCGTGTTCGCGTCCAACCGTCAGGCCAAGTCGTTCCCGAACCAGGCGCTCGGGCACAGCTACTACGCGCTCGACGAGTACGAGCGCGAGCGTGTCTCCAACTTGCATACGATGAACCTGAACGGTGGCAACATCCAGCAGATCTCGTTCAACCAGAGTCACGACCGCAATCCGGTCGTGCGCGACGACGGCACCGTGATGTATTCACGCTGGGACCACGTCGGCGATCGCAACCGCTTTACTGTGTTCACGACCAAACCGGATGGCACGGGCCTGTTCGTGCTGTACGGCGCACACAACGTCGGCAACAGCTTCCTGCACCCGCGCGATATGGATCCGAACGGACCGCACAAGGGATTCATCGCGACCGATCTGATGCCGTTGGACCGCACGCAGGAAGGCGGTGCGCTGATGTTCGTCGACGTTGCCCACTATTCGGAGCAAGACACTCCGGCCAACTCGACGATTCCGTCGCAGGGCGGCCAGACGCAAGCGACTGCGCAGACGCTGAACTTCGGCACCGGGCTTTCGCTCTACGGGCGGATCACGGCACCGTTTCCGCTGCGCGACGGCACCGACCGCGTGCTGCTGGCATACGCGCCGTGCGAGGTCTCGAATGCCGGCGTGATCGTTTCCTGCGCCACGTTGACGTCCGCCGAAATCGCGCGCCTGAGCGATCCCAACCGGCTGGTCGCCCAAGCAGCTGCCGACCCGCTCCAGAACAACGTGCCGCCGTCGTACGCGATCTACATGTTCGATCCGAAGGCCCAGACGTTCCTGCCGGTGGCGATTCCGCCGGCCGGCTTCATGTACGACCACCCGGTCCCGATCATGGCGGCGACCGAGCCCGCTGTTCAGCCGCCGACCAGCGTCGATCCAGTGCTGGCTGCGCAGGGCCTAGGCGTGCTGGATGTGCAGAGCGTGTACGACACCGACGGCCTGGACCGGATGGGCAACTCGTTTTTGAGCGCATTTGACCGCGCCAACGGCTGCGCTGCCGGTATCGTGCAGACGGGTCCGCTCGATCCGCTCGACACACGCGCTTCAGTGGCCGACTTGGTGAAGATCAAGGATCCGGCCAACCCGGCATACCAGTGCGCGCCGGCGCGCTTCGTCCGCGTAT
This sequence comes from Burkholderiaceae bacterium, assembly GCA_019236735.1. GTDB lineage: Bacteria > Pseudomonadota > Gammaproteobacteria > Burkholderiales > Burkholderiaceae_F > VBCK01. Next base: position 26,385 of record JAFAIM010000034.1, read on the forward strand.
TGCGTGCGGTGGCTCCGCCCGCCAACTCCACAGGAACGCGCGGTGCGATCGGCGACACCGAATTCGAGATGCAGCAGTTGCTCGGCTACGCCCCGATCGAGCCCGACGGCTCGTTCAAGCTGGTCGTTCCGGCCGACACCCCGATCGGCGTACAGGCGGTCGATTCCCAGGGACGCGCGTTCCAGGTGCATACGAACTGGATCCAGGTGCGGCCCGGCGAGCGGCGCACCTGCGACGGCTGCCATAGTCCGCGGCGCGGCGCCGCGCTGAACTCGGGAACCACCGTGAACACCGTCCCGGCCGGCTGGCTGGCGGCGATGGCCAGTGCGCACCAATCCGGAGATACGATGGCGGCGACCCGCACCCGGATGAATCCGGCGGCGCTGAACTACTCGGGCGATCCGACGTATACCGATGTGTGGGCCGATACCAGCAAACCCTTTGTTTCGGCGCGGCCGTCGCTCGCAATCAAATACACCGGCAACGCGAATCCGGCTGACGATCTGGTTGCTCCGGAGCAGACCCCGGTCAACGGCATCATCAACTATCCCGACCACATCCAGCCGATTTGGTCCCTGAGCCGCGGAGCAGGAGGCGCGAACACGTGTGTGAGCTGCCATACCGACCCGAACGTACTCGACCTGAGTGCAACGACTGCGGGCACCGGGCGGCTGGCGTCGTACGAGTCGCTGCTGGTCGGCACGCCGCTGCTCAACGCCAACGGAACCCCGGTGACGCAGATCGTCGACGGCGTGCTGATGATCCAGCGCAATCCGGCGCTGGTGATCCCGACCGGAAGCGAGGGCGATGCCGTCGGGATGGCTCGCAAGAGCCGGCTGACCGAGATCATGTCAGGGGAAAGCCTGATGGCCGACGCCGCTTCACTGGCGGCGCATCCGAACCCGCCGGGCACTGCGCCCAACCATGCGACAATGCTCAGCGCGGCGGAGAAGCGGCTGATCGCCGAATGGATCGATTTGGGCGGCAAGTATTACAACGATCCGTTCAACGCCTCTAGCGGTGTGCGTACGGTCACTTCCCTCAGCAAGGATGTGTTCACCGCCCAGATCGAGCCGATCTTGATGAAGACCTGCGCCGCCTACTGCCACCAGGGAGTCGGCAGCAACCTCACCGGCGGCAGCAGCCAGACACCGCCGCCGGGTACGTCGTTCGTCGACAACAATCTGGTGCTGACCGGGACCGCCGACGGAGACTTCAACGTGGTGCTGACGATGATCACGGACGCTTGCCATCCGGCGTCAAACCTGCTGCTGAGCATGCCGTCGACGAATCCGCACCCGCCTGGCGCAGTCGGCCAAACAACTGCCGTCCTGCCGGTCGGCAGCGCCAACTACAACACGATCTCGAGCTGGATTCTGGCTGGGTGCCCGTGACGAACAGCGCCGCCAAGTCCCTTGCTCGGCAGCGCGCCGCCACCGTTGGTGCACTGCTGACGCTCGCCGGCTGTGGCGGTGGAAGTGTCAGCGACCCACCCTTAAATGGGACGCAAGTTCTCGCATTTGCCTATTTCCAGCGCTGCGTCGACCCGATCTTCCTGAAGCCGCTGCAGATCACGCTAAATGGCGTGACGGTGATGAACACCTGCGCGGCCTCGGCCTGCCATAACAACGCAACCGGCGCCGGCGGAGCCTTCCGTATCATTCCAACGGCCCAGAGCATCGACGTGACGAATCCGGCCAATACGCCGGACGTGATCCGCGCGAGCGACATGTACAAAAATTTTCTTTCGGCCCAGGGGGAGACGGTGATCGGTTCGCCCGGGCAGAGCCTGCTGCTGCGAAAGCCCCTGCTGGAGGGTATCTTCCACGGGGGAGGGCAGATCTTCGTGAACAGCCAGGATGCGAACGTGAAGCTGATGCAGTACTGGATCGGCAACCCCGCGCCGCAGGGGCAGGACGAGTTCAGCACCGCCACTTACTCGATGTTCACGCCGGCGGATCCGAATCTCGGCACGTGTAACAGCAATTAACCGGTGGCGGCCGGCTTGATTTCCAGACAGCTCCTGCCGGCATGCTTGGCCGTTGCCCTCTTGATGTTCTGGAGCCTCCCGGCTGCTGCCGCCGAGAAGGTGGAGGTCGCGGATCCGTACATCGAGCTGCACACTGGTCCCGGCCGCAGCTATCCGGTGTTTTACGTGGCCGGCCGCCACGAGTGGGTCGAGATCCGGTTGCGCCACACCGACTGGTTCCTGGTTCGAACCGAGAACGGCAAGGAAGGATGGGTCCCGCGCAAGCAGATCGAAGCCACCTTGACGCAGATTGGCACCAGAACGACCTTCCGCGACATTCTGGTGGAGGATTATTTGCGGCGCCGCTTCGAATTCGGCGCGGCATGGGGGCATTTCCAGTCCGAACCGATGCTCAAGATATGGACCGCCTACAACTTCACCGACGTCCTTGCGCTCGAGGCAACCGCCGGACAAGTGGCTGGAACGTTCTCGGGCACGACGCTATGGCACGTGAATCTGCTCGCCGAACCATTTTCGGACTGGCGCCTCTCGCCGTTTGTTGGCATCGGCCTGGGGCGACTGATCAACATTCCGAACGCGACGCTCGTGGGAGCGATCCCGACCAACTCCCGCATGGCCGATGCGACGATCGGGCTGCGCTATCACCTCGGAGACCGCTTCCTGGCACGGCTGGACTACACCCAGTACCTCGCGTACATCGCGGACAATCGGACGGACCAATACCGCGCCGTCACAATAGGCCTGGGCTTCTTCTTCTGAACGATCTCGAGCCACCATGCGAAACCCCGCACCCCGTCTTTTCCTGCTGATGGTCGCAATCGTGGCATGGCCGGTTCTGGCGAACGCGGCAGATCCTGCCGCCGCGCAAGGCAACGCTCCCGCTGCCGCCCAACCCTCGGCAGCCCCGGCCCCGGCGAGCTCGCCCGCAGCCGGTCAGGACGCCGGTGCGCCTGCCATCGAGCAGGCACCGATTGGCGAACCCAGGCCGCCCGCGAGCGAGGATCAGGTGATCCAACCCGAAGTGGAGCGGCGCCCGGTTAAGGTGCTGCATATCCCCTCGAACGACATCGAATTGGGCCTGTTCGCGGGCGACTTCAACACCGAATATTTCGGAACGAACCTGGTCGGCGGCGTGCGCCTCGGCTATCACATCACTGAGGACTTCTTCGCCGAGGCCGTCTATGCCCAGACGCGCGCCAGCGACGAGGTGTTCCGGCAGATCCTGCCGGGCGGGATCTTTCAAAATCCCAAGGAGAAGCTGACCTACTACGAGCTTACTGGTGGGATCAACGTGCTTCCGGGCGAACTATTCTTCTGGACGAAGGCGGCGCGTCCCAGCGCGTTGTATCTGATCGCGGGACTGGGTAGCACCAGTTTCCTCGACCAGCGCCACTTCACCGGGACCGTCGGTTTCGGCGCCCGCGTGTGGCTGGCCAACTGGGTATCACTGCAAGCGGATATGCGCGACCACATTTTTTCGCTCGATGTGCTTGGACAACAAAGAACGACTCAGAACCTGGAGTTCAGCGGCGGGGTTACCTTCTTTTTCTGATCGGAGAAGCCGACGATGAACTCGCCCCCCAACTGGCGCTCTTTTGGATTGCGCGCCGCCTTTGCTACCTGTCTCGTGGCCGCTGCCGCGGCCATGTCTGCGAGCGCGCTCGTTCTGTCGTCCGGAGCGGCACCGGACTTCACGCTGCGCAGCATGGGCGGCCCCAACCTGCGGCTAAAAGAGCAGCGCGGACAGGTCGTGATGCTGAACTTCTGGGCGAGCTGGTGCGGGCCGTGCCGCCAGGAGATGCCGCTGCTCGATCGTTTGTATGAGAAGTATCACGCCTCCGGCTTCCAATTGCTCGGCGTCAACGTCGATGAGGACGTTCGCAACGCATCGGGCGTGTCCTCCCGGCTGGGCTTGCACTTCCCCGTGCTGCTGGATACCGAGAAAAAGGTCAGCCGCCTGTACGACCTGACGACGATGCCTTCAACTGTTCTGATCGACCGAGACGGGCGAGTTCGCTATATCCATCGCGGCTACAAGGATGGTTACGAGCAGCAGTACGAAGAGCAGATTAGGGAACTCCTGCGCGAATGAATCTCCCCAGGGAACTCGCGTTAGCTGCCGCTTTGCTATTGGCGGGCTGCTCGATTCAGCCGTGGGTCCGGCCATACGAACGCGAGCGTCTGGCGGACCCGACCATGCAGTTTTCGCGCGATCCGCTCTCCGACAAGCACCGCGAGCACGTATACGACGTGCGGGAAGCGGCGCACGGCGCGACCGGGGTGCAAGGGGGCGGCTGTGGCTGCAATTGACCGCCTGCTGGCGTGGCTGCGCGCCCGTCCGCGCTGCGCACGCTGGGCCGGAGTGTTTGGTGGAGTGCTGGCGGCCGTCCGCGCCGGCGCAACGGAACTTCCGGAAGACCGTGCCGACACGATGTTCCACCTGTACGACGGCGGTGGAGTGACGGCATGGGGACCCGCGGTGCTGATCCGGAAGAGTCTGCTCGACCGCGTGTCGCTGACCGGTTCGTATTTCGTCGACATCGTCAGCAACGCCTCGATCGATGTCGTGACGACCGCAAGCCCCTTTCATGAGACGCGCAAGGAAGACTCGGTGGGCGTCGACTACCTCTACCGCGACGCGCTGATCAGCCTGGCGGGAACGCACAGCAAGGAGCCGGACTATACGGCCGACAGCGTCAGCATGGACGTCGCGCAGGACGTGTTCGGTGGCATGACGACCGTGCGCCTCGGCTACACGCGAGGTTGGGACACTGTGCGCAAACACGGATCCGATTTCTCAGCTCCAGCCAATCATTGGCAATATCGTCTCGGGCTTACCCAGATACTGACGCCGCGCCTGCTGGCGAGCCTAAATTTGGAATCGGTGTCGGACGACGGTTACCTGCAAAGCCCTTACCGGGTCGCTCGGGTATTCGGCGCGGCCGTGCCAGAACGTGATCCGAGCACGCGCACCGGGCGGGCGGCATTGCTGCGCGTGGCGGCGGACTTGGGATCGCTCGGCGCGCTGCGCGTGCAGTACCGCTATTTCTGGGACACTTGGGGAATCGGTGCGCACACCGCGGAGGTGGGCTTCAGCCGCCACTTCGGAGACCGTTGGCTGCTCGACGGCGGCGTGCGCTATTACACACAGGGACGTGCGCTCTTTTACAGCGACGACTTCTCGACTGCGATGACGTACATGTCGCGCAATCGCCAGCTCAGCACGTTCTACGATGTCGGGCCGACGATGAAAGCCACCTATTCGGCCGGCCGGGTATGGTCGCGCTTCGACTTGAAACTCAGCGCTGCCTACGAATGGATGCACTTTGCGTACAGCGATTTCACCGACATTCGCACCGGCCAGCCGTATACGTTTAACGCCAACGTGCTCGAGGTGTCCGTCTCTGCCCTGTATTGACGCAGGAAAAGGTCTTTCACAAGCGTCGCCCTTTTTTTCACACTCGGTCGAGGGTCCGGTATGCAGGCTTGGTCGATTCAGCGGTCTTTCCGGCAGGTAACGCCATCGTTGCTGCGGCCGCACGCAGCGTTGCTGCGCGCCGCCTGCATCGCGCTGGCTCTGACGGCCGCGCAGGCAGCGCTCAGCGCCGGTGACACGCAAACTCCGGGTGGAGCGAGCGGACCACAGCCCCCCGCCGGCGCGAGCGAGTCACGGTCACCCGCCGGCGCGAGCGAGGCGCAGGCGCCGGGGGCTGCGAGCGCCGCGCAAACTCCCCCGAGCGAGTTCAGCAACCTCGACAACCGGATCGAGGACACGAAAAAGGCGGTCATCGAACTGAACCGCGACTTAATGGTGCTCGAGGAGGAACTACTGTTTCCCGCCAGCACGCAGGTTGCAGTGTTCGTCTCGATGGACGTCGGCAAGTTGTTCGACCTGGATTCGGTGCAAGTGAAGATGGACGACCGGGAGGTTGCCAACTACTTGTACACACCAGCCGAAGTGCAGGCTCTGCACCGCGGCGGAGTGCAGCGGATCTACCTCGGGAACCTGAAGACCGGCAGCCATGAGCTGGTCGCGTTCTTCACCGGCGGCGGGCCGCACCAGCGCGACTACCGGCGCGCCACGTCGGTGAAGTTCGACAAGGGAACGGACCCGAAGTACATCGAGCTGCGGATCAAGGACTCGACCGGCAAGCAGCAGCCCGAGTTCGACGTGCGTATCTGGCCGGGCGCCAACTCGCCGACGCCTCCGGCCCCCATGATGACCAAATGACCCGAAGGTTCCCGCTCCCCGTGCTGGCGCTGACCGCCGGCTTGGCTGCGTGCTCAGCGCCACCCTTGGCCCCGGCGTCCGAAGGCGCGCCGACCCACCACGTGGTGCGGGACCCTTACTACGGCGACAGCCTCTTTTATTTCTTCCAGCAGCGCTATTTTTCGGCGGTGACGGATTTGATGGTGTCGCAGCATTTCACCCGGCTGCCGCACCATGTCGACGAAGCCGAGTTGCTTCGTGGCGGGCTGTACCTTTCGTACGGAATGCACCGCGAGGCGGGCGAGATCTTCGCGCGCCTGATCGAGAAGGGCGCCGCACCCGAGGTTCGTGACCGCGCTTGGTACTACCTGGCCAAGATCCGCTATCAGCGCGATCTGTACGGACCGGCCGAGCAGGCTTTGGCGCATATCGGCGGTCCGCTGCCGCCCGAGCTCGAGGAGGACCGTGTGCTGCTGCAGGCCAACCTCCTGATGGCGCGCGGCGCGTACGCGGATGCGGCCTCGGTGCTGCAGACGCTTGCGGGCAAACCGAAAGCGGGTGTCTACGTGCGCTACAACCTGGGCGTTGCGCTGATCAAGAGCGGCCAGGTCGAACAGGGGACGGCGCTTCTGGACCAGATCGGCCGCGAACCGGCGCAGGGCGACGAAATGCAGAGCCTGCGCGATAAGGCGAACGTCGCGCTCGGGTTCACAGCGCTGCAACACGACGATCCGCAGCACGCCCACGTCTATCTCGAGCGCGTACGCATGTCGGGAATGTTGGCCAACAAGGCGCTGCTCGCATTCGGGTGGGCAGCGGCCGCAGAGAAGCAGCCGAAGGACGCGCTGGTGCCCTGGCTCGAGCTGGCAAAACGCGACACCGCCGATGCCGCCGTGCTGGAGGCGAAGCTGGCCGTCCCGTACGCGATGGGCGAAATCGGCGCATACGCGCAGTCACTCGAGCTGTACAACGACGCGATCGCAGTCTTCGAGCGCGAACGCGTGAGCCTGGATCAGTCGATCGACTCGATTCGCTCCGGCAAGCTCATCGACGAGCTCGTGCGGCGCAACCCGGGCGAAGACGAGATGGGCTGGTTCGGGGGCATCGAGCGGCTGCCGCCGCTGGCCAATGCCCGGCATCTGATGTCTCTGTTCGCGCGCAACGACTTCCAGGAGGCGTTCAAGAACTACCGGGACCTGTTATTCCTGGCCGGAAATCTGCGCCGGTGGCAGGACCAGCTGGCGGTGTACAACGACATGCTGGCGAACCGGCGCCAGGCTTTCGCAGAGCGGCTGCCGCGCGTGCTCGGGCGCTCCCGCACCGGTGACAACAGCCTCGACCATCTCGAGCAGCGCCGCGACGAGCTTGCGCGCGAACTGGATTGGGCGGAAGCGCAAGCGAACGTCTACGCGTTCACACACGCGGACGAGCAGCGACTGGTGCAGCGCCTGGAGCGCGTTCGCAGTCTGTTGGGGCGGGTGGGCGATGATCCGCAGTTTGCTCCCGAGCGCGAGCGCTACCGCCTCGTGTTCGGCGCGCTGACCTGGCAATTGACGCAGGAATACCCGACTCGCTTGCGGGAGGCGAAGAAGAGTTTGCGGGAGCTGGATGTCGAACTGGCGCAAACGCGCGAACGCGACGCCGCGCTCGGGCAGGCGCAGAGCGACGAGCCGGCGCACTTCGAGCAGTTCGCCTCGCGAATCGCGCAACTGCAATGGCGGATCCGCTCGCTGCAACCGAGAGTCGCCGACCTGATGCGCGACCAGCGTTACTACCTGCAGGAGCTGGCAGTGGCCGAGCTGGAGCATCAGAAAGATCAGCTGGCGACGTACGCGACGCAGGCGCGTTTCGCAGTGGCCCGCATATACGATCGAGCCAACGTCGGCGGCTCCTCCGAAAACCCGGCGGGGGAAGGGGCGCATACGCCATGACGGTGTGGCAACGTCGCTGCCTCGCCCTGCTGCTTGCCGGGGCGTTGTTCGCGTGCGGAACGCCGAAGAAGGCGCCGCCGCCGGAGATGCCGACGCTCAAGTCGCTGGCCGGGCGCAAGGTCGATGTGCAGCCCGACCAGAACGTCGCCGGTACCCAGGAGCGCACGATCACCGCCTATCAGGAGTTTCTGAAGTCCGCGCCGAACGACCCGCAGCGGCCGGAGGCAATGCGGCGCCTGGGCGACCTGGAAATGGACCTGGCCGATGTGCGGTCCGCGCGCGACAAGTCGGGCACCGGCGCACCCGACTATGCAGCGGCGATGCAGGAGTACGAGGACTACCTGAAACACTATCCGAAGGACCCCAACAACGACCGAGTCCTGTATCAGCTGGCGCGTGCGCACGAGGAGAGCGGGGATCTGGAGGGGTCGCTGAAGACGCTCGACGAGCTGATGCAGAAATATCCGAACACGCGCTACCGCGATGAAGCGCAGTTCCGCCGCGGCGAAGCGCTGTTCGCGATGCGCGAGTATCCGCAGGCGGAGGTCGCGTACGACAAGGCGTTGCAGGGCGATGCGACCTCGCCGTACTACGAACGGTCGCTGTACATGCGGGGTTGGTCGATCTACAAGCAGGGACGGCTGGAAGAGGCGTTGGGGCCTTTCTTCGACGTTCTGGACCGCAAGCTGGCGGGACGTGGCGACGAGACCGACCTGACCGCGGCGCCTGGACTGACTCGCGGAGACCTGGAACTGCTGGACGACACGTTCCGGGTCGTCAGCCTGAGCCTGGAAAATCTGCAGGGGGCGGCGTCGATCCCGCCGTTTATCACGACGCCGGTGCGCCACGAGTACGAGTTTCGCGTCTACCGGCAGCTTGCCGAGCTGTATATCAAGCAGGAGCGCTACAAGGACGCCTCCGACACGCTCACCACGTTCGCGCGCCTCGAGCCGCTGCAGCCGCAGGCGCCGCTGATGGAGGCGCGCGTCATCGAGATCTATCAGAAGGGCGGTTTCGCCTCGCTCGCGCTCGCAGCCAAGAAGGAATTCGTCGGTCGCTACGGCGCGCGCAGCCGCTTCCGCGAGGTCAACCCTGCCGCCTGGCAGCAGCGCGTGCAGCCGATCGTCAAGGTGGATCTCGCCGAGCTGGCGCAGCAGTACCACGCGAGCGCGCAGAAGAGCCACAAGTCGGAGGATTACCAGGAGGCAGCGCGTTGGTACCGCGACTTGCTCGAGTCTTTCCCAACCGATCCACAGGCTGCGCAGACCAACTTCCTGCTCGCCGAACTGCTGTTCGACGACAAACACTTTGTCGAAGCCGCTCCCGAATACGAGAAGGTCGCGTACCAGTACCCGCGCAATCCGAAGAGCGCGGACGCGGGCTACGCGGCGCTTCTGTGCTACGCCGAGATCGAGAAGAAGGCGCCCGCGGGCGAGCCGGCCAGGACGGCGCAGTTGGCGGGGATCGAGAGCAGGTTGAGGTTCGCACACACGTTCCCGGACGATCCCCGCACGGGCGCGGTGCTGGCCGACGCGGCCGACAAGCTGTATTCGCTGCACGATGCCAAGCGCGCGCAGGAGGTCGCACAGCAGGTAGTGGATGCAAAGCCGCCGGCTGGGACGGCGCAACGCCGCGTTGCCTGGACCGTGATCGGGCACACCGCATTTGAGGCCGGCCAGTTTGATCGCGCCGAACACGCCTACGGCGAGGTGCTGGCCCTGATCCCCGACAACGATCCGGCGCGCCCGCAGCTGGTCGAGCGCGAGGCCGCTTCGATCTACAAGCAGGCCGAGCAGGCGCGCACCAAGGGCGATCTGCGCGCGGCGGTGAAGGACTTTCAGCGAGTGGTCAGCAGCGCGCCGCAATCGAGCGTCCGCGTGAACGCCGAGTATGACGCAGCGGCGTCGTTGATCGCCCTGAAGGACTGGGACGGTGCCGCCCACGCGTTGGAGGACTTCCGGCATCGCTATCCGGACAGCCCGTTGCAAAGCGAGATTCCCGCGAAGCTCGCGGACGTATATACGGAGCTGGGCAAATGGGCGCTGGCGGCGCCCGAATTCGAGCGGATTGCGGCAGCCAGCAAGGACCCGCAGGTGTCGCGCGGCGCGCTGTGGCAGGCGGCCGAGCTGTACGACAAGGCAGCGGCGCACGACTCGGCAATTGCAACCTACGAGCGCTATGTCAAGCAGTATCCGGAGCCGCTCGAAGCGGCTGAGGAGGGGCGCTACCGGCTTGCGCACTTTGCGCAGCAGGTGCACGACGGTGCGCGCGAACTCGGCTGGATGAGGCAGATCCTGCAAGCGGACCAGGCTGGCGGTGCCGGTCGCACCGACCGCACCCGCTATCTGGGAGCGACGGCGGCGCTGGCGCTGGCGGCGCCGGTGTACGACGAGTATGAGAAGGTGGCGCTGGTCGAGCCGTTGAAGGCGCAGCTCAAATCCAAGAAGGCAAAGATGGAAGACGCGCTCAAAGCGTATGCCGTCGCAGCCGATTACGGTGTGGCCGATGTCGCCACCGAGGCCGCCTTCCGCATCGCCGAGGTGTACCACGATTTCGGCAAGGCCATGCTCGCTTCGCAGCGCCCCAAAGGCTTGTCGAAAGACGAGGCGGAGCAGTATGACGTGCTGCTGGAGGAGCAGGCCTATCCGTTCGAAGAGAAGGCGATCGCGCTGCACGAGCTCAACGCCCACCGCAGCGCCGAGGGCATCTACGACGATTGGGTCCGCAAGAGCTATGCGGCACTGGGGCAGTTGCGTCCGGTGCGCTACGCCAAGACCGAGCGCAGCGAGGCGGCGATCGATGCGATTCGGTGACGCGAAACCCGTCGGCCTGACCGGCCTAGCCTCGCCCTTTCCCGCTGCGCGGGGCCGGCGACATCCGGTCGTCGCTGTGTTCGGATACCGCGCGGCGGAAACGTCGCAGCAGTTCGAAGTGGTTCGGCCGGCTGCCGTTCTGTTCCGCCGCGCTGTTACCGGGGGTCGCCGGCCCTGCTCGCAGAAAAGGCCTCGGCTCTCCGGTCAGGCCGGGGCTACCTTCGCGGCCGTGCTGTGTGTACTGATCGCCGGCTGCGCCTCATCGCCGCAGAAGGCGGCGCCGGCGCCTGCCGCGACGTCGGCTGCGTCAACAAAGGCGCCCGCTTCGCAAACGCAGAGCGGGGCCGCTGCCGCGCGGGCGAAGGAGACCCCATCCGGGATCAGCCCGGATGTGCAGCGTCAGTTCGAAAGCGGCCTGGATGCGCTGAATGCCGGCCATGCGGACGACGCGGCTCGCGTGTTCCTTGCGCTCACCAAGTCCCATGCCGATCTGGCGGGCCCGCACGCCAACCTGGGTCTGATCTACCGACAGTCCGGCAAGCGCGCCGAATCGGTGGCGGAGCTGGAACAGGCGGTCCGACTGGATCCGCAGCAGCCGGTGTTCCTGAATCAGCTGGGAATTTCCTATCGCCAGCTCGGTCAATTCACCAAGGCGCGTGAGGCGTATCAGAAGGCGATCGCGCTCGATCCGAGCTACCCTGCTGCCTATCTGAATTTGGGGATCCTTTTCGACCTATATTTCTGGGACAGCAAGCGAGCGCTCGAGTTCTACGATCGTTATCTCGCGCTGACCCCGGGCGGCGATGACAAGGTGGTCAAATGGGTCGCCGACATCAAGAATCGCAGCCAGCAAAGCGGCAACAAAGTGAGCCGCCAGGAGCAGCCATGAGACCCCTCGGATTCGCAATCCTCGCCGCGGCTGTGGCAGCGGCGCTGACGAGCACTGGCGCGATCGGCGCAGATCCGCCTGCAAAAACGGCCGCGGCCACGGCCGCGGCCAAGACCAACCAGGAAGATCGGGCGACGATCGATCAGACCAGGATCATCGGCAACCGCGAACTGCCCAAGGTGCTGTATATCGTTCCATGGAAAAAGCCGGGTGCCGGCGATGTGTCGGGGCCGCCGACAGAGAGCGTTCTCGACGAGGCGCTGGCGCCGATCGACCGCGACGTGTTCCGCCGGCAGGTGCACTATGACGCGCAGGAACGCCCCGTCACAGCAGGACAGGCCGCCGGTGCAGGCGTCGGCGTGACTCCCCCGGCTCCGACCGGCAAATAAGTTGGGAACCTCTTGACTTTCAACAACGAGCCAATCGTGCATTTGGAGACCAGGTGATGAGTACGTTCGATACGATCGTGAAGTTCTTCCAGGACTGCGGTCTGTTCATATACCCGAGCCTGCTGATCATGGCCTCGGGCCTGTCGATCGCGATCGAGCGGTTCATCGTCCTGAACCGCGCGCGCGCCGACAACCGCAGGGTATGGGACCGCATCCTGCCGCTGTTGCAAGGCGGTAAGTTCCAGCAGGTGCTGGGCTATACGGCCAAATCCGACACTGCGATCGGCAAGATCGTCAGCAACGGGCTCAACCGCCTGCAAACCGCTCGCCGCCGCGAGGACATCGATGCCGCGATGGAAGAGGGGATGATGGAAATCGTTCCGCGTTTGGAGAAGCGCACTCACTACATCGCCACCTTCGCCAACGTGATCACGCTGGTGGGTTTGCTCGGAACCATCTCGGGCCTGATTCGCGCGTTTACCGCGGTCGCCCAAGTGAACCCGGCCGAGAAAGCCGAGATGCTGTCGGCCAGTATCTCGATCGCGATGAACAACACCGCCTTCGCGCTGGCGGTGGCGATCCCGTTCCTGTTGATTCACTCGTTCTTGAATGCGCGCGCCAGTGAGATCGTCGACAGCCTGGAGGCGGCCAAGATCGCCTTTCTGAACCTGGTTCAGGCGCAAGCCCAGGCGCACGAACCGCGGGGAGCGCACTAGCCATGCGGGTTCGACGCCTGCACAAGCGGCCGGCGGCGCTCGAGGTCAGCGCGTTCATCAATCTGATCGTGGTGCTGATTCCGTTCCTGCTTTCGACTGCGGTGTTCTCGCGTCTGGCGGTGCTCGAGCTGACGCTTCCGCCGCAGTCGAGCGGCGCGCTGGAACGCCTGAAGGGCGACTTGCAGCTCGAGATTGTGATCCGTCCCGACGGGCTGAACGTCGGCGATCGTATCGGCGGCCAGATCCAGTGGATTCCGAACACGTCTTCCGGCTTCGATTACCCCTCGCTCGCACAGCTGATGCTGGAGCTGAAATCGCGCTTTCCGGAAAAGACCGAAGCATCGATCCTGGCCGAGCCCGGCACACCCTATGACGTGCTGGTAGGGGTGATGGACGCGGTGCGCCAAACGCCGGTGGCGCAGGGACCCAACGTGGTCGGGCACGCGGATCTGTTCCCGGACATCTCGATCGGCGATGCACCGATCCGCACCGCGCAGGCTGGCAAATGAGCTCGAAGACCCCTTTAGAGAGGCGCGCAGAGCGGAAGCTCCGCAACGTGTCGCTGGTGGACCTGAACCTGGTCTCGCTGATCGATATCTTTACGATCCTGATTTTCTTCCTGCTATCGAACTCGGCCGAGGTCGAAATCCTGCCGAGCAACAAGGCGGTGAAGCTGCCCGAATCGACCGCAGAGAAGAAGCCGACCGAGACGATCGTCGTGCTCGTGAGCGAAAACGAAATCCTGGTACAGGGCCGCAAAGTGGCCGACGTCGCAGACGTGATGAATGTGGAGGGCGATCTGATCGAGCCGCTGAAATCCGAGCTCGAGCAGCAAAGCGGCCGCCAGGTCATCCTGCATGAGAACGAGGCGCAGTCGCACCGGGTGACGATCATGGGCGACAAGCACATCCCGTATCGCCTGCTGCGCAAGGTGATGGTCACCTGCGCACGCGCCAACTTCGGCGAGATCTCGTTCGCCGTGATACAGAAGACCGAGGCGTGATGACGGCTGCGACGATGCCTATCGGCCCGACGGTGCCCCTCCGCGCCGCGGTCCTGCCGTGGACCGGCTCGTCTAGGGACGAACGCCGGTTCCGTCGCATTCTGGCTCAGGTGATGTTGGTGTGCCTGCTGCTGGGGCTGGCGATTCGCTTGTTGCCGGTGCCCCAGGTCACCGTCGAACAAGTGGAGCCGATATCGCCGCGCCTGGCCAAGCTGCTGCTGGAGAACCAGCCGCCGCCTCCGCCGCCGGTAAAGCCGCCGCAGCCGCTGCCGCAACCGACCAAGTCGGTGCTTCCGAAGCAAACGACTCCGAAGGTGCGCAAGGAGGACATCCCCGTGCCGGAGGCGCGCAAGCCGGTGCCCGAAAAATCGCCCGGCGAGGCGCTCGAGGCGGCGCGCAAGAAGGCGGCCGGTGTCGGGCTGCTGGCGATGAAAGAGGAGCTGCAGGAGATGCATGGCGCGCCGATGGCGCTGCAGTTGAAGGACAACATCAAGCAGGGTCCCGGTGTCGGAACCGGCGTCGGCGCCGGTGTGGGCTCCGGCCAGGGCTTGGGAATTCCGACCCGCTCGATGATCACGTCCAACGCGACCGGCGGCAGCGGCGGCATCAACACTGCCGGCTACAGCCGCGACACCGGCGGCGGCGGTTTGGCGGGGCGCTCAACGACGCTGGTAGCCGGTGTTGCCGGTGGAGGTGGCGGAGGCGGCCCGGGCGGCGGCGCCGGCGGCACGCTGGAGCGTGGCGGCAACGGCAAGGCTTCGCGCTCGATCGAGGAGATCAAGCTCGTGTTCGAGCGCAACAAGGGAGCCATTTACGCGATCTACAACCGTGCGCTGCGCGAAGACCCGACGCTGCAAGGCAAGGTCGTGGTCGAGCTGAAGATCGCCCCATCGGGGCAGGTGTTGGACGTCAAGATCGTGTCGAGCGAGTTGAAGGATACGGAGCTGCAGCGCAAACTGCTGGCGCGGATCAAGCAGTTCGATTTCGGCGCCAAGGACGTCGCGCAGATGGTGGTTACATGGCCGGTGGATTTCCTGCCGTCTTGATGGTGAGCAGCGCGCTCCGCGTTGCGCTGCTTGGTGCGCTGGCCGGTGCTGCGTTCGCGCAGGAATCTCAGCCCGCCGCGCCGGGCGCCGGCGGTACCGAGAATGTCGTTGCCTACTGCATCGAGCCGATGGACTCGATGCCGCCGAAGATCGCCGAATTGATCCAACCGCAATTCCGCTGCGAGCCCGGCACTCACCTGAAGCGCGACAGCCGTCCCGCGCGCGTGGTCCCGAGCGGAGAGGGGCCCGAGCGACCGTTCGTGATTCGCTTCGGCCCGCCCGACAAGGTCAACGCCTGGTTCGTGCGGGGATTTGCAACAGAGCCGGGGAAGTAGCTCCTCAAGCGATCAGCACCATGCCGGCTGTTCGTGCGGCAGCAGCATCGAATGTCACGGTCTTTCCGCAGCCGGCGCCGAATCCGCTGCGCTCGATGACGCAGTCCGCGAAGTCTGCCGCCCCCGCTCGGTAGGCGCGCAGCGCCTGCATCACCTGATCGGCACGCTCGACCACGAATTCCTTCGATCGCAGCACGGCGTCGATCGCCTGTCCCAACTGGGCACGGCTCAGGTCGTAGCACGACGTCAGCACCCAGACGAATTCGATCAGCGCCACGATCGACACGAAACCCGGGTCGTCCGTCGTCAACGACTCGACGAGTTTGGTCGCCTTGGGCGATTGCTTCGGGTCGTCCTGCATGACATAGCGCACGAGGACGTTCGTGTCCAGCCCGATCATCGCGAGGAGGCGCCGCGCCTGGCGATGGCCCGGTTCATCTCCTCGATCGTGACCGGCTTCGTCGCCTTGCCGAACATCCCCTTCAGCGCCCTGACCGACTGCGTCGCAGGAACGAGTTCATAGCGACCGGGCTCGATCTCGACGAATTCCACGCGGTCGCCCGCCTCGACTCGCAGCGCCTGGCGAACAGACGCGGGAATCGTGATCTGCCCCTTGCTGGTGACGGTTGCGGTGGCCATGGAATGCTTTCGGCGATATTCCTTACTTTATAGTAAGACAGC
>JAFAIM010000009.1 GCA_019236735.1 Burkholderiaceae bacterium
GCGTCGATCTGTTCCCGCGGGATCTCGTCCCACGGCTTGCCCTCCCAGTCGCCGAAGTTCAGCTCCTGCAGCCGCGCGTCGAAACGAGGTTGACGGTGTAGCGCTTCGGCCAGCGCGCGGCATCGCCGCAAGGGGCTGCTGAACAGCTGCAGATGCCCGGGAAGCCGGTCTTGCAGCCGCACGGCGGATTGCGAGACGTCCTCAATCAAATCGACTTCGCTCGCGCCGTAGCAGATACCCTCGCCGATTGCAGGACGAGGATGGCGGATCAGGTAAAGCCGCATAGCAATCCGCAGTAGAACGCGATTTCGCAAAGCTGCTGGGCCGCCCCCAGGCAGTCGCCCGTATAGCCTCCGATGCGCCGGTAAAAATAGCGTCCCGCGAGCGCGGTCGAGACGGCCGCCAGTCCGTACGCCGCGAATGCCGGCAAACTCATTCGTCCCGACAGCAGAAGGCCGGGCGCCGAGCCCACGATCGTGGCAGCACCGAGTGCGGGCATCGACAGCTTTGTTGTCAGCGGCGCGGATTTCGATGTCGCCTCATCGCGAACATATTCCAGCGCACAGACCAGAAAAACCGGCGCGAGGCGCGAGACGGCATGCGCCGCAATCAGCGCAAGCGCGAGGCCGCGGATGCCGTCGCGGGCAAGGATCCCGAGGAGCACCTCAAATTTCGCCAGCAGCATCATCGCGATCGCAATGGCGCCGAAGCTGCCGATTCGCGGATCTTTCATGATCTCGAGCACGCGCGTCTTGTCCATTGCGCCGCCAAACGCGTCGACCGCATCGGCGAAACCGTCTTCGTGAAACGCGCCCGTGGCGAGCAGGGTCGCCGCCATTCCCGCGAGCACGGCCAGTGCGGGCGGCAACAACTGCAAGGCGAGCGCCGTGATCGACGCTCCAATTGCGCCGACCAGAATGCCGATCAGCGGCAAATACGGCAGCGCCTGCTCGAGGTGCTGGCGGGCATCGTAGGAACCGTCCGGCGCAGACGGCACCGGGATGCGCGTAAAAAAGCGCAACGCGGCGAAGAACGCCGCAAACGGATTCGCGCCGATTCGAATCATGAGCGCTGCGAGACGCCCGCCGATTCGAAGCTCGCCATTTTTTCCATGAACGCACAGGCAGCGACCAGCAGCGGATAGGCGAGAGCAGCGCCGGTGCCTTCGCCGAGCCTGAGCTGCAGATCGAGCAACGGGGCGACACCGAGATACTCCAGCTGGCCGCGATGGCCGGCTTCGTGCGAACAGTGGGCGAACAGGCAGTATTCGAGCACCTGCGGATGCATCCGGTGAGCTACCAGCAGCGCGCTCGTCACGATGAAGCCGTCGATCAACAGGACCATTTTCGCCTGAGCAGCGGCGAGCATCGCGCCGCACAGCATCGCGATTTCAAAGCCACCGAAGCGAGCCAGGACCTGCAGAGGATCGTCGCTGCGGTCGCGCCACAGCGCGAGCGCCTCGCCCAGCATCCGCCGCTTGCGCTCGAGCCCTGCGTCATCGTGCCCGGCGCCGCGTCCCACGCACTCGGCCAGATTGCGCCCGGTGATGCAGTGCGTAAGCAGCGAAGCCGATGCCGTATTGCCGATCCCCATGTCGCCGAAGCCGACGACGTTGCAGCCGGCGGCCGCCAGAGCCCCCACCAGCGCGGCGCCACGCCCGATCGCCTGCTGGCACTGCTCGGTGCTCATCGCAGGCCCCTCGAGATAATTCGCCGTGCCGGGTGCAATCTTGGCGTCGACCAGACCCGGGCGGGAGCCGAAGTCATGGTTGACCCCCGAGTCGACGACCATCAGCTCCATCCCCGCCAGCTGGGCCAGCACGTTGATTCCGGCTCCGCCAGCCAGGAAGTTCTCAACCATTTGCCACGTGACATCCTGCGGGTAGGGAGACACGCCCGCGCGTGCCGCGCCGTGATCGCCCGCGCACACAATCACGTGTGGCCGTTGAAGCTTCGGCGTCAGGGTAGCCTGGATCAGACCGAGCCTGGACGCGATATCCTCGAGGCGCCCTAAGGCACCGAGAGGCTTGGTCTTCTGATCGATCTTTCTTTGCAGCGCGGGCGCCAGGCTGCGGTCGAGGGGGGCAATGCGGAACGTCAAAGGCCGCGGGTTCGAATGCATCCGATTCTCCCTTTCGATGCGGCTGCGCGCGTGGCCGGAGTTGCCAAAACCGGCACCGCGCTCCGCGGTTCTCGAATTGGCTCCGGCAGGTCTTCTGGCTCTCGGATCAACCGTTCCGCCGCGCCTTCCCGGAGAGGTGGTCCTCGCCAGTGGCTGTCTTTCGACCTGCGGCGGCCGTCCCCGATGACAGCGGCGGGCCCGCCACGGATTTGCACCGTGTTCCCTTTACCGGACGCGGCATTATCCTCCAAGAAATTTCAGCGCGACCTTAACCACAAGGTGTTCCATGGTGGAACTGATCATCGGCGGTGTGCGCTCGGGCAAGAGCGCCCTGGCGCAGGCACGCGCTGTGCAGAGCGGGCGCAACGTCGCCTATGTCGCTACCGCAAGCGCGCAAGATGTCGAGATGGAGCGTCGAATCGCCCATCATCGGTCGCGCCGCCCAGCGCAATGGGATTGCATCGAAGAACCGTTGCATCTGGCCGCGGCACTGCGTCGGGCGGCCCGCCCGGATCGGTGTTTGCTGGTCGATTGCCTGACGCTATGGCTTTCGAACCTGTTTATCGCCGGAGGCGCAGCGCAGCAGGCCGATGCGGGCAAGCCGATCGATTGTCCGCTGCTCAGCGGTGAGGTCAGTGCGCTGATCGAGGCCCTGCCCGCTTTGCCGGGAATCGTGATCCTGGTCAGCAACGAAGTGGGTAGCGGAGTCGTTCCGGTCAATGCCCAGGCGCGCGCATTCTCCGACGAGCACGGCCGATTGAATCAGCGGGTCGCGGCTGTTGCCACCCGTGTCACGCTCACGGTGGCTGGGCTGCCGCTGGAACTGAAAGCACCGGAAAACTGAAAGTCCCGCCCGGGTGATCTACTCAATATGCAGTCGGCGTAGGTTCCGCGTCGGCGGGCCAGCGGTTCTCGAAGACCACCTTGCTCAGATCGAGCCGATGCCGCAGTGGGTGGATTCGGCGGTTGCTCTTTCACAAGTCGGGAATCGCGACGATCCGGTCGTTGAACCTTCCGATGCGGATCGCATTTGCGAAAGTGGCCGTCAGCACGGCGTGCAGAGCGGAGTCGTCTGGCGCCGCATGCGCGCGAACCTCGCCGGCACACAGCACCAGCACGCGGTCGGCTTGTAGCGCAAGGAGCAGATCGTGCTGCACGCTGATGATGGTCCGGGAAGTGCCGAGCTGCTGCAGCAACCTGGCGATCGCCACCTGATGCGGCGGATCCAGGTGGGTCGTGGGCTCATCGAGCAGCAGAACCGGGGCTTGCGTGGCCAGGGCGCGCGCCAGCAGAACGCGCTGGCGCTCGCCGCCGGATAGAACCGCCAACGGCAGGTGCGCCCACTCGGAACAACCCGTGTTCCGCATCGCCTCCTCGATTGCCTTGTCGTCCGCTGCAGAAGCCGGCGTGAACAATCCCAAGTGGGCGAGGCGCCCCAAGGCCACTGTTTCACGCGCGGATAGTTCGCCGCTGATGTCCCCTTGTTGCGCCAGCCAGGCAACCCGCTCCGCGCGCCGACGCGGCGCAATGCCACGCATGGGCGACCCGTCGATCAGCACCTCACCGGCGCTCGGCCAGACCAATCCCGCCAGGGCACGGAGCAGCGTGGATTTTCCGGCACCGTTCGGGCCGACCACAGCGGTCCAACCGGTTTGAAATGTGCAGGACACCCCGCGCAGGACCGCGCGGTCTCCCAGCCGGACATGCAGATTCCGGCCTTCTAGCATCATGACAAAAGACTGCGTCGATACAGCAGCCACATCAAATAGCCTCCGCCGAGCACCGCGGTGACGATCCCCACCGGCAGTTCCTGCGGCGCTATCAGGGCTCGAGCAACGACGTCGGCCGCCATCAAAAGCACTCCGCCGGCCACTGCGCTGACAGCGACCGTATAGCCGCTTGCCGAAGGAGCAAAACGGCGCACCAGATGTGGCGATACCAGTCCGACGAACGCGACCAAGCCGGCTTGCGAGACGGCGATGCCGGTGCCAAGCGCCAGCAGCAAGACCAGCCAGATCCGCGCGCGCGAAGGCTGCAGGCCAAGGCTCGCGGCGGTGTCTTCGCCCAGCGTCATCGCGTCGAGAAACCGCGCGAACCGCAAAGCCAGCGGCACCAGGAAGACGAGCCCGGCGGCGAGAACGAAAACGCTGCTCCAGCTCAGATAACCCGTGCTTCCCAACATGAACATCTGCTTGCTGCGCAGCGCCTCCGGAGCGAAGCTCGTGACCAGATCGCTCAAGGCGCCGAGCACGACGCCGACGACCACGCCGCCCAGCAGCAGCCGTAGCGTATGGCGCGCGCCCTGGCTGATCGCCAGGGTCAGCAGCACGCCGACGAGAGCGCCAACGAACGCCGCGATGACGAGTCCGATGCGCATCAGAATCTGTGCGGCGCCAGCAGACAGAACGTTGCCAGTCAGCTCCGAGGCGGCCAGCACAAGGACAACCGCCAGCGTCGCACCCGACGCCGAGCCCAACAAATAAGGATCGGCGAGCGGGTTGCGGAAAAGTCCCTGGGCAACAGCGCCCGCCAGACCCAGCAAAGCGCCGACAGCAAAGGCACCGATCGTGCGCGGCGCGCGGATCTGGCCAAAGATCAACGCGGCCTGGTCCCCGCGAACATCGGCCATGAACGAGGACCAACTTATCCCCTCGCTGCCGATGGCGAGCCCGAAAAGTACCAACATCACCGCCGCCAGCGCCAGCGCCAGCACCAGCTGACGGCGCCGTCGCGTGCCGGAATCGATCTGCGCACCTGTTGGTGCACGCGCGACGGCAGCATCGCCGCTCATACGCTCACTCCCTGCCCACCGGACCTGCGAGGTGCCGCAGGCAATCAGCAAGAATCATCGCCGCCTCACCCAAGCGCGGACCGGGGCGGACCAGCACATCGTATTGTGCCGGCTCGAATGCGCATACTCGCCCGCTCTTCAATGCCTCCATGCCCTGCCATCCCGGCCGCGTGGGCATGTCGCGCACCTCTCGCTCGGCGGCCATCACGATGTCGGGTTGGCTTCGAACGACGAATTCCGGATTGAGCTTGGGAAAGGGACCGAGTTCGGACGGCACCACGTTGCCCAGGCCCAGGCGCGACAGCGTCTGGCCGATGAACGATGTTGGTCCCGCCGCGTACGGGTCCGATTCGACTTCGAAATACACGCGCTTGCCGTGCAGCGAGGCCGGAACTCGAGCCGCCGCCTGATCAATGTCGTGCTCGATCGACGACCACGCCCGTTCGCCTTCGGAAGGGTCCCCCAGCAGCTGGGCCAGCAGCAGCAGCAAACGGTGAACGTCGCTTTGCGTCTGCGATTGCAGCAGTACGACCGTCAACCCCATCGATTCGAGTCGCTCGGCGATGCGTGCTGACTCGGACGCAAGGACGACATCCGGCTTCAACGCCACGATACGCTCGACCTGCGCATCTTCCAGCGCTCCGACCTTGGGCAGCGACGCGACCTGCCTGGGCCAGTTCGAGTAGCGGTCGACTCCGACGAGCCGCGCGCATCCGCCCAGCGCGCAGACGCTTTCGGTGATCGACGGCAACAGGCTCACGATGCGCTCGGGCGAGCGCTCGAAACGGAGCTCGCGTCCGCTGTCGTCCCGGATCAGGATAGCGGCCGCGGCAGCGTGGGCGCTCGCAGCGCAGCACGCAGCGACGATCAGACTCGCGATGAGCCGCTGTCTGCCTCTGCCCTGCATTGCGCGCATCGTCGCCTCAGATGCCGCCGTAGCGCAGCGTCAGGAACCACTGCCGCGGCGGCGAGTTGAATCCATATGCCGGCTGCACGTGATGATCGGTCAGGTTGTCCAGTCTCAGGGCCGCCTGCCACTTCGGCAGGAAATTCCAGCTGCCGTACGCGGAGAGCATTCCGTACCCGCCAAGCGGCTGCAGATTCAACGTGTCGTCGTAACTTGGCCCGGCGGCGTGCACGCGCGCACCCGCCGCCCACTTCTCCGAGATGGCCCAGTCCACCTTCATCGAAAAGGTGCGGCGCGACCGGCGCGGCAGCTCCGTGTCATTGGTCAGATCGCGCGGACTCATTGCGTCCAGCGCCGACGACAGCGTCACCGCTCCGAACTGCGCGGAGGTCTCGAGCGTGACGCCGCGGATTCGCGAGCCGCCGATGTTGACCGGCTCGAAGTTCGGCCCCACGTCTGCGATCAGATCGCGGAAGCGGCTGTCGTACACGGTTAGGCGCGCCTCTTCGCTTTTCACTTTCCAACGCAAGCTCAACTCGTCAGTGGCGCCTCGTTGCGGCCGTAGCAGAGGGTTGCCGAAGCCAGGGTAATAGAGCTCGTCGAAACTGGGCATCACGAAGCTCGTTCCCATCGAGGCGGTTCCCCGCCACGCCGGCGCGAATTGGTAGCCGTACGCAATGGCGCCGCTCCACTGGTGGCCGAACTGCGAATTCTGGTCGCTGCGGCCGTCGGCCTGCCAGGCGTGCGGCCCCCACTTGCCGGTCAGCCCCAGCAAAACACTGTTGACGGTGCGCCGATCGACCGGAAAAGTCGTGGGTTCGCCGTTCACGGACTGTTCCAGATGCTCCACTCCGGCGAGCAACGTCCCGATCGGGGTGGCGATGTCGTTCTGCCAGCTCGCCAACTGCTGCACGGTCGTGAACCGGGCTAGATCGAACGCGTTGACGGCGATGTCGACGTCGTAGTTGTCGCGGGAGACGCCGTAGCGCAGCGTCGTCGACCAGTCTTGCATCGCCTTGCCTTGCAGCACGACGTTGCCGACGGTCGTGTCGAAAATGTTGCGCCCCGTCAACTGCGGCCGTGACGGGTCGAATCCATCGGAGAATTCGCCGTTGCCGTGTGCGCCTAAGCCCTGGATACGCACCGACCAGCCAGGCGCGAATGTGTAGCCGACATTGGCGCTGGCCGATTGCTGGCTGAAACCGTCGCGGTTCGGGTTGTAGAAGACGCCCGCGCCGGGGTTCGTGAAGGTGTAGCCGTCGGTGCGCTTGCCTCCCGCCTGCACCGCGTAGTCGACCGTTCCGGCTCCTCCGCGCACGCCGGCGTCGATCGCGCCGTACTTTTCGGATCCGACTGTCACAGCGGCGCTCGGGTGGAATCCCGGCTCGCCGCGCCGCGTGAAGATCTGGATCACACCGCCAGCGGCGTCGGATCCGTACAGAGCGCTGAGCGGGCCGCGGACGATCTCAATGTGGTCGATCAGCTCGAGCGGCAGATTGTAGAAAAGGGGGCCGCCGGCCGATGCCGATCCGTAGCGCATGCCGTCGATCAGCAGCAGCGTGCTGTCGGAGTTGGCGCCCCGGATGAAGACGTTGCTGACCGCTCCCAAGCCGCCGTTGGTCGAGAGCTGCAGTCCGGCCTGTTCGTCCAGCAGCGATTCCAGACTCGCGCCGGAATACGACTCAATGGCAGCACGGTCGATCACCGTGATGTCCTGTAGCGCAGCCGACAGCGGAACCGGTTCGCGCGAGCCGGTGATCGTGACGGTCTCGGCCAGCGCGATCGCATCTGGCGGCGGCTCGACGGCGTGAGCCGGAAGGTGCAACAGTGCAGCAGCGGGAGCAAGAAGGGGAGCGGGGATGAAACGCAGCAGCGTGCGGGTGCACCCGCTTCTGAATCGGAAGTTCATGGCTTTTGAGTGCTCGACAGTGGGCACCGGCAACCGTTTCCCGCCGTCGCCGGCTCATCCTTCACCCAATGGGTGAAGCCGTGTTGGCCGGTATCCGGGCTGGCGGAGACACCGCGCGGCCTTCCCGGGCGGACCCAGTGGCCTGTAGCGCGCGGCGTGGGCGCAATGGCCCGACCGCTTACCGTTGCGGGGACAGCGCAGGTTACGGCCGTTCCGGGGGAACGGCGGCCCCTGCTTCCCGTTTAACTGCGGCGGCAGCGACGCCGCCGCGAGCACCAACGGCGCCTATGGTATCAGCAGCTTGGCAGCGGCACCGTAGGTGAAAACATGTAACGGAGGCGCGGCGCGATGCTACGATTGATTTCATGCTGGAAGAACTGGACGCGCTCGACGCCAGGATGCGCGAGCTGTTGGCGCTGGTGCGGCAGCTGCGCGAGGAAAACCAGAGCCTGCGGCGGCAGCTTGCCGAGTCGCAGACGGAGCTCGCCGCGCTGAACGAGCGCGTGGCGGCGGCGACCCGGCGGCTGGACACGCTGATCGAAGAGCTGCCCGCCGATGTTGCCCGCGGCAACGGGCACTGAACCCGGCGGACAGCAAAGCTAACCGCGAAGCCAGCCGCGTGTCGACCGAGCAAGTTAGCCTAACAATCATGGGACGCGAGTACCGCGTCGCCTGCCGCCCGCAGGAGCGCGAGGAGTTAATGGCGTGCGCGCAGTACGTGGACCGCAAGATGGCAATCGTGCGCGAAGCCGGCAAAGTGCTCGGGGCCGACCGGATCGCGGTGCTGGTGGCGCTGCAGCTCGCGCAGGAACTGTTTGGAATGCGCAACGCCGACGGCGTCCCGCTGGCGGAACTGCGGCGGCGGCTCAAAGAACTGAACGACCTGGCGGGCGAAATCCTGGCGCCGCAGGAAAGACTCTTCTGACAGCGAGTTTTCTGCGTACCGCGGCGCACGGCCGTGCTAGAGTGAAATCTCCCTGCGGTGTACGCGCAAAGGCCTTTTAGTTCCTTGAACCGATGCGCTATGCGCTAGGTTGTTGGACTCGCGGCGCGGTGCGATCGGCACGCGTTTGCTGAACCTAAACGTCGCGGACAACGACCACCCTGGACCGCTGGTTCAGGACACGGGCCGGGCGGCACGCGCGGGGGCTAATTTGCAGAGGGGGCTTGCAGCCCCCTCTTGCTTACTGCCATAAGAGAAGAAGGAACAAGGAAGGGGCGCCTTCCGCATGGCAAAGCAGTACTGGCTGATGAAATCCGAGCCCGAAGAGGCTTCGGTGGACGACGCGCTCGCTGCGCCGAACGCAACGGTGCCGTGGACCGGCGTGCGCAACTACCAGGCGCGCAACTTCATGCGCGACCGGATGCAGATCGGCGACGGGGTCCTGTTCTTCCACTCCGGCTGCGAAGTGCCGGGAATCGTTGGTCTCGCCGAGGTTGCAAGCGCCCCCTACCCCGATCCCACCCAGTTCGACAAAAAGAGCGAGTACTACGACCCGGGAGCCAAGCGCGATGCACCGCGCTGGATGATGGTCGACGTGCGCGTGCTGCGCAAGACGAAGCTCATACCGCTGAAGGAGCTGCGCGAGCACGAGGAGCTGGCTGACATGCGGGTGCTCCAGAAAGGGAACCGGCTGTCGATCACGCCGGTGACGGAGCAGGAGTGGAAATTCATTCGAGCGATGCTGTGAGCGCTGTGATCAAAAGTAGACGGGGCGGTGTCGGTCGACGTTACCGCCAGCCACCAAAAGCCGCCCCTGCTGATTTCTGAGTCACACCGGTAAAGCCGTTACCCTCCAAGCAAACCAGCACCTTCTTCTAGCGTCTGGACGAAGCCTTCGGCGGCCCCAAGCACATTGCCCCGCTGCGCAGCCAGCCACGCTGCATCGCCGACCTGCGCAAGCCCGCCCGCTGCGTTGACCTTGGACGCAACTTTGTCGGTCGCATCGACGATATCCGAGCTTGCGCCGAACAGCCCGGCCGCTTCCGGCAGGATGCCGGCGAACCCGGAGATCGCAGCGAACGGATTGCCATTCTGGGCAGCCGACCACGCTACATCCCCGGCTTGCGCGAGCTGAGCTGCCGTGTCGACATCGGGAGCCAGATTTTCGAGCGCACCGGTAAGACCGCTGTCGTCGAGCGCATCGGCCGTGTCGGAAAATGCTCCGGCGAAACTGCCGATTGCGCCGAACACGTTGCCGCTCTTGACGGCATTGACGACGTTATCGACACCCTTGGTCGCATCCACCGCATCTCCAATCACCTCGCCAGCGGCTCCGCCGATCAGATCACCCACCGACCCGGCCATCATCAGCGCGCCACCCAGAAAATTACCATCGACCATGTCGTGCACGCTCTTCTCCGCCGACAGTCCTACCGCCACCGGAATGAGCGCGGGAACGAAGAAGGAGGCGACATCGACGATCGGCGTGACGATATCCTCGAGGTCATGCAGGAAACTGCCCCAGAATCCCTCGTGTTTCTTTGCGCTGACTTTGCCGTTGGCATCGATCGAGATGTCATACTTATCTCCACTCGGTACCTTGATCGTCTCGCTCAGCTTCTTGTGCTCACCCGGCGGCTGTGCGGCCCAGCGCGCCTGCAGGTCGGCCGCTGCGTCGTCAATGGCCGCCGTGTCCGCCGGATGACTCGTTTTCTGGGTCTGCACCTGGCCATCCGCGGTCAGCGAAACCAGATAGCTCTGGCCGTCCACCTTGATCGCCTGGCGCAAGGTTTTACCCGGGTTGAGCCACTGCTGTGATTTGAGTTGAGCGACGGCGGAATCGACTCCCTCATCGAGGTCTTCCGCTTTCTGCCAGTTATCCACCTTCTGAACGGAATAGTTTCCTTGTGCATCGATGCGCACCAACAGCTTGATGACCTTGCCGTCTGCATCGCGCACCTTCATCGCAGCCCACAACGCGTTGCGCTGGCCTGGCGGCTGAGCTGACCAGTCCTGCGCCAATTCCTGCAGAGTCTCGCTGATCTGCTGGTTTTCCACTTGCTCTCGAAGCGCTTTCTTTTGCGTGCTCGACAGGTGCAGCCCTTTTGCCGGGTCCAGCGGGTTGGGCATGTTTTCGGTATTCACGAGGCCGGCGGGAGTTCCGCCGAAGAAAATGCGCGGCTCGTTGTTGACCGGCTGACTTCTTGCGGCATCGAGCTCAGCTTGTGATACCTCCTGGCCGTTGGGGTCGAACCATCCCGAGCCACCGCAACCTTCGTACAAGTC
>JAFAIM010000023.1 GCA_019236735.1 Burkholderiaceae bacterium
GATCGACATCACCGCCATCCGGACCGCGATCCCGAAGGTCACCTGCGGCAGGATCACGCTGTGCGCGCCGTCGGCGACGCGCGAGTCGATCTCGACGCCCCGGTTCATCGGCCCCGGATGCATGACGATGCAGTCGGGCTTGGCCGAGCGCAGCACGTCGGGCGTCAGACCGTAGCTGCGGAAGTACTCCTGCGCGCTCGGCAGCAGCGCGCCGCGCATCCGCTCGTTCTGCAGCCGCAGCATGATCACGACGTCGGCATCGCGGATGCCCTGGCGCAGCGAGGTGTGGACGCGGACGCCCATCGACTCGAGCCCCTGGGGAAGCAGCGTCAGCGGGCCCACCGCGCGCAGGTCCGCGACCCCGAGCGTCGACAGCGCGTGGATGTCGGAGCGCGCGACGCGCGAGTGCAGGATGTCGCCGACGATCGCGACCGACAGCGGCGCGAAATCGCGCTTGTAGTGGCGGATCGTGTACATGTCGAGCAGCGCCTGCGTCGGGTGCGCGTGGCGGCCGTCGCCGGCGTTGATCACATGCACGTGCGGCGCGACGTGGCGCGCGATCAGGTACGGCGCGCCGCCCTGCGAGTGGCGCACGACGAACATGTCGGCCTGCATCGCCGTCAGGTTGTTGATCGTGTCGAGCAGCGATTCGCCCTTCACGGTGCTCGAGGCGGCGATGTTCAGGTTGAACACGTCGGCGCTCAGGCGCTTGGCCGCGATCTCGAACGTGGTGCGCGTGCGCGTGGAGTTCTCGAAGAACAGGTTGAACACCGAGCGGCCGCGCAGCAGCGGGACGCTCTTGACCTCGCGCGTGCCCACCGAGATGAAGCTGTCGGCGGTGGCAAGGATCTGCTCGATGATCGCCCGCGGCAGGCCTTCGGTGGACAGCAGGTGGTGAAGCTGCCCGTGGCGGTCGAGCTGCGGGTTGCGCGCCGAGGACATCAGAGTCGACAGCGTGGTCGACAGCGTGGTCGACAGCGTGCCGGCGCTCACGGGGCCGTGCAGGTCAGCCACGCGCGGCCTGCTCCAGCTTCAGCTGCAGCCGCCCGCCGGCGTCGCGCGAGAGCACGACGCTCACCTCGGCGGGGACCTCGATCGTGCGCCCGACCACCGAGGGGGCGACCGGCAGCTCGCGGCCGCCGCGGTCGATCAGCACCGCCAGATCGATGCGCGCCGGCCGGCCGTAGTCGAACAGCTCGTTCATCGCCGCTCGCACCGTGCGCCCGGTGTACAGCACATCGTCGACCAGCACGACGTTGCATCCGGTGATTTCGAACGGGATTCGCGATGGCCGTACTCCGGGGTTCAAGCCGCCACGGGCAAAGTCGTCGCGGTAGAACGAAACGTCGAGCACGCCGACCTCTGGCGCGACGGCGAGATCCTTGCGCAAGCGCTCGGCCAGCCAAACGCCGCCGGTATGCACCCCGACCAGGCCGGTGGTACGCCCGGCGATCAGCTCGCGTACGCGCTGCGCCAGCACCGCGTAGATCGACTCAGCGTCCAGGTCGATCAAGCGTTCCCCCGCTGTTCCTCCAGCCACTGCCGCAGAATCACCGCAGCAGCGTCGTCGTCTCGCGCAGCAGCTGCTCCGATCACCGCCGAAGAATAGCGCTCGTCGACCCGGGCGACCTCGCAGCCGAACCGTCCCTGTAGTTGGCGGGCAAAGCGCTCGCAACGGCCGGTCATCTCGTGCGGCGTTCCATCCGGATGACGCGGAATTCCGACGACCAACACTGCAGGTTGCCACTGCGAGATCAGTGTGGCGATTCGCGCCCACGTCTGCGCGGAGCCCGCAGCGATCACGCACAAGGGGCGGGTAGTCGCTCCGGTGATACTGCCCACCGCAACGCCGATCCGCCGAGTGCCGAAATCGAATGCCAGCGCCGTGCCTTCGGCAGCGGCAAGAGCGGACGGGTTGCCGGCGCGGCCCATTGGCCCGGCGCCGGTGCCCGCTTCAGGCATGGCCCGCCTGACCGGTGAGCTGCAGCGAGTCGATCCCGAGCAGCTTCAGTGCGGCGGCGAAGCGTGCCCGCACCGGCGTCTCGAAAATGATGCGCGGGTCGGCCTGGACCGTGAGCCAACCGTTTTGTGCCAATTCGTGCTCGAGCTGCCCGGCGCCCCAGCCCGAATACCCGAGCGTGACCAGAAGCCGCGGGGGCCCGTTGCCCTCAGCGACCGCCTCCAGCACATCCTTGGAGGTGGTCAGGCCGATCTCGGTTCCGACGTTCAGCGTGGAACTGAAGTTGCCGGTCGGAGTGTGCAGCACGAACCCGCGCTCGGTCTGCACCGGGCCACCATAGAACACGGGCTCGTCGCGCCAGGGCGCGATTTCCAAGCGCAGATCGATCTTGTCGAACAGGCGCGCCAGCGTCAGGTCGGTGGGACGGTTGATCACCAGGCCCAGCGCGCCTTTGTCGCTGTGCTCGCAGACGTACACGACCGTACCGTCGAAATTCGGGTCCACCATGTTGGGCATGGCGATCAGGAACTGATCGGTCAGATTCATACATGCCAGTTTAGCGGAGGTGGGCCGCTTGGCGGATCGCGGCGACCCGCTGCTCGGTGGCGGGGTGCGTCGTCAGATAGCGGCCCCACCCGTCCGCACCGCCGCCACTGTCTTTCTGAAGGCGCTGCAGCAGGTCGGCGAACGGTTCAACGGGGATCGAATGCTGCTGGAGCAGTTCGACCGCGTAGGCGTCGGCTTCACGCTCCATGTCGCGTGAATAGGACAGCTGGGCCAGCGCCGCCGGCAACGCGACCGTTACGCTGGAGACGTCGCCCGCAATCATCGCGATGACCACGCCCACGACGCTGCTGGAGATGATCTGGCGCAACACATGGCGCTTTTCCACGTGCCCGATCTCATGCGCTAGCACTCCGGCCAGCGCCGCGTCGTCAGTTGCCAGTTCTGCCAGTTGATCGGTCACGAGCACCGTTCCGCCCGGAAGCGCGAACGCGTTGGCGCCGATCGGACCGCCATCGCGCAACAGCAGGCGGAAATTGCGCCCGTCGTGCGGAACGATCGAGTCGAACACGCGTTGCACGCGATCGCGCTGCGCAGGCGGCAGCTTGCTCGGTCCGAAACGCTGCTCGACGATCTTCACAGCCTGCACACCGATTCGACTTTCGACCGCCGGCGGTACCCTGCGTGCGGCGTACTCCGCGGCCGCCGGCAACCCCCAGCGGTACAGCGCCAGGATTGCCGCGATCAGCAGGACCGTCGCCACCGCTACGTGGCTCCAGCGGCGCTGCGAGCGCACAACCCAGGAATCGCGGTACCCGGTGGCTTGCAGTGCCGCGTCAAGCCCCGCGTGGTCGACGATCTCGCAATGCGAGCCGTCGGCGAACCGGATCAGGCGCGGAGCGTGTTGCAGAGGCTCCGACAGTCTCGTTCCCGTCCACTCGTACTTGCGCCGAACCGCGCCGAGCAATGTGACTCCGGTACGGTCGACCTCCAGTTCGACCAGGAAAGGCTCGGACGAGCGGCCGTCGTAGTAGCTTGCGGCGATCTTCCGTTCAGGCGCGTCCGGATCGTTGCTCAAAGCCCGATGTCCAGATCCATCAGATCGACCGCGCCCTCGCCAGTCGCACCGACCGGCCCGGTCCCAGCATCGGCTGCAACCTTCCCTAACGCGGCCGCGTCGAGCACCTGGATCGATTCGATCCGGTACTTCATTGCTCGGATCACCGCGTGTGGAATCAGCAGCCCCAGGGAGAACACGACCATCACCAGGTTTCCCAGCGTGATGCCGATCAGGCGAGCTGCGCGCACGTCGCTCGCAAACCCCACCTCATCAAGTCGGGTACGCGACCACACGACGTTCTGGATCCTCGCGGAGATCAGGGTCCCGACGATGACCGCGGCCGCGTAGGACACGATCAAGATCGCGACCCCGAGGCTTTCACCGGTCTTTACCGCCTGCGCTCTGTTCGCGGCGGTGACAGCGGCCATCACCACGAACAAAACAGCGGTCAGAATCGTGCAGAGGAGGATGATCCCTGCACCGGCGAGGTATGGGCCATAGAAATTGCCGGCGCGCGCCTCGAAGCGTCCGCGCGCGCGGCCGTAACACGCGTGGTTGTGCTGCCAGCGCTTGAAGCTGAAGTGCAGATAGGGCCACAAAATCATCAGTACAAGGTAGGCGATTCCGATAACAGCCAGCACCTTGAGATCCGGATGCTGCGGGTCGCTCCGCACCGCCAGCGCCACCAGCGCACCGGGTATCAGCAGCACTGCAATCGGCAGGCCGAAGATCAGGTACGCCTGCGAAACGGGCCCGTCGAAGCGGAAGCGCAGGCCGCGGTAACTCGTGTTGTGCAGCCGGAAGCGGTAGGACTGCGCCAGCAGCCAGGGCGCACCGGCGAGGACCGCCAGCATTAAGATCAGGCCGAACGAGCCGAGTAAAGGAAGCGCGTACTTGTACAACGCGAGCGTCGCGACGGCCAGAATGCGCCCCTTCAGGATCGCGATCGGATTGCCGTGGTAGTCGAACACCGAACCGTCGAGCCGGGTATTGCGATAGAAGTACTGCAGCTTGCGCACCTTGGCCCACGCCGAGTAGATGCCCAGCGTGACGATCGTGAGCAGCAGGTTCACGATCCAGATACGAAAGTATTCCGCCCCGGTTCCGGTGAACTCGATCCTGCATGGCCGTGGC
>JAFAIM010000075.1 GCA_019236735.1 Burkholderiaceae bacterium
CGGCGCTCGCTGCGCGCCATCCACAGCGAGCCGGTGAGCACACCGATCGATACCACCGCGACCGACAGCGTTGCCACCGCGTTCACGGTCGGATTCAGACCGAGACGAGCTCGCGCAAAGATCACAATCGGCAGCGTGCTCACACCGGGGCCGCTCAGGAACGAGCTCGTGACGACATCGTCGAGCGAGATCGTGAACGTCAGCAGCCACGCCGACACCAACGATTGCGCGATCATCGGCAGCGTTACCAGCGTGAACACTTGCAGCGGACGGCAGCCCAGGTTCATCGCCGCTTCCTCCAGCGACCGGTCCATCGACAGCAGGCGCGACTGGATCACCACCGCGGCGTAGCACGTGCAGATCGACGTGTGGCCGATCCAGATCGTCACGATGCCGCGCTCGGAGAAGAGGCCAAAGACGCGCTGGCAGGCCACGAAGAACAGCAGCAGCGACAACCCTGTGATCACCTCCGGCACGACCAGCGGAGCGTTGATGTGCGCGATGAAGCCGGCGCGGCCCGGGAAGCGGCGGTAGCGCACCAGCGCGAAGGCGGCCAGCGTGCCGAGCACGATCGAGGCGGTGGCCGTCATCAGCGCCACCTTCAGCGACGTCAAAAAGGCGTCGATCAGCTCCGAGTCGTGAACGATCTCGGCGTACCAGCGCAGCGAGAAGCCGCCCCAAAGCGTCACCATCTTGGAGGCGTTGAACGAGAACGCGATCAGCGTTGCGATCGGGATGTACAGGAACGCGTAACCCCATGCGAGCCAGATGCGGCCGAAGATGCTCGTCATATCTCGACTCCGCGTCCGGCACCGCGGGTTTGGTAATGGTTGAACACAGCCAGCGGGATCAGGATCAGCACCACCATCGAGACGGCGACTGCGGACGCCATCGACCAGTCGACGTTGTGGAAGAACTCGTCCCACAGCACCCGGCCGATCATCAGCGTGGTCGGTCCCCCCAACAGCTCCGGGATCACGTACTCGCCGACCGATGGGATCAGCACCAGCATCGAGCCGGCGATGATCCCGGGCGCGGACAGCGGCACCGTCACCAGCCAGAACGTGCGAAGCGGCGACGAGCCCAGGTCCGCTGCGGCCTCCAGCAGACGCAGATCCATCTTGACCAGGTTTGCGTACACCGGCAGGATCATGAACGGCAGGTACGTGTACACCATTCCCACCATCATCGAAAAACCGGTGTGCATCATCCGGATCGGCGAGTCGATCCAGCCCAGCCCCATCAGAATGTTGTTGACGATCCCGTTGTCGTCGAGCAGCCCTTTCCACGCGTATACGCGCAGCAAATAGGACGTCCAGAACGGCAGCGATACGAGCATCAGCAGTGCCGGGCGCCACATCGCAGGCGAGCGCGCCATGAAGTAGGCGAAGGGGTAGCCGATCGCCAGGCAGATCACGGTGTTCAACAGCGCATAGCCGATCGAGGAGAGGTAGGTCAGGATGTAAACGGTGTCGGTCGCCAGGAAAAGATAATTGCTCAGCTTCAGCCGCAGCGTCAGCGTGCCGTCGGCCCAGCTCAAGAGGTCCTGGAAACGCACTCCAACGACGTCCGAGACGCTGATCCGCAGCACGACCAGGAACGGCAGCGAGAAGAACAGCAGCAGGAACAGGTACGGCACGCCGATCACGGTGTAGCGGCCCCAGCTCTGCTGCAACGGTCGCGCCAGCGATATCACTGCGTCAGCACCACCATCGAGTTCGGCGCGCAGGTCGCATGCACCTCCGCGCCGACCGCGAACAGCCCCGCATGCCGGTCAGTATTGGATACTGTGACCTGCAGCCGCATACCGGTGTCGAGTTGCACCCGGTACACCGACGAGGCGCCCATGTAGGCGCGCTCGGCGACGCGCCCGTGCAGGCTGTTGAAGCGAGTATCCGTCGGCGCCTGTTCCGCGAGATCGATTTTCTCCGGCCGCAGCGCGACGCTGACCGCCTGGCCGGGGACGCCGGTGATGCCGTGCCCGACATAGAAGCGTCCATGCGGTGTCGCGATCACGCAGTGGTCCTTTTCGTCCTCCTCGAGCGTGCCATCGAACAGATTCACGTTGCCGATGAAATCGGCAACGAAGCGGCAGCTCGGTGTTTCGTAGATCTCGTTCGGGCGTCCGACCTGCAGCAGCTTGCCGCTGTCCATCACCGCCATCCGATCGGCCATCGTCATCGCTTCTTCTTGATCGTGCGTGACGATCACGCACGTGACGCCGACCTTGCGGATGATGTTGGACAGTTCAAATTGGGTCTGTTCGCGCAGTTTGCGGTCCAGCGCCGCCAGCGGCTCGTCCAACAGCAGCAGCTTGGGCTCGAGCGCGAGGCTCCTGGCGAGTGCCACGCGCTGCTGCTGTCCGCCCGAGAGCTGATGCGGCTTGCGCCGCGCGTAGGGTTTCAGCTGCACCAGCGTGAGCATCCGGTCGACCTGCTCGGCGATTTTGGCGCTCGGCCAGCCGTGCCGCTTCAAACCGAACGCGACGTTCTCGTGCACGTTCAAGTGCGGGAACAGCGCGTACGACTGGAACATCATGTTAATGGGGCGCTCGTACGGACGCAGGCGGGAGATCTCGTTGCCTTCCAAGAAGATACCGCCGGCACTCGGGGTCTCGAAACCGGAGAGCATCCGCAGCAGCGTGGATTTGCCGGAACCGGAAGAGCCGAGCAGCGCGAAAATCTCTCCGCGCGCGATCGAAACCGTCACCTCGTCGACCGCGGTGACTTCGTCGAAGCGCTTGGTCAGCCGCTCGATCCGCAGAAAGCCCAGGTCCGGGTTGCTTCCGGCGCCCCTTTGCTGCATGCCCTCGTCCCCTCTGCTGCGCGGGTGCTGCGCTGCGTTTGTCCGGAGTCTAGAGCCCCGTCTTCATTTTCGTATACAGGCGCGTGCGAAGCCGCCGGATATCGCTCGGAACCGCGTCGGGCGGCGCCAGCTTCGCAAGATCATCGGGCTGCAAGTGCAGCGCGCGGTTGGTTTGCGCGTCCGGCCGCAGCAACTTTAAGGCCGCCGGCACCGCGCTCGCCGCGAACACTTTGTCGACGATACCCGCCTGTACCTGCGGCCGATAGATGTAGCTCATCCACGCGTACGCCTCATCCAGGTGGGTCGCATCGACCGGGATCGCCATCGTGTCGAAGAACAGCACCGCGCCGGACTTCGGAAACAGCACCTGGATTTTCTGCCCGTTGCCGGCTTCGCGCGCACGCGCCGCCGCGATTGCGATGTCGCCGCTCCAGCCCAGCGCAGCGCATACCGAGCCCGACGCAAGCTCGTTGATGTATCCCGAGGACGAGAACAGCGTCACATACGGGCGGATCGCCTCCAGCATCGTCGCCGCTTCCCGATAATCCTCCATGTGCCTGCTATACGGCGGCTTGCCGATGTAATGCAACGCGGCAGGGAAGAGGTCGTCGGCGGTGTCCAGCAGCGACACTCCGCACGATTTCAGATGGCTCGCGTACTTCGGGTTGAAGAGCAGATCCCAAGCGTCCTCCGGCATCGGTATGTCACCGAGGGCGGCGCGGACCTTGTCGACGTTGATCCCGACAGTGGTGAACCCCCATAGCCACGGCACCAGGTATTTGTTGCCGGGGTCCAGCGTGGCGAGCTGTTTCAGCACCCATGGGTCGATATTTGCGTACGTCGTGATCCTGCTCTTGTCGAGCGGCTGCAGAAGCCCGCCCTCCAGTTCCAGCTTGCCCCAGTGCGAAGACGGCACGACGACGTCGTAGCCGGTGTGTCCCGCGACCAGCTTCGCGTATAAGGTCTCGTTCGCATCGAAGGTGTCGTAGTGCACCTTGATGCCGGTCTCCTTCTCGAAGTTGCTGACCGTCGTGTCGCCGATGTAATCGGACCAGTTGTACACGTTGAGCACCGTGTGCGGGTCGGCCGGCGCTGCCCCGGGCGTGCAGCCGCCGATCGCCAGCAGCGCCAGCGCCGCGGCAAGGCCGAAGCCGCGCAGTCGCCCGCGCAGGCGGCCGCGCAGGCGCGCGAGCTCACACGTGCAGGAGCAGATGTTCGCGCTCCCACGAACTGATCACCTGCATGAACTCCTCGTACTCGAGCTCCTTGACCAGCCGGTAGATGGTGGTGAACCGCTCGCCGAGCACTTGCGCCAGCGCCGGAGTGTTCGCGAGCATGTCGAGCGCCTCCGACATGGTCCGCGGCAGCTCGTAGGGCGTCTCGTACGCGTTGCCGGTCGCCTCGACGCTCGGCTCCCGCTTCTCCTTCATTCCGAGGTAGCCGCACGCGAGTGTCACCGCAGTGGCGACGTACGGGTTGGCGTCCGCGCCGATCACGCGGTTTTCCACGCGCCTTGTCTCCGGCGAGGAGCGCGGCACGCGGATGCCGACGGTGCGGTTGTCACGCCCCCAGCGGATGTTGATCGGAGCCGCCGCGTGCCGAACCAGGCGCCGGTACGAGTTCACGTACGGCGCCAGGAACGCCATCGCTGGAGGCAGGTACTTCTGCAGCCCGCCGATGTAGTGGCGGAAAGCGTCGGACGGCGAGCCGTCGATGTTGGAGAAGATGTTGCGCCCGCTGCTGCGCTCGACGATGCTCTGGTGGATGTGCATCGCGCTGCCCGGTTCATTGGCCATCGGCTTGGCCATGAACGTCGCATACATCTTGTGGCGCAGCGCCGCCTCGCGCAATGTGCGCTTGAAGTAGAACACACGGTCGGCCAAATCGAGCGGGTCGTCGTGCAGGAAATTGACCTCCATCTGGCCGGCGCCGATCTCGTGGATCAGCGTATCGAGCTCCAGCCCCATCACCTCGCACCACTTGTAGATGTCTTCGAACAGCGGGTCGAATTCGTTGACGGCGTCGATGCTGTAGTGCTGGCGGCTGGTCTCGGAGCGGCCGCTGCGGCCGACCGGCGGAGCCAGGGGGAAATCCGGGTCGGTGTTCTGCGCGATCAGGTAGAACTCCAGCTCCGGGGCCACGACCGGTTGCAAGCCGTCCTGCGCGTACAGCTCGCGCACCCTGCGCAGCACCGAGCGGGGAGCGAAGTCGACCAGCCGGCCATCGGCGAAATAACAGTCGTGGATGATCTGCGCGGTGCGGTTCGGAGCCGGCACCCACGGCACCAGGCAAACGGTCGTCGGGTCGGCCAGCAGTTCCATGTCGAAGTCGCTGGGCGAAATGATGGCGTCGTATTCCTCGCTGTCGGGAGCTTCGCCGGTGACCGTCATCGCGAGGACGGATTCGGCCAGGCGCATGCCGCGGTCCTGTGTGAACTTGGCGCGCGGCAGGATCTTGCCGCGCGCAACCCCGGTGAGGTCCGGCACCAGGCACTCGACCTCGTCGACGAGGTTTTCCTCGAAGAAACGCTCCAGGTCCGCCTGGGTGAAATCCGATCTCAGAGCCATGATTGCTGATCAGGCGGCGCGCGAGAGTGAGGATCCCGCGCCGCCCTCCCTCGCGCTGCGCGCTTCGGAGGGCAAGCGGCGTGCCAACGCTTCGCGGCAGGCGTCTCCGAAGGCGCGGAACAGTCGATGCGAGGCGGGATTTTCTAGAACCTTCCACTCGGGGTGCCATTGCACTGCGAGCGCAAAACCTGGATGAGCCTCGATGTGAACCGCTTCCACGGTTCCATCGGGCGCGCGCGCTTCGACGCGCAGCCCGGGTGCGACCCGGTCGATCGCCTGACCATGAAGCGAGTTCACCTGCAGCTGTCGCACCCCGAGGATCCGGTCCAGCTCTCCGCCGGGAGTGATATCGACCGGGTGTGACGGCCCATATTGCTCTTCGGCGGGCTCCTTCGGATCGGCGCGGTGATCCAGACGGCCGGGCTCCTCGTGCACGGCTTGCAGCAGCGAGCCGCCGAGCGCGACGTTGATCTCTTGCAGGCCGCGGCAGATCGCGAACAGCGGCAACCCGCGCTGCACGGCCAGGCGCACCAGCGGCAGCGTCACGCGGTCGCGTTCCTGGTCAAGCGGCAGCGCCGGATCGTGCACCGGCTGACCGAAGTGCATCGGATGCACATTGGCCGGCGAGCCGGTCAACAGCACACCGTCGGCCAGGTCCACGTAGGCCGCCAGGTCGGTGATCGGACCGCTGGGCAGCAGCAACGGGCGGCAGCCGGCGGCGTCGTGCACCGCGTCTGCGTACTTGCGTCCCAGCACGTGGAAAGGATGGCCGCCGAGGATACGGTTGTCGCAGGGAATCAGCACGAACGGCGCGTGCGACGCGATCGCGCCGGCTGGGTGTTCTTGGGCTGGCAGAAGTTTCCCTTTGTTCGGACCGGAACCGCGCTATTTTATGCCAGCGCCGGCCGCCCCAGTTTTACCGGTTTGCGCCCTTCTTAATAATGAAGATCGACGGCGACGACCCGCTGACGCGCAACTCGTACTACGAAGCGAGCGTACAGCGCACCGACAAATATCCTGCGCTGCAGACCGATATCGCATGCGACGTCTGCGTGATCGGTGCGGGCCTGGCGGGATTGTCCGCGGCGATCGATCTGGCGCAGTCCGGTTTCACGGTCGCGGTGTTGGAGGGCAGGCAGATCGGGTGGGGTGCCTCGGGGCGCAATGGAGGCCAGGCCCTGGTCGGCCTGGCCTGCGACATGCAGGTCGTCGAACGCCAACTCGGCCGCGAGGCGGCGCGCCGGGTGTGGGACACGACCGTCGAATCGGTGCAGCTGATTCGCGATCGGTGCCGAGAATTCGCGATCGACTGCGAGTGGAAGGATGGCTTTGTCGCGGCAGCCGTCACACCGAGGCGCGCCGCCGCGCTGGCCCCGTGGGTCGAGCAGCTTGCGCGCGACTACGGCTACGGGCAGATGCGGTTGATCGACCGGTCCGAGCTGCCGCAGTGGATCGCCAGCCCCCGCTACCTCGCAGCCGCGCTCGACTCGGGCAGCGGACACATGCATCCGCTCAAATACACGCTCGGGCTGGCGCGCGCTGCAGCGAGGCTGGGCGTGAAGATTTTCGAGGACAGCCGCGCGGTGCAGTTGCGCCCCGGGCGCCTGGCCGAGGTGCGCACCGCATCCGGCAGCGTGCACTGCTCGCACGTGCTGCTGGCCGGCAACGTATACCTCGATGGCCTGATGCCGTCGCTGCAAAGGCGCATCATGCCGGTGGGTACTTTCATCGCAGCCAGCCGCCAACTGGGCGCCGAGCGTGCTGCGCAGCTGCTGCCGCGCGGCGCGGCGGTATCGGATACGCAGTTCGTGCTCGATTACTTCCGCCTCTCGAGCGACCATCGGATGCTGTTCGGGGGGCGCGTCAGCTACAGCACGATATCCCCGCCACGGCTGCCCGAGGCAATGCGGCGTCGCATGGTCGGAGTATTTTCGCAACTGCGCGATGTGTCGATTGAATTCGCATGGGGCGGATACGTAGACATTACGATGAACCGTGCGCCGGATTTCGGACGCGTCGCGGACAATGTCTACTATCTTCAGGGCTTCTCCGGACACGGTTTGGCACTGTCGGGGCTCGCCGGGCGTATGGTGGCGGAGGCGATCCGCGGCACGGCGTCACGGCTCGACTTGTTTGCTCGACTCGAACACCGCAACTTCCCCGGAGGCCGCTGGATGCGCACGCCGCTGCTGGTTCTGGCGATGGCGTGGTACCGGCTCCGGGATCTGATTGGGTGAGGATGTCATGACGAATCCACTGCGCGAAGCCGCTCTCGAATATCACCGACAACCGACCCGCGGCAAGATCTCCGTGGTGCCGACCAAGCCGATGACAACGCAGCGCGATCTGTCGCTGGCGTATTCACCCGGGGTGGCCGAGGCGTGCAACGCGATCGCATCGGACCCTGCGCAAGCCTACAACCTGACTGCGCGCGGCAACCTGGTGGCGGTGGTGACGAACGGAACGGCGGTTCTCGGGCTAGGCAGCATCGGGCCGCTCGCCGGCAAGCCGGTGATGGAAGGCAAAGCGTGTCTGTTCAAGAAGTTCGCCAATATCGACGTGTTCGACATCGAGGTGAACGAAACCGATCCGGACCGCCTCGTCGAAATCGTTGCCAGCTTGGAGCCGACGTTCGGCGGCATCAACCTGGAGGACATCAAGGCGCCCGAGTGCTTCCGCATCGAGCGCAAGCTGCGCGAGCGCATGAAGGTTCCGGTGTTCCACGACGACCAGCACGGCACTGCGATCGTCACGGCTGCAGCTGTCGTGAATGCGCTGCGCTGCGTGGCCAAGGACATCGGCGGCGCGCGCCTGGTGTGCTCCGGGGCAGGGGCGGCGGCGCTTGCCTGCTTGGAGCTGCTGATCACGCTCGGCTTGCGGCGCGAAAACGTGCTGGTGACCGACAGCAAGGGCGTGCTGTATTCCGGCCGACGCGAGGGGATGGATCCGAGCAAGCAGGCCTTCGCGCGCGAGACATCCGCGCGCACGCTCGCAGATGCGGTGGCCGGTGCCGACATCTTCCTCGGACTGTCGACCGCAGGTGTGTTGACGCCCGCGATGGTGAAGACAATGGCTGCGCGGCCGATCATCCTGGCGATGGCGAATCCGGACCCGGAGATCCTGCCCGAGGACGCCAAGGCGGTGCGGCCCGATGCGGTGATCGGTACCGGGCGCTCGGACTACCCGAATCAAGTCAACAACGTGCTGTGCTTCCCGTTCATCTTTCGCGGCGCGCTCGACGTCGGCGCCACCACCATTAACCGCGAGATGCAGCTGGCAACCGTCCACGCGATCGCGGACCTGACGCATGCCGAGATCCCCGACGAGGTGGCGAGCGCGTACGGTGTCGAGGGGCTGCGCTTCGGTCCCGACTATCTTCTGCCGAAGCCGTTCGATCCGCGTCTGATCGAGCGCATTGCGCCGGCGGTGGCGAAAGCGGCGATGGACAGCGGGGTGGCGACCCGCCCGCTGGCGGATCTGGACTCGTATCGCGCCCAGCTGCGCCGCTTCATGTACCACTCCGGCAGCGCGATGGAGCCGGTGTTCCACGTTGCCAAGAAAGCCATCAAGCGCGTGATCTACGCCGAGGGCGAAGAGGAACGCGTATTGCGGGCGGCGCAGATCGTCGTCGACGAGGCACTGGCCCGCCCGATCCTGGTCGGGCGTCGCGACGTGATCCGCGTGCGAATCGATCGCTACGGGCTGCGCCTTCGCCCCGGAGTCGACTGCGAGCTGGTGAACGTGGACGACGATCCGCGATTCCGGGACACATGGAACGAGTACTACAACTTATGCAAGCGCCAGGGCGTGTCGCGCGCGCAGGCGCAGACGGAGACGCGCACTCGAACGACACTGATCGGCGCGATGCTGGTGCGCGGCGGAGACGCCGATGCAATGCTGTGCGGCACGGTCGGGGCGTTTGCCGAGCACTTGAAGTACGTGCGCAGGGTGATCGGGTTGCGACCGGGTGCGAACACGCTCGCGTCGATGCAGATGCTGATGCTGCCTCAGCGGCAACTGTTCATCTGCGACACGCACGTGAATGCCGATCCGACCGCCGAGCAGATCGCCGAGATGACGATGCTCGCCGCCGAGGCCGTGCGCCGCTTCGGCATCCAGCCGAGCGTGGCGCTGCTGTCGCACTCCAGCTTCGGCAGCTCCGATGCGCCGTCGGCGCGCAAGATGCGCGAGGCAGTGGAGCTGGTGCGCGCTCGCGCGCCGGACTTTCCGGTGGACGGCGAGATGCAGGGCGATGCCGCGCTATCGCGCAGCATCCTGGAAAATGTGCTTCCGGATTCAACGCTGCTCGCCGAGGCCAACGTCCTGGTGATGCCGAACGTCGACGCCGCCAATATCACGTACAACGTACTGCGTGTCACCGCCGGCGGTGGTATCACCGTCGGTGGCATCCTGCTGGGCGCGAACCGCCCGGTGCACATCCTGACGCCCGCTGCAACGGTGCGTCGGATCGTCAATATGTCGGCCGTGGCCGCAGTCGAGGCACAGGAGTAAAAAAATGCCCAGCCTGCTGCCGGAAATCGACCCGGACGGCCTGCTCGAGTACTCGGTCGTCTTCACCGACCGCGCGCGCAACCACATGTCGCGCAGGTTCCAGCAGGTCATGCGCGACATCTCCGCCATTTTGAAAGAAGCCTATCGCGCGCATTCGGCCATCGTCGTCCCGGGCAGCGGCACCTTCGGTATGGAAGCAGTGGCCCGTCAGTTCGCGGCCGGCCGCAAGACGCTGGTGCTGCGCAACGGCTGGTTCAGCTTTCGCTGGAGTCAGATTCTCGAAATGGGCGCGATCCCATCGGCGCAGATCGTGCTGAAAGCTCGCCCCATCGGACCAGGTCGTCAGCAGCCATTCGCTCCTGCGCCGCTCGAGGAGGTGGTCGCGACGATCCGTGCCGAGCGCCCCGATCTGGTGTTCGCGCCTCATGTCGAGACGGCCGCCGGGATGATGCTGCCCGATGGCTACCTGCGCGGCGTCGCCGAAGCCGTGCGCGACGTGGGGGGGCTGTTCGTACTGGACTGCATTGCTTCCGGTGCAATCTGGGTCGACATGCAGGCGATCGGAGTCGATGTACTTGTGAGCGCACCGCAAAAGGGGTGGAGCGGTTCGCCTTGCTGCGGGTTTGTCATGCTCGGAGAACGGGCGCGCAGTGCGATCGAGACGACGACGAGCTCGAGCTTCGCGGCAGACTTGAAAAAGTGGCTCCAGATCATGGAGGCCTACGAAGGAGGTGGCCACGCGTACCACGGCACGATGCCGACCGACGCGCTGGCGCACACGCGCGACGCTATGGCCCAGACGCGCGCAAGCGGTTTTGAGAGCCTGCGATCGGCGCAGCTCGATCTGGGCCGGAAGGTACGAGCGGCCTTATCCCGCAGGGGATTGCCCGACGTTGCCGCGGAGGGATTTCAGGCGCCCGGCGTTGTCGTCTGCCACACCGACGACGACGCGCTGCACACCGGCAAGGCGTTCGCCGCAGAGGGC
Organism: Burkholderiaceae bacterium; assembly: GCA_019236735.1. Classification (GTDB taxonomy): domain Bacteria; phylum Pseudomonadota; class Gammaproteobacteria; order Burkholderiales; family Burkholderiaceae_F; genus VBCK01. The sequence goes on from JAFAIM010000075.1 coordinate 10,870, forward strand.
TTGCAGATCGCCGCGGGGGTGCCGCTGCGATGCGACGAGCCGCCGGACTTCAAGACGTTCCGGATCGGCTTATTCGGACTCGACAAGCTGCGCAATGTCGATCGCACGGTTGCGACGCTGGATGCAGCGCTTGGACGCATTGCGCGGAGCTCAGATTGAACGCCCGACCAGAGTGAGTCGAGCGCACGTAGGCGAATGGATGTGGAACCGATCGATGCTCTGAAAGCCGCGGGCATACCTGAGGACAAAGCACGTGTCTTCATGGATTCGCTGCATCGCGATTTGGACAATCGGTATCGCATACCAGTGGAACGGCTCGTCACACGCGGTGAGTTTGCCGA
>JAFAIM010000076.1 GCA_019236735.1 Burkholderiaceae bacterium
GGCAAGATGATCTCGCCGCAGTCGATCGCGGTCGCCTGCGCGGCCACCGGACTGGTCGGCAAGGAGTCCGACCTGTTCCGCTTCACGGTGCGCCACAGCCTGCTGTTCGCGCTGGTCGTCGGCCTGATCACCGTCGCGCAGGCTTACCTGCTGACCGGGATGCTGGTTCCCTGAACGGGCGGGGGCATGGACGTGCCCCGAGCGTACGATGCCCTACACGTGGGGCCAGATCGCTGGTCTGCCGCTCGAATTCCGTCACGGTCGCTGGCTCTACTGGAGGGCCACGAATGACAACGCTCGACGTCAACGGCAGGCGCTACCGGATTGACCAGCCGGGCGACACCCCGCTGTTGTGGGTCCTTCGAGAGCGACTTGGCCTGACCGGGACCAAGTACGGCTGCGGCACCGGTCTGTGCGGAGCCTGCACGGTACATGTGCAGGGCGAGGCGCGGCTCGCCTGTATCACGCCGATTTCATCCGTGGACCGGCAGCCGATCACGACGATCGAGGGCATCGCCGGACGCCCCGGGGATGCCTTGATGGAGGCTTGGATCGAGCACGGCGTGTCCCAATGCGGGTATTGCCAGCCTGGCCAGCTGATGACCGCCGCAGCGCTGCTCGCCAAGAACCGGCAGCCGACTGACGCCGAAATTGAACGCGCGATGTCGCCCGTGCTGTGTCGATGCGGCACCTATGGCCGCATCCGCGCTGCGATCCATGATGCTGCGGCGCAGCTGCGTCGAGGAGCCTGACGTGAATCCGGGGCTCGAGGACAGCCCGCGCCGGGCCTTTCTGAAAGCCACCGGAGCGCTCGGGGGCGGCCTGGTCCTCGGCTTCTTCGTCCCGGTGAAGCCAGCACGCGCAGTCACCGATGCAGGGACGGCTTTCCAGCCCAATGCTTTCCTTCGTGTGGGTTCCGATGGAACCGTCACCGTGATTGTCGGCCTGGCGGAGATGGGGCAAGGGATATTGACGGGGATCGCTCAATTGATGGCGGAGGAACTGGAAGCGGATTGGAGCAAGGTGCGGGTCGAGCTGGCGCCGACCGATCCGGCGTACAACAACCCGGTATTCGGGTTTCAAGGCACCGGCGGCTCGTTCTCCACGCGCGGTCACTGGGAACCGATGCGGCGCGCCGGCGCCACGGCTCGAGAGATGTTGATCTCCGCTGCGGCCCTCACCTGGAGAGTGGATCCCGCCAGTTGTAGCGCCGAGCAAGGCAAGGTCGTCCACCCGAGCGGCAGGCAAGCAAGCTATGGCGAGCTCGCAGCGAAGGCGGCAACGCTGCCGATCCCGCCAGACGCTCGGCTCAAGGATCCGAAGGATTTCCGCATCATCGGCAAGGCGCTGAAGCAGCTGGACAGCCCCGACAAGATCCGGGGCGCCGCCGCATTCGGCATCGATGTCCGGCTGCGCGGAATGCTGGTTTGCCTGGTCGCTCGGCCGCCGGTGCTCGGTAGCAAGCTCGTATCGTTTGACGCCGCCAAGACCAAGCAGATTCCGGGCGTGCGGCAGGTGGTGTCGATCAGCAGCGGGGTTGCTGTCGTCGCGGACGGATTCTGGCCAGCGAAGCTGGGCCGAGATGCACTCCAGGTGACGTGGGACGAAGGGACGGGCGCGCATCTTTCGAGCGCCGGCATCAGCGCGGCGCTTGTCGACCTGACCGCCAAGCCGGGCATCGCGGCGCGCAACGACGGCGACGTGGATTCCCCAAACGCGAAATCCGTCGTCGAAGCGATCTACGAAGTGCCGTACCTGGCGCACGCGTGCATGGAGCCGATGAATTGCACGGCGGTGGTCAAGTCCGATAGCGCCGAGGTCTGGGCTCCCACAGAATCTCCCGGCCTGGATCGGGACGTGCTGGCCAAGGTCGCGGGCGTCGATCCGGCGCGCCTCACCCTTCACACGACCTTGATGGGATGCGGTTTCGGCCGGCGCTTTGCCAGGGATTTCTCGATCGACGCGGTCGAGGTCGCAAAGGCGGTTGCCACACCGGTGCAAGTCATCTACAGCCGCGAGGACGACATGAAGGGGCAGTACTACCGCCCCGCAGCCGCAGCCAGGCTCCGCGCCGGCCTGGACGACGCGGGCCGGCCCGTTTCCCTCCTCGCGCGGACCGCCTGCTCCTCTATTCTGCGGGCGGCCGGCTGGCCGCTGAAGAACGGCATCGATGGCGTGGCGGTGGATGGTTTGAAGCAGTGGCCTTACGACACCGATAACGTCCGCGTGGAGTGGGCCCCGTACGAAAACGGCATCGTCGTGTGGTGGTGGCGTTCCGAGGGATCTTCACAGAACGTCTATTTTGTCGAGAGTTTCATCGACGAGCTCGCGCACGCCGCGGGCCGCGATCCGTTCGAGTATCGGCGTGCCCTGCTGACCCACAGCCCGCGATTGCGCGGGGTGCTCGAAGCCGCGGCGGACAAGTCCGACTGGCGTAAACCGCTGCCGACGGGGCGCGCGCGCGGAATCGCGGCGTGCGAATGCTTCGGCAGCTTCGTCGCGCAGGTTGCCGAGGTTTCCGTCTCAGCTGGACATCCGCGGATTCACCGCGTCGTCTGCGCCGTGGATTGCGGGCAGATCGTCAATCCCGAGGCGATCAAGCGACAGATCGAGGGAGGTGTGATCTTCGGGATTTCCGCCGCGCTGTACGGCAACATCAGCTTGAAGGATGGGCGCGTCGAGCAGGGCAATTTCGATGATTATCGGGTGATAAGGATGGGGGAGGCTCCCCCGATCGACGTCCACATTCTTGCGAGCTCTGAGAAGCCCGGCGGTGTTGGCGAGATTGGCACACCGCCGACGGCGCCCGCGGTGTGCAACGCCATTTTTTCGCTCACCGGCAAGCGCGTCCGGAAGCTGCCGGTCGCTGCGCTTGAAGGAACTGCCTGACACCGATCCGTGCTGCATTCCGAGCGACCGCTGTACCGCGCTTCAGTGACCGGTTTGCGCGGCCGGCAATGCCCGGAGTGGGTCGCTGCGGGTGATGAGCAGCCGCTTACGGGCCACGGCGCGAGCGGCCGTCTTCTAGCACGAATTGACGACGGTTCTGGGATGGAATAACATTGTTAGTACGATGAAAGCCTTACAGGTCGCTATCCGCCAAGTCGGCAATTCCAAGGGTGTGGTAATTCCCAAGCCCATCCTCGCACAGGTCGGTCTGGTCGGGCAGGTAGAAATGACCGTCGAACGCGACGCGATTGTCCTGCGGAAACCTGCCAAGCCCGTCCGCAGCGGATGGGCCGAAGCAGCGAAGGCCGTAGCGATGCGAGGAGGCGACAAGCTGGTGATGGGCGAGTTCGGTAACGTGGAGGATTCGGAGCTCGTCTGGTGAAGCGCGGCGAGATCTGGCTCGTCAGCCTCGATCCAACCATCGGCAGCGAAATAAAGAAGTCCCGCCCATGTGTCATCGTTTCCCCGCGAGAACTGAACGACAACCTGCGCACGGTGATTGTTGCACCGATGACCAGCAAGGGCTTTGCCGCGCCCTTTCGGGTGCCGGTCACCCATGCCGGCACGAAGGGTCTGATTGTGCTGGACCAGGTCCGAGCGGTCGACAAAGTACGAATGGTCAGACGCCTGGGGGCAGTCAGCCCCAAGACGGCCGGCGCGGTGGTAGCCACGCTGCAGGAGATTTTCGCGCCATAACCTGCTGAGCAGCCGATTACGGGCAACTTTGCGTCAGGACTGGCGCGCTCGCTCGATGACGGCCTGCGTGTTCAACGCAGTGCGCGGCTCCTTGGTATTGACGTGGTGCGACGGGTCGAGCTTGCAGCGCAGGTGCACGACGGTGCCGGTTCCAGGCGCCGACACGATGCTCACCTGAGCGCCGATCCGCTGGGCGCGGTTGCGCATGTTCAGCAGTCCCCGCCCGCCGGTGCCTTCGGCCGACATGCCTTGGCCGTTGTCGGCGATCCGGATGTTCAGATACTCGGCGTCCCCGGCGCGCGAAGTGTCGAAGGTGACCCGCGCCACCCGCGCGCCGCTGTGCTTCAGCGTGTTGTTGAGCGCCTCCTGCACGATCCGCAGGATCGGCAGAACGGCATCCGGGTGCAGCCCGATGTTCTCGGGCAGATTGCGCGCGTCCCACGCCAGCTCGATCTCCGCCGCCTTCAGGCGTGGCTCGATCCGGTAGCGCAGGTTGCCGAGCGCCGAACCCAGGTCGGTCTCCTCCGCCGCCAACGCGTCGATCGCCAGCCGCAAGTCGTCGATCGACTCACGCAGGATCTGCGCCACCTGCTCGTTGGTCATGGCACCTCGCTCGAACAGCATCAGCGAGGATATCAACTGGGAACCCAGTCCGTCGTGCATGTCCTGCATGATGCGCTGGCGCTCCTGGCCCTCGGCCTTGATCCGTTCGCTTTCGCGCAGGCGCTCGAAATTGCGTTTCAGCAGCTGTTCGCGCTCGCGCACGCGCGTCTCCAGCTCGCCTCGTGCGATCTCGGCCTCGCGCAGCACATCGATGAAGTGTTCGACCATCGGTGTACCCATTGCCAGCAGCAGGACCGGGCCGGCCCAGCTGGACGCATACGCCCCGTTGATCGAGCCCGTCCCGAAGATCGGTCCGAGAATCGGCCCGGCCATGTCGATGAAGGCGGCGCCGATCGCGATCAGCGCCGCGACCAGCACGATCGGGTGCGGGGCCTCCAGCGACTGCATGCTGCGCGCCATCGCGAGCGCTGTGACGGCGAACCCAACCCCAGCCAGCCCTGGCAGCCAGATCTGGTCCAAGTATGGGACGAAGGCGCCGGCGGTCGCCAGCAGCAGCAAGGCCCCCAGCCCCGCGTAGGCGCCGATCAGCAGCTCCCAGCGCAGGTTGCGCAGCCCGCACAGGCGCAGCATGGTCACGCTGGCAAGCGCGGCGAAGGCGCCGGTACTCGCGTAGTGCAGGAGCTGCACCGCAAGGCTCAGCCCGACCGGCATCGTGTCGATCAGGTAATAGGCGCTAAAAGCGATCCAGCACAACGATGCCAGCGCAAGCAGTCCCGACAGTTCGTCGCGGCGGCGCCACCACAGCACGCCGAAGATCAGCGCGATCATCGCGGCGACGGTCCCACCGATCCAGACGATGGTCCGGCTGAGGAAAAACTGCGAATCGAAGCGCGCCACGATCCGGTTCAGCGGGCCGATTTCCACGCCGGACAGCGCATGCATGCCGCCGCGGAACGGCGCCTGGATCAGAAGCACGTTGTCGCCCGCGACGAGGTCGGCCGGGTCGATCACCGCCATGTGGGGGCGCCGCCAGTGCACCTGCGTTTCTGCATCCGGTGACCGCAGCAACCCTTCGAAGTGGCCGTTGACGCTGATCACGCCGCCGTCGGTCGCCTCCGAAAGCAGCAGCGCCCAAGGCTGCTCGGGTGCCGACGTCAGGCGGAAGTGCATCCGCAGCGCGGCCTCCTTTAACGGCTCGCCTTGCTTATCGGGCCAGCGCAGCGGCAGGTCGAAGCGCGTCCAATCGGCGTCCGGCGCCGGCATGTGGCCGACGTCGTAGACGGTTCTTTCGACCTCGTGGATGACCAGGATGCGATCGGACTCGGGCTGCTGCGCTTGCGCGCAGGCCGCAGCGATCAGAAGTGCGAATCCGAGTGTGCGCACCGCTGCTGCCATAGGTGCGACCTGAACGCTCGAACGCGTCAGTTCTTCAGCAAGCCCATCTGGCTCGCCTCATACACCGCCTCTCCGCGCGAGTGGACAGCCAGTTTGCGGTAGATCTTCTTGATGTGCGCGGTGACGGTGTGCGGGGAGATCCCCAGGATTTCGCCGATCTCGTTGAAGCTCATCCCCTTGGCGAGCAACTGGAGGATTTCGGTTTCGCGCGCCGACAATGGGTTGTTGTCGCCGGAGCTCGCTCGCGGCGGCAACGTCTGTCCGGGGCTGCCTCCCATTCGCGAGCGAATCGCCCGCAGCACGCTTCGCGCGACGACCGGGCTCACCGGCGAGCCGCCGGCTCGCAGCAAGCGGATGCACGAGATCACATCGGCGGGGGTCGAGTCTTTCAGGATGTACCCAGTGGCGCCGGCTTCGATCGACGACACCACGTGCTGTTCGTCGCCGAACACGGTCACGACCATGATGTCCACATCCGGCTTGCGCTGGCTGACGCTGCGGATCAGATCGATCCCGGTGCCGTCTGGCAATCCCAAGTCGATCAGCATCACGTCGAAATCCTCGCGGTCGATCAACACCTGCGCCTCGCGCTTGTTGGCGGCAACTCCCGCCAACCGCATCGTCGGCTCGTTTTCGATGATCTGAGCGAAGCGCCGGCGGAACTCCGGCTCGTCTTCGACGATGATGATCGAGATCTGGTCGGCACTCATTTCGAACCTCGGGAACCCCACGAATAGGGTAGTTTAGCCCCAGGCGTCCCTTTCTAGGACACCCGCTCGAACGTTTGGACGATGCGCTGGGACATGGCTTAGGGGGCAAGCCGGCTGCGGCGCCACCCGGCGCCCTGCCTGACGTACAGCAGCCGGTCGTGCAGCCGGGACGGGCGGCCCTGCCAGAACTCGATCCGGGCCGGCTCGAGCCGGTAGCCGCCCCAATGGGCGGGCCGCGGGGGGTCGGGCTGCTGAGAAAAGCGCGCGCGCGCCGCCTCCATCCGGGCTTCCAGCTCGGCGCGGCTGTCGAGCGCTTCGCTCTGGGGCGAGGCCCAGGCGCCCAGGCGGGCCTCGCGCGGGCGCTGCGCGAAATAGCGGTCGGACTCTTCGGCCGACGCGCGCCGTACCGCACCCTCGATCCGCACTTGGCGCTCCAGCTCGGGCCAGAACAGCAGAGCGGAAGCCAATGGGTTCGCCTGCAGCTCGCGTCCTTTGCGGCTGTCGTAGTTGGTGTAGAAGACGAAGCCGGACGTGTCGAAGCCCTTGAGCAGCACGATGCGTACACTCGGATGGCCGTCGGGCGAGGTGGTGGCAAGGCTCATCGCATTGACCTCGCGCGCCGAGGCGGCTGCGGCTTCGGCGAACCAGCGCGAGAACTGCTCGATCGGGTCTTGCGCTGCGGACTGCTCGCTCAACTCCGCGCCCGCGTCCTCATGTTCGCTGCGCGGACTCGAGATCGACATGCCTGCAAGATTACCGCATCCGGCTACTAGACTTGCACGATGGCGAATGACCCAAGCGTCGGCCCGCTGACTGCCGGGACGCCCGAGACGTGCGACCTCGCGCGCCGTTTCGGCGGCGTCACGCGCCTGCTCGGCGAGCCGGCCCACGCGCGCTTACGTGCGGCACGCATTGCCGTCGTCGGGGTCGGCGGCGTCGGTTCGTGGGCGGCCGAGGCGTTGGCTCGCTGCGGCGTCGAGCGCATCACGCTGATCGATCTGGATCATGTCGCCGAGAGCAACGCGAACCGGCAGATCCAGGCGCTCGAAGGCGAGTTCGGCAAGGCCAAGGTGATCGCGATGGCCGAGCGGATCGCGGCGATCAACCCGCGTGCGCAGGTCACATGCGTGGAGGAGTTCGTCAGCGAGACGAACTTATCCGGCGTGATCCGCGACTTCGATCTCGTGCTCGACTGCATCGACCAGGTTTCGGCGAAGGCGGCGCTGATCGCGCATGCGCGGGCCGCTGGCCTGGCTTTGGTGACGTGCGGCGCGGCCGGAGGACGGACCGATCCGACCCGCATCCGCTGTGCCGATCTGGCGCGGGCAGCCGGCGATCCACTGCTGGCGAAGGTGCGCTACCGGCTGCGGCGGCGGCATGGTTTCCCGCGCGAATCCGCGAATCGACGGCCGCTGTTCGGGGTCGAAGCGGTCTACTCGGACGAGCCCGTGCGTCGCCCGGTGCCCGGCTGCTCCTCTGCCGAAGTCTCAGATCCAGCGAAATCGGTAGGGATTTCGTCCGGACTGGCCTGTGCCGGCTACGGCTCCTCGGTCACGGTGACCGCGCCGCTGGGGTTTGCCGCCGCAGCCCGCGCGATCGACCGGATCGTCCGCAGATCAGAGCAAGCGAGCTGAGGAAAAGCGTTGCGAGCAGGCCCGAGTTTCGACCGAGGAGCGGAGCTGTATGAGCAATACAGTGAGCACCGGAGGTCGAAAACCGGGCCGCACAGCAGCTTTGCCTCAGCTCGCGGTACGGCGCTGGCCGGTCTCGCGGCGAATCCAATCGTGCAAGTGGATCATGCCGTCCTCGTGCGGCGAGTGGTAGGGACCCACGTCGTCCTCACCGGCCAGCCACAACGCGCGGCGCCCCTCGTGCAGGCGCGTACAAAGCTGCGCATCCTCAGCTGCCGACTCCGCATACGAAGCCTGATGCGCCTCGACGATCTGACGTTCGAACGCTTGGATCTCCTCGGGATAGTAGAACTCGACGACGTTGGTCGTCCGATCGGGCCCGCGCGGGATCAGCGTGCTGACCACCAGCGCATACGGGTACCACTCGATCATCACGTTCGGATACAGGATTGACCAGACAGTGCCGTATTTCGGAAGGCGGCCGCCGGAGTATTGCAGGATCGCGTCGCGGTACTTCTCGTAGTTGGCGGAGGTCTGAACGCGCAGCTGGTCGTTGACGCCGAGAATCTGGTAGCTCCAGCGGTCGCCGAACCCCCACTCGTAGTTGCCGGCGTCGACCCATTTTTTCAGGCCCGGGTGCGCCGCCTCGACGTGATACAGCTCGAGGAATATTTCGAGAAACGCCTTCCAGTTAAATGGGCACTCGTCGACGATGGCGCGGTCGAACACGTATCCGCTCCAGTCGTAGTCGCTCGTCAGCGGAAAATCGGCCAGGTCGACGTTCGGGTCGCGCGGGCCCGCGAACAGCAGTCCCCGCCAGTTGGCCAGGCGCGTCGACGGCAGCGAGCACTGCGGCGCCTGATCAAAGTCCGGCGCGCCGAGCAGCCTTCCGTCCAGATCGTAGGTCCAGCGGTGCACCGGGCACACGATATTCTGGGTGGTACCGCGGTCGTCCAGCAGTCGCGCTTGCCGGTGCCGGCATACGTTGGACAGCAGATTTACGCCGCGCGGGCCGTGCACCAGCACTTGGCGGCCCTCGCTCCAGGGTAGGCTGAAGTAATCGCCCGCCTGCGGGACCATCAGCTCGTGTCCGGCGTAGTTTGGGCCGCGATCGAACAGCAGCAGCATTTCCCGCTCGTACCAGGCGCGGTCGAGGTACCAGGCCACCGGTAGCGGCTCGGTCCTGGCGATGAGCTCCGGATCGAGGCTGGAACGTCGTGAAGCCGTCGTGTCGGGCGCGTTCATCGTTGCGTGCGGGCCACTTCGAGCAGGCCGCCGTTTCGGTACCGCTTCACCGACCACCAGCCGGGGCCGGCTGCGTCGGATTCAACGGGAGCACCTGCACCGAGCCCGAATCGCAAGCGCGGTCCGAGAACGTGACGCTGCCCTTTTCCTCACACTTGAACGTTTTGCGCGGATCCATCAGGACCTGGTCGGTGGGGGCTGGCGCCACCACCGTCGCGGGCGGAGCCGGATCGACCCTCAACCTGCGCGATTCGGGCTGAAGAGTGTCAGGACGGCTGAAGTGGGGCTTCAAGACCCGGTAGCTCAGGAACCCGACGCAGCAGAACAGCGCCACCAGCACAAAGATCGTCAGCAGGCGCAACGACAGGTCGAAATAACGGTCCTCGCTCGCAGGGCTGGCATCGCTCATAGTGCCGGGAAATTTATCACGCGCGCGATGCGGGTCATAATGTTTTGATGAGGGTCGAATCGGAATTCCGGCGTCCGCGCCGCTGGCGAGGCGCGACGATCGCGCTGGTGGCGACAGCCGGGCTGGTGCTGTTGGCGGCGACGGCTGGGGTGCTCGTGCTGGCGCGCGCCGCCGTGCGAGCCGAGCCGCGCGCGATCACCCCGCGCGGCGCCTTGCTGCCAGCCGAGCATGCAGTCGTGCAGCTGTTCGAAACGGCCGCGCCCTCGGTGGCCTACATCACGACGGAGGTCTTGCAGCCGACAGGTTTCTTCACCGCCGCGGTCGCCCAGGGTGCCGGCAGCGGATTCGTATGGGACACCGACGGGCGCGTCGTCACCAATAACCACGTGGTCGAAGGCGCCCGTAGCGTTTTCGTGCAACTGGACGCGGGCGAGCCGGTCGAGGCGCGGATCGTCGGAACCGCACCCGATTACGACCTGGCGGTCGTGCAGCTCAAGCGCGTCCCGCCCAACCTGCGGCCGATTCCGCTTGGCACGTCGCACGACTTGCGGATCGGCCAGTCCGTTTATGCGATTGGCAACCCGTTTGGGCTGCAGCGCACCCTCACGCAGGGAATTGTCAGCGCGCTGGACCGGGAACTTCCGACCACCGAGTTTCGTGAGGTCATCGGTGTGATCCAGACCGACGCTCCGATCAACCCGGGCAACTCCGGCGGGCCGCTGCTCGACAGCGCCGGCAGGCTGATCGGGGTGAACAGCGCGATTCGCTCCGAATCGGGTGCGTCGGCCGGAATCGGCTTTGCGATCCCGGCGGACCTGGTGAACCGGATCGTGCCGTCGCTGATCGCGCGCGGGCGTGCCCCGCTGCCGGGAATCGGCATCAATCCGGTGCGCCCCGACGTTGTCGAACGCGCAGGAATCACGGGCGTCGTGATCGCGAAAGTGGTGCGTGGCACGCCGGCAGCGCAGGTGGGGCTAAAGCCCTTGAATCCATCCACCGGCGATCTGGGCGACGTGATCGTCGCCGTCAATGGCAAAGCGGTGGAGACGGTCTCCACTTTCGTGGCCGAATTGGACCGGGCCGGCGTCGGCAGCTCGGTCGACCTGACGGTCGTGCGCGACGACAAGCAGCGCCATGTGCAGGTGAGGGTGATCGATCTGGCGCCGCAGTAGAGGACGAAAGGACCGCTGATGAGAGTTCTGCACACGATGCTTCGGGTCGGCGACCTGCAGCGCTCGATCCACTTTTACACGCGAGCACTCGGGATGAAGCTGCTGCGAACCACCGACCGGCCGGACCAGAAGTACACGCTGGCGTTCGTCGGCTATGGAGACGAGCGCGAGCACGCGGTGCTGGAGCTGACCTACAACTACGGGGTGGACCGCTACGAGCTCGGCACCGCTTTCGGCCACGTCGCCGTCGGCGTGCCGGACATCTGCGTTGCTTGCGACCGGGTGCGAGGTGCCGGCGGCGCCGTCACTCGCGAGCCCGGCCCGGTGAAAGGCGGCACCTCGGTGATCGCCTTCGTGCAGGACCCGGACGGCTACAAGATCGAGCTGATCGAGTGGGCGTAGGCAGATGGCGGAGCGCAAGCGTTGCCGCTGGGCCGACGCCGGCGACCCCGACATGGCGCTCTATCACGACGAGGAATGGGGTCGGCCGGCGCACGACGATCGGCATCTCTTCGAGATGCTCACGCTCGAAGGCGCGCAAGCTGGCCTGTCCTGGTCGACCATTTTGCACAAGCGCCGCAACTATCGCCGCGCATTTGCGAACTTCGATCCGGCGAAGGTCGCTCGCTTCGATCGGCGCCGCGTCGCTGCATTGATGGATGACGCGGGGATCGTCCGCAACCGCCTGAAAATTGAGTCCGCGATCGGCAATGCGCGGGCGTTTCTCGAGGTGCAGCAGCAGTTCGGGTCGTTCGATCGCTATGTATGGTCGTTCGTCAACGGCCGGCCGGTCGTCAATCGCCCGCGCACCGGTGCCCGAATCCCGGCACACACCCCGTTGAGCGATCGGATCTCGAAGGATCTGAAAAAGCGCGGCTTCCGCTTCGTCGGCACCACCATCGTGTACGCGTTCCTGCAGGCCGTCGGGGTTGTCGACGACCACACCCGGGAGTGTTTCGTCTCTCGTCAAGCGAAGTAGGGAGATTCCCTAAGTCACTCTTGGCCGGGTGGGATCTCCTGGGTTAGTGAATCACTGACGGCAACCTCGCCGCCGCCGATGACTTCGGCATAGACACCCATGTCGCCGTGTTCGAACGCCCTGCGCAGAACGGCAGGGATGTCGACATCACGCACGGCCGTCGTCGGATTGACACTGGTCGCGGCGCAACGGGTGATACGCGATACGACGTGGAG
>JAFAIM010000066.1 GCA_019236735.1 Burkholderiaceae bacterium
CGCACTAGAGGACGGCGAAGCTGTCGCAGGGTTGCAGAGGAAGACGGCTCTGGTAGCGATGGTCGGTCACACGCGCCGCTTCAATCCGAGCCACCAGTGGGTTCGCCGGCGCATCCTGGCGGGCGAGTTCCACATCCAGCAGATGGATGTGCAGACGTTCTTCTTTCGCCGCACCAACATGAATGCGCTGGGCCAACCCCGCAGCTGGACCGACCACCTGTTGTGGCACCACGCCGCCCACACGGTCGACCTTTTCGCGTACCAGGCGCGCAGTCCGATCGTGAAAGCCAACGCGATTCAGGGGCCGTTTCATCCCGAGCTGAAGATCGCGATGGACATGTCGATCCAGCTCAAGACCGAAAATGGTGCCATCTGCACGCTGTCGCTCTCCTTCAACAACGACGGGCCGCTGGGGACTTTCTTTCGCTACATCGGCGACACCGGAACGTACATCGCGCGCTACGACGATCTATACACCGGAAAGGATGAAAAAATCGACGTGTCGAACGTGGACGTGTCGATCAACGGCATCGAGCTGCAGAACCGGGAGTTCTTCCGCGCGATCCGCGAGGGTGGCGAGCCCAATGCGAGCGTCGCGCAGGTGCTGCCGTGCTACCAGGTGCTGCACCGGCTCGAGCAGCAGCTCCACGCTGCCTGAGAAATGCGCAGGCTCTGGCCATCTCTCGGCTCGGTAGTCTTTTTTTTCGCTGCGCCGGGGACGGTCGCCGGGTTTGTGCCGTGGTGGATTACGAAGTGGCAATTCCAGCCCTCTGTGCTGCCGTTTGCGCCATTTCACTGGATCGGCGTCGCGCTCATCCTTGCAGGCTTGGTGCCACTCGTCAGTTGCTTCGGGAGGTTCGCCTTGCAAGGCCAGGGGACGCCGGCCCCGATTGCGCCGCCGACTCGGCTTGTGGTGAGCGGCTTCTACCGCTACGTACGCAATCCGATGTACGTCGCGCTGACCGTCATCCTCGTCGGAGAGGCGGTTCTCTTCGCGGATTACCGCGTCCTCGTGTGGGCAGCGGTCTTCTGGCTGATGACGCACCTGTTCGTGCTGGTGGTCGAGGAACCGGCGCTGGCTAAGACTTTCGGAACGGACTACGAAGCGTATCGCGCGAACGTTCCGAGATGGATTCCGCGCCTTGCTCCTTGGGCACCTCCGCCTGGCTGATGCCCGGAGACGCTCATCGGTCAATTCATCTGGCCGCATTCCCGGAAGAGCGGTGATACGGGGGCAAGCAGCCGGCACGGCGATCCGGGCTCACTCAACTTTTCTGGGTTTGCACTGTCAAACGTTATAAGAAAGGAAAATTGCCCCGGATGGGCAAATTCGGGCTGCCATGCTCGATGCGATCCACACGAACCACACGAGAGACGAGGCACCCTCCGGGCAGGCGGTGCCCAGGATGCGCAAGATCCGACTCGACCGCAGCCTTTACAGCTCGCATTCGGTCCGCGCGAGCGGCGGCGATTCCGATTGCGATCACGATTTCGAGACGACCCCGACGACCGTGGAGACCGCGTTCGCTATCTGGAAGTGCACGCGATGCGGGCGCGAGTTCAAGTACGAAATCTGGAACTAGCGGCACGTAACGCCGCAGGCTAGGCCGCGCCAGAGCGGCAGCACGGCCGTCATTCCCTCGCTCCGATATCGGGGACAGAGAGTAGACTAGCGTCAGCTCGCTCCGAGCACCTTCGCTGCGCGAGACACGCTTTGCGGTTTCACCCAGAAAATCGCGCCGTAGCGTCCGCTGCCGCTGCTCACCGCACCCATCGCGGTGACGTTGATTTTGGCCTTCGCAAGCTTCGATAGCGTTTCGTTCATCGCGCCAACCTGATCGTCGCCGTGCAGCAAGAATCCCATCTTGCGCGCGCTTAACTTGAGTTTCAGCTTCTTGGCGGCGATCTTGAAGGCGGCGGAATCCTCGGGAACCAGATCGAGCTGACTCTTGCGGGCGCTCGGAAACGCGGAGAACGCGACAAAGTTGATGCCTTCGGCGGCGAGGGCGGACAGAACTTTCGCACCTTCACCCGGCCGATCGGGAACCACGACATAGAAGTATTCGACCTTCCGCACCGTGTCGCCCATATGCCCTCCTTTCGCAATCGCCGTGTCGCAGCAGGGTAGCAGGGCACCAAGGGAAGGCAATGCCGTGCGTAGGAACTGCAGGCGATCAGGCGCGTCAGCCTGGATATCATTGGCAACACGCCATGAATGTCGATCCGCTGCTGCACGCGCCGCTGTCCGTCAAGGTCCACTTGGCGACGGTGGTACCGGCGTTCGTTATTGGAACGTGGCAGGTGTTTCTGAGCCGCAAGGGCGCCGCCGCACACCGGGCTCTGGGCTACGTCTACCTTGCGCTGATGACGATTACCGCGATCGACGCACTGTTCATCCACGCGTTGATGCCGAACGCGCCGTTCGGCTTAAGCCCGATCCATCTCCTTGTTCCGTTGGCGCTTGTTAGTGTCGTACAGGCTTTGCGGGCCGGCCGCAGACACGACATTCGGCGGCATCGGAACGCGATGATCAGGCTGTACGTGGGGGGGATCCTGATAGCGGGCAGCTTGACGCTGCTGCCCGGGCGACTCCTCCACGCGGTCGTGTTTGGAAACTGAATCGAACAAGTGCCTGCTCCGATCGCGTGGAACAAGCTTGTGCAGTTCGGGCCTTTCCGGTGGGAGGGCCTCGCGCTATGGCGGGCAGCCCGGGTCGCGGTGGGTGTCGTTGTGCCGCTTGGTCTGGGGTGGGTGAGCGGTCATATCCAGTATGGTGCGTACGCGGCTCTGGGAGCGCTTCCCGCGGGCGTGACCTCCTTCCAAGGCGAAACGCGCAGCCGGGTTATTGTGGTTGTACTCGCGAGCCTTGGCATGGCGGTGTCGACCTTCATCGGCGCCACTACGGCTGCTGCTTGGCCGTGGATGCTGGTGCCAGTCGTCGCTATCTGGGGGTTCTTTACCGGACTCTCGGCTTGCCTCGGCCCGGCCCCCAATATCGCGGTTCTTCAGTGGTCAATCGCGCTGCTGATCGCAGTCGGCCTCCCATCGGGACCGCGCGAAGCGGCGGTGCGCGCCGGTCTGGTACTTGCCGGAGGGCTGCTACAGGCCGCTTTAGTTGCAGCATCTTGGGCGTTGCGGCCCGGTGCAACCGAACGGATGGCATTGGCGACGTCGTACCGCGCGCTCGCGGGCTACGCGACCGATCTGGCGGCAGGCAGATCCGATCCGCCACCGCCGACGGCATTCCCGGCGAGCACGACTCTCGAGGATCCGAATCCGCTGCTCCCGATGGCTGTACGGCTGGTGCTGCTGAACCTGCTCGAGGAAGCCGAGCGGATTCGCGCTTCTCTTGCCGCATTGGCGGATCTGGCGAAAGACGACGGCACCGCCGTTGCGAATCAGCTCCGCCCGCTGATGGCTGACGCCGCCAGTGCGCTGAATCTGGTCGTTGCCGTGCTGAGCGCGGAGCGCGCGCAGCGCCCTGCGCTGGTACGAGCCCTGAGCCACGCGGTCGACAAGCTGACCGTTGCTGGCGGTGCGCCATGGCGATGGGCTGGCGAAGCCCTTCTCGGACAACTGCGCGCCGTGGCGCGCATCGTCGCGATCGTCGATTCGCGTGCCAACCGGGCGGACCAGGCCAGCGCGGCAATTGCGCCGCCCATCGACCACGGGCTGGGCGGGATCAGGGCGGCGATCTCCACGTTGCGAGCGAACGCCGGTGCGACGGGCGAAGCTGGACGTCACGCGCTGCGCCTGGCGGCGATCGCGACACTCTCCGAGGTGATGGTGCAAACCACCGGCCTGTATCAGGGACGGTGGGTCACGCTGACGATCTTCCTCGTTCTGAAACCAGACTACGCCTCGACGATGTTTCGAGGCGTCCAGCGCGCTGCAGGCACGGTCATGGGAGCCGGCATCGGCGTAGTGGCGGGGCTGGCCCACATTGGGCAGGCGGGATGGATCACAGTGGCGAGCCTGTCCGTTGCGGCGGCGTACGCGCTGTTCGACGTGAGCTATCTGCTGTTCAGCGTCTTTCTGACGATCTTTGTCGTGATGCTTCTCGACTTGCTCGGAATGCCTGCGATCGCCACGGCCGAGGCGCGCCTGCTGGATACCGCGATTGGCGCGACATTGGCGCTGACCGCGTACTTCATCTGGCCTACATGGCTCGGCGCCACGGCGCAGGAAAAGTTTGCCCGGCTGCTCGAGGCGCACGGTGAGTACACGGCCGCATTGCTCCGTGAGCTGGCGCGTCCCGGCGGCGTCGGAGCGACGCAGCTGCGCCTTTTCCAGGTGACCGCTCGGCGCGCGCGCAGCGAGACCGAGGCAGCCACCGCTCGCCTTTCCGACGAGCCAAGCCATCCTCCTTTAACGCCGGGCCTTGCGCGGCTCCTGATCGCGACGGTCGCCCGGCTCGCCCACGCCGAGCTTGCGCTTCATGCGCTTGCCTTGTCGCGGCATCGACCTGCGAACCCAGTGGCCGCGAGCGACGCGACCGACGAGCGCATCGATGCGCTCGGTACAGCGCTGCGGACCACGCTCGGTGGCCTCGCCGCTGCAGTTGCAAACCTTCAGCAACCGCAGCCGTTTGCCGCTTTGCGCCCGATCTACAGCGCGCTGGCTGCGCAACCTGCGCTGCGCGATTCGCCGCTGCTCGGGATCGCCGATCGTCTGGTGGACACCGTCAACACGCTCGACGCCGTGCTGCGCGAGCGCCTGCCGCAGCCGGTGCAATCGGCGGATTCCCGAAATCGACTGCTATAGCGAGCGGTTCCAGATCAGTTTCAGCACGACATTGTCCGACGCCGCGGTCAAGCCGTGGCCGACCCCGAACTCCAGAGAAGTACTGGCGCTAAAGGAGGCATCGACGACCGCAAACAGGGTTTGCGGTTGTTCGGACCAGTTGTCGAACCGACGGAACGTTCCAACGTCGCTGTAGAGCTCGGCGGCGAACGCCCAGCGATCGGATACGTTGTAGGCTACACGTTCGGCCGGAGCGAAATGGGAATGGCCGAGGCCGTCGAAGTTCGAATCGATGATCGGATTTGCAATCAGGTCCCATCGCCCCAGATGCCAGCCTGTGATCGGGCGGATTTCGAGTCCGGTACGCGATACATCCCAATGTCGAAGGTTGTAGCTGAATTCGAAATTGACCCCATAGAAGAATGCCCGCTCGTGCGCGTGCGGCGATACCCAGAGCGAGCGCAGCTTGGCGCCATCGAACTTCGGCTTGCTGTCGTTGGTGATCGTATACACGGGCATGTATAGCCCCAGTTCCCAGGAATCGTCGACCCCGTAGGCGAACTCGAACGCTCCGTTCACGGAGTGATCTGGAACCACGCCGCCGGCAAACTGCGCCTGCGTTCGACCGTCTGCCGTGTAGTTGGAATGGACGGTCAGCTCCGCATGCTGCGGCTCGGCGATGGAGGCGTCGTAGACCTGGATCTCGTCCGTTTGCGCGAGTGCGCCCATCGGGACGAACAGTGCCACCAGGCAGAGCAGGCGTTTGCGCGCGATCCACACGATGCTGCTCGATGCTGTCGCTTCGGTCATGCGCGCGCCGCCCCTCGAAGGAACGCATAGAGGATACAAGAGCGTGCGCGAACGCTTGTGTTTCGATCGCAACTTGACGACTAACTATTTAGTTAATTAGTATCGCGAGATGGCGCAAAAAGCTTCTCGCCCAGCCTCTCTCCGGGTTTCTCGCCCGGTCGGCCGGCGCGTCCGCCCGGCAGATTCCGACGCTCGCGGCCGGCTGCTCGACGCGGCAATCACGCTGTTCGCCGAGCGCGGCATCGCGAACACGACGGTCGCCCAGATCGGGGCGGCCGGCCAGGTGACTTCGGCGATGGTCCATTACTGGTTCGACACGCGCGAGCGCCTACTCGATGCGATCGTCGACGAGCGCCTCGCGCCGCTGTTCCACTACATCTGGGATTCCGTCGACGCCGAGCGTGGCGCGCCGATCGAGCTGGTGGAACGGATCGTGGGACGGATGTTCGAGGTCACCGGCAAATCGCCCTGGCTGCCTTCGCTGTGGGTGCGCGAGATCGTCAACGAAGGCGGGTTGCTGCGCGAGCGGGCGCTGCGCCGGATCCCGCCTCGGGTTTTGGCTTTCGCACAAGCCCTCGCGCGCGGCAAACGCCGGGGTGTGCTGAACGCCGATATCGAGCCTGCGCTCGTTTTCATTTCGATTCTGGCTCTCGTGATGCTGCCGCAGGCGGCGGCAAAGATCTGGGAACGGGTCCACCCGACGTTGAAATTCGAGCGCGCCGGACTCGAGCGCCATGTCCATGCGCTGCTGATGACGGGGCTTGTCGGCACGGCGCTCGGCCGGTCGACGGCCTCGTCGAAAAGGAGCAAGCGATGATTTTGTCCGTGCATGCACGCTGGCGCACGGCGTTTCCGACTGTGGTCTTATGTAGTGTCCTGTCCGGCATCCTGCCCGTGCTGAGCGGATGCTCAAAGGATGCGAAGACCTCATTCCAGGGCTACGTCGAGGGTGAATACGTATACCTAGCGTCGTCGCAGCCGGGCCAGCTTACCGAGCTGCTGGTGGCGCGCGGGGAAGCCGTAACGGCGGAAGCACCCGTATTTGCGCTCGAAGCGCAAAGCGAAACCGACGCAGTGACGCAGGCGCGACATCAGTTGCAGGCCGCGCGAGCGCAACAGGCCGATTTGCTGACCGGCAAGCGCCGGCCGGAAATCGAGGTAGTGCAAGCTCAGCTCGAGCAGGCGCGTGCCGACGCTGCGCGCGCCGACACGCAATGGAAGCGCGATCAGGAGCAATACCAGGCGGGCGGCATCCCCAAGGGCCAGCTGGACGATTCGCGTGCCGCAGCCGCTTCGGCTGCGGCGCATGTGCGCGAGCTCGAGGGACAGCTGGAGGTCGTTCGTCTGCCGGGCCGTGGCGAGCAGATCCGGGCGCAGGAGGCGCAAGTCCAGGCCGCGCAGGCGGCGCTGGCGCAGGCCCAGTGGAAGCTCGATCAGAAGACCGTGCGGGCACCGCATGCCGGCCTCGTGTTCGACACGATGTACCGCAGCGGAGAATGGGTGCCGGCAGGCAGCCCGGTCGTACGGATGCTGCCGCCGGAGAACATCAAAGTCCGCTTCTTCGTTCCTGAGACGGTGATGGGCAGCCTCGCACCAGGGCGGTCGGTGCGGATCCGCTGCGACGGCTGCGCCGCGGAGGTGCCGGCGGTCGTCAGCTTCGTTTCCGACCAAGCCGAGTACACCCCGCCGGTGATCTACAGCAATGAAGCCCGCGCGAAGCTCGTCTTCCTGGTCGAAGCGCGCCCCCAGCCGGCGGATGCGTCGAAGTTGCATCCGGGGCAGCCGGTGGAGGTCATCTTTCGATGAGCGCGCCCGACCTGCCTGCAGCACGAGCTGGCGCAGCGATCGATGTCGAGCGGCTCAACAAGTACTTCGGAGACAAGCATGTCGTCAAGGACGTGTCGCTGCGCGTGCAACGCGGTGAGATCTTCGGATTTCTGGGGCCGAACGGCAGCGGAAAGACAACCTGTATCAGGATGCTCTGCGGCCTGTTGACTCCCGACTCGGGAACGGGAACCTGCCTGGGTGCCGACATCGTGAAGGAAAGCTACCGCATCAAGCGCGAGGTCGGCTACATGACGCAGAGGTTCTCCTACTGGGACGACCTGACGATCCGGGAGAACCTCGATTTCGTCGCGCGGCTGTATCAGATGCCGAATCGTGTCGCGGTGGTCGATCAGGCGCTCGACGAGCTCGGGCTGGCGAACCGCTCCGATCAACTCGCGGGCACCTTGTCCGGCGGCTGGAAGCAACGCCTGGCTCTTGCGGCCTGCTTGTTGCACAAGCCGCAGTTGCTGCTGCTGGACGAGCCGACTGCGGGAGTCGACCCGAGCGCGCGGCGCGACTTCTGGGAAGAGCTGCATCGCCTCGCTGCCAGCGGGATATCGATCCTGGTCAGCACGCACTACATGGACGAAGCCGAGCGCTGTCACAGGCTCGCGTATATCGCCTACGGACAGCTGCTGGCGCAGGGCACCGCCCAGGAGGTGGTCGAATCGCTGGGGCTTTCGACCTGGGCCGTGTACGGCGAGAACCTGGTCGAGCTCGGCAGGCAGTTGCGCGACGCACCGGGCGTCGCGCAGACGGTGGCCTTCGGCAGCGCGCTGCATGTGAGTGGCCTCGACGAGCCGACGCTGAGCGCGACGCTGACGCGGTTGGCACAGGCGCAACCGGATCTGCGGATCGAACGGATCGACACCAAGCTCGAACACGCCTTCATTTATTTGATGGGGCGCTCCGCTACCAGCGAGGGCGCGCCGGCGCAAGCGCGCGCGCGATCATGAGAGAGCGCTTTTCGTTCGCTCGCTGGTGGGGAATCGTCCGCAAGGAGTTCCTGCAGTTGCGGCGCGACCGTGTGACCTTCGCGATGATCATCGGAATCCCGCTGATCCAGATGACGCTGTTCGGCTTCGCCATTAACACCGATCCGAAGCATCTGCCCACAGCGGTGATCGAGTCCGATCAGAGCGAATTCACCCGCAGTTTGATCGCGGCGATGCGCAATTCGGAGTACTTCGACATCCTCGCCACGCTGCCGGACGAGGAGTCCGGCCGACGCGCACTCACCCAAGGCAAGGTGCTGTTCGTCCTCAACATTCCCGCGGGATTTACGCGCGACCTCGTCAAGGGCGCGCGTCCCTCGTTGTTGTTGGAAGCCGATGCCACGGACTCGACTGCGGTGGGAACGGCGATCGCCGCGCTGCCGTCCCTCGCGCAGTCTGTTCTGCAGAAGGATCTGACCGGACCGCTGTCGCCGCTGGCGGCCGGGCCGGCCGCCTTCGACGTTCAGATCCACCGCCTGTACAACCCCGAGTCGATCACGCAGTACAACGTCGTGCCGGGGCTGATGGGCGTGATCCTGACGATGACGATGGTCATCATGACCGGACTGGCAATCACGCGCGAACGCGAGCGCGGCACGATGGAAAACCTGCTGGCCACTCCGGTGCTCCCGATCGAGGTGACGACCGGCAAAGTTTTGCCGTATGTGGCGATCGGTCTGCTGCAGGCGACCATCATCCTTGTGGCAGCCCGCTTCGCATTCGCAATACCGGTGACCGGCAATCTGCTTCTGCTGTACCTCGCGTCGTTGCTGTTCATCGCCGCGACGCTTGCGGTCGGAATCATGATGTCGTCGCTGGCGCAGAACCAGCTGCAGGGAGTGCAGCTGGCCTTCTTCTATTTCCTGCCCAACATCCTGCTGTCCGGGTTTCTCTTTCCGTTTGCCGGAATGCCACGGTGGGCGCAGGCGATCGGCAACATGCTGCCGCTCACGTACTTCAATCGGCTGGTGCGGGCGATCTTGCTGAAAGGAGCCGGATTTAGCGACGTCTGGCCGCACATATGGCCCATGCTGATCTTCCTGCTGGTGATGATGGGAATTGCCGTGCGCGTGTACCGCCGCACGCTGGATTGAGGAGGCCGGCAGATGCGAAGCGCAAGATCCGTGTCGTGTGCGACGTCCGTGCGTTCCGGTGCGGGGATCGCACTCGCTGGGATCGCGCTGCTCGGCTGCGCGGCAGGCCCGGACTTTCGCGCGCCGGAGCCGCCTTCGGTTGCGACGTACACCTCGGAGCCGCAACCGGCGAGCGCCGGTGAGGCAATGCAGGTGCCGGGCGGAGTGCAGCGCTTTGTGCCGGCGGACGCGGTGGGCGGAGGATGGTGGCGGTCATTCGGCTCGCTCATGTTGGATCGACTGGTAGGCGAGGCGCTGGAGAACAGCCCGACGCTCGAGCAGGCGCGGATGCGACTGGAGCAGGCACGTCAGGACGTTCTGGCCCAGGCCGGAGCGACCGAATGGCCACAGGTGGATGCGAGTCTGAGCGCCACTCGCCAGAAGCCGGATCCCGCTGCGGTCGGCATCAGCAGCCTGACGAACGGCCGCAACTTTCCGCCGTTCACGCTGTACAGCGCGAAAGTCAACGTGTCGTATGTGGTAGATCTTTCCGGCGCGAATCGCCGTGCGCTCGAAGCGCTGGCAGCCGAAGTCGACTACCAGCAGTTCGAGCTCGATGCTGCGCGGCTGTCGCTGGCGGGCAATGTCGTAACCACTGCAGTGCGGCGCGCGTCGCTCGCAAAGCAAATCGCGTTGAGCGAAGACCTGCTGGCCGACCAGAGCCACCAGCTCGAGATCACCGAGCAGCGCTACCAGGCGGGAGGCGTATCGCGCCAGGAACTGCTGAGCGAGCGCTCGCAGGTCGAGCAGATGCGCGCCAGTCTGGCGCCATTGCGCGCGCAGCTGGCGCAGGCGGATCATCAACTGGCCGTTTTCGTGGGGCGGCCACCTGCCGAGCTGCGACGGGGCGGCGTCGATCCGGGTGCGATCGACCTCGACGCGCTGGTATTGCCGGCCGAAGTGCCGTTGACTCTGCCTTCCACGCTTGCACAGCAGCGGCCGGACATTCGCGCTTCCGAAGCGCTGTTGCACCAGGCGAGTGCAAACGTCGGCGTCGCAACGGCCGACCTCTACCCTCGGCTGACGCTTTCGGCCTCAACCGGGCCGGAGAGCGTGAGCATCGGCAATCTGCTGAACGTCTGGTCGGTGGGGGCCGGCTTGACGCAACCGCTGTTTCACGGAGGCGAACTGCAGGCGCGCAAGCGCTCAGCGCAGGCCGCCTACGAGGCCGCTCTCGGCGCCTATCGGGTCACCGTGCTGCAGGGGCTGCAGCAGGTGGCCGATGCGCTGCTGGCGCTGCAGCAGGACGCGATCGAGTTGCAGTCGCGCGACAAAGCGCAACGAGATGCGCAGGCCAGTGCGCAGATCGCAAGCGAACGCTTTGCCGCAGGCGGGATCAGCCAGTTCGCGCTGCTCGATGCGCAGCGCCAGCAGACGCAGACCTCCTTGGACCGCACCAAGGTGCAGGCGCAGCGCCTGGTGGATACGGCCGCGCTGTATCAGGCGCTTGGCGCGCGCCCGTAAACTGGCCGCCGGCGGCAGCCGATTGCGCTGCCATGCTTCTTATTTCGCCGCCGCCTCCAACAGCGGGATGGGCGCAGCCAGATTCGCAGCGAACGAAGGTGCCAGCGCATGCCGACGCACCACGTATTCGGGTGCGTTGTATGCAAGCCAGGTTTTCCCTTCCGCGTCCTCCCAGGCGAGGGCTTTCAGCGGCAGGTCGATGCCCGAGGCGGGAGCGGCCTGCATCAGCGGCGTGCCGGCCTTCGGATTGCCGAAGACCAGCATCTGCTCCGCACGCATCGCCAGCCCGGCTCGAACGGCATCTGCGCTGAAATCGATGCGAGCAAACACGATCACCCCTCGTTCTTTCAGAAGCCGCTCGAGGCGGTCGAGCGTCTCCGCAACACTGTGAACGGAAGGGATGCGGACGATGCCGGCTTCGTCTTGCGCGTTCGCCACGGCAGTGGTTCAGGCTGGGAGTGATAGGCGGGATCGTAACCCAGTTGCCGCGGCGCCTCCCAAGCGATATACAGCCCTGTCACGTCGTGGGCTTACACTCGCCGCCTGTCACTGGCGCGCACGCCTCGCCAAGGGTTTTGCGCGTGGATGGCGGGAGGAGCATCCTTGGCCAATTCGCTGGCGATCCGCGACGGCTCCGCGCGCCCGGATCAGCATCCGCATGTGGAAGGCGCGCTCGGCGCGCTTGCACTCGGCGCGCTCGGCGTTGTCTATGGCGACATTGGCACCAGCCCGCTCTACACGCTGAAGACCGCCTACGATTGGGCGGGAAGCACCGCGCCGGATGTCGCGCTGGGCCTGTTGTCGCTGATCATCTGGACCTTGGTGATCACGACGTCGGTCAAATACGTGGCGCTCGTGATGCGCGCCGACAACCACGGCGAGGGCGGGATTCTCGCCTTGATGGCGCGCGTAGGGATCCGCGACAGCGCCGGGCGAATCCGACCTGGGGTCGTTTGGCTGGGCATCGTTGGCGCCGCGCTGCTATACGGCGATGGCGCCATCACTCCTGCCATCTCGGTCCTCAGCGCGCTCGAAGGTCTCAAGCTGCCGATGCCCGCGCTTGCTCCATACGTGCTGCCGCTGGCGGCTTCGGTCCTGCTTTGCCTGTTCTTGTTGCAACATAAGGGAACTGCCGTGATCGGCCGCCTGTTCGGCCCGATCATGCTGGTTTGGTTTGTGACCATCGGCGTATTGGGCGTGATCGCCGTCTTTCAGCATCCATCCGTTCTGATGGCGGTGAATCCGCGTTACGGCATCGATTACCTGACCAGCCACGGCTTTCGCGGCTTCACCGTGCTGGGCGCGGTGTTCCTGAGCGCCACGGGTGCCGAGGCTTTGTACGCCGACATGGGCCACTTCGGCGCGCCTGCGATCCGAATTGGGTGGTATGGCCTGGTGCTGCCCTGCCTGCTGCTGAACTATGCCGGTCAGACCGCGCTTGTGATGCAGGGCAAGGTGTCCGGCGACGCGAATCCGTTCTTCCTGCTCGGGGCGACCTGGGTGCAGCTGCCGATGGTTGTCCTTGCGACGGTCGCGACGATCATCGCCAGCCAATCCATCATCAGCGGCGTGTTCTCGATGACACGCCAGGCCGTTCAGCTCGGTCTGAGCCCCAGGCTTCACATTACGCAGACCTCGGCCGAGGGGTACGGGCAGATCTACGTCAGCTCGATCAACTGGTTGTTGATGATTTTTACGCTGGGGTTGACACTCGGTTTCGGCTCGTCCGACCGGCTTGCCGCGGCGTTCGGCATCGCGGTGTCGATGACGATGCTGCTGACGACGCTGCTGATGTATCGGATGATGCGCGAACAGTGGCACTGGGGGATTGCAGTCGCGCTCGCGATTGCGGGCGCGCTCGGCCTCGTCGACGGTTCGTTTGTTGCCGCCAATCTGACGAAGGTACTCGACGGCGGCTGGGTGCCGTTGATCGCCGCCGCAGCGGTTTGCACGCTGATGGGGACGTGGGGAACCGGCAAAGTCGCGTTGCTCCACCAGGTCGAGCGCGACACGATGCCGCTCGGATTGTTCATCGCAGCGAGCGCCGAAATCCAGCGTGTTCCCGGAACAGCCGTTTTCCTTTCCCGGCGGCTCGACGTAGTGCCGCTCGCCATGCTGCACAGCCTGAAGCACTACAACGTGCTGCACCAGCGCAACGTGATTTTGCACATCGAAACCGAGCAGGTGCCGAGGGTCCCGAACCACGAGCGCTTGTATGTCACGCCTTTGGGAGAGCGCTTTTATCGGATCGTTCTGCGCTACGGCTTCATGGAGCATCCCAACGTTCCGGCCGCGTTTGACAATTGCGCGCTTGCGGGCGAAGGATTCGATCTGATGAGCACGACCTTTTTCTTTTCGCATGAGACCGTCTGTGCCGGGGAGAAAAAAGGCGCGCTGAATCCGATCATCCGCCGCCTGTTCATTTGGATGCATCGCAACGCCTACGATGCAACCGATTTCTTCCGGATTCCCCGCAATCGCATCGTTGAATTGGGCGCGCGCATCGAGCTGTAGCCCTTTTGGGCTCGGACGACCGCCGCCGACTGCTGCCTCACCGCGAAAAACGCTGTACCATTTGTTCGCCGAGGGGACGGTGGGGGATCGTGACCTGCGAGCGCAAGGGCGAGCAAAGCGTTGCGGCGATCGCGCGCGTCGTCGTGTGTCTGAGCGCTCTGGCGCTCTGCGGCTGCGGGGGCAAACCGCAACCCGCCGCGCCACCGCCTCCGGAGGTCTCGGTGATCGAGGTGCGGCCCGCGCCCATCACCGTCTACAACGAGTATGTGGCGCAAACGCAAGCGCCGGACACGATCGAGATCCGGTCGCAGGTCACGGGACTGCTCGAGCAGCAGGCATTTGCCGACGGCGCGAAAGTGCGCAAGGGCGATCTGCTGTACGTGATCGACCAGCGGCCCTTTGAAGCACAGGTGGCTCAAGCCCGTGCAACGGTGGCGCAAGCCGAAGCCAACCGGATCAACGCACAGCAGAACCTGGCTCGCAGCGGCCGATTGATCGCGCAGCACGCGATCAGCCAGCAGGACTATGACGCTGCCGTTGCCCAGGAAAAGGCGAGCACCGCCTTGGTGGAGGCGCAACGAGCGCTGCTTCGCGATTCGGAGATCAATCTGGAATTTACGACGATACGGGCGCGGCGAGACGGCGTGATGAGCAGTTCGCTGGTCAAACCCGGCGCCTTGATCACTGCGCAGCAAACACTGCTGGCCACGCTGTACTCGGTCGATCCAATGTGGGCACTCTTCAGTATCAGCGAGGACCGGCTGCTCGAGTTGCAAAAACGCTTGAAGCATCCTCCCGGAGAGCGCCCCGACCAGGCGCCGCCGTTCCGAATTCGACTCGCCGACGGCAGCGACTACGCGCTTCCAGGCCGACTGAATTTCGTCGACTCCGCCCTCGACCAGAAGAGCGGAACTCTGCAAGTGCGTATTTCCCTGCCCAATCCCGACCGCCTCTTGCGCCCGGGACTGTTCGTCCGAGTCATCGTTCCCGCGTTCGAGACTCCGAACGCGATTCGAATCCCGGCCAAGGCGATCCAGGAATTGCAGGGTCAGAAATCGGTCTATGTCGTTTCCGCTGCCGACAAGGTCGAAGAGCGCCCGATCGTGGCGAGCCACCAGGTAGACAGTGACTGGGTCGTCGATAGCGGCTTGACGGCGGGCGAGCGAATCATCGTCGACGGCATCGGCAAGGTGCGGCCCGGAGCCCAGGTCCGTCCGGTGCTGGCAGCTGTCAAGCCTGCGACAGCGACTCCGGCCGCAGCCGCCGGCGCCCCTGCCTCGGTCGCCGAAAAAGCGCCTCGTAACTGACCCCGAAGCCACCCGGCCGTCAGCGACACACCAGGCAACCGTGCTGAATTTCTTCATCGAGCGGCCGGTCTTTTCGACCGTGATCGTTTTGCTGATGCTCCTGGTCGGCGGGTTGGCCATCGTCGGTCTGCCGATCGCGCAATACCCGCAAGTGGTGCCACCCCAGGTCACTGTATCGGCGACGTTTCCGGGTGCGAACGCGGACGTGGTCGAGCAGTCGGTGGCCGCTCCGATCGAACAGCAGGTCAACGGCGCCCAGGACATGCTGTACATGGGTTCCAAGAGCGGCAACGACGGTTCGTACAACCTGACGGTCACGTTCGAAATCGGCACCGACAAGAACCTCGATGCGGTCGACGTCCAGAATCGCCTCGCTGTTGCCCAGAACCAGCTTCCGTCCGATGTGATCCGCAACGGCATCACGATTCGCAAATCCACCACCGATCTGCTGGAAGTCATCGCACTGACCTCTCCCAGTGGACGGTTCGACACAACGTTCCTGAGCAACTACGTGCTGTTGAATCTGTACGACGCGCTGGGGCGCGTACCGGGCGTCGGGCAGATCCGAATCTTCGGTCAGCGCGACTACAGCATGCGGATCTGGCTGAACCCGGACAAGATGGCACGCCTCGGGGTGACAGCGAGCGACATATCCAAGGTCATTAACGAGCAGAACGTCGTTGTTCCGGCAGGCGCGCTCGGTCTTCCGCCGGTGCCCACCGGCCAGCAGATGCAGTACACCGTGTTCGTCAAGGGGCGACTGTCCAAGGTCAGCGAGTACGAGGATCTGATCATCCGCGAGGCGCCCAATGGACAGGTCATTCGGCTGAAAGATGCAGCGCGCGTCGAACTGGCTGCCGCCAATTACTCGGTGTCCGGGTCGGTAGACGATATGCCAGCGGCCTTGATCGGCGTGTACACGCAGCCGGACGCCAATGCGCTGAACACGGCCAAGCTCGTCGCAGCCGTGTTGCACGACCAGCAGGCGCGCTTCCCGGCGGGCTTGGAGGCTTCGATTCCGTACACAACGACGCCTTTCGTCACCGAGTCGTTAAAGGAGGTCGTGATTACGCTGTTCGAAGCGTTCGTGCTGGTCGTGTTCGTCGTCTTCATCTTCCTGCAAAGCTGGCGCGCAACTTTGATTCCGCTTCTGGTGGTGCCGATTTCGCTGATCGGAACGTTTGCCGCCTTTACCGCGCTTGGCTTCTCGATCAATACGCTGACCCTGTTCGGCCTGGTTCTTGCCATCGGCATCGTGGTCGACGATGCGATCGTGGTCGTCGAGGCCGTGCAACAACGCCTCGACGCCGAGCGCCTGTCTCCGATCGAGGCGGCAAAGTCGGCGATGGCGGATGTGGGCGGGCCGGTGGTTGCGATCGCACTGGTGCTCACCGCGGTTTTCGTGCCGGTCGCGTTCCTGGGTGGATTGACCGGCCAGCTCTACAAGCAGTTCGCACTGACACTCGCGGTGTCGGTGATCCTTTCCGCCATCTGCGCGCTGACGTTTACGCCTGCAATGTGCGCCTTGCTATTGAAGCCCGCCCGCTCCGACGATCATCGCCCGGGACGCCTTTCGAGGTTCTTCGACTGGTTCAATCGGAACTTCGAACGCTTTCGCAACGGCTATGTAGGCTCGATCAGCGCGCTGAGCCGCAACACGATGATCGTTGCCCTGACTTTCGTCGTGTTGGTCGCGGTAGTTTGGGGACTGGTGTCGAAGCGCCCGACCGGTCTGGTTCCGCCGGAGGATCAGGGCTACCTGTTTGCACTGGTCAGCCTTCCTCCGCCTGCCTCGCTGGAGCGCACCGACGCGGTGATGTCGGCCGTCACGCGGATCGGGCGCGGCGTCGAAGGGGTCGAGGGAGTGGTCTACATCAGCGGATTCAATCTGCTGACCGGCCAGAGTGTTTCGTACAACGGCACCGCTTTCTTCCGACTGAAGCCGTGGGGTCAGCGCAAGGGGGCCGCCCAGACCGCCACCAGTTTGCAAAAGACGTTGACGGTGCGTCTGAACGGAGCAATCCAGGACGCCAACATGCTGGTCTTCAATCCTCCGCCGATCCGGGGACTGAGCGCGGCCGGCGGATTTACGTTCGTATTGCAGGATCGCATCGGCACCGACGTCGGGCGCTTCTCTCAGGTTCTGCAGGGGTTGCTGGCCGAGGCGCGCAAGCGGCCGGAAATCGGATTCGCCTACTCAGGATTCGATCCGCGCATCCCACAGATTGAATACGAAGTCGATCGCGATAAAGTCAAAGCGCTCGGAATCCCGCTCAGCGACGTGTTTTTCGCGTTGCAGACGTTCCTCGGCAGCTATTACGTCAACGACTTCAACCTGTTCGGGCGAACGTTCCGTGTGCAGGCGCAGGCCGAAGGGGCTCTGCGCAGGCGACCCGACGACGTCGACAACTACTATGTGCGCACCGACAGCGGCACGATGGTGCCGCTCAGCACACTGCTGAAGAGCCGACCGTTCAACGGTCCGCAGTACTTCGAGCGCTACAACGTGTACCGGGCCGCTACGATCAACGGGTCGAATTCGCCTGCGTACAGCTCGGGGCAGGCGATCGCCGCGATGGAACAGCTGGCGAAGGCGCTGCCGGATGGTTTCAGTTACGAGTGGAGCGAAGCGACCTATCAGGAGAAGAAAACGGGAGGACAGACGGGTTTCATCTTCGCAATCTCCTTGCTCTTCGTTTTTCTGGTGTTGGCTGCGCTGTACGAGAGCTGGGCGATGCCGGTGGCGATCCTGCTGGTGATTCCGTTCGGAGTTTGCGGCGCCTTTCTTGGGCTTTTGGCGCGCAGCTTCGACAACAACGTTTATACGCAGGTGGGACTGATCATGCTGATCGGCCTGGCGGCCAAGAACGCCATATTGATCGTCGAGTTCGCCCGCCTGCAGCGTGACAAAGGCGAGCCGATCACGCAGGCGGCGGCCGACGGCGCGAAACTCAGGTTGCGCCCGATTCTGATGACATCGTTCGCGTTTATCTTCGGCACGGTGCCGCTGGCGATTGCGACCGGAGCTGGAGCTGCCGCGCGCGAGGCGCTCGGCACGGCGGTGGTTTGTGGGATGCTGTTCGCCACGATGATCGGCGTGTTCTTCATCCCGGCGTTCTACGTGATGCTGCAGCGGGTGAGCGAAGGCCAGTCGCCGTTCCGCCGCGACGTGCCCGCTGCGGAAGGGCCGGCCGATGCTGCTGGCATCGCGGCGCAGGAGCGGTGATAAAGGGGGTGATGACCGTGCGGCAATGCAAGCGCCTCGCTGCGGTCTGCATGCCGATCGCAGCCATCGTGATCGCCGGATGCATGCTCGGGCCCGACTATCGGCGTCCCGCCGTGGAAATTCCCTCTGCCTGGCGCTTGACCACCGAGGAGGCTGCACAAACCTCGGATGTGGCTTGGTGGGACCACTTTTCCGACCCAGTTTTATCGCATCTGGTGCGAACCGCGCTCGAGAACAACAAGGATCTTGCGATCGCAGTGGCCAATGTCGACCAGGCCTATGCGCAGTACGGCATCACACGCTCGGCGTTGTTTCCGCAGCTCGATGGCGGCGCGTCGGCCGGCCGACAACGGCTGAGCGAGAACACGGCCCCGCAGCAAATTCCCCCTGGACACCAGGCGTTTGATGACTACCGCCTGAACGTATCGGCAACTTACGAAGTGGACCTCTGGGGAAAGCTGCGACGCGCGACCGAAGCGGCGCGCGCCAACCTGCTGGCCAGCGAGGAAGGCCGTCGAACCGTCGTACTGACTGTGGTCTCATCGGTTGCCAGTGCATACGTGCAACTGCGGGCGCTGGATCGGCAGCTCGACATCGCGGTCGCCACCACCGGAAGCTTGGGCCAGGCGGCGCGATTGCAGCAGACACGCTTCGACGAGGGCGCAACGCCGGAGAGCGATTATCGGCAGGCGCAATCGCAGTTCGAGACGGCCGCCGCCCAGGTGCCGGAGTTCGAGCGCCAGGTCGTACGCCAGGAGAATCTGATTCGTGCTCTTTTGGGAGCCAATCCGGGGCCAATCGAGCGCGGCAGCACGATCGATGACTTGAAGTTCCCCGAGGTGCCGGAAGGCCTGCCGTCGTCGCTGCTCGAGCGAAGACCGGATATCCGCCAGGCCGAGCAGAACCTGATCGCCGCGAACGCAGATATCGGCGTCGCCAAGGCGGCCTACTTCCCACAGATCAGCCTGACGGCGTTGTTCGGTGCGGAAAGCGCACAGGTGTCGGATCTGTTCAAGGGGCCATCCAGGACGTGGTCGTTGGGATCGGCGGCGACGCTGCCGATATTCACTGCCGGAAGGGTGCGCAGCCAGGTGGAACAGGCTGAGGCGGCGCGGCGCGAAGCGCTGTATTCCTATCAGAGATCCGTCATCAACGCTTTCGAAGATTTTGAGGATGCGCTGATCGACCGCGCCAAATTCGAGCAGATCTACGGTGAGCAGGCCAAGAATGTC
This sequence comes from Burkholderiaceae bacterium, assembly GCA_019236735.1. GTDB lineage: Bacteria > Pseudomonadota > Gammaproteobacteria > Burkholderiales > Burkholderiaceae_F > VBCK01. Next base: position 19,252 of record JAFAIM010000066.1, read on the forward strand.
GAGGCGTTGCAGCGCTTCCGCGATCTGGCGGTCCTTCGCTACCGTGAGGGTGTAACGATCTACCTGGAAGTAGCCACTGCCGAGCAATCGCTGTTCAATGCGCAGCTGCAACTGGTCAGCACGCAGTCGCAGCTGTTTCAGTCCTACGTGAACCTGTATCGCGCGATGGGAGGCGGGTGGGTCGAGAAGGCGGATCAGCTTGGCGGTCACGGCCTCGGCACCAGCCCAGCTCGATCACCCGACGATCGATAGCAGATGATCGAAGTCGTCATCGATCAGCGCCGCCGCGATCTCGGCGGTTTCGAGGTCGGACGGGTTCTGCCGTTCGCGAAGCGCCGGATGGTGGGTCCGTTCGTCTTCTTCGATCATATGGGACCGATCGAATTCGAAGCGGGTTTGCCGCGCTCCGTCGACGTGCGCCCGCACCCCCATATCGGTCTGGCCACCGTGACCTACCTGTTCGAAGGTGAAGTGATGCACCGGGACAGCTTGGGTTCCGAGCAGGCGATCCGGCCGGGCGAAGTCAACTGGATGACCGCCGGGCGCGGAATTACGCATTCCGAACGCTTCGAGCGTGCCCGCCGGGAAGGCGGGCCGATGCACGGTATCCAGGCGTGGGTCGGGCTGCCCCGCGAGCTCGAGGAAATGGAGCCCGCGTTCGACCACTACGAATCTGCTGACCTGCCGACGTACGAGTCGGGCGGTCTGTGGGCGCGGCTGGTTGCCGGCGAGGCGTTCGGCGCCCGGGCCGCGGTGCGCACGCAATCGCCGTTGTTCTACGTGCACTGGAAGCTCGCCGCCGGAGCGCGAGCGCAGCTCGAAGCGCGGTATCCGGAACGGGCTGCCTATGTTGCAGCGGGATCGGTGGAGGTCGAGGGGCGGACGTACGAGGCGGGAAGGATGCTCGTTTTCGGGCGCGGCCAACCGATCCTCTTTCATGCGCTAACCCCGGCGGTCGTGATGCTGCTCGGCGGAGAGCCGATCGGCGAGCGCTTCATCGAATGGAACTTCGTTTCCTCGACGCGCGCGACGATCGAGCAGGCAAAGGCAGACTGGCGCGCCGGGAAAATGAAGCTTCCGATCCACGACGAGACCGAATTCGTGCCACTGCCCGAGTGATACCACGCCGAATTCTGCGTCTGGTTCT
>JAFAIM010000093.1 GCA_019236735.1 Burkholderiaceae bacterium
CGTGCGAATCGTCATCATCGGCCAGCAGGATTTCGGCAAGGCGGTGCTGGAGTCCTTTGTCGCGCGCGGCGACGCGGTTGCCGCCGTGTTCTGCGCCCCTGAAAAGGAGGGTGCAAAGGCGGATGCGCTGAAAACCGCGGCGCAGGAAAAAGGCGTCCGTGTCCACCAGTTCGCGTCGCTGAAGAGCCCGGAGGCGCGCGAAGCGATCAAACAGCTCGATGCCGACATCGGCATCATGGCGTACGTTCTGCAGTTCGCTCCGCAGGATTTCGTCAACATCCCCCGCCACGGCACGATCCAATATCACCCCTCGCTGCTGCCGAAGTATCGCGGTCCGAGCTCGATCAATTGGCCAATCATCCGCGGCGATACGAAGACGGGCATTTCGATCTTCCGGCCGACCGACGGCCTCGACGAAGGGCCGGTGATTCTGCAGAAGGAGGCGCCGATCGGGCCCGATGACACGATCGGAAGCTTGTATTTCGAGCGCTTATTTACGATGGGAGTGGCAGCGATGCTCGAGGCGGCAGATCTGGTGCTGTCGGGGCGCCACCGCGAGACCGTGCAGGACGAGTCACAGGCGTCCTACGAGGGCTGGTGCCGCAGCGCCGAGGCGAGGATCAACTGGCCCAGCCACGTCGACTTCACATACAACCTGATCCGCGGCTGCAATCCGGCGCCGGGCGCGTGGTGCACGTTCAACGGCAAGAAGATCCAGCTGTTCGACGCCCGCAAGCATCTGACGCGAACGTTCGGTGCGGTCAAGGGCCGGATCGGAGAGGTCGTCGAGATCGGCGCCGACAGCCTGCGGATCACCTGCCAGGGCGGACAGATCGAGGTATTCAAGGCCAAGGCAGAGGACACGAAGAAACTGCCGGCGCCGGAACTGGCGCTGGCGCTCGGCCTGCACACCGGGGCCCTGCTGACGTGAAATTCGCGATCATCGGCGCCGGCGCGGTCGGCGGCTATGTGGGAGTTCGCCTCGCGCTGGCGGGCGAAGACGTGACGTTCGTCGCACGCGGCGCGAACCTTGCGGCAATTCGCGCGAACGGGGTCAAGCTGGTCCAGCCCGACGGTTCGGTCGAGGTCGCATCAAAGGTGCGAGCGACGAACGACTACCGCGAGGCTGGCCCGCAGGATGTCGTGATCCTGGCGATGAAGGCGCACCAGCTGGAAGCGGTCGCCGACGAGGTGCCGAAGCTGTTCGGCCCCGAGACGGCGGTCGTGACGATGCAAAACGGGATCCCGTACTGGTACTTCCATCAGCACGGCGGCGGGCTGGCAGGCACCTGCGTGAGGAGCGTTGACCCCAACGGGCGGATCCTGCAGAAGATTTCACCGGAGCGGGTGATCGGCTGCGTCGTCTACCCGGCCTCGGAGCTGATCGCTCCGGGAGTGGTGAAGCTGGTCGAGGGCGACCGCTTCCCGGTCGGCGAACTCGACGGCAACTCGACCCGGCGCGTGACGGCGGTTTCCGAGAGCTTCACGCGGGCGGGATTCAAGGCGCCGATTCTCGAGAACATCCGCGCCGAGATCTGGCTCAAGCTGTGGGGCAATCTGACTTTCAATCCGATCAGCGCGCTGTCGCGCTCGACGCTGCAGGATATCTGCCAGTTCGCGCTGACGCGCGAGCTGGCAGCAGCGATGATGACCGAGGCGCAGCAGATCGCGGGCAAGCTCGGGATCGCGTTTCGCGTTCCCCTTGAGAAGCGCATCGCCGGGGCTGAGAAGGTCGGCAAGCACAAGACTTCGATGCTGCAGGACGTCGAGGCCGGCCGCGACCCGGAAGTCGATGCGTTGATCGGATCGGTGGTCGAGCTCGGGCACCTGACCCGCACGCCCACTCCGCACATCGGCGCTGTCTACGCGCTCACCAAGCTGCTGGCGAAGACGCTCGAGGAGGAGCGTGCTGCGGCGTCGCCAGGATCAACTTCCCCGAGACCCACCTGACGCCGACTTGTTAGCCGCGCGGCTTATCCGTTCAAGGCCAACGCAGCTTCGATGGAAGCCACCGCAGTGCTCATCGACGTCGTACCTGAATCTGGCGCAACGTGTCGTCGATTTTGTGTCGCGCCTGGACAAAAGGTGACTCGCGCGCGGCTTGACCCAGAAAAGCGTCCAGATCGCGATGCTCGACCTGCAGTTGCGCCACTCGCGCGACGAACAAGTCCGTGAGCTGCGGATCGAACTGTCGGCCGCGCCCAGCTGCGATCTGCTCCAGCGCTTTTTGCGGGGACCGGGCCGGCTCGTTGCCCTGCACATGCGTGAGGTCGTCGTAGGCGTTGGCCAGTGCCGTGATGCGCGCTGCGACGGGAATCGCACTGTGCGCCAACGCGAACGGGTAACCACTGCCATCCCAATGCTCGTGGTGGAAGCGCGCGATTTCTTCGGCGATTCCGATGTGCGGCACGTTGCTCTGCGCCAGGATCTCGGCACCAACCGCTGTGTGCGACCGTACCAGCCCCATTTCCGCTGGCGTCAGAGGCCTCCTGGCCCTGAACAACCGCTCCGGGATGCCGATTTTGCCGATGTCGTGCAGCCTGGCAGCCAGCTCCACCAGAAACACCGTGTCTTCGTCCCAGCCCAAAGCCTGCGCCAGCAGCGCGGCCAGTTTGCCGACGCGATACATGTGTTGCCCGGTACGATCCGCGCGATCCGCAATGACGGCAATCCGCTCGAGCATCTCGACACGCGCCTTCATCAATTCCTGGTGGGCCACCCTTTGCGCGAGCTTGTCCCGCAACCTGGTTTCGCGCCGTGCATGCAATTCCTCGGACGCAGCCGTCGACCAGCCACGACTCTCGAGCTGTTCCAGATGCAGCCGATGCTGCAGCAATGCGTTTTTCTGCTGCGCCTCCTTCGTATGCAGCATCAGCTCGCGCAGATACACCAGCGCCGTCTCGTGACGGTTCGCGATTTCATTCGCCTTGATCATTGCGCTCAGGTAGTCGGTCAGCTCCCCCTTGTTGCTGCGTGCGAAATCCAGCGCGCTGGACAGCCGCGCGAAACCCTCCTGGAGCAGACCCGAGTGCACCTCACACAAGCCCTTGGCCACTGCGAGCTCCAGCCGCGCCCGCTCGAGGCCAGACTCGCTTGCGACCCGCTGACCGATCTCGCAGCGCTCCCAGGCTGCGTCGACTTGCCCAAGCTCCAGGAGCAGGCGAGCGTAATTGCTCTCGGCGATGACGAGCGACAGACGGTTGAGAAGCCCGGTCTGGTCTTGAAGAAGTTCGATCGATTCCCTCCCAGCGGCCACCCCCCGCTCGTACTCCTCCAGGTGCAGACAGGCGTACGCTACGTTTGCGAATGCCGAACCGCGCACGTCGCGCAGTGCCGGATCGCCTTGCGTCAATACGGTCGCTTGCTCGAGGCACGGGAGAGCCTCTGCGTATTGGCCTGCGTCGATCAGCATCACCCCCACATTGTTGAGAAGCCCGGCCTGACCCCATGTATCCCCGAGCTCCACCGCGATTTCCAGTGCGTCCGCGTACGTCTCGATCGCAAGCGGCATGTTGCCGACGTCGGCCAGAAGGTTGCCGTGCGTGTGCAGTGCGCGTCGCAGCCATTGACGCATGCCCAGGCGTCGATACATCTCGACCGCAATGAGCGAAGGTTCCAGCCCTTCCAGTGCGCGACCGGACGCATACGCGAACTTGGCGATTGAGCGCAGCCCCTCGGCCAATTCCGGCTCGTCCGGCGCGCCTTTCAGTCGTTTGACCAGCTCGAGCGCACGAAGGAAGGCCCGATCGCGCTCGGGCGCCGCTGTTTCGGCTGACGCCAATGCATTGCCGAACTCGATGATCGCGCGGCCGGGTCTTTGTTCGACCAGGGCCGGTGGCCTGGTTTCGGAAACGTCGATCTCGATCATCGTGCGAAATACCGGTCGACGCAGCCCTCGCCCTGCGCCGCCACCCTCCAGCGAAAATCATATTCCGCCTATGCGCAGCGCGGCGATTTCTCTGCCCCGGAAGAAGGCCTTGTGCCCCCCAATCGCGCGGTTTTCTTAATTCGCGCGGCGATTCTTATGGTCGGCGCGGTTCCGATGCGCGGCGAATCCGATCAGAGGTGGTGCGCACGCGATCGTCGGCACTGGTGCATGCCGATCGCTACCTTATCTACGTTATGGCCGTATCCGAGACGGCCCCTGTGCCGGTGACTCTGAAGCGCGACAGGTACCAGCGATATCACACAGTAGTGTTAGGAGGAATACCTGCGGGGGACGGCTGAGCATCGCCGATTGCGGGCGATCTGGGCGGCAGCGTCTTCCATCGCCGGGCGGTCATTCCCTCCCTTTCCAATCGAAGCCGAAACGCCGCGTCCTGCCGCGCGGTCATTGCGCGCACGATTGCGTCGATCCACTCCCGGCTGATGGGTTTTTCGAGCACCATCGCGTAGCTGTTGAAGTCGCGATGAGCGATGTCCCAAGGGTCGTCGGTCATCGCGACCAGCGGAAACTCCCGATTTTCGTACTTGACCTGTAGCTGTCTGAGCAGGCGGATGTTGTTGGCTTGATTGTCTGCACCGCGCTCCAGGTCCAGCAGCAGCAGATCCGGTCGCTCGAGTTCGGTACCGACCTGCGCCAGCATCTGAACCGGGTCGGAGACAACAAAGACGTTGGCTCCCAGGTCGCCAAAGATCCGCTCGAGCTCACCCCGATAACGAGCGTCGCGCTCGAGGATGGCAATCGATCGGCCAATCAGGGGAACTCGATTCGGCCCACCGCTGCGCAACGCGCTTTGATTGACTCTCTGCCGCTCCCGCTTCGCTTCCATTGCGGTCCAGATCCGAAAGTGAGCTCCCGTTCTGGTGCGAGCAATATGTTCGAGCCGGCCGCCCATTTCCCGCGCATACCGGTACGCAATCAGAAACCCGAGTCCTCCCGGCGTGCCGTCCGTCTCGGTCAGCATGGACATCTCGCAGTCCGGTCCTCCACGCGCGAGCATGCCCAGAAGCGATCCCTGCTCTGCGCTCAGGCCGCAGCCGTTATCCGATACCACGATGACCAGCTTGCCTTGGATCACGCGAGCTCCGAGGACGAGCCGCGTTGCGCCCGAGTGTCGGATCGCGTTGTTGATCAGATTGTTGAGAACGCGACGCAGCTTCCGGGTGTCGACGACCGCGCGGAGCTTCGGCGAGCGGATCTTCAGTGTGATCGCCGGTAAGGCATTGCGCATCGCGACGCTGTACAGGCGGGCCACGTCGACCAAAAATGCAGCGACGTTGGTTTCTTCGAGCAGCGGGGGCTGTTCGAACAAGCCGGTTTGCACAGTTTCGATGAATTCTTCCAGCAGACGATTGCTCTGTTCGAACGCAGCGCGTGCCCGATCGCGAATATCCTGACTGTCGGATCGGCTGTCCGAATCGAAAAAGGCGCCGAGCACCGCCATCGGGGAACGCAAGTCGTGGATCAGCGATCGCAGCACCCGTTGCTCGATCACATCGTCGAAAACCTGGGGGTTCTCGGGCACGCTTTGCGGCGCGTGTGGGTCGAGCACACTCGCCGGGTTCTCCCTCAGAGGAGGTGTCATCAGCGCACCAAGCCCTGCGCACGCGCCGCGGCGAGAATCGCGTAGCGCGAGCCGCGCGTTCCCAGCCGCTCGGAAATTTGCTGCAGATGCCGTTTGACTTGCCGGTCGGATATTTGTATCGCTGCCGCGATCTGCTTGATCGATTGGCCGCGCGCGGCCAAGGCGAGCACCTCCAGATGCCGGGGCGAGAGCGCCCGCCCGGCGTTGTCCACCTTGCTGGGAATCGAAACCTTCGGGAAAAAGGTACCCCCGGACAGGACGGACGACAGTGCCTCGATCTGCTCAGGCGCGGGAAGGGCTTTGGGGATGAAGGCGGCCGCGCCGAGTTCCCAAGATGCGCTCATCAATCCGAGGTCGCTCTCCCCGCTGGTCACAATGAGCGTCGCCGGCTTCGATCCGATCGCCTCCTTGATGGCGCGCAGAGCGCGCAGGCCGGAAGCACCTGGGACGTTCAGGTCGATGATGACCACATCCGGCACGCGCTGCTGGATCCGCTCGAGGCCGTCGTCGAGCCGATGAACGATGGTGCACTCCGCATCCGCCTTCATCGCGCGGATTTCGTCGCGCAGCATCTGCGCATACAGTGGGTGGTCCTCGAGGATCAGAACGAACATTTCCTCTCCCGCGGTCGCCGCACGTGGCGCGCGCTCCCCCCGAATCGCGCTGCACGACAATCATATTCCGAGTCTCCCGCGCAGCCTTAAGACGAATCGATCATGGCCCGAATGGGCCATGCATTTCACCGAAAGTCATGGCTGTCGACGACCAATCCGCCCAGCAGTGCAGAGTGGTCGACCAGACGTGATGCGATCAGGTGGATCACTGGGCAGTCAGGCGCATCGACCCGCTCGATGCGGCCGTATACGGTCAGCAGCGTGGCGCCGAGCAGTTCGCGACGGAACCGCTCGGCCGTTGCGCGCCACACCACGACGTTGATCCAGCCGGTTTCGTCCTCCAGAGTCACGAACGTGACTCCACTGGCGGTGCCCGGCCGCTGGCGGCAGGTGACGATGCCGGCGGTGGCGACGCTTTGCCGATGGCGCGCGCCGGCGATGCGCCGAGCGGTCCACAGCCGCATCTGATCGAGCCGCTCGCGCAGCGGCGCCAGCGGATGGCGGCGCAGCGTCAGGCCCGTTGCCTCGTAGTCGGCGACGATGTCCTGCCCCTCGGTAGGAGGCAGCAGTTGGACCTGGCGCTCCGCCACTGGCAGCGCGCTCGTCAGCGGAGCTTGGCGCGGCGAGCCACGGTCCAGCCCCAGTACGCCCCATAGCGCTGCGCGACGGTGCCCGGACAACGTGGTGAGCGCATCGGCCGCCGCCAGACGCGCCATGTCGCCGCGGTCCAGTTGCGCCCGGTACGCCAAGTCGCGCACGTCGGAAAACGGCGCCTGGCGCCTTGCCTCGACGATGCGGTGGCCGGCCGCCTCGGTGAGACCGCTCACCTGCATCAGGCCGAGCCGCACGGCAGGCTGAGTGGCCTCTGCACGGGAGGCCTCAGTGTGGGAGGCAGGAGCGTCTGGGCCGCGGTGAAGCGAGGTAAGCACGGCCGAGCCCCCGTGATGGCGAAGGCCGTAACGCGAGCGGAACCGCGGCCCAGACACTCCTGCCGCATCCGCTGGCTCGAGCGTGCAGTTCCACTCGCTCGCCATCACGCACACCGGCCGCACGGTGACTCCGTGGTCGATCGCATCGCGCACGATCTGCGCCGGTGCGTAGAAGCCGAGCGGCTGCGAATCGAGCAGGGCTGCGCAGAAGGCAGCCGGTTCGTGGCACTTGAGCCACGCCGATACGTACACCAGCAGCGCGAAGCTGGCTGCGTGGCTCTCCGGAAAGCCGTATTCGCCGAACCCCTGGATCTGCCGGAAGATCTGCTCGGCGTACTCGCTGCTGTAACCGCGCGCCAGCATGCCGGCGATCAGCCGGTCGCGAAACGGCCCCAGTCCACCTTTGCGCTTCCATGCGGCCATCGCGCGCCGCAACCGATCGGCTTCGCCCGGTGTGAAACCGGCCGCCACTACCGCCAGCTGCATCACCTGTTCCTGGAAGATCGATACGCCCAGCGTGCGCTCGAGCACGCCACGCACAGCCTCGGACGGATACGTGACCGGCTCCAAACCCTGGCGCCGACGCAGGTACGGATGCACCATGCCGCCTTGGATCGGACCCGGCCGCACGATTGCCGTTTCGATCACCAGGTCGTAGAAACACTGCGGGCGCAGCCGCGGCAGCATATTCATCTGTGCGCGCGATTCGACCTGGAACACACCCACCGAATCGCCGTGGCACAACATCCGGTAGACGGCCGGGTCTTCGGCGGGAATGTCCTGCAGCCGCACGCTCGAGCCGTGGAACGCGTTGTGGTGGTCCAGCGCCCGCCGCACGCAGGTGAGCATCCCGAGGGCCAGCACGTCGATCTTTAAAAGGCCCAACGCATCCAGATCGTCCTTGTCCCACTGAATCACGGTGCGATCCTGCATCGCGGCGTTTTCGATCGGAACCAGGCGCGCAAGCGATTGTTTTGCGATGACGAAACCGCCGCTGTGTTGCGACAAGTGGCGCGGAAAGCCGATCAGCTCCTGCGCGAGCTCGGCGATCTGTGCAATCACCAGGTTGTCCGGATCGAAACCGGCCTGCGCCAGCCGCTCAGGATGGATTCGGCCGCCGTCCCACCACGACATGCTCTTGGCCAGCCGGTCGACCTGGTCCAGCGACAGGCCCAGCGCCTTGCCTAGATCGCGTAGCGCGCCGCGCGGCCGATACGTATGCAGCGCGGCCGTCAGCGCGGCGCGATGGCGGC
>JAFAIM010000027.1 GCA_019236735.1 Burkholderiaceae bacterium
GGAAGCGTGAATCACGGAAACCGATCGCATCCGGCGCGGCATGCAGGCAGCGGTGCTGAGTCAACGCGGATCAAAAAGAGCTCCCGGCACCAGACGTGTCAGGCTGATCGGATGGCTTTGGACTTCGGCCTCGATGCTCGACCACGTATCCCCGCCCTCAGAAGCACTCGGCGTACGGGCGTACTCCGTGTTGCTTTGTCCGGAACCACCCTGGCCGATCGCCTCATCACCTGTTCCGCGAACGGCTTCCACCGATGACCAGGTGTCGCCGCCTTCGGAACCTTCCAAAGCGGGATCCAGGCCAGAAACCATCGGATCAGTGTGCGAGGCACTCTGCGCAACCGAGTAGGCCGAGTCCGGAGCCGGCTGGACTGCCGACCAGGTGTCGCCACCTTCGCTTGCTGCCAACACTGCGCGCGACGCAAGTGCTGCCAGAACTGCTGCTGTAACGACATAGATCTTCATTTTCAACTCCTTCGGTTAGTTAACGGTTGCGCGCAGTGTCGAACATTTGCGTTGCACGCGCATTTCGACACCTGTTGGTTGCATTGCAGTCGAAACGCTTGGAGTAACTAACCGGGATTGAACGATTCCTCCACAGACGTGCCCAAGTCGACCGGGAAAGACCTTGAGAAAGCGAACAAACCCACTACCCGGGATTTGCAGGAAACAGCTTTTCAGAATTTGGTGGAGTCAGCCAAACGTGAAATCGAAGGCTTGCGCGCCCGGGCCAGCTCATGACTGACGCTGCCGCTTCCGTTTTCCGCCAGTAGCTGCTTAGGTCGCTTCGTTGCCGCGGACATCAACGGACATCTTCTACCTGGTCGAGATACTCGCCGTAGCCCTCGGCTTCCATGTCGTCGCGGTGGATGAAGCGCAACGACGCCGAGTTGATGCAGTAGCGCAATCCGCCCCGGTCCTCCGGACCGTCCTCGAACACATGGCCGAGATGGCTGTCCCCGTGCGAAGAGCGGACCTCGGTCCGTATCATGCCGTGCGAGGTATCTCGCAATTCGTTGACGTTCGCCGGTTCAATGGGCTTCGTGAAGCTCGGCCACCCACACCCGGAGTCGAACTTGTCCGACGACGCGAACAGCGGCTCGCCCGACACGATGTCGACGTAGATGCCGGGCTCCTTGTTGTCGAGGTACTCACCGGTTCCCGGGCGCTCGGTGGCGTTCTGCTGCGTCACTCGGTACTGCTCGGGTGTCAGGCTCGAGATGGCCTCCTGGGTCTTACGGTACTTATCCATGGCATCCCTCCTGGTGCAACAGCCAGCGTTGCTTGCGACTTGTGATTTCAGTGTATCGCGTGCCAATGCGATAGGCTCTAGTATGCTGAACACGAGGTATGCGTCATGACTTGGTTCCGTCTGCCACAGCTCGTTGCCGCCATCTTCGGCCGCAACTTGGGCGCAACCTGCACCGCCTTTTTTCTGTGCTGCTCGGCTGCGGCGCAGAGCAAACCTCCCGAACTGGGGCGCCCCGGCCCAGCTCGGGCAGGCGCCCAAACGCAAGCCTCGGCGGAACAATTGTCCCGCTCATTGGCGCAGATTGAAGCGGTGGGTTTCAGGAATCGTATGGAAGGTCCCCGACCGGTAGCCCTGTTTCACAGCGGCGACGCACTGTTCGAGATCCACAACCTCCTGCGCGCAACCTCGGTGGAAGCGGACCGGGCCGAGCACCCCAAGGATTGGGGCCGATGGAAGCGAGCCGCTGGCGGTATCGAGGTATTAGAGGGCGGCCAGTGGGCAAAGCTGAGCTACCCCAAGACGATGCAGCCCTTGCCCGCCGGGTTCGCCTTATCCGGCGAGTTTGAGCATTTGGTGAACAGCGTAACGCCCGACAGCAACCTTGGAGCCCAATTCCGCTATAGCTTCCGGCCCGACGGCAGGTTTTCTAGCAACCGATTCGTAGGTGTCAGCGCCGACCTGGAACACTATCCCATGGTCACCGCCCAGTCCCGCGGACCTGCCCTGGAGGGCCGATACCACGTTGACGGCTACTTGATCCGGCTGGAGCCCGCCGGCGGAAAGCCGGAGACACACTTGATCTGTACCTACCCTGGGTCCGCGACGATCATTTGGATCGACGGGTCGGATTACACGAAGCGGAAATGACTGGGTTCGGGCGCCCGATCGCGACTACTTGATTTGGCGCGTCCTTGCGTCCGCGACCGATAGCGCCGTGCGGTTGCTGCGCATTGCGCTCGTGCGGTCAAAATCGTCTGGCGCAATGAAGTCGTAGAAATACAGGCCGTAGATCGGGCCGGTGCGCTGGATAAATCGCCGCAGCTCGGTCGTCGCACCGCGTTTGGCGAGTTCGCAGGCATGCTGCTCGGCCGGATCCAAACTGCTCGGTGAGTCGCAGCGATATTTGGCTTGCGCGGGAAGGGAAACGCCGGCAGCCGCGGCGATCAGCACAAGGGATCCGGTCACCGCGGCTCTGCTCGCGAAGCGGGCCGATCGAACGTCACGCTTGTTCATGACATGTCTCCCAGTGGGAAGTCGGTTGGGGGTCTCGAACGAGCGATTCGGATGATAGCGCGCGACGCTGTGGTCCCGCTTACTGACCCGCTTACTGACGTTTGACGGCGGCACGGCGACCGGAGAGCATGCCCACCAGCGCGAGCGCCGACAACATCGCCACCATCGCGCCGAAGTCCTGCGCCGTTGCGAGCAGCTGCATGCCGCGCGACACGAAGAAGCCAGCGACGAGGGCGGGGATGCCCAACGCGAGGTAGCACACGACGAACACTACGGACAGCACGCCCGCGCGTTCGTGCGCCTTGGCGGTCGGTAGGACGGTGCGCACGGCGCCCTGGAAGCCGGCACCGAAGCCCGAGCCCCCAAGCACGGTGCCGAGGAAGAAGCCGATGGCCGACGGCGCGCCGAGAGCGCCCATCAACGCGGCCGTCCCGGCGACGAGGGCGGCGGCACCGTACGCCATCACCGTTCGCGGCACGCCCGAACCGAAAGCCAGCACCGTCACGGCACCGCTTCCAGCGAAGGCGAAGGCGGCGATGCCGCTGGCGAGCGACGGGTCGAATCCAAACACTGTTCGGGTCAGGGCAGGGATCAGCGAGCCATACAAGCCAGCCAGCGACCATGAGGCGATGAGTACGGGCACGGCGATCAGCATCGGAGCGCGCGCGGCTGCAGGCAGGCTGAACTGCGGAACAAGCGAGGCGACCGCGCCTGCGCGCCGAGTCACCGTTTCGGACATCAGGATGACGCCCACGGCCTGTAGCACGAACACCACTGCCAGCACGAGGTAGACGAGCAGCGTCGGCGCAGGCAGATAGTGTACGAGTAACCCCGCCAGAAGGCCGCCGACGCCGGTACCGAGCGGCGGTGTAACTGCGCTTGCGATCGGTCCGCGTGCCTTATCGAGGTCGAGCATGCCGGCGCCTACAGCACCGAGGGCCGCTCCCGTGGCGAAGCCTTGCACCACACGGGCCAGCATCAGCGCGGCGGTGCCATTCGCAGTAGCGAACATCAGCATCACCACTGCTTGCATGAGAGTGGCGACGATGAGCACCGGCCGGCGGCCGATATGGTCCGAGAGCCTTCCAGCGACGAGCAGGCTGCCCAGTAGCGCGAGGGCGTAGATTCCGAAGATCTCGGTGGTGGTGAGCGCCGAGAAGCCCCACTCGGCCTGGTACACGGGGTATAGCGGGGTTGGCGCGAGCGAACCGGCCAGGAAAGAGACGGTAATCGAGGCCAGCAGCAGGAACGCGAGCTTTGGCGAAAGAGCGCCGGCGGACGCGGTGTGGGTGGCCCGGCGCGAGTTGGTGTCTTTCATGGCGATTCCTTTTGCTTGTACCAGACAGAACGGTCTGTTTGAAATATACAGACCTGTCTGGTAAAGTCAACACCTTCCTTCCCGGAAAGAGGGAATGAGATGAATAAGCCCATGAACGAAAAGACTTCTTCCAGCCGCCAGTCGGCGCGCGAACGCCTGCTCGCCGCAGCCGGCGAACTGTTCTACGAAGAAGGGGTGCAGAGCGTCGGTATCGACAAGGTCATCGAGCGCGCCGGCGTGGCCAAGGCCTCGCTCTACGGCAACTTCGATGGCAAGGATGACCTGGTGCGAGCGTATCTGGACGCGCGCCGCGAAAGGCGCCGCGCTGCCATCGAGGCTCATATCGCGCGCCACAAGGCGCCGCGCGACAAGCTCCTTTCCATTTTCGACGCCCTCGCCGAGAGTATCGCCAAGCCAAGTTACCGCGGCTGCGCTTTCCTGCGCGCGAGCGCGGAGATGCCCGCCGAAGCGAGCGGCCGCGAGGTCGTGCGGGAGGCGCGGAGCTGGCTGCGGGAGCTCCTATCGACTCTCGCGAAGGAAACCGGTGCGGTCAAGCCCAAGGCACTTGCCCGGCAGCTGCTGATGATGCACGACGGGGCCTCGGCGTCCGCGCAGCTTGACCCCGAACCCGGCATCGCAGCGGTCGCGAAGTCCGCCGCCGAAGTGCTGATCGATGCGGCCTGCGCCAAGGCATAGGCGCTCGGTGCGCGCAGCGCAGTTCACCGAAATAATGTGCTGCGTGATCTCCCGGTCGGTTGATGCCAGGCTTTAACCGCGCCGCTTGTTCCCGGCCGTGGAAGGCTGACGAGGTGCCAGCGGCTTTTTCGCCCAGGCCGGCCGGAAAGAGGCAACATGGTCGATGCGATCCCTCGGGATGCCGATCTTCTTTGCGACTTTCGGCCACTGCGCCACGGCCTCGATCACGTTATTGAGCAGCTCGCGAGCTTCGCGCACGGAAAAGTCTCTCGCTACTCCGAGAAGATCGTCGGCAGTGATATCCCAGCTCTTTCCTGCAACGAGCATTTGATGCTCTTGCGTCCACTTTCCGGGCGCAGGGTTGTGCGAGAAGCACATGTCGAAGGCAGGCGCCAGACTCCATTGGCCTTCTGTGTCCATCGTGTATGCAAGGTTCTTGGTATGGTCGTCGCAGTTGACGGCCACCACGTTGAAAGCGCAGCGTAGCCACGCCTGCTCCAGCGCTCTCGCACCGAGATTGAACTGCAGCACCTGCCGCAGGTACTGCTCGTAGCTGTGCACGCGAGGAAGGTTGAAGTCGAGGTGGTCCATCCCGCACAGACTGTGAACGTGGATCTTTGTGTTGCCGTCGCGGTCGAAGCGCTTGGTCATGAAGTGCGCGCGTCCGCCCTCCTCGAGAAGGCGGCATTCGCTCATGTCGATGCCGGCGTCCTGGGCCATCAGGTAGTGCGCGTACTCGATTCGTCCGAAACCCTGCGTGTAGCTGAGGCTACCGTCGACTCCGACGTCGAACTTCAGCAGCCAGTGCTCAAAGCCAAAAGGAAGGTCGAACTGTCCCGAGACGATCTCGTTGGTCTTCTTGTTCCAGCCGATTACGGCCTTTGCGCGGGTGCCGCCCGCCGAGCTACCCACATCTAGGATGTCCTGGGTGACGCCAGCAGCATCGCCGCGGATCGCCCGCCGGGCGTCCTCCACAAGCGATGCCATCTGAAGCGACATCGTCGCCCCATCGCTATGGCGGTCGGCTTGCGCCGGCTCGAACTCGAGTGCACCCATACCGCGACGCCCGACATACACCAGGCGCTGCAGTGTCGAGACATCCTGCGCCAGAACACCCTTGCGCGCCATGTACTCGTTGATCAGTGCATTGCCGAACTGATCGGGAAGCGAGTCGGCCAGCAGCCCAGGCAGTCCGTGATAGGTCTCCTGGCTGAGGTTCGGGAAGGAGTAGACCCGGGAGCGGTGCAGCGGCACATACACCGGCGAGAGTTCCAAGCCGCTTGCGGCAAACGCCGGGTCGTACTGAAACTCGTAAAAGCCCAGCAGGCGCGGATTGTCGGAGCGGCTGACTGCGCCTACGCGGCGCCCCCACATGCGTACCTCGACTACTGACAGGTCGTCGGGCACTTTCGTCTCTATTTGCGCGGTGCGCGTTGGCGCGCTTTGGCCTTGGCTGCCTGCTCGGCTTCCAGGCGAGCGATGGGCCCCACGAAATTCGCCGGCGGCACCAGGTCCTCGAAGCGATCGACGAGCCCGAGAGCTCGCATCAAGGCAATGAGGTTGCGCAGCGTGATTGCACCCGTTTTTTCGAAGCGCTTCAGCGACGTTCCGCTCACGCCGCTTTTTGCTTCCAGCGCAGCTTGTGTCATGCCGGCGCCCGTCGGCGAAACGCGCCACGCGCGAAGCGATCTGGCAAGATGCAGAGCGATCTCGTGGTTCGTCAGTTGGGTCAATGCCATAGGTTAAAAATAGCCTACTAACAGAATTATAATAAGATAATAGCTTATTATTAGCACACAATCATGTGTCTCACTTCGTCCCGACGGACGAATGATGTCGCGCTATTTGTTTGCCAGTTCTGCACCAGTTGCGTGCGATTTCACGTACGTCGTCGCGGGTCTTTGGCATCTCATCGGTTTACCGAGTTCGAGGGTCAAAACGCATTGCGATCTGCTTTGCCGGCGTTCATAGTGGATGCGTTGCGCAGGAGTTTTGGCTGATTGCGTCACAACTGGTGATTCGCACGTTGCTTCAGATGTACCCCATGCAGGATTGACTACCAGAAGGCTGCAGGAGGTAGCACATGGAAGCCAGGATCTCCTGATTCGACTGCTGAGCCGATCGCGTCGAACGACGCTTGGATCTGCTCTCCGCTTCTAACGGTTTTCTCGGATTTCGTGGTCGCTCGCTGGCGAGTCGACCGATACAGAGGTTTTTGTCATTAGAGCCACGGCGTCCGAGTCTTCGGATCCGTCGCAAGGGAGGTGTTTTGTGATGAGAACGACAGTTCTTCCGACGCAACCTCAATTGCATGACCTGGCTGCGCACTTTCTCGCGCTCGATGCAGGCGATCGTTTTCTGCGTTTCGGCTGGCCGATCACCGATTCGCAGATCGTCGCGTACGTGGAGAGCTTGTCCGCGGTCGGCGACGGCGTATTCGTGGTCGTCGAATCCGACGGAGACATCTCCGGTGTCCTGCACCTCGAATCCATGGGTTGCGGGGTAACGGTCGGCCTGAGCGTATCGGCCTGGGCCCGCAAGATGGGGATCGGAACGCTGCTGCTCCAGCAGGCCGGCGAGGTGGCCCGCGCGCAAGGTTTGAGGACCCTGTTCGTCCGCCACCTGAACCTGAACACGCAGCTTCGGCGCCTCGCCCGGCACCTGGGGATGAGCGTTGCTTGCGCTCCTGAATCGATTGCGACCGGCCTTGAGGTTGTGGGAGTAGAACGCTACCGCTCGCGTCCATTGCGAAAGGAGCTCACGCTCGCCGACGACTCGCTGCGCCCCAACTGGAGCGGAGCGTCGGCAGGTACATCGCTGCTCGCGCTGCCTCAACCCATCCTTTCGAATTCCTAGTCGATTAACCGATGGACTTGCCGCGTCCCATTGTTTGATGAAACGGAGGCAACCATGTTGGCACTTCGATACGAAAACAAGGATCTCATTTTGCCCGCCGGCGAATCGCTCCACCTCTCGTCGGTGCTGCTTCCGGTGCTGGTAAGCGCAGCTCTCGCCAGTGACGCGCTGTACTGGATCACCGGGCTGGCGCTCTACGTCCGCGCATCCGAAGGGCTGCTCGCGGCGGGGCTTGCCAGCGGATTGCTGGCCGCAGGCGAGTGGCTGATCCGCTACATCGCCGTGGCCTCCAGCGGCATCCGGCCGTCCCGCGCCACCTGGACGCACGTAACCGGCAAGCTGCTCGCGCTGCTCCTCACGGCATCGAACCTGATCTACCGCTTCATCGAGAGCGCGCCCAACGCTGTCGTGCCGGCCGGGATCGTGCTGACGGCGATCGTGCTGAGCTTGCTGGTCGCAACGGCGTATCTGGGCAAAGCGCTTGCGTCCGCGCCCTTGACTGAAGAAGCCTGGGACGATGGGGATCTGTTCTGAGCTCTCCTAATTCAGCCGCCATTTCTGCGTCACAGCGCAATTGTTAGGGTGCGCGTCCAACCGATCCCTGCCTCGTCACCAACGAGCAACAAACGACAGGAGTGCGGGATAGGGACGACCCCAACTTGTCGGGAGAATCGTTCGATCCTAGGTTCCTGTCGATATTCATAAGAGCAAGGCGGGGGCGGAGGAGAGGCAGCGTTGGCCGTTCGGCGACCGCGCAGTAACGCTCACGGACATCTGGCTCATCACGCCGGTGGACGAGACGCGTGGCGCGATTGCCGCTGCGGGCGCGTGGTCGAGACGCGAAGCGAGTCGAGGGTAGCGGGGCTCGCCGCTTCCACTGCGCCACCTTGCCACAGCAGCATCGTTGCATAGGCGCGCCACGGGCGCCACGCTTCCGATCGCTTTTCAAGCTCGCGCTCGGTCAGGCCTCCCGCTCTTCTGCGCAGGTGCAGGTCGCCGGCCGGAAACGCATCGGGGTCGGAGAGCGCCCGCATAGCGACGTATTCCGCGGTCCACCTGCCGATGCCGGGGATTTCGCACAACCGCGCTCGCAACTCGCGGTCATCGAAGACTGCCTCGAATCGGATTCGCCGTTCGCACACTGCGCGCGCCAGCGCTCGAATCGTTTCGGCCCGCGCCCGCGTAAGGCCGACTATGGTCAGATCGGCTTGCGCTAGCACTTCCGGCGTCGGAAACAGATGCGTCAGCCCTGGTGCCGGCGCGTAACGCTGCCCGAACGCGCTTGCGATCCGACCGGCGAGCGTGGTGGCCCCCTTCACGCTGACCTGCTGGCCCAGGATCGCGCGAGTGGCGAGCTCGAAGCCGTCGAAGCAGCCGGGCACCCGTAATCCGGCCTCTGCGCGCACCAACGCCGCCAGTGTCGAATCGCTCCCCAATGTCTTCGCAATGATCGACCAGTCGGCGTTCACATCGAACATCGCCCGCACACGCTCGATAATGAACGACAGCGAGGGTGCATCGTCGAACTGAACGGCAACCTGCACCGCATTGCGGCGCTCGTGCAGCGTTACCTCCAGGAATCCGTGGTGCCCGTGCAGCAAGATCGTCCGGCGGTAGCTGCCGTCCTGCACGGCTTCGACTCCCGGCGTCGCACGCACCGAGAGGAATTCGAGCATCCGCTTCCAGTTGTAGGGCGGTCGGTAGTCCAGCCGGAAGAAGCAGGCGTTTTCCGGCTGCTTGGCGGTCTGGCGCGCCACGCGCCGCAGCTGTGTCGGGGTGCGGCGATAGACCTTGCGGATCGCATCGTTGAAGCGCCGCACGCAGCCGAAGCCAGCGGCCACGGCGACCTGAACCATTGGCAGCGCTGTCTCGTCGATCAACTGCTTAGCAAAGTGCAGCCGGCGCGTCTGCGCCACTGCGCTCGGGCTCGCTCCCAGGTGTTTGAGAAACAGCCGACGCAGATGGCGCGCGCCCACACCCAGGTGATCGGCGAGCGCATCGACGCCACCGTCTTCCAGGCCGTTTTCGCTGATCAAGCGCAACGCACGCGCCACCGTGGTCTGGGTGCCGTACCACGCCGGGCAGCCAGGTGAGCATTCCGGCCGGCATCGCAGGCACGGCCGAAAACCCGCCTCGGCTGCGGCGGCCGCGGTAGGGAAGTAGATGACGTTGCTTTCCTTGCAGGTGCGCGCCGGGCAGATCGGCCGGCAGTAGATGCGCGTGGTCAGCACTGCGATAAAGAACTTGCCATCGAAGCGCGCATCGCGCGCCAGCCGCGCACGTGAGCAAAGCTGCTGATCCAGTTTCATACGCCGTGTCGATCGATCGTAGTCGATTGTCGCATGGGCATTGGACGTTTTCGGACGTCGATGGAGGTCTCGATATCGAGGTCCGCGAACGTCCAACGGCGCCTCCTCCCTTGTTCTAGATTGCCGCGCGTTTGAAGTCAGCTCGAGCAACGACCACGCTTGAAAGAGGGAGACGAGCCATGGATTCGACGATTCGCATCGCCGCCATCGTCAGCATTTTGTTCGCCGCGCTTGGCCCGGCGCAACCCGTGCGTGCGCAGGCAGCCAAATTCAGCCACTACCGCGTGATCGACCTGGGCACGCTGGGCGGGACGTTTAGCGCCGGCAACACGATCAACAACCTCGGTTGGGTGATGGGCGGATCCAACGAGGCAGGTGATGTGGTGCAGCTGGCTGCTTTGTGGTTGCCAGGAAAGCAGATTCCGTTGGGCACGCTGGGCGGGCCCAGCAGCGACGTTCTGTGGCCGGTCAAGAACGATTTTGGACTGATCTCGGGTGTCAGCGAAAACGGCAAGCACGATCCGCTGGGGGAAACCTTCTCGTGTCCGGTGTTCAATCTGACAAGTGGCAATTCCTGCGTTGCATTCGCTTGGCGCAACGACAAGATGACGCAGCTTCCCGGTCTAGGCGGCAACAATTCGATCGGTGGCGGCGTCAACAACCGAGGGCAGATCGTCGGCTGGGCAGAGACCTCTGTGCACGACTCGACCTGTGCAGGTACAAGCTCGCCGCCGTTCGTTCAGGTCCTGCAGTTCGAGGCGGTAATCTGGGATATGGACGACGGCCACTGGCGCGTACATCAGTTGGCGCCGTTTCCGGGCGATCTCGATGGCGCGGCCGTAGCGATCAACGACTCCGGTCAAGTGGTCGGCATCTCCGGCGTGTGCAGTATCGCGATCGGTGGCTATAGCGCCATTCACGCGCTGCTGTGGGAAAACGGCACCCCGATCGATATGGGCAATCTCGGCGGTCACGGCTGGAACACGCCAGGCGCGATCAACCGCCACGGGGAAGCGGCCGGGTTTGCAAATCAACCGAACGATGTCAGCGGCGGAGTGCTCGCGTTTCTGCCGGAAGCGTTCACCTGGACGAGGGAGCGCGGAATGGTCGACATCGGCCGACTGTCCGGCGACGCCATCAGCGAGGCCACCGACATCAATGATGCTGGGCAGGTGGTCGGCACGTCGTACGCCAACACCGACTTCAGCGGCTCGCGCGCGTTTGTCTATCAGAACGGGATGATGTCGGCGCTGAACGACTTGCTAACGGCCGAGGATCAGACGAGTTTCTTCGTGTCTTCGACCGGTGGCATCAACGATGCAGGTGAGATCGCTGCCACGGCCAATCTGGTTGTCAACGGTGTGGTCACGGTTGCCGCGCACGCAGTGCTGCTGGTGCCGACCGGCGAATCGGACGCCGGCAATGGTGCGTCCGCATCGGCTGTCATTCCGAGCGAGGTCAACGCGGAAATGCGCCAGCGCGCCGCGCTGCGGCACTTCGGGCGTATGTGATTCGGGAATGACCGCATGTTCCCTTTTTGAGGGATTGCCGTGCGATACAGTGGTCTCAGGGACAACGTGGAAATAGGGTAGTCCCCGGCTTGCTGGAACAGTCGTGCGCCCCTAGCCTCCTGCCGAATGAGAGCAAGGGGCGCGAGCAAAACACCAAAAAGGGTGGCAGCAATAGCCGTTGCGGCTCTGGCTGCAATGGCCGCTTGCCCGGCCGCCGCAGCGCCGGCGCCAGATGAGCCGCACGACAATCGTCTCTACTGGTTCGGGTCCAGTTGCATTTCGAACAGCAAGGGCCTGTCGTGTTTTCAGGTCGACTATATGCGGCTGTTCCAAGTGGGCAGCCCGTGGCCTGCGGCGCAACGGCACATTCAGGTCGTGGAGCTGGATACAGTGCTGGTGCAGCTTGGTACCGATTCGCAACTGAAAACCATCTTCGCCTACTTGAAGGGGAGAAACATCGCTGTTGGCCTGACAGCGGCAGCGCTTACCGCCACCGCGAAATGCGGTATGAACGTTGAAGGCTACGGGGAAGGGTCTGGTACATCCACGAAGCTGGCGCAGAGAATCAAATCGCTCGGCGGCGAGCTTGCCTACGTGGACTGGGACGAGCCGCTCTTCTTCGGGCACTACAGCAAGGATAAGGGCGCGTGTCAGATGCCGATTCAGTCCGTCGCCGAGCAGGCAGGAGCAACTGCGCGTGCCTTCAAAGCGGTTTTTCCCGGCGTGCAGATCGGCGATACCGAACCCATGAATGCCGTCGTCAGCGCCGCCCCAGCCGGGACGTGGCTCGCCGGCACGAAGCAGTGGGTTGATGGCTTCCGCACTGCGGCGGGGTTCCCGCTCGCTTTTCTCCAGGACGATGCCGCCGGGGATGTGCCGTACAACAAGGTCATTCCCGAGCTACGGCATCTTCTCGCGCAGGAGCATGTTCGTTTCGGGATGCTGTTCGTCGGAGCCGACGATCCGTCGTCGGATGCGCACTGGATGGCCTCGGCGCAGGAACATGTACAGGCCTACAACCATTCGGGCAACCCGCCGCCGGAGCAGGTCAACTTCGCTTCTTGGGACCCCTATCCGACCCACAATCTGCCGGAGAGCTCGCCGACGGCGCTGACCCATCTCGTCAACTTCTACTTCAGCCCGCAGGCCCGAAGTGCACCGGACGTAAAGCCGACCAAGCACATGATCCCGCTGGTTGACGGTGCCGTCGTTTACCGCACTACTTGTGATCTGGACGCGATCTCTGCAGCGGGCGTGAATCCGCCGAACGAGGCGAACTACGTGTACTGCCTGATGCAGGCCCGAGGGATCGATCCGGAGACCGCAAAGGAGTGGGGCGCGCTTCTGGCGAATGGCTCTTTAAAGCTTCAGCACATGATGGACGAGAACTTCGAGTCGGCTGAGTTTCAGACGCATTATTCGATTGCCAGCCTGAGCCGGCCGCAGTTCGTTAGCTTTTTGTACGGACTCCTGCTGTTTCGGGTTCCGACCGAAGACGAACAGCGGCGCTACATCGCGGCTCTCACCGGTGGACGCACCCGGCAGCAAGTATTCGACGCCGTCCTTCGATTGCCCGAATTCAAGGCCAAGAACAGGGTCCTGAGCCGGCTCTGAACGGCGCCGTTCCTAGCACCACCGCACGATGTTGTCGGCCTGCGGCAAGCCGAGGAAACCAGCGTTTGGTCGCTGACAAACGAGGAGCACCCCGACCAGAAGGCAACGGTTGCGTATGCACCATGCCTGCAAAGCGATGACATGGGGACGCTCAAAGTGGCAGTTCGAACGCCTGGAATCGTTGCCTTGCCCGGCTAAGTCGGAAAGATGGAGGTCGAAGCCGGCTTCCTCGTGCGTGTCTTGCCACAATGGCACGCGGGAATCGCGACCGTCAGTATGTTGCTGCCGTCGCGTCGCGGGCCGCTGACTTCAGTTCGATCGTTCATCGACTTCTCAAGCGTCCACGTGCCCGCGGTCGTAGCCTAAGTCGCGTTTGTGTTGCCCGCGCCTTATCGCGCCTTAAGTATGACCGGCCCATTACTCGCTGCTCGTGTTTCGTTGCTGTCTGGAACATTTCAGTAACCCGCGTCTCGCGTGCTGGTGATCCCGGCGCGACGCTCGGATACGTTCAAATACGAGCTCGTGACGGACACGCGGTAGCGCGTCATCCAATCCTCGTCAGTAGCGTTCTAGCTGGGGGAGCCAACCATATGAAAGCCAAGTCCTGGCTAGTCGGTGCAGCGGCATCGGTCGCTTGCTTGATCACTCAAGCCGCGTTTGGACAGGAGGAGCCAGCGCATCGACCGAGTGTCAAGATATCGGCCAGCTCGCACCGCGTCTTCGTGGGCGAAGCTTTCACGTTGACCTGGCGCTCCGAAAACGCCCGGATCTGCAGCGCCAGCGGAGCATGGAGCGGTGCCCCCGAGCTTAGTGGGAGCAGGACGGTAACGCTTACCTCCGCAGCTGCGCAAACCTATGTGCTGTTATGTGCCGGACCCGCGGGCAGCGCAAGCAGCGCAGTTACGGTGCGCGCGTCGGTCCCATCGCTGACGATGACGGAGACATTCACTCCGAACTCGTTGACGATCCCGACCAGCGAGGGATCTCCCTACGGATTCTGTAACTTCTGGATTCAAACGCCGAGCGACTGCAGTCAGCAGACGAACTTCGGCTATGGGCCAACCAAGGTCCTTCAGCTGTACATCTGCTTAAGCGGCGAAGTCAACAACAACCAGTGCTCACAGCAGCCGGCGGTCACCGGTCCGCTGTCCGACGACATGCTCAGATCGATGGAGCAGCGGCTGGCAGCCTTCGCCGGCACCGGCATGCGGCTGCTGGTGCGTTTCACATACAACTTCGGGCCGATTGCTCCCACCTCGATGGATGCGCCCATTGACGTCATCTCCACTCACATCGATCAGGTTGCGCCGATCCTGCAACGGCACAAAGATCTGATATTCGCGCTCGAGGCGGGGTTCATCGGAACCTGGGGAGAGTGGCACGACTCGACCAACGGCAACGACACCGCCGCCGCACAGAAGATCGTTCTCGACAAAGAGTTGGGGTATTTTCAGAACCTGTTTCCGATCCTGGTGCGCGACCCGGGAGACTTGATCCTATACACCGGCACTCTGCAGCCACAGCCCGGCTTAGGCATACACGACGATTACTACGCGTCGAATTCCAGCGATGCGGCGACGTGGTCTCCGTGCGCACCGCGCTCGGGTTATTGCTTGCCGAGCTACACCAGCCAGCAGTTTCAGACGTACGCGGCCGACGTATCGACCGCTACGATCTTCGCGGGCGAATTCGGAGCGGTATATCCAACTTTGCAGACGTGCGACGCGCTGGATCAGTACTCGTATACCTATCATCCGCAGTCGATTTCGCTGCACCCGTATCCGCCGGCAGTGGCGACGTTCCTGGGGAGCGAAGGCTGCATCACGGATTTCTACAGTAAAGTGGGCACGCGGATCGTGCTGCAGAACGTGAGCGTGATCGGTGAGGCGGTTCCGGAAGGCGAGCTCCACGTAACCGCAACGATGGTCAACGCCGGCTACGGGCGCGTGATTCGACCCCGGCCGGTCACGCTGATCCTCGCGCAACAAGGTCAGGCGGTGGCGAAGATCGAGATTCCGATTTCCCGACTGGACCTTCGCACGCTGGCTTCCTCTGCGAGCCCGACCCCAACCACATTCCAGTTCGATGTCGTTCTGCCCGAGTCGCTGCCTCTGGGCCCCACGGCGATGGGCTTGGTATTTCATGATCCGGCGCCGTCGCTGTTCCATGAGGCCGCGTACACGCTTCCGCTGAACAGCATCGATCAGGATGGGAAGGCGGTTTTTGATGCTTCCACCGGATTTAACCGGATCGCAACGTTCGATGTTACGAGCGGTGACGAGTGATCCCGCTGGAAGTTTCGAGGATCCTCGAACCAAGCTTCGTTCCTCCCGGCTCGATGTGCCGAACGTCCCGGCGCGGATTTTTAGCCTGCTGCTGACGGTCTGCTGCGCCGCTTGCAGCGGAGGCGGGTCCGGCGCAACGCAACCGACGCTGAAGTCGATCCAGATCTCTCCTGCGAGCGCGAACATCCTGCCCGGCCAGAATCTGCAATTTCAGGCCACCGGCACGTATTCGGATGGCTCCACTGACGACATCACGATGCAGGCGTCGTGGGTTTCGTCGCAGACGAGCGCGGTGAATATCGGTGCGAGCGGACAGGCCAGCGCCCTTGCGACCGGCTCCACTGTCATACGAGCTCAACTGGCCGGTGTGATGGCCACAGCCACGTTGAGCGTCGCTCCTTCGACGTGGCACGTCGCTCGTTACGAGGCCGAGGCGGGAATGCTATCGGGTGCGGCTGCGGTCGTCGGCGCGGCCGATGGGAGCGATCGTGCCGTCGGTGATCTGGGCGGTGAGGCGTCGGGCAGGAGAGCCGTAACCCTGATCGGCGCAGGAGACTCCGTCGCCTGGACGGTCGCCGCGAGCGAAGCCAGTGCCAATGCGGTGGTGCTGCGCTTCTCGATCCCGGACGCTCCTGGCGGGGGCGGCCTGTCCGGTTCGCTCGATCTTGCGATCGCCAACAAAAATGGGGCGTCGCGCTTTGCCGATTCGCTGCAGCTAACCTCCCGCTACAGCTGGCTGTACGGCGGAGTGATGGACGGTACCAAGCTTTACGACGTGCCGGCGAACGCGACGACGTACGCGACCGCTGCAACTCCAACCCACCTGTATGACGAGATCCAGCTCAAGCTTCCGATCGTGCTCGCGGCGGGTGACACGATCACGCTGTCGAGAAACATGGCAGCGGCATTCGGCGTCATCGCGGTCGACTTTGTCGAGCTCGAGACCGTACCGGCTGCGCTGACCCCTGCCAGCGGATACCTGTCGCTGACGGATCCGCGCTGCGGCGCGATCGCTTTGGATTTGCGCAATTCGAATTCGGTTTTCGACGGCGCCGACGACTCCAGTTACGGCAGCGTCTTCAATGCCGTGATAGGAATCAACCCGTACAACCCGGCCAGCTTCTCCGTTCAGGAAAAGGTCACCTACTCGACGAATCCCGCGAGCGATGCGCTGCAGGACACGGTCGCCAGCGCGGCGAGCGCGGGGATGAGCATGTTCGCGCTCGCTGACCACAACCTGCACAGTCTGCAGACCTGTCTCGCGCTGGCCGCTGCGAGCGGCAGCGGTCTCGCAGGAGTCTTCGTTCCTCCCGGGCGGTACTACGTGCGCGGCGTACTGCCGGTGCCCAGCAATATCGCCCTGCAGGGAGCAGGCATGTGGTACAGCAAATTCACCGCCGTCGATACCGAAGCGCCGAGCGCGGTGACGGTCAACGGTCGCACCGGCATCGCGGGCCTGTCCGGGAATCTTGTGATTTCGAGCCCTACAGGAGGTTCCACCGGCGTGCGCCTGTCGAACTTCGCGATCTTCGGCAACGTCACCCAGCGCGATGTGG
>JAFAIM010000021.1 GCA_019236735.1 Burkholderiaceae bacterium
CCTGATCGCGATCGTGGCGCCGGGAATCTTTCCGCAGGCGATGCGTCTCGAAGGCGGCACGCCGGCGGTGTACTTCGAATCCGCCGCCGTCGTCACTGTGCTGGTCCTGCTCGGGCAGGTGCTCGAGCTGCGGGCGCGCGAACGCACTGGCGGCGCGATCCGAGCCCTGCTGAGTCTGGCGCCGAAGACGGCGCGCCGCGTGCGGGCGGACGGCCAGGACGAAGAGGTAGCGCTCGATCGCGTGCACGCGGGTGACCGCCTGCGGGTACGCCCAGGTGAGCGTATTCCGGTCGACGGTGTTGTGCTGGAGGGGTCCAGTTTTGTCGACGAGTCCACGGTGACGGGCGAATCGATGCCGGTCGAGAAGGCGCAGGCGAGCCCGCTCATCGGCGGTACGATCAACGGTACCGGCGGTTTCGTGATGCTGGCGCAGAAAGTCGGCGCCGATACGATGTTGGCCCGAATCGTCGACTTGGTGGCACAAGCGCAACGCAGTCGCGCACCGATTCAGAGGCTCGCCGACGCGGTATCGGCATGGTTCGTTCCGGCCGTGATCGCGGCCGCGGTTGTTTCCTTCTTCGCCTGGTTGTTATGGGGTCCGGAGCCGACGCTGGCATATGCGCTGGTGGCAGCGGTCTCGGTCCTGATCATCGCCTGCCCGTGCGCGCTCGGCCTGGCCACGCCGATGGCGATCATGGTCGGGGTCGGAAAGGGCGCAGCGTCGGGAATATTGATCCAGAACGCGGAGGCGCTCGAGCGCCTGGAGAAGGTCAATACGCTCGTCGTGGACAAGACCGGAACGCTCACGGAAGGCAGACCCCGCGTGGTCGCGCTTGCCGCCGCGCCCGGGTTCCGCGAGGACGACGTGCTCGCGCTAGCGGCGAGCCTGGAGCGCGCCAGCGAGCATCCGCTGGCGGCTGCCCTGGTTGCTTGCGCGCGTGAGCGCGGCGTCGCTTTGCACAACGTCGCAAGGTTCGAATCCCGCACGGGGATGGGAGTGGTCGGGACCGTCCGGGGGCAACCGGTCGCAGTGGGCAATGCGAAACTGCTGGAGGACCTCGGCGCAGCTGCGACCGACTTTTTTGCGCGAGCGGAGACAATGCGGCGCGAAGGTGCTACCGCGGTCTTCGTGGCGGTGGATGTGCGCGCTGCCGCGGTGATCGCGGTCGCCGACCCGATCAAGCCCACCACCGCACCGGCTCTTGAGCGGTTGCGGCGCGACGGCATCCGCATCGTGATGGTGACCGGGGACAGCAGAACCACCGCGCAGTCGGTCGCTGCGCGGCTGGGTGTCAACGAGGTCGAGGCCGAGGTTCTGCCGCAGCGAAAAGGCGAAATCGTCGAACGGCTGCGCGGCGAAGGGCGCGTCGTTGCGATGGCCGGCGACGGCGTCAACGACGCGCCTGCCCTGGCCCAGGCGGACGTGGGGATCGCAATGGGCACCGGCACCGATGTGGCGATGCAAACGGCGGGGGTGACGCTCGTCAAGGGAGATCTTGCGGGAATTGCGCGCGCGCGTGCCTTGAGCCGAGCGACGATGGCGAACGTGCGCCAGAACCTGGCGCTCGCGTTTGTCTACAACATCCTGGGAATCCCGCTCGCCGCTGGGGTGCTGTACCCGGCGTTCGGACTGCTGCTCAGTCCGGTGATCGCGGCGGCTGCGATGAGCCTGAGCTCGGTGTCCGTGATCGGCAATTCGCTGCGGCTGCGGAGCGCGCGCCTGTGACGCGCGGGCGGGCGGAACCGGTTACGAGCTAACGGGTTCCGACCTGGGATCGGGCCACGGGCGGGTCGCTCGCCGGCCGTTGCACGGGAGTGGCGCCGCGATTGACGAGCTCGCGGAAGCGCTGCAGCTCGGCGTCGTAGCGTTCGTTGATCCGCTCCATGTCCTCCCGGATCAGCTCCATCGTCCGCAGCTGCTGTTGTTGCAATGTGTTGTTGTCTTCGAGCGCACGCTTGAGCCTTTCGGGCATCTTGCGCTTCAGGTAGAACTCGGCCTCGTCTTCCAGGTGCTTGCGATCGGCTCGAATCTGCTTCAGCTGCTCGTTGGCGCGCTCGATCAAGATCTGCTGGTTCGCTAGCGTGCGATCGCGGCTCTCGTCGATCTCTTTCTCGGTTGCATAGGTTTCCAGCAGCGCCCGATCCTTGCGCATCACCTCTCGTGCTTCCTGCTCGCGCGCGCGCTTTTCCTTCTCCTCGGCCTCTTGCTTGCGCTTCTCCTCCGGGGTGAGCGGCGGCTCGATCACGCGCTTGATGGAGCCGTCGTGATTGAGCTCTCGGATCTCAACGTCCTTGCACTCGGGAGGAGGAACGTCTCCCGTCAACGTCTTGCCGTTCGGCGTCTTGCAAACGAACAACTGGGCCCAAGCGCCGGCTGGCAGCACCGCGAGCGCAGCTGCAAGCACGACTGCCGGCGCGAGCGCGCGCCGCGCGATTCCGATGACCGCAATGACCGGATGCGACGGCTTACGCGCCATACCGCTCCCGGTATGCCTGGATCGATGGCAGATGCGGCCGCGCGGGCGTAGCCAGCGGAGAATCTGAGCGAAGAAAACCGATCAGGTCTTCGACGGTGGCAATCGAGATCACCGGCACGCCGGTGGTCTGCTCAAAGGTTCGCACCGCCGACTGCGGCGACAGTGCACCGTCACTGCCGACGCGCTCCATGCGGTCCAGCATGATCACGACCCCAGCGGGTTGCGCTCCATTTTTCGCGATCAATTCGACCGCCTCGCGCTTGGCGCCGCCTTCGGTGATGACGTCGTCCACGATCACGACCCGCCCGCGCAGGGGGGCGCCGACGACTTCGCCGCCTTCGCCATGGTCCTTGCGCTCCTTGCGGTTGTACGAGTAAGGCACATCCAATCCCAATTCGGCCAGCGCCACTGCCGTGCCCGCCGCCAGCACGATCCCCTTGTAAGCAGGCCCGAACAGCATGTCAAAGCGGATCCGGCCCGCCGCACGCGCCGCCAGCAAGGTCTGGGCATAGAATCGCGCGAGCCTGCCGAGCGTAGAGCCGCGGTCGAAGCGCCCGGCGTCGAAGAAGTACGGTGTTTTGCGCCCACTTTTGGCCGTGAAATCCCCAAACGAAAGTGCGCCGCTTTCGAGCGCGAATTCGAGGAATTGCATGGCCACCGACATCGGTTCGTGTGCTGCCGGGCGAAGGTCGGGCGCGTGACTGGCGCGCTTAAGTGGCATTGTCCCAGATTAGGCGGTCGAAAGCGCCCAAACTTCGGCTAACCCGCATGTCTAGAGCGGCGGCATGTTCCAGATTGTTACGCTGAACGCCAACGGGCTGCGGTCGGCAGTTTCCAAGGGGCTGCTGCGCTGGATCGCGCGCCGCCAGCCGGATGTGCTGTGCCTGCAGGAGATCAAGGCGCAACGGGCCGATCTTCCGGAGCGGCTGCTGCAGCCCGCCAAGTTGCACGCCCATTATCACTTTGCCCAGGCGCGCGGCTACAGCGGCGCCGCGCTTTTCTCAAGCAAACGCCCGCACGCCGTACGGATCGGGTTCGGGTCCAAAGAGTTCGATTCCGAGGGCCGTTATGTCGAAGCTCAGTTCCCGTCCGTCAGCGTGATCTCGGTGTATTTCCCGTCCGGATCGAGCTCGCCGCAGCGGCAGCAAGCGAAATTTCGGTTCCTGGACGCATTCTTCCCCCACCTGAAACGCTTGCGCGAAACCGGGCGCGAGTTCCTTCTGTGCGGCGACGTGAATATCGCGCATCGAGAGATCGACCTCAAAAACTGGCGTTCCAACCAGAAAAACTCCGGCTTCCTGCCCGAGGAGCGTGCCTGGATCGGCCGCGTGTTCGACGAGCTGGAACTGGTCGACGTGTACCGCCGGTTGCACCCGGATGCGAAGAGCGAGTCCTACACTTGGTGGAGCAGCCGGGGACAGGCATGGGCCAAGAATGTCGGCTGGCGCATTGACTACCAGATCGCCACCCCGAAGATCGCGGCACGCGCCCGCCGCTGCGAGATCTACAAGACACGCCGCTTCAGCGACCATGCGCCGCTGATCGTCGAATACGCCGGCCGGCTCTAGCAATTTCTAGGTCCTACACCGATCGCCGCCGGCAGTCGGTCCTACTCTTCTCAACCCCATGTGCGCACGGCGGGCCGGTCGACCTGCAAGGTGCCGGAAATTGTCGACGTCGTAGAGCGGACCATGTGAGCAGCTCAATTCGACCCGTTGAAGTCGGTCGCCGGCGCACCATAGGGGACATTCGGATCGTCACAGTCTACGGGTCACCGCCTAACCTGAAAGGCCAGCCACGCGGAAGCCGGTCCGGCTTCGGCAAGTTCGCGGCGACTATCGCGGCTTTATCACGCGGGATCGCGCCGGCGCACGAAGCGCAGCAGCAGGCCGCCGCGCGGCCGCACGGTCACGCCTAGCTCCAGCTCGGGGCGCGCCTCGCCGGGCGGCACCTGCAGCTCGTAGCGCTGCAGCAGCATTGTCGCGACCAGCACCATCTCCAGCATCGCGTAGTGCTGGCCGAGGCACACGCGCGGGCCGGCGCTAAACGGCAGGAAGGCGCCACGCGGCGGCGGCGCGGCGCCGGGCGCGAAGCGCTCGGGCCGGAAGGCCTCGGGGTCC
Source organism: Burkholderiaceae bacterium (assembly GCA_019236735.1). Taxonomy (GTDB): domain Bacteria; phylum Pseudomonadota; class Gammaproteobacteria; order Burkholderiales; family Burkholderiaceae_F; genus VBCK01. The sequence goes on from JAFAIM010000021.1 coordinate 4,598, forward strand.
GGAAAGGCGCGCGCATCGCGGTGCGTGATCAACGGCGTGATGCGCACCAGCGCACCGCGAGGGATGCGCCAAGGCCCGATCTGCACCTCGCGCAGCGCGCGGCGCGTCATCAGAGCAGCCACCGGCGGATACAGGCGCATTGCCTCCTGGAGGCTCGCAGCGACCCACGCCAGCCCCGGCACATCGCCCACCGCCGGATCGCGGCCGGAGAGCACGCGATCGACCTCGTCGCGCAGACGCCGGGCTTCGTCGGGATGCTCGGCGATCAGCCGACACCACCAGATTAGCGCTGCGGCAGTGGTTTCGTGTCCGGCGCGCAACAGCACCAGGCAGTGCTGCTCCAGCTCGGTGTCGGTGAGCAGCGCGCGCCCGTTCTCGTCGCGCAGCTTCGACAGCGTGCCCATCAAATGCGCCGGCGCGTCGCGGCAGTCCGCCGCCCGGCGGCACTGTCGTATCTGGCGCCGGATCAGCGCGGTGAGCGCGCGCAACGCGCGGCGCTTGGCGGCCTTGCCCGGCAGCGGCAGCCAGTCGGGAAGCGTGGCCGGCAGCAGCATCTCGCGCGCCGCCACCCGGCTCAGCAGCTGCACCGCGTCGGCCGCCTGCGCCGCATCCTCGTCGGTCGTGCTGCCGAACAGGGTCCGCAGCACGACGTCCATCGCCAGCGCGGTCATCAGCGCCTCGACCTCGACCTGGGCCGCCTCGCTCGCCGGCGCCGCGCGGTCGAGCGCCCGGCGGGCCGCAGCCACCATCAGGCCGGCATATCCCTGCAGCCGGGCCGGCGCGAACTCCGGCGCCAGCAGGCGGCGCTGGCGCTTCCAGGTCTCGCCCTCGCTGGTCAGGACACTGCGCCCGAATCCCTGTGAGAGGATCGCAGCGCCGCGCTCCCAGCGGACGAACGCATCGGCGTAGTCGACCAGGACCGCGCGCACCAGTTCCGGCGCGAACACGTCGCAGGTGCGCTCCAGCGCGATGCGCGTGAAAGCGGCGTCGCCCCAATCGCGCTGCAGCCCGCATACGAAGCCGAGATAGTCGCGCTGCATCGGACCCAGCAACTCCAGGCCCCACCAGCGCAGGTGCGGCCCCGGCGGCAGCGGCGCGCGGCCGGCCCGGTCCGCGAGAGCTCGCGAGGGTTCGAGCGCCATCGATGCGATGCCGCTACTTGGACACCGTCAGCCGCGAAAAGCGGCGCTGCGAGGCCGGAAAGTCGACGCTCATCAGGATTCCGGTCGTCAGCCCGATCAGCACCGACGCGCCGAGCGACCGCCACGACAGCCAGTACGCCGGGTACGCCGGCTCGCCGGCCAGTTCGGTGCCTGCGATGATCCCGGTGAGGAACGTCGCGATCGCCAGCCACTGGTACACGGGCAGGCCGCGCAGCTTCGGCGTCTGTGGCTCGCCCCGATACTGTTCCTCGACAAAGCGCGCCAGCGATGTCAGCACCAGGTAGGCGCCGCCGATCACCGACCAGGATGCGCCGAGCGCCCACAGCCGCCACAGGATCAGTCCCGCGATGGCGTTGCCGCCGATCGAATAGAACTGGGTCGGGTACACCGGCACCCCGTGCAGCCCTGCCAGCGCAGTCACGCGCGAGCACGCGTGCGTCACCTGGAATCCCGGCGCTCCCGAGATGGGGCGGCCGTGGCAGCAGCCCTGCACGACGCAGCGCAGCCGCCCGATGGCCTGGGTTACCGGTCCGCCCGCGGCGAACCCGGCTGCCAAGGCGCCGATGCCGCGGACGTGCAGGTCCGCCAACGCCATGAGCACGCTCAGCAGCCCGAGCAGGAACCCGTAATAGCCGAACGGGCGCGACAAGCGGCCTCCGCCCTCCAGCCAGTATCCCCAGGCGCCGGCGCTGACCAGCCCGCCGAGCGCGACGACCAGGCCGGCGCCCAGCGTGTCGGGTCCGCTGAAGCCGAACGCGATCAGCATGCCGCAGGTCGCCGCCAGGAAGGACCAGACGAAGTGGTTGATGATCCGAACAGGCCCGATACGCAGGGCAGCCCAGGAATTGCTCAACCTGGTTCCCACACCGACGAGGACGTTCCAGACCGCATCTAGATGCCAGCACAGAACGGCCGTCGCGCAGCCGGCGGCAACGCCTGCGACCGTCTGCAAGCCGCTCAGCACACTGCAGGTGCCGATCGCGGCGGCGAGCGCCCAGGCTAGCAGGGCGAGCGGGCAGGCGAGCGCGGACAGCGCCAGCGCCGACAGCATCACCCAGAACGCGCGAAACGAGGGCAGCGCGAACCACTCGGCGTCCAGCGCCCCGGTCGCGGCGACCAGCCAGGACGGCGCTGCGGCGCCGTCGGGAGCGGGCAGCGGGGAGCTTGCCGGCAGCGCCAGCATGACGAAGAAACCCAGCGCCGAGCCGGTCCAGGCGGCCCGGACGAAGCGCCGCAACCGATCGCTCGACGGCGCCAGCAGCACACCGGCCGGTGCCATCGCGAACGCGAGCGATCCCACCCAGACGGCCCAGGCGTGGCGCGGAAGGGCCAGCTCCCACGTCGTCCGCAATCCGTCGGCGGCGTACTGCGGGGCCGGCATTCGCGAAAACATCCAGGCCGCGAGGGCCCACGGCCCGAAGGCAATGACGCAGGCGCGCAGCCGGTCGCGCCGGCCCGGGCGGTCGGTACCGCCGCGCGGCGGGGCGAACCACGGCGCGCACTGCGGAACACCGAAGCGGCGGCGCAGCTCGGGACCCTCGTAACCGAGCACCAGCGCCCAGGCGGCCAGGGCCGACAGCGGCGTGATCAGCCAGAAGCCCGCTCGCGACTCGGCGAGCACCGACGCGCCGGCGACGAGCAGCGTGAAGCCGAGGTAGATCGGGTGCGCGAACACCGCGTACGTCGAGCTGTCGACGAAGTACGGCGGCGGATAGGCGTTCATCGGCAGCCCCTTGCCCTTGCGCCACAGCATCCACATCGACACCGCTATCAAGCCCGCGCCCAGCGCCGCCAGCGCTGCCCCGGTGCCATGGCCAAACGGCACCGGCCACAGCGGCGGCGAGGACGCGTCGAGGCGCGCAGAGCACCAGGCGAGCAGCGCCGGCCACAGCAGCACGAACAACCCGGCGTACGCGGCCTGACCGGCTCGCTGTGTTATCGCGGCCATACGACCTCCTCGTGGATCGCGTAGCCGCGGTCCGGCTCAGCCCCGCCGCAGTCGAGCCGGGCCTGGGCGAGCCACTTCGTCTCCGTGCCCCGCAGGAAGTGCAGGGCACCGGCTTTCGAGAAAAGCGGCGCCGCGTAGCCCGCGAAGCGCGCGATCGGCTCCTGTAGCAGCGTCGTGCGGTCGCCGAGCGTCAGCCGTGCGCCGCCGCAGTACACGTCCTGCCCATGCATCCGCACCTCGCGCGCCTGCCCGTCGAGCAGGCCCAGGCGCTTGTCGTGCCTTCCCTGCCACTCGATCCATACCAGGCTGTGCACACGGCCGCAGAAGCGTCCCCAGCGCAGTGACGCCAGCCCCAGGTGCCAAGGCCCGAACTCGAGCGTCAACCGTTCCGCGTAGCCGCGCGCCCGCGCCGACAGCCGGGTGCCGCTCACCTCGCCGTTGAGCACCAGCGGATTCCAGGTCAGCGTCCGACCGTCGCGGTTCCAGAGCTCCTGCGCGCGCGAGGCGCAGCCGTTCCAGACCAAGCGAGTTGGCTCGGGCCACACCAGCGCCGCCCGCTCGATCCGCGGGAGCCTCGCTCCCAGGCGGAACTGCGCGGACTCGGTTTCGCCGCGGCCGATCGTGCGCCGGTAGCCGACGCAAAGGGGACCGAGCTGCAGGCTGGCGCAATACAGAATCGTCGCGCGGCCGTCGTCGACGATGTCCGCGTACCATTTTTCGAGGCGCATCGGCAGCTGACTTCGCGGGGTGATGTCGGGACATGCTGAGCGGCCGGTTCCATAGACGCATTCTGTCCGAAGAATACGACATGACGCTCAGTCGGTTGGCGCGATTGCGGGAGGTTGCACCAACCGAGAATAGAAGAGCCCGCCGAGCCTTGGTCATAGCAAAGCCGGTCGAGGCTGGACACTGATTACGACCGAGGCGGTTCTCGCACGACCGCTTCAGTCAAGTTGGCGCGCTGCCAATCGACCGGGCGGTCAAGCAAACGAAGTTCATCGGCGTGACGGACTGCTTTCGCGCACACTGAAGGCGGAGGATCAAATGTCTCTTGATGGATTCATGCGAATCGCGGCTGCGCATTTGAACAACTCGACGATCACGGCCATCGCGCTTCGCCGGCGGTCGCTGCAGGTAGGGCAACTTGACCAATGACCATTTTGTATATACATTTTGCCGATGATCTCCTGGGACGACGCGAAACGGCGCGAAAACCTCAGGAAGCACCGGATCGATCTCGCCGAACTGGAGCCCGTATTTGATTACCCGATGCTCACTGTCGAAGACGACCGCGAGGATTACGGTGAACCTCGCCTGCAAAGCCTTGGATTCTGGCGCGGTCGTGTCGTCTTTCTCGTCTGGACTCTCCGAGGCGACGACGTCGCCCACCTGATTTCCTGCCGTTATGCCGACCGCAAGCAAGTCGAAACCTACTTTTCCCGCCTTTAGCCCCGCCCAAATCGCGGCGGCGAAGGCGGCTGCACCACCTGCCTCGAGACGCTCCCGGCGGGTGGAATGGGACAAAGGCGTCGTGACACCGGGCGGCGGCGTTGCTGCGACGATCGCGTCGGTTCGTCGGGTCCGGGGTCCAAACAAGAGGCCGACCAAGGAGCAGGTTGCCATCCGACTGGACCGCGAGATCGTGGGCGCATTTCGCGCCGGCGGTCCGGGTTGGCAGACCCGCCTGAACGATGCTCTGAAGGAGTGGCTTGCAACGCGGTCCGGCAAACGAAGACAGCGCCGCTCTATCACAGTCAGGTGACCATGGCGTCGCCGCGGCGAATGCGACGGCTCTAGTGGCTCCGCGCGCCACGAAACTACCACAGCATCTCGCCTTTCGCTGATGCCTGCCGCGCTGCGGGTCTATGCCGATCCATCCGTGCGCCGGATGCTCCCGCTCGGTTTCTCCTCCGGGCTGCCGTATCTGCTGGTGTTCGGAACGATGTCGTTCCGGCTGCGCGAGGCAGGGATCGGATTGGCAACGATCGGCTTCCTGAACGCGATTCCCTGGGCCTACGCCCTGAAGTGGCTGTGGGCTCCGCTGGTCGATCGACTGCCGCTGCCGTGCCTGACACGCCGTCTCGGCCGGCGCAGGTCCTGGCAACTGGCGTCGCAATGCGTGGTTGCACTGGGGCTGGCGGCGATGGCGTGGATCGATCCGCAGCGCAGCTTATGGGCGTTCGTGGCGGCCGCGGTGCTGACCGCGTTCGCGTCAGCGACCCAGGACATCGCCACCGATGCGTACCGGATCGAATCGGCCCCGGCCGAGCGGCAGGCTGCGCTGGCGGCGGCATATCAAACCGGCTATCGGATCGCGATGATTTTTGCTGGCGCAGGCGCGCTTGCGATCGCGGCGGCAGCGGCCGGGGGAGACGGTGGTTACCGGCACGACGCCTGGATGGTCGCGTACTTCGTGATGGCCGCCGCGATGGCGATCGGGATCGCGACGGTGCTCTTTTCTCCCGAGCCGATCACCGAAGCGCCAAGCGTGGCCAGTGGCGGGATCGTGCGCCACGGCGGCCTCGCACAACTGCGGGCCGCCGTGGCTGGCCCGTTCCTGGACTTTTTCGGCCGCTACGGCTGGCTGGCCGTGCCGATCCTCGCGTTCGTCTCGACCTTCCGGATCTCCGACATCCTGCTGGCAGCGATGGCGAGTCCGTTTTACCTTGACATGGGGTTTACAAAGGGCCAGGTGGCCACGGTTTCGAGTGTGAACGGCGTGGCGATGTTCCTGATCGGGGCGATCTCGGGCGGGGCACTGGTGTCGCGCTTCGGCTTGCGGTCGGTGCTGATCGCGGGCGCCGCGCTGTCGCCTGCATCGGTGCTGCTGTTCGCGTGGCTTGCCACGCGTGGCAACGATCTGACAGCGCTGGTTGCAGCAGTATCGGCCGACAACCTCGTGGGCGGAGCGGCGAGCAGTGCATTCATCGCGTACCTGTCGAACCTGACCAGCGCGCGTTTCACCGCCACGCAATACGCGCTGTTCTCGTCGCTGATGCTGATGCTGCCGAAAGGGATCGCGCTGTTCTCGGGAGTCGCGGTCGAGCGCTTCGGCTACGCGGAGTATTTCGCTGCCGCCGCAGCGCTCGGGTTGCCCGCGCTCGCGCTAGCGAGCTGGGCCGCGCGCGTGGCGGAGCGACCCGCGGCCTCCCAAGCAGTCAAGAAATGATCAAACCTGTCGTCGCACTCAAAATGGCGACGGCAACTATCGCCCCGACCCCGCCTGGCAATCGACCGCCGCCGTCTGCGGTTGTCCGAGCGTGCCATTGGGCTGCACTTGCTGATATTCGAACGCGTATTTGGCGACAGAGAACGAGATCTGGTCGGTAACCTTCGGCGAGCCCGACGCTTGCGATTGCTGGATCGCGGTGACAGCCAGATCGGTCAAGCTGACGACGTAATAGTCGGCGCCGCCTTTCGGGCCGGTTGCAGTAAAGCTGAGCTTCCCCGACTTGATGTGCTTGCCGCCTGCAATAGCCGCGATCAGCGGTGGGCTGGATTTGTCGACGAATTTCGTCAGGACGAGGGCGCCGCAAGCGAGCTTTCCCGAACTTGCGCCGGCTCCGGACGAAGAACTGGTGTTCGCGAGATTCGTCAGCCCGAGCGAGTAGGACAGGATATCGATCTGCTCCTTATGCTTGGCGTCAGTCGATTCGCCTGGAATCCCGTCGAGTTGCAAGAAGATGTTTGTGGCGGCAAAACCCACACCCGGTGCCGCCGCAGTCGAGATCGCAAAGGCGCCGGCAAGCAGCCAGCGCCGGATCACCCCTTCCCTGGCTCGATTCGACATCACGTCCTCTCCTGGTTGGATCACATCACCCGGACGGCAAAGCCCGCCCGAACCCGACAACTCGTCGCGGCCGAGCCGCGCGCATCAGGTGGTGCCGCCGATGCGACGCCTCAACAGCTGAGTCGCCGCCGCTTGAACGAGTTCCGGGCTTGTCTGCTTGCGCGGATCGTCATCGGCAATCTGCGCCGCAACCGCGGGTAGCGCCATGATCAGCGCCAGATGGTGCCGCCGCCAGCGCTCGTACAGCCAGTGCCCTGGATCGATCGCCGCTGCGGTCCACTCGAAGAACCGCGGGCGGCGGCTCGGGCCGATCAGTGCTGCAGCATTGCCTGGAAGTTCCCCTCGGCTGACCGCCCGTTCCACCGCAATTTGCAGATCCCGCTCTTCGGCACGGCTGGCACGGTAGATCCAGAGTGCCAGCGTCACAAATCCCGGAATCACGAACACCCAAGTCAGCGGGAACGTATTCCACAGAGAGTGCGCCGACACGGCGCACGCATACCCCAATAGCGGATAGCCGATCAGAGCGGGCGCCCGGCGGTTCGCTGCGCTCGCGATTCCGAGCGCAGTGGCAAACGTAAAGAGCGGATGAGCAAGAGGAGTGATGAGTCCGCGCCCGATGACAGTGGCAGCAAGCGTGGAGAGCCCTTTGTGGAGTGCGGCAGCATAGTATTGGACGTTCTCGACGGCGGCAAAACCGATTCCGACGCACATCGCGTACATCGCTGCATCGAGCGCACCATGAATCTGATCGCGCCGGTGCCTCAGCAGCCACACCAGCGCCAGCGCTTTCATCGCTTCCTCGATCAAAGGCGCACTTACAAACGCGGACCCGCGCAAACCAATTTTGGCTGCCACCACCGAATTCACCACACCCGCTCCGATGATCGCCGGGCCCGCGCCCCAGAGCACGCAGCGGATCAGAAGCCACACGGGCTTCGCTTCCACGCGATCCAGCCACATCGTGAGTTGCAGCAACACCGCAGCCGGAAGCAGCGCCAGGGCCAGGACCAGCCAGCCGGCCGAACCCAGCTTGACGATGATTCCAGTGATGCCGAGCCCAGCCCAAGCCAGGCCAAACAGAATCAGCGGCCCTGCCTCGGTCCGCAACACCCGAAGCACGCCCTTTGCATGCAGGCTGGCGGCGTCCATTTCCGCCTCTACCAGCTGAATCGCCGTGGCGTTCTCAGATTCGTTCACATTTCGGGCGGGGAGGAAGGCCGCGCTCTTTCTGCTGGCGGATGGTCATGGATGCCGCTGGGTCAGCCTTTGGCTGCGGACTTGTTCAAAGCCACGGCAGCGCGAACGAGACTCTTCAACGCCGTCTCGTTGATCCTCTCACCCTCGTGAAAGTCGATCGCGCGTCTCGTGTTCCCCTCCAGACTGGAGTTGAACAGGCGCGAAGGATCCTTCAGGGCCGCCCCTTTTGCGAAGGTCATCTTCACGACGCTCTTGTACGTCTCGCCGGTGCAGATCAATCCGTCGTGCGACCACACCGGAACTCCCCACTTCCACTCTTCGACGACCTCGGGATCGGCCTCCTTGACCACGGACCGCAGCCGGCCAAGCATCTCGCCCCGCCAGTCGCCCAGTTCCTCAATTCTCGCGTCGATCCGCTGAGAAGGAGACTTGCCATTCTGCGGCCCGCTCTTTTTCATGCCTGTTTCCTTCCGGGTGCCGAAGCCTTGGTACGTTAGCGTACGACGATGCGAAAATCACCCCTGCGACCATTCGCGGCGCAGTAGATGACGTACCCGGCGTGGATCACCTCTATCGTTGAATTCGTCCGAGAACATCCTCGACGCGTTGCGGGCGTAATTTGCACGCTGGTGGCGCTCCTGATTGCAGGTTGGTGGTTCGATTCGCTGCGAAACTCTGCGCATGTGGCCAAATCACAGGAAATGCGCG
>JAFAIM010000072.1 GCA_019236735.1 Burkholderiaceae bacterium
TCGGCCGTGCCGGGCGCATAACGGCGGAAGTAGTTGTACGGTTGGTGGTGGGGTTGAAAGCGCAGGCTGCCCGCATAGATCACGCCGCGCGCCGTGCCGGGCAGGCTGGAGTCGGCCAGCGCCTGGTTCCAGCCGCCCGAGTACCAGGCCCAGCTGATCGACCGCTCGCTCAAGCGGTCGCCGATCGTCGGCGCCTCTTGTGATGGCAGCGGCCGCAGAGCCGGATCGGCCAATTCCTTGTCGCCGCCGGCAGCCGGCGCGATTCCGCTCGGCTGATACGGCGGTTGCACCGTATTGACCGCATAGCCGTCCGGAGTCAGAGCGCCGTCGCGCTCCCATTTGGGCGGCCCGGCAAGCGCGCTCTGCGGCGAGTCGGGCTTGCGCAACAGCCTGTCGTTCGCGTCGACACGGCTTTTCAATTCCTCAGGCGCACCGGGGTAGCGCGCGACGCAGCCGCATGCGAGCCAGATGTGGTTCATGAACGAACCGCCGAACGTGCCCATGAAAAAGTGATCGGCCATCGTGAACTCGCGCGCCAGATGCCAAAGCTCCATCGAACTGCCGTCGTAGTAACCCATCGACAAGCCGCCGGCATCGGATACTTCGGCGAAGCGGTCGTTGCGGCCGCCGTCAATCTGCTCGATGCTCTGGTAGTAGCGATGCACCAGATCGCGTGTGGCCAACGACAACGGTAGCTGCGCAGGTGCCGCATCGATCCGGAATGGGCCGTTCGCCAGCGCGGACCCAAAGCGCGCGTCGAAACCGTCGCCGTTTGCACTCCACACTGGCGGCAGCTTCGACAGGACGCTGCCGTCGTGGTCGCGCTGCGTACGCGTGTCGGTGGTGGCACGTTCGATGCCATCGGCGCCCGGGAACAGTCCGTACAGATTGTCGAAACTGCGGTTCTCGCCGTAGATCACGACAATGTGCCGGATGCGAGCCAGAACGTCGTCCACCGGCGTAGCAAAGGCAGCGCCTGCCAGGCACCACCAGGTGGCGCAGCCGGCGAGGACGCGAATCGTCCTCATGCCAGCAAGGCTCGTCGCAGTACCAGCTCGGCCGTGCGCCGCGCAAGCCGGCGCGCCAGCAGCGGCAGCTGCAGTGGAGCGATCAGCATCTCGGCGGCCATCCGGAACGGATAGGCGCGCCGGATGATGGCTTGCCATTGCCGCTGCCATTCGTCGAAGTCCGACCGCTGGCAGCTTCGCCCCGGGTTGTTCACCTCGAAGGCGTGGCGAAACGCAATCCAGGCGTCGTCGGAGCGCGATTCGCGCACACGGCGCGCGATCGCCCATGCCACCCTGATGCGGCTCTGGCGGCCGTGGGCGCCCCGAAAATACTGCAGGAAGTGCTTGTAGTGACTGACCTCGTCGCTGCGGATGTGTCCCAGCACTTCGCGCAACACCGGCTCCTGCACATAGTCGTACAGCATGCGGTATAGCGTCGCGGTGCCGGTTTCGATCATGCAGCGCGCCGCCAATTCCAGCTGCGGGGTCGCCTCGAAAGCTTCGGGCGATGCGACGCGCGAATACTCGGCCAAGAAGCGTCGATAGGCTTCGTCCCAGTCGAACTCCGGCCACACCGCCTGCACATAGCGGCGCAACGCAGCGCCGTGCTGCAGCTCTTCCGGTTCCCATTCCTCGCGCAGCCAATCCGCGATCGGACCGGCGTCGCGGTAGTAGGTCAGCAGATTGCGGGTGTAAAGGTCCGAGCCAGTCTCGATGAAAGAGGCGCCGGTCAAAAGGTAAAACAAAGTCATGTCGGACCGATGACGCAAATCGGTCCGGCCGAAGTCGATCTCACCGACACGCCACGCCGGGCGGCTGCGCGCGCGACCGCCGGAAGGCGGACTCTCTCCCATTCCCGTAACAGTACTACGGCGCGCACCGCCGTCTGTTGCGCGGGTGGGACGATCAGCCCAGGACTGTCTGCGCTAGTCCAATCAGCCCCAGTGAGAGTGCGGACAAAGCGTTCCCGGCGATTAGACCGCCACCGACGAGGGAGGTCGGGTTCATGTCCGAAGGCAGCGCCGCCTGCTCGCCGCTTGCGCGCTCGCGCCGCTCGCTCCAAGTGTTGTACAGACTCGAAAACGTGCCGCCGGCCGCGAACCACGCCGATCCCGGCAGATTCAGGAACAAACCGAAGGAGTACGCGTACGGAGATGGCAGCAAAAAGGTGTCGAGCACGAACCCGCTCGAGTAGCCGATCTTGCCGCCAGCGACGAATTTCCGATAGGCGGCGCTCGAGCGCAGCAGTGTTCGCGCCGCTTGAACCGCGGCACCGATCCCGATCCCGATCAGGATCGCGATTCTCTGGTATGGCTTGTCGTCGGTAATGCTGCGCAGCGCACCGACGAACTTGTACGTCATCGCCGAAGCCCAGGCTGCCGGTTGTTGATCGGCCGGGATCGAGGTCTGGTCGACGTTCAGAACCGGATAAGCGCCCATGAAAAGATGTGCATACACGATCGCCATCGCAGCGCCGACCACGACCCCACCCACCTGATAACGGAACTGCATCATCCGGTTGGTGCCCAGGCGCCAGCCGGTCGAGCGATCCTGTTGCATGTCGGCTGCCACACCGCAAGACACCAGCAGCACCGTTGCAGCGATCATCCCCACACCCGGATCGCGCAGCCCGATCGCAGCCAGCAGGATCACGGTAACGACGAACGCCGAAGAGACCGGCGTCAGATCGGTCATTCCGGTCGCAATGCCGGTTACCAGCACCAGGGCAACAGAAAGCGCGAGCGCGAACAGCAGGTAACCGGCAGGCACGCCCATCAGCGTGGTGCCGGTAATCGCTATGCCCGCGCCCCAAGCGAGCACCCATAATATGAGGCGGCCCGGGTGCGTCTTCTTCCACGGCTCCAGCTCGGGAACCGGCGCCGAAAGGTCGCTCTTTGCGCCGGTGCGAAGCCGACGCGCGGCTTCCCACAGGATCAACGACACGTCGATCAAACTGGCACCCAGGAGCAACCCCAGCCCGATCAGGAACGTGATCTTGCGGAACGGATCTCCCGGGTGCAGCCATCCGATCGACACGAAATACGGAACGAGCGCCGTGCCGGTGAGTCCAGCGACGACCGTCGGCAGCCCGATTCGCACCCCGACGATCATTCCCGCGCCGAACGTCGACGTGCTCAGGTTGATGGCACCCAGCAGCGCGGTCTTGGCCGCGCCGACGCCACCGGCGAACCCCAGTGCCATCCCGGAGCCGAGCGTAAACACGGAACGGCGCAGCAGCACCGGATCGGTCAGCGCCCGGAGGATGTTGGCAACCGCAAGACCGGACGGGTACGGAAGCCGCATCCGGTCCACGAGGATCGGAGTCATCAGCATGCCGACCCCGACGCCGAACATGCCGATGCACGTCAGGTAGAGCATCACCTTCCAGGCGGGCGGTTGCGGCAGACCGAGCCAGACCATCGCCTGCAGGACCACAGCCATCGCACTCAGATTCGCGACCGAGGCGGCGATCGTCTGGATGTAGTTGGCGCCGTGCTTGCCGTCAGCGCCGTAGCCGAACGTGACGGTGGAACCGAGGATTCCCGCGAGCACCTGGCCGCTGACGAAAAATCCAATCGAGAAATTCATATAGGACGCGGCCAGGCCTCCCAATGGCCCCAGCACCAACAGGCCGACCGCTGCCAGCAGCGCATGGTATTTCCAGGTCCCCGGGGCTGGAAGCCATTGCCAACGCCGCACCGAGGGAGCGGAAACCGATATCGTCGTCATGGGTTCAGACGTTACACGATCGCGAGTGCCTGTTTCTTGGAAGGCGGCGGCCAGCGGCGGTCGATCTGCGCGATATCGTCGGCGTCCAGCGCAAGGCTCGCCGCGACAGCGTTTTCCCGAACGTGCTCGGCGCGGCCTGCCTTGGGAATCGCGATCACTCCCGGCTTGGCCAGCAGCCAGGCCAACGCCACTTGCGCAGCGCCGACACCGTGTTTGCGGCCGATCGACGCGAGCGTGCGGTCACCGAGCAGCCGGCCCTCGTCAAACGGGGAGTACGCCATCAACGGCATCCCGCGCGAATTCGACCAAGGCAGAAGATCGAATTCGACCCCCCGCCGCGAGACGGAGAAGTACACCTGGTTTGCACTGCAGCGCTTGCCGGATGCAAGCGCCTGCACCTCTTGCATGTCGGACACGTCGAAGTTGCTCACCCCCCATCGAGCGATCCGACCTCGCGCTGCCAAGTGTTCGAACGCGTCGACCGTCTCGGCCAGCGGCGCCGCTCCGCGCCAGTGCAACAGATACAGGTCGATTCGATCGATCTGCAGTCGCTGAAGGCTGCGCTCGCAGGCAGAGATCACGCCGCTGCGGCTCGCGTTCGACGGCAGCACCTTGGTCACGACGAAAGCGCTGTCCCTGCGCTTGCCCCGCAACGCCGCGCCGACCACGCTCTCGGCACCGCCGTCGGCGTACATCTCGGCCGTATCGATCACGCGGATGCCTGCGTCCAGCGCGGATTGCACGCTGGCGATCTCGCGCTCGCGCGTGCGCGTCGATTCGCCCATCCGGTAGGTGCCGATGCCCAAAGCGGGAACTGCTGTTCCGTCGGGAAAGGTGACGTCCATTTTCAGCGTGTTCTGCCCGTCATCGCACCGGTGATAAAGGCGGTCTCATTCGGCGAGTTTCATTTGCGCCAGTACGGCCTGGAATCTCGGATCCGGATGCAGATTGCGCAGCAGCGGATCGATTCGCACCATCTCCATCCCCGGATCATGCTGCTGCCGCGCGCGGTGGAGCCAGGCGAACGCACGATCGCGGTCGCCGCGCCAGGCGTACATCTCGGCGATGTTGTACGCCGACGAATTCGCATACTTGGCCTCCAACCGGGCGAGCGCCTCGTCGGATTTCGTCCGCTCGCCCAGGGTCCAGTACACGGCCGGCTCGGTCGACATTCGGAACGTCTCGTCGCTCTCGGTCTGCACGGCCGCCAGCGCCTCGGCCGGTCGATTCAGCAGCAGCAGCGACAGCGCGAGGAAAGACGGTCCGCCCGCGTAGCCCGGGTTCAGCTCCACCAGCTTGCGCAATGCAGCCCGAGCCTCCTCGAACTGACCCGCCCCGAGCAACATCCATCCGATGCTCCAGCGCTCGTAGCTGTCGAGCGGATCGCTTTCGAGCAGTTGGCGCGAATATTCGATTCGCTCTTCGAAACTGCCGGCGCGGATCGCTTTCAGGTCCGCGAGCCCGATGCGCGCATGCAAGTCGCTCGGGTCCAGCTCGAGGCCACGCCGGTATTCCGAGGCCGCCTGCTGCCAGTCCCAGTCGAACTCCTCCAGCAGCAGGGCGTGCATCCGATGCGCGTACGCCAGGTCCGGATCGATTCGAAGCGCCCGCTGCACGGCATCGCGCGCGACCGCAACGCCATCGGCAGGCGGCACCCAGCCGATCGAGGTCTGTAGGATGCTGACGTGTGCGATCTTGGCCCAGGCGAGCGCGTACTCGGGATCGGCCTGCAGCGCCGCGCGGTACAGCGCGACCGCCCGCTCGGAATCGGACCGCGTGTTGTGGTCCGCTACGTAGTTTCCTTCCAGCAGTAGGTTGTACGCCTGCGCATTCGCGGTCCGGCCACGCCGCGCAGCAGCGTCCGGGCCTAAGGTGACCTGCAGCGCGCGCGCAACCATCGCGGCGATCTCGTCCTGGAGCTGGAAGATGTCGCCGAATGCGCGCTCGTAGGTGTTGGACCACAGGTGCGAGCCGTCCGAGGCGCGGATCAGCTGCGCGGTAACGCGCACTTCGTTCCCCGACCTGCGAACGCTTCCTTCCAGCACGTTCGCGACTCCGAGCGCGTGCCCGATCGCTCGAACGTCCTCGTTGCGGTCCTTGAACTGGAACGACGAAGTGCGCGCGATGACGCGCAGATCCGGGTTCTGCGCGAGTCGGTCGATCAGCTCCTCGGATAGCCCGTCGGAGAAATATTCCTGATCTTTTTTCTCGCTCATGTCGCGGAACGGCAGCACCGCAATCGAATGGTCACCCGCCGGTACCGCGAACAGTTCCGCTGCGCGCTCGGCAGCACGTTTCGGCGCGCTGGCGCCCGACAGCAGCGGCAGCCGTGCCAGCACGACGGCGAGCGCGACCGCAACGATCAACGCGGCAGCCGCGGCGGCTGTTTCCCTGCGATGCCGAAGCAAGAACTTGCCGGTTCGATAGGCAAGGCGCCCGTACCTCGCCTGAACCGCACCGCCCTCCAGGTGACGGCGTAGGTCCTGGCCGAACGCGTTCGCATCGGGATACCGGTCTTGCGGGCGCTTGGCCAGCGCCTTCAGAACGATCGCGTCCAGGTCTCCGCGCAGCTGTCGCGTCAGGCGTTCCGGCGTCGTGTCCCGTGCGGCCGCCGCGTCCTTCGTGATCTGCACGCTGGCGGGATCGATACGCGCCTCTACCACGGCGCGCTCGAGCAATGTGCGCGAAGCGCCGGCCTGCAAGCGGTACGGCCGGCTGCCGCACAGCAGCTCGTTCAGCACGACGCCGAGCGCGTAGATATCGCCGGCCTCGCCCGCCGGTTCGCCCAACAACAGCTCCGGGCTCGCATACTCCGGCGTCAAGGCCTGGCCGTACATCTGTGTCAGTTGAGTGTCCTGCGGCTGATCCGCCAGCAGCTTGGCAACCCCGAAATCGAGCAAGCGCACCCGCCCGTCTTCGCTCACCAGGATGTTCGAGGGCTTGATGTCCCGGTGCAACACGCGGCGCTCATGCGCGTATTGGACGGCGTCGAGCACCTGCAGGAACAATGCCACGCGCTCGCGTACCGGCAAGCGCCGTTCGTCGCACCACTGCGTCAGCGGGCGGCCCGCAACATATTCCATCGCGATGTACGGCAGGCCGCCGGGGTCGATGCCGGCGTCGTACAGACGCGCAATGTTGGGGTGTTCGAGCGCGGCCAGGATGTCGCGTTCACGTGCGAAGCGGCGCTCGAGGTCCTCGCGCAGCCGCGACAGCGCAGGCAGCTTCAACGCCACGTCACGCTTGAACGCACCGTCGGCACGCCGTGCCAGCCACACTTCCGCCATGCCGCCGGCACCGAGTTGGCGTATCAGCTCGTATGGCCCGATGTGTGCACCCGCGACGATCGTGTTGACGACGCCTGTACGCGGGAGGCTCGGCAGCACGGCCGAGGCTGGCTCGCCGTGCGGATCGTCCTTCGACTGGAACAGAATCCGATCCAGCGACGGTTTCAGATCGGCGTTTTCGGGCGCCAGCGTGTCCAGCCAGCGCCGGCGTGATTCACGATCGAGCGGCAGCGCTTCATCGAGCAGGCGGCTCATTCGTGTCAGTTGCTCGGCCGACAGCACGATCGACGCTCCGCGCGGGCAATCCGATAGGCGGAACGATACCGCCCGATTCCGGAACTGCGCGACAATATGCGAGTCGTTCCCGGCGGGAGCAGCGATGCTGTGGAGAGTTGTGGTTTTCGTGGCTGCTTTGCTCGCCGGAATCGCGTTGTTCAGCGTCGGCGGAGCGTGGCGGATGTGGCCGCTTCAAATCGCCGGATTGGCGCTCGTGATCGGCTGCATCTTCGCCGGGTTCCGCTGGTCGCTGCGCCAATACAAGCCGCCCCCCATCAAACCGGCCTCCAATCCTGCCTGGTCGATGCGCGACGAGCCGGCGCCAGGGCAAAGCGAGCCGCCGACGTCGGGTAGCTGAAACCGGCTTCGAGGAACCTTTGCGTCAGGAACGCGCCGAGCGACGCTCGGCGGCGCCACGCGCGGAGGCTTTGCCGTTCGCGCGCCGCAGTGTGGCGGCACGTGCGGCACCGCGTTTGACCGACACCCCGCGCGCGACCGCAGCCTTCGGCGCCGAAGGCGCCACCGATCGGGTCACCGCCTGCGGCGCCTGAGCCGCCTCTTCCTTGATCGCCCACAGTTTGAGCAGCTCGGCCTGGGTCGGGATCGATCCATTGGATGCGCGCGCGCGCCGGGCAACAACCGACTCGCGAACGATCTTCTCGACCACGTCGAGGGGCAATCGATTGAAATCCGAAAACCGAATGAAGCTGCGCGCTGAGTTCACGCCGGCGAGCGCTTCTTTGTGGCGCAACACCACTTCGTGCTCGGCCACGTACAGAGACATGTGGCGGCGCCCGGATTCGAGGGCGAACAGTGGCCCGTCCAGTTCATAGAAGGCCAGCCCATAGCGCATGCTTTCGCGCACGCCGCGCGCGGAGCGGCGGATCATGCTGCACACGCGCGCCATGGCGACCCGGCGGTCAGGCGGCAAATCCCGCAAGTAGGCGCCTACCGTCGTGGCTGTGGTGATCATCCTTTTCGACTCCGCGTCTGCGACTGCTCCGCAGCCGTTATTTTAACCGAACGTGTCCCCCGCGGATTGGGGACGCTCGGGAGGCATCGAATCCCCGAGCCGGGGCATAAACTGGGCCAGACTCGGCGCTTAAGAAACCGGATAATTGTTATATTGCGTGGCTAGCCCGCCACCAGAGCGAACCGGGCGAGTGGCGCCATCAGGGATTGCCGACCGTCGCTTGTCCACGACGGGCGTGGGTGATCGCTCCAAGTTCGGGCCGCAAGAGCCGCGCTGAATCAGGATCCGAGCACGTGGTTTTTTCGTTTTTCAAGAAGGAATCGAAGCCCGCGAGGAAAACCGCGTCGCGCGCGGCGCAGCCGCCTGCGGGGCGCTCGCCCGCGCGACCAGCAGCACAAGACGTCCGTTCACTCTCGCGTCCGCTGCCAGGCCCGGTGAACCGTTCGCTGAATCGCAATTCCTCCGGCGCACCGAGCTTTGCAACCACCGAGAACGCGATCCCCGATCGGGAGCTCGCGCGCAGCCTGGCGATGGCCACGGCAGCGAAGATCGATGCGATCGAATCGGAGATGTCGCAGGACTTTTTGCGGCCGCGCGGTGCTCCGGTGCGCGACCTCGCGGCCAATTCGGTCCTGACGACGCCGACTGGCGGGGAGACGCCGACGACGCCGACGGTACCGGAACTGCCGCCGTTCGACTTCGATCCGGTGGTACCGGCTCAGAGCAAGCAAGTGGAGGAGCCCTTCGATCCGGGTGAGGACGCCACCAGCTATGGCATCGAAGCGGTCGAATTGGGAACGACCGACTCCGGATCCGCGCTGGACGAAGCCGCGATCCTGTTCGCCAATGGCCAGGATCAGGCAGCCGAGACCGTGCTGCGCTCGGCGATCGAGGCCGATCGCCTCGGCGCAGCGAGCGAGCGCGGCTGGCTGATGTTGTTCGAATTCCTGCAGCAGCGCGACGACAAGGCCGGGTTCGAGCGCCTCACGATGCAGTACGCGCTACGATTCGAACATTCGGCTCCTGCATGGGTCGACTACGAGCCGGCCGAGGTGCCTGCCGAGCCGAAGAGCGATAGCCCGACGGTGCGGCTGCCCGGTGAGATCGGCGCCAACATCGTCAAACCGCTGGAGCAGCTCAAGTCGCTGGCGATGACCCATGCGAAGCTGGCGGTGGACCTGTCGGATGTGCGCACGATCGATGCGGTCGGCGCTGAGCTGCTGCTGCGGGTGTTCAACGCGTTCAAGCGTTCCAGCCACGAGCTGACCGTGCATGGTGTCGAGCAGCTGCTCGCGCCGCTGTGCGCGGCGATCGAGCCTGGACGGCGCGATACTCCGGACGCGTGCTGGATGCTGCTGCTCGACGCGTACCGGCTGCTCAACCTGCAGAGCGAATTCGAGGAAACGGGGATCCAGTATTGCATCACGTACGAAGTGTCCCCTCCATCGTGGGAGCCGTTCTCGTCCAACATCAAGACGCTCGGCGAGGCTGCGCCGGCGGCCGGCGCGCGCGACCCGCTCGACTGGCGCGGCGAGATCGGGGGCGACGGCGAGCCCATGTTCAGCCGCATGGTCACCAGCGCGCGCGCACAGCCGCGCCTGACGATCGAATGCCGGCATCTGCGCCGCGTCGCCTTCTCCGCGGCTTCGACGCTGCTTGGGCACGTCATCAAGCTGCAACAGCTCGGCACGACGGTGGAGTTCCGCAACGTCAACGCCCTGGTCGGCGCGCTGCTGCAGCTGCTCGGTGTCTCGTCGGTGGCCCAGGTCCAGTTGCGACGGAACTGAGGAGGCCGCAGCTGCCGGCGCGCCTGCGCGCCGATGGGGCGGCGATGTAAGGCCACCAGATTTCCGCGCCACGGATGCGGTTAGCATCGTGCGACGAACTTCCGACACCGGACAAGACATGAAGGATTTCCACGGCACCACGATCCTTTCGGTGCGTCGCGGCGCATCGGTTTCGATGGGAGGCGACGGCCAGGTCACCCTGGGCAACATCGTTGTAAAGCGCACCGCCCGCAAAGTTCGGCGCATGTACCACGACCGCGTGCTGGCAGGTTTCGCTGGCGCGACTGCCGACGCGTTCACGCTGTTCGAGCGCTTCGAGGCGCGGCTCGACAAGCACCAGGGCAACCTGATGCGATCGGCCGTCGAGCTGGCCAAGGATTGGCGTACGGATCGGATCCTGCGCCGGCTGGAGGCGATGCTGGCGGTGGCCGACTGCGAATCGTCGCTGATCATCACCGGCACCGGCGATGTACTCGAACCGGAATTGGGGCTGGTCGCAATCGGCTCGGGCGGCCCCTACGCGCAGGCTGCCGCGCGCGCGCTGTTGGACAATACGGATTTGAACCCGGCAGAGATCGTTGCGCGAGCGCTGACGATCGCGGCCGACCTGTGCATCTACACGAACCAGAGCCAGACCATCGAGACGCTCGAATAGGTCACTGCTTGCGCTGATGATGACACCGAAGGAAATCGTCCACGAGCTGAACAAGCACATCGTCGGCCAGCAACGCGCCAAGCGGGCCGTGGCGGTTGCGTTGCGAAATCGCTGGCGCCGCCAGCACGTGCCCGAGCCTTTGCGCGGCGAGATCGCGCCCAAGAACATCCTTATGATCGGCCCAACCGGGGTGGGCAAGACCGAGATCGCGCGTCGCCTGGCAAGGCTGGCGGATGCGCCTTTCATCAAGGTGGAGGCGACCAAGTTCACAGAGGTCGGATACGTTGGGCGCGACGTCGATTCGATCATCCGCGACCTGGCCGACATCGCCGTCAAGCAGACGCGCGAGAGCGAAATGCGCAAGGTTCGCGCGCACGCCGAGGAGTCGGCCGAGGAGCGCCTGCTGGACGTACTGGTTCCGCCTGTGCGCGCCGGATTCGGCGAAGCGGAACGTGAACCCGAGGGCGGAACACGCCAGAAAATGCGCAAGAAGCTGCGCGAAGGCGAACTCGACGACAAGGAAATCGAGATCGAGCTGGCCACGCCGATGGCGCAGCTGGAGGTGCTGGCGCAGCCGGGAATGGAGGAGCTCACGCAACAGATCCAGTCGATGTTCCAGAACCTGGGGGGCACCCGACGCCGCGCTCGCAAGCTCAAGGTGCGCGAGGCGTTGCGGGCGCTGGTCGATGAGGAGGCGGGGCGCCTGGTCAACGACGAGGAGCTCAAGCTCAAGGCGATCGCCACCGTTGAGGCCAACGGCATCGTGTTCCTGGACGAGATCGACAAGATCGCGACCCGCAGCGAGGTACAAGGGGCGGATGTCTCGCGCCAGGGTGTCCAGCGCGATCTGCTGCCGCTGGTCGAAGGCACGACGGTCAACACGAAGTACGGGATGATCCGCACCGACCACATCCTGTTCATCGCGAGCGGCGCGTTCCACCTGTCCAAGCCGTCGGACCTGATGCCGGAGCTGCAGGGGCGGTTTCCGATCCGAGTCGAACTCGAATCATTGTCGGCCGCTGATTTCGAGCGCATCCTGACCGGCACCGACGCGTGCCTTGTGCGCCAGTACCAGGCGCTGCTCCAGACCGAGGGCGTCACGCTGGAGTTCACGCCCGATGGCGTGTCGCGCCTGGCGCAGATCGCGTTCACCATCAACGAGCGCACCGAGAACATCGGGGCGCGGCGCCTGCACACCGTGATGGAGAAGCTGCTCGAGGGCATCTCGTACGATGCGGCGAGCCAGGCCGCGCAGCGCGCCGTGATCGACTCCGCGTATGTCGACGAGCGGCTGGCGGAGCTGGCGCGCAACGAGGACCTCGCGCGCTACGTGCTCTGACGCTGCGAACAGCGATCCGATGGTCAAATCACTGAAGACGCGCCAGAAGCTCGTCTATCGCACGGACGGTCTGCGACCACGCAACCCGGTTGCCGTCGCTGCGCGCAAGCGCGCCGCAGGTCCGCACACACCCACGCCCGGCGCGCAGCGTCAAGCCGCCAAGCGGCGGCTTAGACGCCTGCTGCGCGAAAGCGAACGTTGACGTCCGTAGCCGTTGGACTGCCGGGCCTACCCTCGGCCCTGTCTGCTGCGCTGGCGCGCGGCATTTGGTCGCCACAGTGTTTCGGCTTCGCGCGGCGGGTACAGCGCAGCAGTTCGCAACGCCTCAGCCGGTAACAAGTCCGTACCGCCGCGCTCTGCGCAGGGGCCGCGCGCCTGCTCGCATCCAGGGCCAAGGCTCTCCCGTCAGTCCAACGGAAAACGATCATCACCGCGCTCTCGTTCCAGCGCGGTGTTGTAGGTCATCGCAGTTCCGGGTCGATCAACGATGACCTCAAGTACCGCGGTGGAGACTTGGCTGCGCGATCGCGGTCGCCCGTTGGCCTGACGGGAGACCCTGGGACTTCACGCGAGCATGGCGCAGGGCATGGAGGCAGCGCGGCGGAATAGAACAGTGGCCGGCTACGGCGTTGTGAACTGCTGCGATGCATCCGCCGCGCGGTCAGTGCAACTGAGAGGACGGAATGCCCGGAGCCACGCGCAGCGGGAAGTCCCAGGGTAGGCCCGGCAGGCTAACGGCTACGAACGACGCCCGGCCGGCTCGCGGCTACGGACGTCAACGAGGCGGGCAGATGGCCTGGCAGTCCAACGGCCACGAACGAGGCCCGGCCGACCGGCTCGCGGTGTGAACGGAGAACAGCCAGCGGCGGGCGCGATGCTAGACTGCCCGCGTCTTTCTCCGACTCGCGCCGCGCCGACCGCGCCAACCGCCGCAGCAATGGACCGGGCACAGATTCCGACCGAGCTGAAGGCCGAGATCCTGTCCGAGGCGCTTCCGTACATCCGCCGCTTCCACGGCCGCACGATTGTCGTCAAATACGGCGGCAACGCGATGACCCAACAGGCGCTGAAGGAGAGCTTCGCGCACGATGTCGTTCTGCTGAAGCTGATCGGAATGAAGCCGATCGTCGTGCACGGGGGCGGCCCGCAGATCGACGACGCGCTCGAGCGGGTCGGCAAGAAGTCGCGTTTCATCCAGGGCATGCGAGTGACCGACGCCGAGACGATGGAGATCGTCGAGTGGGTGCTGGCAGGCCAGGTCCAGCAAGAGATCGTGATGTTGATCAATCGTTTCGGGGGTCAGGCGGTCGGCCTGACCGGCAAGGACGGAGGCTTGATCCGGGCGCGTCGGATGCGGCTTGCCGACCGCGACGATCCGGAGCGTGTGCACGACCTCGGGCAGGTCGGCGAGATCGAAGGGATCGATCCTTCGCTGGTGCGCGCGCTGCAGGACGGCGCGTTCATTCCGGTGATTTCGCCGATCGGCTTCGGCGCAGACGGGCTGTCGTACAACATCAACGCCGACCTGGTGGCAGGCAAGATCGCGCAAACACTGGGGGCAGAAAAGCTGGTGTTGCTGACCAACACACCCGGCGTGCTCGACCGCGAGGGGCGCCTGATCACCGGCCTGACAGCGGCGCGAATCGAGGAGCTTTTTGCCGACGGCACCATCTCGGGCGGCATGCTGCCGAAGATCTCGTCGGCTTTGGAGGCGGCCCACGCCGGTGTGAACTCGGTGCATATCATCGACGGACGCGTCGATCACTGCCTGCTGCTGGAGATCCTGACCGACCGCGGCGTGGGCACGATGATCCGTTCCCACTGAAGAAACGCTCGCTTTGAACCGGCAGGTCTGGTTCTTCGACCTCGACGACACCCTCCACGAGGCGTCGCACGCGATTTTCAGCGTGATCGATTCCCGGATGACGGACTTTGTTGGGCGCCACCTGAACGTCGGCCGCGAGCAGGCGGCGCTGCTGCGCGTGCAGTACTGGCACCGCTATGGCGCCACGATGCTCGGGCTGGTGCACCATCACGGCGTGGATCCACACCGTTTTCTGCACGAAGTGCACGATTTTCCGATAGAGGAGCTGATGCGTGCCGAACGAGGACTGGCACGAATGTTTTCGCGGCTGCCAGGCCGCAAAGTGCTTCTGACGAATGCTCCGGACTCGTATGCCGCGCGGGTGCTGCGACACCTCGGCCTGCACCGACACATCCGAACTCGCTACCCGATCGAGCGGCTGCGACTGCACGGCCGCTTCCGGCCCAAGCCGTCGGTCGCGATGCTGCGCGCCGTGCTGGCCCGTGAAGGGCTGGCGGGACGCGCCAACGCGGGGCGAGCAGTTCTGGTCGACGACAACCTGCAGAACCTGAAAGCGGCGCGCGAAGCGGGCTTCGTGACGGTGCTGCGGATCCCACCGGGGGCGCGCCGCCCGCTGGCCGGCGGCAGCTTCCTCGTCGCCCGGGTGCGGACGGTGCGGCAGCTACTGCGTCGTCTGCCAACGTAAGTCGGGGGTTGGTCGGAAGTCGACGAGTACCCGGGTGGCAAACTTCGGGTTCGGCACACTGAGCTAAGCTTGCCGGCCGCAGTACGGGGCAGCGGGCAGCGGGCCGCTTTCCTCCCCGCAAAATTTCACCCAGCACCGGAGGACCCATGGCGAACTCGGAACCCGGATGGTTGCGCCGGACCCTTGGAGGTTTCCTGCGCGCGCTCGACACGGCCCGCCGTGTCGTTGTGAACGCAATCTTCCTGGTGATCGTCGTTGCGCTCCTCGCAGCTCTTTTCACCGGAACCCGGCTGCGGCTGCCGGACAACACCGCGATGGTGCTCGCGATCCAGGGTGACCTGGTCGAGCAGTACAGCGGCAGCGCGCGCGAGGCCAGCCTCCAGGAATCCCTCAGCGGCGTGCAGCGCGAGACGCAGCTGCGCGACGTGACCGCCGCGCTGGACGCGGCAGCGCACGACTCCAGAATCACGCGCGTGCTGCTGATCCTGGACGACATGGGCAGCGCCGGCATGGCAAAACTCGATGAGGTTGCGTCGGCGCTCGACCGGTTCCGCGCCGCCGGCAAGCAGGTGTTCGCGTGGGGCTCGCAGATGACGCAACGCCAGTACTACCTGGCGGCGCACGCCGATCAGGTGTACCTGCATCCGAGCGGCGCCGTTCTGCTGACAGGACTGGGCGGCTATCGCAATTACTACCGCGATGCACTCGACCACCTCGGCATCACGGTCAACGTGTTCCGCGTCGGCAAGTACAAGAGCTTCGTCGAGCCGTTCGTCAACAACGCGCCCTCGCGCGACGCGCTCGAGGCCGACAACTTCTGGCTGAATGACGCCTGGAAGAGCTACACGGATCAGGTGGAGCAGGCGCGCAAGCTGGCGCCGGGATCGATCAACCGCTTGATCGACGAGCTGCCCGCGCGCTTGTCCGCTTCCGGAGGCGACCTGGCCAAATTGGCGCTTGCCGAGAAGCTCGTCGACGGGCTGATGACGCGCGACGAGCTGCGCGCGATGATGATCAAGCGCGGGGCCGCAGATTCCGACCACAAGACGTTCCGCCAGGTTTCATTCCAGGAGTACCGCAACTCGCTGCCGGACGCCGGCGATCGCAATGCGCAGGTGGCGGTCGTGGTGGCCGAGGGGGACATTGTCGACGGCGAGGCGCCACAAGGCGCCGTCGGCGGCCGCTCGACCTCCGATCTGATCCGCCGCGCCCGCGAGGACGATTCCGTCAAAGCGCTCGTGCTTCGGGTCGACTCTCCCGGCGGAAGCGCGTTCGGAGCCGAGCTGATCCGGCGCGAGCTGGAGATCACTCGCAAAGCCGGCAAGCCCGTCATTGTGTCGATGAGCGACGTGGCAGCCTCGGGCGGGTACTGGGTGTCGACTTCAGCCGACGAGGTGCTCGCCGATCCGGCGACGATCACCGGCTCGATCGGCGTGTTCGGCATGCTGCCGACATTCGACAAAACGCTGGATAAGCTCGGCGTGCATACAGGCGGTGCGACGACAACATGGCTGGCAGGAGAACCGGATTTGCGCCGGCCACTCGATCCACGGTTGGGCCAAGTCATACAGGCCAGCGTCAGCCACACCTATCAGGAGTTCCTCGCGCGGGCAGCTGCGAGCAGGCACCAGACCGCTGAGGCAATCGAGCAGGTAGCCCAGGGTCGCGTCTGGACCGGCCGGCAAGCGCGCGAGCGCGGACTGGTCGACGGATTCGGGGGACTGGCAGATGCCGTTCATGACGCCGCGCAACATGCGAAATTGGGGGCCGGATTCAGGACAACCTACCTCGAGCTTGAGCCAAAGGGGCTGAACCGGTTCCTGGACCTGCTAGCTGACCGGATCGCGAGCGCTGCGGTGAAGGTGTTTGGCCCGTTGCCGGCGCGCATATCAGCTTTGGTTGGGATTTCCGGCAGAGTGAGTGGCGACTTCGTCTCTCTCCTGACCGGTCAAGGAACACCGGCCAAAGTGCTCGCGCACTGTCTTTGCCGGGCGCCGTAGCCTGCCTTTCGCGCGACCGCTAGGGCCTCTATCGCGCGATGACACGATGCAGCAACGCCTTGCCGGTAAGTAACTCCCCACGTTCGGAGCGATTCGGGCAGAATTTGCCGCTCGCCTAAGCCAGCCCAATGGACCTTCCGGGTCAGACAGCCGAAAGCGCCGAAACCGGCAGAACCCGCCGCAAGCCGGGGACCCGGAGGCTGCAGATCCTGCAGACGCTCGCGTCGATGCTGGAGGATCCGCGCGGCGAGAAGGTGACCACAGCAGCCCTGGCGGCCAAGCTGGAGGTTTCGGAGGCGGCGCTGTATCGCCACTTCGCAAGCAAAGCCCAGATGTTCGAGGGGTTGATCGAGTTCATCGAGACGACGATCTTCGGGCTGATCAACGACATATCGGCGAAGGAAGTATCCGGGGTGCGTCAGGCGCGGCGAATAGTCCAGATGCTGCTCGAATTCGCTCAGACGAACCGCGGCATGACCCGCGTATTGACGGGCGATGCGCTGGTCAACGAGAACGACCGGTTGCAGGACCGGATGAATCAGCTTCTGGAGCGGATCGAGGCGTCGCTGCGCCAGAGCTTGCGAGTGGCGGCAACGCAAAACGAGTTGCCGGCCGAGCCGGACGCCGCAGTGCGCGCTTCCCTGTCAGTGGCCTACGTGCTCGGTCGCTGGCACCGTTTCGCCAAGAGCGGCTTCCGCAAGCAGCCGACTGACGGCCTTGAGGCGCACCTCGGGCTGCTGATCGGCCCGGCCCCCTAGCGGGACCGCCCGCTTCTGGGCGGCCTGTTTTCAAATTCAAAGGCGGTCGAGCTGGTGCAATACGCGCGCCAAGTCTCGCGGTTTCATGTGGCCGATCACGGGCGGGACGCGGTTCTTGAATTTGCGGAAGTAATAGCGGATCGCGTCGACCGACAGCCCCAGCCAGGCCGCGATCTCGTCGTCCGCCGACCCCTTTAACCCGGCCCGCAGCACGTCGGCCTCGCGAGCGGAGAAGCGCATCGCCAGCAGCTCGGCGATGAATGGCCGGTGCCGCAGCTCCAGCAGAACCGCCAGGCGCTGCGCGGCGTAGAACAGCGCCAACACCTCGGACTCATCCGGCGGGCGCACCGTAAATACAAACAGCGTGCCTCGCGTCAGACGACCGCGCGCGGGAACGACCGCCAAATGATGCGCTCCACCGGCAGCGTTGCGCAGCAGCCAAGCCTCCAGCGTCTGGCCGTGGCGGACCTGCGTGCGAACCCATTGCACATGTTCGGCGACCGTCGCCACCAGCGGAAGCCATTCCTGGCGTGCGCGCAATGCCAGCGGATCGCGCTCGCCGATCAGAGTTGCGTACAGCGCCCGCAGGTCGCGTTGCATCGAGCCGTGCATGTGCACCGGGGCACAAGCCAAGCCCGTCGCTCCCGAATCGGCCAGTACGCACAGGCAGTGCGATACGGGCAGCAGCTGGCCCAGCCGCTCGTCGAGTTCCGCGTCGAGCTTTGTGCCCGGGACGGTTCGCAGCGGCGCCAGCACCTCGTCGATGCGAGCGTGCGCGGCGCAGTGCGGCCGCGGGTCGAGCGGGGAAAAGCTTGCATCCATGCTGGCACCTATCGGGTATGGTGAAGCGGCGTGGCGAATCGGTTTGGCGAACCAGCGGCGCAGCAGCAGCGCCCGTCCGCAACCCCACACTACGTCCGGCGCGCCGCCGGCGCATCAGGCCTTTTCGCGCTCGCGACGCATGCGTCTTCCGTAGTCGCATAAGCGCGACCGCTACCGCGGGCTGCGGTGTCGCGCAGACCGGAAGCCGTGACAATCGCCGCCTCGCGATTTTCGATCGCCTATCTCTCGATTCGCCATGCGTGAAACAAACTCAATGAAATTGGCTGGCACGAAGAAGCGTCCGCGCCGCGGGTCTCACAGAAGAGCGCTTGTCGCCGGCGCGCCCGCAATCGCTGCGCTCTTGGCCTTTTCCGTCCGCGCAGCAACGGCCGCTGCCCTCGGTCCGCTCGATCTGGCGGGGCGGATCAGCGCGGATCCCGGCTGTACGCGCAGCCAGGTTCTGGGGCTGTGCTGGTGCGGCGCTACGCCTTGTGGCTACCTGGTACGGATGTACGTGCCGGTTGCCTTCGTGGAAACGGTTCGGAGCGGCGCAGACTCCTTGTTGCTCGGCGCGCGCTTTGCAGCTCCCGCAGCGGCCGACACCGTGAGCTCGTCGCAGTCCGCACTCGACAATACGGCGGAAGCGCACGCCTGGTTGCTGAGCGACGCGGCCTGGCTGGTGGCCAAAGGCGTGCCTTGCATCCGCTGCCAGCCTTCGGACGCTCGCTCGCCGCCACCGGCCCCATCGACGGCGGCCGACCTTGCGTGTGGCAGCACATCGGCGGTGCTCAGCGCGCTTGCGTCGAGCACGGCGTCCTCGTTCAGTTCGGTGCTGACCGCCCTCGTCTACGCATCGGAACCCGATGGGGTCAACTGGCGCACCGGCTGCCGTGACCTGGTTTGTGCCCAGGATTGGCTGACACAGGTCGCCGCCTGCACGCCAAGCGCCGCTGGATCGGAGCAATCGGCCGTTCCCTTTGCTACGCCGGCGTGCGTAGGCCAGTGGGGCGCACTGTACCCGCGCCAGATGCGCGACCTCGGTACCGCGCCGGTCGTGTATTCGGCCAAGACCGCATACCGGGCGCTGAGCGTGGCGCGCGATCAGCTCGGTACGCTCGCGTTCCCGGTCGATCTGGCCGGGCGATTACAGCAGGCGTATCCAGTGATCAGCACCTGCTTCGGCGTGGGAGAACAGCCGTTGCCGAGCGTCCAATCATCCGGGCAGCCCGTACAAATCAGCGCGGATGGCCGCTACGGGTGGTTCTACTGGCGGCCGGTGTCTTGTTGTGTCGGTTTCGATTCGCTGGCGCACTGTGGCGCCGGCGCGGCGTCCCGCTGAATCGCCCGCTGTATCGCCCTGTGGTGCACAGGGGTTTGGCGGTGTTTCGGCGCGCAAAATCGCCGCGTCCCCCTGCGATCCGAGGTTGCCATGTCGTCCACCGATGCTCCCGCGGCAGGCCCCGATCTGGCTGCGGGCATCCCCGAAAGCGACGTACCCGAGGGCACGATGCTCGCCGGACAGGTCGGCGGCGACGCGGTGCTGCTGGCGCGCAGCTCAGGCGAATTTTTCGCGATCGGCTCATCGTGCACGCACTACAGCGGGCCGCTCGCCGAAGGAATTCTTGCGGGCGACACGGTCCGCTGCCCGTGGCATCACGCCTGTTTCATCCTGCGCACCGGCGAGGCGGTGCGCGCACCGGCATTGGCTCCCGTCGCGTGCTGGGCGGTCGAGCGCAGCGGCGGCAAGGTGTACGTGCGTGGCCAAATCAAGGGGGCCGCGGCCGAATCGCGCGCAGCAAAGGCGCCGGCAGCTTCGCTGCCCGGGCGGGTCGTGATCGTCGGCGGCGGTGCGGCCGGGTTTGCGGCCGCCGAGATGCTGCGCCGCGAACGGTTCGAGGGAAGCATCGTGATGCTGAGCGAGGACGATGCACCTCCGGTGGATCGGCCCAATTTATCGAAGGATTACCTTGCCGGAAACGCTCCCGAGGACTGGGTGCCGCTGCGCCCGCCGCAGTTCTACTCGGACCAGGCGATCGAGCTGAAGCTGGGGAGCAAGGTGGCGGCGATCGATTCGAAAGCCCGCAACGTGACGCTCGCTGGCGGCAGCACGGTGCCGTTCGACCGTCTGCTGCTTGCGACGGGTGCGGAAGCCAACCATCTCGTGTTTCCGGGTTCGCGGGCCGCTAACGTGTACACGCTGCGCTCGCTAGCCGACTGCCGCGCCATCATTGCACGCGCCAGCGGCGCGAAGCGGGCAGTCGTGATCGGCGCGAGTTTCATCGGCCTCGAGGTTGCCGCCGCGTTGCGTGCGCGCTCGATCGAGGTTCACGTGGTGGCGCCCGAAGCGCACCCGATGGAGAGGATTCTTGGCGCACAATTGGGCAATTTTGTGCGAACGCTGCACGAGGAACACGGTGTGCACTTCCATCTGGAAGACACGGTCGCGTCGGTCGAAGGTACCCGGGCGAAGCTCAAGAGCGGAGCCTCGCTTGATGCCGACCTGGTCGTAATGGGCGTCGGCGTGCGGCCACGCACGCAACTGGCCGAGGCTGCCGGCCTGGCGCTCGACCGCGGCGTGCTCGTCGATGCCTACCTGCAGACGAGCGCTCCGGGCATCTACGCGGCCGGCGACATCGCGCGCTGGCCCGATGCGCGAACGGGCGATGCGATCCGCGTCGAACACTGGGTGGTGGCGGAGCGCCAGGGGCAGACCGCCGCGCGCAACATGCTTGGGCGAAAAGAGCGATTCGATGCGGTACCGTTCTTCTGGAGCCAGCACTACGACGTGCCGATCAACTACGTTGGGCACGCGGAGCGGTGGGACCGGATCGACGTCGACGGCGACGTCGAGGCGCGAGACTGCACGGTCCGCTACTGGCGCGGCGAGCGACTGCTCGCGGTCGCATCGATCTACCGCGACGTCGAGAGCTTGCGCGCCGAACTGGCGATGGAGCTCGAGACGCCTGCCGCATGATCCCGGCACGAGAAGCGCTCGAGCGTCTGCGCGAAGGCAACCGGCGGTTCGTCACAGGCGATCGAACGCGGGCGGCGCTTGCTCCGCGCGGACCGGCAGAGCTTGCAACACGCCAGCAGCCGATCGCGACGATCCTCGGCTGCTCGGACTCACGCGTGCCGGTGGAGATCGTTTTCGATCAAGGCCTGGGAGATCTGTTCGTGATCCGCGTAGCGGGCAACATCGTCGCTCCGTCGCAAATCGGCAGCGTCGAGTTCGCCGCCGATCGCTTCTGTACACGCCTGGTGGTCGTGCTCGGGCACTCGCTCTGCGGCGCAATCCAGGCCACGCTGGAGCAGCTGCAGCGCCCGAGCGAGAGCCAATCCAGGAGCCTGGACTCGATCGTCAACCGCGTTCGCCCCTCAGTCGAGGGCTTGCTCGCCACCGAGCTGCGCAACGATCCCAAAGAGCTCGCGCGGCAGGCGGTGCGCGCCAACATCCGCGCGTCTGTGAATCAGCTGCGGCACGGCTCGCAGCTGATCGAGCAGATGGTGCAGGCGAGCGGCCTGCTGGTAGTGGGGGCCGAATACTCGTTGGAGACCGGCGTCGTCGACTTCTTCGAGGGAGTGACGTAACGCGCGACATGCCAAACGTGTCGCCCAGCTGATTCCGAGCCTACCAATCTCGGTAGCCCCACGCGGCGCCGAGTCCATTACAAGCCGCCGAATACCGGAGTTCGGGCAACGCACCGCGTTCGCCGTCACGACCGCGACGAGATCCGCGCAGATCGCACATGGTTCAGTCGGCTTGCAATGGGTCGCTTTTAGGCGAATAATATGCGCCTGCAGATCATCAACTACGTCTCGCTGGAGGGCGTAGATGTCTTTGATCAGTGGCTACGGTCGATCCGCGACAAGACGGCGCGTGCAGCGATCGGGCGCCGGATTTTGCGTCTCGGCAGAGGCAACGCCGGCGATCATCGGTACCTGCGCAACGGCGTCACAGAAATGAGGATCGATATTGGCCCTGGGTATCGTGCGTACTACGGGCAGGTTGGCGAGATTGTCGTCCTCTTGCTCTGCGGCGGCGACAAGAGTTCGCAGGATGTGGACATCGAACGGGCGATCGACTACCTGGCCGCCTGGAAGAGCGTGAACAGGAAATAGCCATGGAAAAGTTTCTCAGGTCTCGACCCCACGATGAAGCGCTGATCGCTTCATTCCGTGACGACCCGGAATATGCGGCCGTCTTTCTCAACGCTGTCCTCGAGGACGGCGATCAGGAGGAACTGCTGCAGGCGCTGCGCTATATGGCGGCAGCGTTCGGCGGAATGTCCGTCATCGCCGAGCAGACCGAAATGAACGCGAAGACCCTGTACCGGACTCTATCGGCAAAGGGGAACCCGGAGCTGCGCACCCTCACGGCGATCCTGAAAGCCATGGGTATGCGCCTGGCTGTTCAGCCGCTGACACAGCAGATCTGAAGGACGCTAGTGGAAATCCTTAGCCGCAGCATTATGGTGTTCATCGGTTAGCCGATTCCGACAACCGGATTCGGTAAAGCAGGCTCTCCGCGCCGCCGTACTGCTCGGCCATGCGGAATCGCCCCTCCAGTGCGCCTCCGTTGGCGAGGATCACGCGTTGCGAGGGAAGATTGTCCGGATCCGTGGTCAGGTCTACGTATGGCAAGCCGAGTTCTCTCGCCAGTGGAAGCAGCAAAGCGAGGGCGCGCGTCGCGTAACCACGTCGCTCCTTCCAGGGGACAACCGAGTACCCGACGTGGCCGAGACAGTACGCTGGCAACGCGGCCGTGCCCACCTGCCACCGAAGGCCGATCGAACCACAAAATTCGCCATCCCACATCCAGAGTCGAAATCCCGGCAGGCGAGGAACTTGGGATCCGTCCGGAAGCGATATCGGCCCACCCTTAGCCTCCGGGTCCGTCAGTTGCTCGACGAAGTTTCTCGGATCACGCTGGATCTGCTCCAACTCCTCCGCGGCTGCAACCAATCCTCGAACGTTGTCGGGCGACCAGCCACGTCGAAGTGCGTCCGCGTAGCCCGGAAGGTATGAAAGCGCGGGGCGAACCAGTTCCATACACGCGGCCCTATTGCGAACCTTCGCCAAGCTGCATTGGTCTGGCG
>JAFAIM010000017.1 GCA_019236735.1 Burkholderiaceae bacterium
TCGAATGCGACCGAGGTCGACTGGAACGTCGCCGTCGGAAACTGGGCGGAGTCGAAGAAATCCGGTTTTTGCAGGTGCTCGTTCAGCTTCGGCGAAATCGTGTCGATCGACGTCGTGTCGATCACGACGTTGACGGAACCGGTCTTCGCGGCGCGATCCAGGACGATCTTGCCGCTGGTCTTGTTGAAACGCGCAGTCTGGACCGAGAAGCCGAAATGGCTGTAGGAGAAGCTCGGGTTGGTATGGTTGTTGTTGATGACGAAGGTTTCGGGCGCGGCCAGGGCCGGAGCAGACAGGCAGATCGCCATTGCTGCGGGCAACAGACGTTTCATCAGGGAATCCTTCCAGGGATGGCGCGAGGCCGGCAACAGCAATCGTAGCAACGGACGGACTAGTATCTAGTTGCGTAAATCGGCGTATTTAGTTCTAGGATGCTTGGAGTAGACGACTTGCTTGGTCCACTCGAACGGGTGCGCCTTCTGGTTGTACGCCTGCACGAAGGCGTCGATGCGCTCGCGCACCTGCTTGGGGGAGGTGAAACTGCGATGGGCGAGCGCCTGTTGCGACAGGATGCCGAACCAGACCTCGATCTGGTTGAGCCAGGATGCGTGGGTCGGTGTGAAGTGAAACTGTACGTTCTTGTGGCGGGCCAGCCAGCGATCGCATTTGGGCTTGTGGGTGTTCAGATTGTCCAGGATGACGTGGATCTGGCGCCCGGGCTCGGCCACGACGCGGTTCATGAAGTCGAGAAACTCCACTCGCCGCCGCCGCTGATAGTGCCCCGCCTTGATCAACCCAGTAGCCACCTCGAGCGCGGCAAACAGGGTCGTCGTGCCATGGCGCTTGTACTCGTGGTTAAAGCCGGTCAGCGCCTTGCCGTTGGGCAGTTTGAGCCAGCCCTGCGCACGCTCCAGGGCCTGGATGTGCGGCTTTTCATCCACCGAGAGCACCACCGCGCTGTCGGGTGGGTCCAGATACAGCCCAACAATGTCGGCGGCCTTCTGCGCAAACTGCGGATCGGTGCTGATGCACCAGCTGCGCCGTCGCTCCAACGAGATGTCGTGCCGGCGCAGCACGCGCCAGATGTGGTGTTTGGAAATGTCCCGCAATCGCTCGGCCAGCAGCGGGCCGTTCCAGCGCGCGTAGCCCCTCGGCGGCTGTTCGTCCAACATCGCCAGAATGCGTCGCTCCGTCGCCTCGTCGTAGGAGGCCGGCTTGCCGCTTCGCGGTGCATCCGACAGCCCTGGCAGGCCCGCCTTGCAGAACCGGCCCCGCCATTTGCTGACCGTGGCCAAGCGCGTGTCGTTGCGTCGCGCTGTCTCTTCGTTGCTCAGCCCCTCGGCCAGATTCAAGATCACCCGCGCCCGAAATGCCAGGCGCTGCTGCGTCGAACCCGCCGAGGCCCAGCCTTTAAGCGTGGCGCGATCATCCTCGCTGAGCACGATCTGCGCGGCCTTCATGCCGCAACAGTATCATGTTCGTTTAATTTTGCAACTAGATACTAGCTCGCTGCGCCAGCGGCCGCAGCGCGCTCGCTATCGCCTCGTCCGCGGTGCAGGTCGTGCGTGACGAAGGGTTGGTCGGCAGAGGGCCTTTCGAGCCAGTCATGATGCGCAAGCGTGGCCCGGATGTCCGTGAGGCCGCTGGCCCAGTGTTCGTTCATCGTCAACATGCCGAACTGGTAGTCCTTGTGATAGCTCTCGTAAGGCTTGTCGCGGTAAATCAGGTGGATCACGTTGCGCCGGCGCGCACAGGCGAGAGGCTCCGCCTGGCGATACGCTTCGCTGCTGCGCGCCGACTCGGGAAGGAGCGCGATCAGCTCGTGCAGCAGGCGGCGGTATTCCTGGGCTTCCATCAGCACGTCGGTGACCATCCGGGTCCGGCTCGAATACTGGATGTCCTTTTGCCGCACGGCCACTTGCTGCAGATCCCGAGGCACCGGCCCGTTCGCGCTCCACAAGTCGATTTGGAAGATCAGCGCGTCTCGGCGCGGCGGCTTCGCCAGCACGTAGTACAGCGGCGTGTTGGAAACCAGTCCGCCATCCCAGTAGAACTCGCCGTCAACCTCGACTGCCGGAAAACCCGGCGGCAGCGCGCCCGAGGCCATGAAATGCTCCGGGCGCAGCTCGCGCTCGGTGTTATCGAAGTAGGTGAAGTTGCCGTCGCGAACGTTCACCGCTCCCACCGACACGCGCATCTCCCGGGCCTGGTTGATGCGGTCGAAGTCGGCGAAGCGCTCCAGCGTTGCGCGCAGCGGGCGCGTGTCGTAGTAGCTCGCTTGGCTCGGGTGCTGTGACGCAAGCCCGAACCATGGTCGCGGCACGAAGAAACCGTTCTGCCCCTCCAGGATCGCGCGCGCTGCTTCCATCGAGTCGACCACGCCGCGGATCGCATCAGGCAGCTCGACGGAAGCTTCCGGCGCCGGCAACGTCGGCCACCACGGCTGCCGGCAGATGAACTCCCAGAACTCGCGCAAGCGCTCGACGCGGCGCTCCGGCGGATTGCCGGCGATCAGCGCGGCATTCAAAGCCCCGATCGAGATGCCGGCCGTCCAGTTCGGCTGCACCCCGGCTTCCGCCAGGCCCTCGTATACGCCGGCCTGATAGGAGCCGAGAGCGCCGCCGCCCTGCAGCACGAGTGCGACCACCGGGTAATCGCGGTATACGGCGCCGATTGCGGCGGCTTGCACGCGGTCCATCGCGGCCCCTATTGCATGTACCAGCCGTGGCTGACCACGAACGACTGGCCGGTCAGCGCTGCCGACGGGAACGTGCACAGGAACAGCACCGTCCCCGCAACGTCTTCCACAGTGGTGAAGATGCCGTCGACCGTGCCGCCGAGCATCACACGCCGTACGACCTCCTCCTCGCTGATCCCCAGTTCCTTGGCCTGCTCGGGGATCTGCTTGTCCACCAGCGGCGTGCGAACAAAGCCCGGGCACACCACGTGCGAGCGCACGTTGTGTGCAGCCCCTTCCTTCGCCAGCACGCGCGCCAGCCCCAGCAGTCCGTGCTTGGCGGTGACGTACGCCGACTTCAGCGGCGAGGCCTCGTGCGAATGGACCGAGCCCATGTAGATCACGACCCCACCGCGGTTCTTCGGGTACATGTACTTCAACGCCGCCTTGGTGGTCAAAAAGGCGCCGTCGACATGGATCGCCAGCATCTTCTTCCAATCCGAAAAGGAATAGTCCTCGATCGGATTGACGATCTGGATTCCGGCGTTCGACACCAGGATGTCGACGCCGCCGAGCTCGCGCGCGACACGGTCGGTGGCCCCGTTCACGGCATCCTCGTTCGTCACGTCCATCGCCACGGCGATCGCTTTGCCCCCGCTTTTGCCGATGGCCGATGCGACCGTCTGCGCTGCGTCCAGGTTCAGGTCGGCGATGGCGACCGCCGCGCCCCGGCTGGCCAGCAGTTCTGCGATGCTCTTGCCGATACCGCTGGCTGCGCCAGTGATAATCGCGCTCTTGCCCTTCAGGTCCATCGTTTGTTCCTCCGCGTTATGCGAGATAGTCGAATACGACCTTGCCGAGTCCTAGCGTCAGGTCGGCGACAAAGTGTTTCGCGCCAAGAACTTCGAGCACCGGCAGGTCCGCCACTGGCGCCAGCGCATGCGGCGCGAGCGATAGCGAAGCCGGACCCTCCCAGGCGCCCTTGACGTTGACGTCTTCCAAGTTATAACAGACGAGTTCGCAGATGCGCGGCCTGCCGTCCACGTGCGGGATGATCTTCAGCAGATAGTTCGGCGTTGCGCTGAGCGAGCTATTAATGGCCTGCATGTCCAATGTGCGGTGCTTGTATCCCATCGTGCCAGTGGCAACCCGGACCGGCCCGTAGTCGAGCGTGCCGACCAGCGTGTCGACCTCGGTATGCAGCCTGGGCTGCGCGAGCTTCTTCGGAAATCCCCAGAGCTCACGCCCCCCGGCCAGCGGTGGATGGTCGTCCAGGAACATCGCGTGCGTGTAATTGCCCGGCTGGCCTTTGTACTGTACGGGAATGACTTGCCCGGACTCGGTGTAGTCGCCGAAGCCGGTCGAATCGGGCATGCGGATGAATTCGTAGTTGACCACCGGTGCGGTGATCTGCAAAGGTTCCGGCACCATCGCTCGCAACCGGTCCGGATCCGTCCGGTAGGAGATGATAAAAAACTCGCGGTTGACGAATCGATACGGCCCCATCGGGTACGCGGGGTTGGTCAGGGGCATCGCGAACGCGCGTTCGCGAATGGTTTTGATATCCATCGGTCACTCTCCTGCAAGCAGACTCCTGTTGGACAGCGCTGGGCGGCGAGTTCAGGTGCCGTGAGGAGCGGCGCCTATCCTATCCCGGGTAGCGGACCGCAAGAATCGCACAATCACGCGCAAACCTCCCAAAGGCGATTCGGCCATTTGCACAATTGCGCCGTGGCGTTGCGCGAGGCTTCGCACGATCGCCAGCCCCAGTCCGCTGCCAGTATCGCCGCCGCCGTCCTCCTCGGGCCCGTCCTCCTTCTGCACTTGGCGCCGGTAGAAGCGGTCGAACACCCGTTCGCGCTCTTCGGGCGGAATTCCCGGTCCGGAATCATCGACCGTCAACACGATCTGCCCGCTCTCCTCGGCCACCGCCAGTTCCAGCCGGCCGCCCGCAGGTGTATAGCGCACTGCGTTGTCAGCCAGGTTACGTACCAGGATTCGCAGCGCAGAGGCGTCGCCCTGCACGATGCAGGCAGACCGCGCCTGCAACGCGAGCTGGATCGACTTGGCCTCCGCCAGCGGCACCACGTCGGCGACGGCTTGACGCGCCGTTTCCACCAGATCCGTCGGCGCGAGCGGCTCGGGCAGCCCGCCGCGCTCGGCCCTTGCCAGCGTCAGCAGCTGCGAAACCAGCCTCGTGGCGCGCTCGATGCCGGAATCGAGGTCCTCGATCGCCTGGTCGCGCGAGGCCGGGTCGCTCGAGCGTTGCAGCAGCCGCAGCTGCAGCTTCAGCGCGGTCAGGGGCGAGCGCAGCTCGTGCGCCGCATCCGAGACGAAGGCGCGCTGAGCGTCGAACGCCTTATGCAGACGCGCCAGCAGAGCGTTGATCGACTCGACCAACGGCGACACTTCGGCCGGGAGGCCGGATGCCGCCACGGGCTCGAGAGCGTCGGCGTCGCGCTGCTTGACCTCGCTCGTCAACCGCCGCACCGGGCGTAGCGACGCGCCGACCGACCACGCGATCGCTGCGGCCAGCACAGGTATCAGCGCCAGAATCGGCGCTACCCCGCGCAATGCCGCGCGCGCCGCCAACTGGCGCCGAATTGCCAGCGGCTGCGCCACCTGGATCACGCGATCGCGCGCAGCTGTGCTGAAGACACGCCACGTTCCGTCGCCCAAGCGCACCTCGGCAAAGCCCAGCACCGCGTGCGTCGGCAGCGCGAGGCCGGGATGTGAGGCGTAGATCCGTGTTCCGTCCGCGGTCCAGATCTGTACCACGAAGTCGAAATCGTCGTTCGCGAGCGCGGCGGCTTCATCGGGAGCGATGAAACCCTGATCGCGCAGCGACAACGCCATCTGCCGCAACTGGTAGTCGAACAGCGATTCAGTCTCGTGCAACACGTTCGCATACGTGATGATGGCGCCGACGGCGGCGCTCAGGAACACTACGGACAGCAGCGACGCCAGCAGGCGGGTACGGATCGAACTCACCGGTTCGCCTCGGGTCGCCCGACGTAGTAGCCGACGCCGCGCACGTTCCGGATAAATTGGCTGCCGAGTTTGCGGCGCAGCTGATGGATGTAGACGGACACGGCGTTGCTTTCGATCGCATCGCCCCACCCGTACAAGCGGTCCTCGAGTTGCGCGCGCGACAGGATTGCGCCGGGGCGCGCCATCAGCGCTTCGAGGACGGCGTATTCGCGCGCGGACAGCGCAACCGGCTCGCCGCGAAACGTGACCTGCCGCATCGACGGGTCCAGGCGCACCTCGCCGACCTCGATCGCGGGCTCGCCTCTTCCCCCCTTGCGGCGTGCGACCGCGCGGATTCGCGCCGCCAGTTCCTCGAGCTCGAACGGCTTGACCAGGTAGTCGTCGGCGCCGGCGTCCAGCCCGGCAACCCGGTCCTGCAGCGCATCGCGCGCGGTGAGCACAATCACCGGCGTCTGATCGTGGCGTGTTCGCATCCCGCGCAGGATCTCCAGTCCGCTGCGATGCGGCAAGCCCAGATCGAGCAACACCAGTCCAAATTGCTCCGTGGCGAGCGCGGTTTCCGCGCTGCGGCCGTCGCGTACCCAGTCCACAGCGCTGCCGTCCTGCCGCAACGCGGTGCGGATGCTCTCGCCGATCATGCGGTCGTCTTCGACCAGCAGTATGCGCATGTCCGATTCGGCAGAAAACAG
>JAFAIM010000007.1 GCA_019236735.1 Burkholderiaceae bacterium
CCCCATGCCGTACGCATCCTCGCCCGCGCCTGGGTCCGCGTCATCTGGCGCGCTTGGCGTGACCGCAAAACCTATCAGCCCCAACTTCACCGCGGCGCCGCACACCTGCTCGCCGCCGCCGGAGGTTGACATAGGATGTCTCATCGGACGGTCCCTCCCGCCGGGGCGCGCTGCGCGACCGTCAGCGCCACCCGGTTGCGCACGTACTCGGGCGCGGCGTCGCGCGGCGCGATCGTGCGGCCGGCGGCCAGCTCGATCCGCGCCAGCTCGGCCACCATCGAAGCATCGGCGACAAGATGCGGCATACGGCTTGCTTGGAAGCGCGCCGGCCACGCCGGTTCGAACATCCGCAGCGCATCGCCGACAACGATGTTCGGCCGCCACCGGGCAAAATGGTCGGCCATTTCGTCGCGCACCGCCAACGCAGGCTCCGCCAGCGTGCGCTCGGCCACCTGGCCCTCGTACACCGCCCAGTAGATCTGACCCATGCGCGCGTCGGTGGCGGCCAGCACGCGCACCGGCGAGGCGGGATCTTCGCTTGCGCGCAGAAGAGATCGGGCGGCGCCATGCGCCAGCGCTCGCAAGCTGCCGATCGCGATCACGGGCCGATCAGCGCCGAATGCGAGTCCCTGTACCAACGCACAGGCGACGCGCAGACCGGTGAAAGCACCGGGCCCGCTGCCGAAGGCGAATGCGTTGACCTGCCCCAGATCGATCGACTGCTCAGCCAGCAGTTGTGCGACCAGCGCGAGCGCATTTTCCGACACGCGACCCGCCGCGGCCCAGCGGTGCTGCGCCACCCCGGTGGTATGTGTCAGCGCGACCGAACACTGTTCGGCCGAAGTTTCGATCGCAAGGATGCGCACGAGGGCGCATTGTAGGTGTTCGGGTGCCGAATCGGCTGTCTCGTACTAGTGGCATGTAACACCCGATTCCGGAGGGAAAGGCGCGCCCGGGCGAGCCGGATGCGCGAAGCGAGCCGAGACGAATATCAGGCGAGTATTCGCGAGGCGAGCGACAATGCAGCCGGCCGCCCAGGCGCGCAAGGCACTATGGAATCGGGTGTTACATGCCACTAGGGCCGGCGACGGCCCCGCGGCATCTCACGGTGGGCTTCGCGGATTTGCTCCCGCAGCTGGCGGCGCTCTTCGGGACTGAGCCGGAACCCCGCTGACCGATCAGGCGCGGGCGCTCCACGCGGCGCCGCGGGAGGCTGTGCTGCGCCGCGACCGTCGCGCGCCTCGCGTTGCTGTTCGCGGATGGCGCCACGCTGCTCCGGCGGCAGCCGGTTCCAAATGGAAGCACGCTCTTCCGGGGTCAACTGCTGCCAGAGCTGACGGCGCTGGTCGGCACTCATGTGACTCCAGATGTCGACCGTCGGGTCGGAACGTGGCGCGGCCTGCGGCGGCACCTGTGCGATCGCCTGCGCCACGGCGGAGCCGCAGCACACGAGTGCCACAACGAAAGCGAGGGCCCGGATTTTCATCAAACGTGCGCTGTTACTGCGCGCCCACAATCTTGTCATTCGACGCCCGCCAGCGCCAGCATGCTCCTCGAAAAGTGGCGCGAAGCCGGGTAAATTCTGTAACACTTTGTGGCCACGCCTGGGTGCATTCCCGACGCGGCGATACGATCGGCGCGCTCCGCGAATTGTGCATATGTCCAAATCGTCCCCTCAGAAGGTCCTCGTCGTCGATGACGATCAACGGCTACGCGATTTGCTGCGCCGCTACCTGACCGAGAACGGCTTCACCGTTTATACGGCCGATGGCGCCGCAGCGATGAACAAGTTGTGGATGCGCGAGCGTTTCGACCTGCTGATCCTGGACCTGATGATGCCCGGTGAGGATGGCCTTTCGGTGCTGCGCCGGTTGCGCGGCGGCAACGATCCGACGCCGATCTTGATGCTGACCGCAAAAGGCGAGGACATCGATCGGATCGTCGGCCTGGAAATGGGCGCCGACGACTACCTGCCCAAGCCGTTCAATCCGCGTGAGCTGCTGGCCCGGATCAACGCGATCTTCCGCCGCAAAGCCCCCGCAGAGGCGCCGGGAGCGCCCTCGCAAGAGCCCAGCAGCGTCGTGTTCGGCGATTTCGTTCTCGACCTGGCTACCCGCACCCTTACCCGGGGCGGTGAGCCGGTGGCATTGACGACCGGCGAGTTCGCCGTGCTGAAGGTTTTCGCGCGCTTTCCGAAGGTCCCGTTGTCGCGCGAGAAGCTGATGGAAATGGCACGCGGCCGCGAGTACGAGGCATTCGACCGAAGCTTGGACGTCCAGATTTCGCGGCTGCGCAAACTGATCGAGGCGGATCCGTCCAAGCCACGGTTTATCCAGACGGTCTGGGGCCTGGGTTACGTCTTCATTCCGGACGGAACGGCTTGAGGCTGCGGTCGCCGCCGCTGTTCTGGCGCACGTTCCTACTGATCCTGCTGCTGTTCGCCGTGTGCCTGGCAGCGTGGTGGCCCACGGTGCGCGTGATCGAGCGCGAACCGCGAGCGCGGCAGATCGCCCAACAGGTCGTGTCGATCGTCAA
The DNA here is from genome assembly GCA_019236735.1 of Burkholderiaceae bacterium. GTDB lineage: Bacteria > Pseudomonadota > Gammaproteobacteria > Burkholderiales > Burkholderiaceae_F > VBCK01. The sequence goes on from JAFAIM010000007.1 coordinate 2,536, forward strand.
CATCACTCGAAGTGCTCTGGTCTACTCCGATCCGCAGCAGCGCCGCGACCTGCTGGGTGACTTGGCGGAAAACGAAGGGATCCGAGTCGTGCCATTGGAGCCGGGCGACCAGGTCGTGCCGCTGCCCGACAGCCCACTGGCAGAGACCGTCTCGCGCAACGTACGCAACAAGCTCGGGGCCACTACGCGTATGGCTTCCGATGTCAACGGCGTGCCGGGTGTCTGGATCAGCTTTTCGATCGACGACGACGCCTATTGGGCCTTTATTGACAGGGATCTGTTCGCGGAGGGTGGTGGTCACGAGTGGGTAGCTTGGGCTGGCCTGGCCGCGATCATTTCCCTGATGGTCGCGGCCGTCATCGCGGGTTTGGTGAACCGTCCGCTGGCCGAACTGTCGCGGGCCGCGGCCGAACTCGGGGCTGGCCGCACTCCGCGCAATCTGCCCGACCGTGGACCGCCCGAAATCCGGACGGTCAACCGCAGCTTCAACCGGATGGTCGAAAGCCTCGACCGCCTCGAACGAGACCGCGCGATCCTGCTGGCCGGAATCTCGCACGACTTGCGCACACCGCTGACCCGCCTGCGTCTCGAACTGGAGATGAGCGATCTGCCCGAGGCTACGCGTGCGGAGATGATCGGCGACCTGGAACAGCTCGACTCAATCGTTCGCCAGTTCCTCGATTACGCGCGGCCGATGGCCGCACGCCCGGAGCAGGCGCTCGACCTCTCCACTCTCGTGCTCGATGCGCTGTCGCGCAGCAGGGTCGGAGCTGCCGCGCAATGCCAGGTCGAATCCCACGTCGAGCCCGGCGTCCGGGTGATGGGGCACGCGACCGATCTGTCGCGCGCGTTGGACAATCTTTTCAACAACGCGGTGCAATACGGCCGCGATGCATCTGGCGAGCTGCGCCTTCGCCTGCAGGTGCGCCGGGACGGGCCCGACGCGCTCGTCTCGGTCTGCGATAGCGGGCGAGGAATCGACCCCGATCAATTCGAGCGGCTGCTGCGCCCATTCGAACGTGGCGACGCTTCCCGCTCGGGCTCCGGCGGAGCCGGACTCGGGCTGGCGATCGTCGACCGCATCGCCCGCGCGCACCACGGTCGCCTGCAATTGAGCGTCAACCACCCGTCCGGGTTGTGCGCCGAGCTGCGGATTCCGGCGGTCGGGTAGAGGTTCCGCGTGACCACCGCGGAAGCACTGGAGTTTGTCCGCATGCACGGCGTGGTGCTCGAGTCCGGCAACGGGCCCGTACCCTCTCTTGCATCCGCGGTTGCCGGCGAATCGATTCGCGGCAGCTGGTGGGCACATTCGCGCGGTCGCGAGATATTCGCGGCCACGCGCGCGGTAAGAGAGTGTCCAGACGTTCTCGTGTGCAGGTTGATCGACAACAAGATCACCTACGTTCACTGTCGATTGTGGCCCGCTCTCGTGCGCATTTCCCGAAGGTTCTCGGCGGCTCAGCTTAGACAAGTCTCTGAAGTGCACACTGCATCTGGCGCGCATCGTGTGCAAGAGATTCCATTCCCTGACTGGGTGCCTGCTGATGACGTCGCGCAGGCGTCAAGTCTCAGCGAGGAAGACGCGTTCGGCCTACTGGGGAACTGGTCGAGGAAAGGATATCGGCCTCGACTCACGCGATGAGTCATAGCGGAGGAATTTTGGCCGCTACGGCACAGAAGGCGTCGTCGCAACCTCGAACGACTTGGCGGTGGCGTCGCGTTCGACAAACAAGGCTTTGATCGCTCGAGGTCTGAAGCTGCGTTGCGTCACTTCGATCGCAACCCGATCATCGAACGGCTTGCAGGAGAAAATGTCGATGTAGGCGTCGCCCGAGCGGTCGACGAAATGCGCGACGATCGACGAAGTCTCGATGAACTGCACCAGCGAATAGCCGGCCTTATCCGGGTCGTGGGTCGCGAAATGCTCGATGCGCGGCTCGCCGAAGGGCCGCACGTCGATCGCCGCCACGAGCTCCCGCACGTATGCGGTCAGCGCTTTCCGATCGCGCGCGACCGCCAGATCGCAGCCCTGGCAGTCGAGCAGAAGTTCCATTCCCCAGCTCATCAGCTCGCCGGCATCTTCAGCGTCTTGCGCGCTTTCTCGGCCTGCTCCAACGCGTGGCCCGCCTCGGGCGGCATGTAGTTCTCGTCGTGCTTGGCGAGCACCTGTGACGCGTGGAAGACCCCCGCCGTGTCGAGGCGCCCTTCCGCCACCACACCTTTGCCCTCTTTGAACATGTCGGGAAGGATGCCGTCATAGGTGACGCTGATGGTCTTCGCAGTGTCGGTGACTCGAAAACTCACCCGCACGCCGTCGCGCTGCAGGCTGCCCTGTTCGACCAGCCCGCCGATCCGGAACGTGTGATCGAGCGGCGCCTCCTTTGCGGCCACCTGGCTCGGCGTATAGGCAAAAATGAGGTTCTGCCGGAACGCCGACAGCACCAGCGCCGTAGCCACACCGACGACTGCGACAACCGCCACGATCAGCACTGCGCGCCGATGCCTGGGCTTCATGGCTGCCCTGCGCTACCGGACCACTCGGCGCCGCGCCGCGCCACCTCGCGCGCCCGCTTCCAGCGTGCCCGCAGCAGCGCGATCTCCGCGGCGAACGCGACGGCGACCATCCCATATGCACCCCACACGTAGGAAGCCGATCCGCCCATCGCCCAAAATGCGCTCCAACTCGACCAATGCATCTGGTTCGCGCTCCCGCTCAACCGATCACCGCTTGCACCCACGCAGAGCGCTTCTCGCGCTCGAGGAGGATCGCCCGTGCGCGCGACAGCGAAGCGGCGATTGCGTAGGACCAGAAAGCGAACATCATCACGAACATCGCCTCCAGCATCGTGGCTGCCATCGACGGAGCCCGCGTCAGACTGATGCTCGCGCCTTGGTGCAGCGTATTCCACCACTGGACCGAGAAGTAGATGATCGGCAGATTCACGACACCGACGACCGCAAGCACTCCGGCAGCCCGGTCAGCGCGGCGCGGATCTTCGATCGCACCGTGCAACGCAATGAAGCCGATGTACAGAAACAGCAGGATCAGCGTCGACGTCATTCGCGCGTCCCACACCCAGTACGCACCCCATGTCGGCCTGCCCCATAGCGCTCCTGTCCACAGCGCCAGGAACGCCATCAGCGCGCCGGTGGGTGCCATTGCGCACGCCCACATCGAGGACATCCGAGTATTAAAGGCGATTCCCAATCCGGCCCAGAACGCCATCACCGCGTAGATGAACATCGCCATCCAGGACGCCGGGACATGGATGAAGATGATTCGGTACACCTCGCCCTGTTGAAAGTCGGTCGGCGCCACGAAAAATCCCAGATACAGACCGAACGCGGCCAGCAGCACCGCAGCGGACGCGAACCACGGGACCAGGCGGCCGGCCAGGCGGTAGAACTCCGAGGGCGCCGCAAAGCGGTGGAAACCGAATCTGGAGGGACGGATCGCTTCGATTTGCATATCCGCAGATTATTTCAAATTCCTCGGGACGTTCATTCAACCGAAATCCGTAGCGCGGCGGCGATTGCCCATGGAGCAAGCGCGGCCGCCCCAAGCGACATTCCGCCGAGCAGCATCAGGTGCGCGGCCGGCGAGAGACCGGCGGCCGACGCATCGACCGCCCCGGCCCCGAAGACCAGCACCGGAACGTACAGCGGCAGCACCAGCAGCGTGACCAGCACGCCTGCGCCGCGCAGGCCCAACGTCAGGGCGGCGCCCACTGCACCGATCAGGCTCAAACTCGGCGTACCCAGCAGCAGCGAAGCGGCCAGCGTCGCCGACGGCTCCGCGGCCATGTCGAACATCGCCGCCAGCAGGAACGACAGCGCGGTGATCGGCGCCCCGGTCACGAGCCAGTGCGCAGCGATCTTGCCCAAGACTGCGAGCGACAGCGGCTGGCCCGACAGCAGGATCTGCTCCAACGTACCGTCGGCGTAATCCAACGCGAACATCCGGCCCAGCGAAAGGATGGCCGATAGCAGCGCGGCGACCCAGATTACCCCCGGCGCGATCGCCCGCAGAGTTTCTTTTTCGGGTCCGACTCCCAGCGGAACCATCGTGACCACGATCACGAAAAAGAGCAGGCAATTGGCGACATCACCGCGCTGCCGGATCGCCAACAGAAGATCGCGACGCGAAACTGCCACCAGCGCCTGGATCATGCGTGCTTCATCCTCATGCGTGCTTCATCCCGGAGGAACCGCCACCGCCGCCTCGCTACCGAGCTGCAGCCGTGTCACGGACACGGGCGGCTGCCATGCCTGATGCGTCGTTAACACGACTGCGCCGCCCTTGCCGATGTGCCGCTCGATCAGCCGGTTCAAAATCTCCACTCCGCGCCAATCCAGCGCGGTAAACGGCTCATCCAGGATCCAGACACGCGCCGCCGGTGCCAGTGTCAAGCGCGCCAGCGCGATTCGACGCTTCTGCCCTTGCGACAGCTGTGCGGCCCGCCAGTGTGCGAACCGATCGATCGCCAGCAGCTCGAGCGCTTGTCCAATCGTCTCGCCGCCCACGCCCAAGCCGGCGATCGCCGCCCAGGCGCGGAGGTTCTCGGCCGCCGTCAGATCGTCCTTCACGCCGTTCAGGTGCCCGACGTACACCAGATCGGCACCGTATTCGTCCCTGGCCTGGCGGATCTGCCGTCCACTCCAGCGAACCTCGCCCGCGGTCGGTTGCAGCAGCCCGCACAGGATCCGCAGCAGGCTGGTCTTGCCGGCGCCGTTGTCGCCGACGATGTGCATACACTGGCTCGCCTGAACCCGGAACGAGAGAGCCTCGAACAGGCGCCGGTGGCCGCGCTCGCACTGCAGGTCGATCGCCTCCAGCAGGACGCTGCCCGGCGACGCGGGACCATTCATGCGGCGAGCAGCAGAACGACCGCGGTTGCCATGACAGCTTCGCCCCGTCCCACGAAACCCAGCCGCTCAGTGGACTTTCCCTTGACGCCGACACTGGACGGTTCGACATGCAGCAGCGTGGCAATCGAGGCCCGTATCGAGTCGGCGTACGGCGCGATGCGCGGCTCCTGCGCGATCACAACGCAATCGATGTTCCCGACTCGCCAGCCGGCCTGGCGCACGCGCGCAACGACATCCGATAGCAACATCCGGCTGTCCGCATCGCGATGGCGAGCATCGCTGTCCGGAAACAGCTGCCCGATATCGCCCAGCCCGGCCGCCCCCAGCAGCGCGTCGGCGATCGCGTGCAGCAAAACGTCAGCGTCCGAGTGCCCGAGCAGGCCCTGTGCGTGCTCGATCTGCACGCCGCCGAGCAGCAGGCGCCGGCCAGGCACCAGCGGATGCACGTCGAATCCCTGTCCGATTCGAATGGTTCCTACCATCGCCCACCTGCACGCAGTATCGCTTCGGCCACAGGCCAATCGGACGGGGTCGTCAGCTTCGGATTGGCATCGATCGAGTCGACCAGGCGCGGTCGCAATCCGAGCCGCTCCACGGCGCTCGACTCGTCCGTGACGCTTGTCAGATCCTGACAATCCTCCAGCGCGCGCAGCAGGATACCGAAAGGAAACAGTTGTGGCGTTTGCGCCCGCCAGAGCTCCGCGCGATCGACGGTTGCAGTCACCATCCGGCCCTCGGCTCGCTTCAAGGTGTCGGAAAGCGGTGCCGCCAGCAATCCTCCCGCCTCATCCGCACCGGCCGCGTCGATCAGCGCAGCAAGGTCCCGTGGCGACAGGCAAGGCCGCGCTGCATCGTGCACCAGCACGCGATCGTTGTCGCGCGCTTCCGAAGCAAGCGCACGCAAGCCGTTTCGCACGCTCTCGCCGCGGGACGCGCCACCGACCCGCGCAGCCCGCACGGTCGGCGGAAACGCCAGCGCCAAGTAGTGCCGGTCCTGCGGCGCAACCACCACCAGGACAGAACCGACTCGCACATCCGACATCAGTGCTGCGATGGAATGCTCGAGCAGGGCGCGCGACCCCAATCGCAAGTACTGTTTCGGAACATCGGTGCCCATTCGGGAACCGTATCCGGCTGCTGGGATCAGACCGAAAAAGCGGATCGCCACGGATGGATAGGGACGCGGTGTTATCGTGCGTTGCGTAGAGTCGGAGAGGCGGCCGCTTCGCCCGATGCGACGACCGAGGGCCGCGGCGTTCCGGACGGATTCTCGCATGCCATGAACGAATGCATTTCGTCCCACGCTGCCAGCGCGGCCGAGGCCGGTCTGCCGGCGCTGAAGGTGGGCGAGCGATTCTCCATCGGCAGGCCGGCCGGTTCGGCCGATGCTTTGCTGCTCGCCCGGCTCGCCGTGCGCGAGCGCGAACAGCGACACGCGGTCGTCGTCGTATGCGCGGACGCACTGGACGTTCATCGGCTATCCGAGGAGTTGCCGTACTTCGAGCCGTCGCTCGCCGTGCGTGCATTGCCGGACTGGGAAACGCTTCCATACGACATTTTGTCGCCTCACCCGGACCTGGTTTCCGAGCGGATCGAGACACTGTATCGGCTGATGACGCGCCAGCCGAGCCTGGAGGCGCCCGGCACGGATGTGCTGCTGGTAGCCGCCACCACGGCAATGCAGCGGCTGACGCCGCCGTCGTTCGTCGCCGCGCGCACATTTCGTCTGCGTCAGGGTGAGCGAATCGAAGTCGAGCAACTGCGCGGCCAGCTCGTTCTGGCCGGGTACCACGCAGTGTCGCAGGTGGTGGGGCCGGGAGAGTTCTCGATCCGCGGCGGCTTGATCGATTTCTACCCGACCGGATCGGCCCTGCCGCTGCGCCTCGATCTGCTCGATGACGTGATCGAGACGATCCGCGCGTTCGATCCGGACAACCAGCGCAGCATCTATCCGGTTCCCGACGTGCGGCTTCTGCCGGGGCGGGAGTTCCCCTTCGACGAACCCGCGCGCACCGCCTTCCGCGGACGGTGGCGCGACGCGTTCGAGGGTGACCCGGCGCGTGCGCCGCTGTATCGCGACGTCGGCAACGGCATCGCCTCGCCCGGAATCGAGTACTACTTGCCTCTGTTTTTCGAACAGACCTCCACGCTGACCGATTACCTGCCGGCGGACACGCGCGTCGTGCTGCACGGCCCGGTGGAAGCGTCGGCACGGCGCTTCTGGAACGAGACCAGCGAGCGCTACGCGTTCCTTTCGCGCGACTCGCAGCGCCCCTGCCTGCCGCCGGCGAGCCTGTACCTGCCGGTCGAGGAGTTGTTCCTGCAGTTCAAGCCGCTCGCGCGTCTGGCGCTCGCCGAATCGGCACACCCCGATTTCGAGGCGCTGCCGCCGCTGGCAGTCGACCGCAAGAATGCCGACCCGCTGCAGCGGCTGCGGCTGTGGTGCGAGGCGTTTCCCGGCCGGTTGCTGATCGCAGCCGATTCGGCCGGACGCCGCGACACGATCTCGCAGCTGCTGTCCGAGTCGAATCTGGCGTTCGCGCAGTGCGAGACCTTCGAGCAGTTCCTCGCTGCCGGTGACCGCTTGCTGCTCGGCACCGCACCCCTGCACCAGGGATTCGCCTCGCCGACGGCTGGCATCGCGCTGGTGACCGAGGCCGAGCTCTACGCGGCGAGCCCGCGCCGCCAGCGTCGCACACAGCGCGACCGCACGACCAACATCGACGCGGTGGTGCGCGACCTGGCCGAGCTGCGCCCGGGTGATCCGGTCGTGCACGTAGAGCACGGGATTGGACGCTACCTTGGGCTGGAGGCGCTCGACCTTGGCGAGGGGCCGACCGAATTTCTGCACCTGCAGTACGCCAGCGACGCCAAACTGTACGTACCGGTTGCTCAGCTGCACCTGATCGGCCGCTACATCGGCGCCGATCCCGACGCCGCCCCATTGCATGCGCTGGGCGCCGGCGACTGGGACCGAGCGCGGCGCCGAGCCGCCCGGCAGGTGCGCGATACCGCCGCTGAGCTGCTGAACCTGTACGCGACGCGGGCCGCGCGCAAAGGCCACGCGTTCCAGTTTTCCGAACGCGACTACGAAGCGTTTGCCGATGGTTTCGCGTTCGACGAAACACCCGACCAGCGTGCTGCCATCGAGGCGGTACTGAAAGACATGCGCGCGAGTTTCCCGATGGATCGGCTGGTGTGCGGCGATGTCGGCTTCGGCAAGACCGAGGTCGCTCTGCGCGCGGCGTTCGCAGCGGTCGCAGGCAGCCGCCAGGTAGCCGTGCTGTGCCCGACCACACTGCTGGCCGAACAACACGTCCAGACATTCCGAGACCGCTTCTCGCAGTGGCCGGTGCAGATCGGGGAGCTGTCGCGCTTCCGTTCGGCGCGGGAAGTTGCACACATCCTGGAGGGGCTCGCCAACGGCAACACCGATATCGCGATCGGCACGCACAAGCTGCTTTCGCCCGAGGTGCAGTTCGCGCGACTGGGGTTGGTGATCATCGACGAGGAGCACCGCTTCGGCGTGCGGCAGAAGGAACGGCTGAAGGCGCTTCGCGCCGAGGTCGACGTGTTGACTCTTACGGCCACGCCGATCCCGCGCACGCTGGCCTTGTCGCTCGAGGGGATCCGCGACTTTTCCGTGATCGCGACGGCTCCGCAGCGGCGCCTGGCGATCAAGACCTTCGTTTGCCCGGAAAGCGGCGCGCTGATCCGCGAGGCGTGCCTGCGCGAACTCAAGCGCGGCGGCCAGATCTACTTCCTGCACAACACCGTCGAGACGATCGAGCAGCGCCACCGCCTGTTGAGCGAGCTGGTGCCGGAGGCGCGCATCCGCGTGGCGCACGGTCAGTTGCCCGAACGCGAGCTCGAACAGGCGATGCGGGATTTTTACCAGCAACGCTTCAATTTGCTCTTGTGCACGACGATCATTGAGACCGGGATCGACGTGCCGACCGCCAATACGATCCTGATCCACCGCGCTGACCGATTCGGGCTGGCGCAGCTGCACCAGCTGCGCGGCCGGGTCGGCCGCTCGCACCATCAGGCGTATGCGTATCTGATGGTGCCGTCGGAGGACGGACTGACCCGCAGCGCCGAGAAGCGCCTGGAGGCGATCCAGAGCCTGGAGGAGCTCGGCAGCGGCTTTTACCTGGCGATGCACGACCTGGAGATCCGAGGCGCGGGTGAGGTGCTGGGAGAGTCCCAGTCCGGCAACCTGCAGGAGGTTGGCTTCGATTTGTACACTCAGATGCTGAACGCTGCGGTGCGCTCGTTGCGCAACGGGCGCGAGCCGGAGCTGCTGCAGCCGCTGGCCGCAGTGACCGAGATCAATTTGCACACCCCGGCTCTGCTGCCGGCCGACTACGTCGCCGATGTGCAGCAACGGCTGTCGCTGTACAAGAAGCTCGCCTCCTGCCAGGACGAGGACAGCCTGGTGGCGCTGCGCGAGGAGCTGGTCGACCGTTTCGGCCGGCTGCCGCCGGCGGCACGCGCTCTGCTGGAGACGCACCGGCTGCGCTTGGCGGCCGAGAAGCTTGGCGTGCGAAAGATCGAAGCTTCGGGCGACTGGATCGGGCTGCAGTTTTCCGGCGACACTCCGGTCGACCCGGCACGCGTGATCCAGCTGATGCAGCAGGACAAACGCCTGCGCCTGACCGCCCCCGACCGGCTGCGGCTGAACGCGGCGGTTCCCCAGGTCGAGAATCGGTTGCACGAGCTGCATCGCTTGCTGAAGGAACTGGCGTGACGGGCGCGCCGGCGGATCTGGTCGTGCAGGGGCCAGATTTGTCGGCACAAGCGATCGCCGCATTCCGCGACCGGTTTGCATCCGCGCCCTTGCGCAAGCGGGCCGCATCGGTGCGATTCGAAGCGGCCGGGCAGGATCCTCAAGCGGCCACGCACGCCGCGCAATTGGCCGAGCGGTGGCGATGCGATGCGACGCTCGTTGCGCCCGGCATCGCTCTGGCCGATTTCCGCGTACTGGCACTCGACATGGATTCGACCTTGATCGGGGTCGAATGCATCGACGAGCTTGCAAAGCTCGCGGGGCGCGGCGCCGAAGTAACGGCAATCACCGAAGCGGCGATGCGAGGAGAGATTGCCGACTTTGCAACGAGCCTGCGGCGGCGCGTGGCCCTTCTCGCGGGAGCCGATGCCTCGCTGCTGGAGCGGGTCGCGCGCGAACGAATGCAACTTTCGCCCGGCGGCGAGCGGCTGTTGCAAGCCGCCCGTCAGGCCGGCTTGCGCACGCTGCTCGTGACCGGCGGTTTCACGTTCTTCGCGCAGATGCTCCGCAGCCAGCTTCGGATCGACACCGTGTGCGCCAACGAGCTGCAAATCCGCGACGGGCGGCTCACCGGTGAGGTGCGCGCGCCGGCGCAAGACCCCCAATCGCTCGTCGATTCGCAAGGAAAGGCCCGCGCGCTGCTGCGGGCTTGTGCGGATGCGGGCTGTACGGCCGCGCAGGCGATCGCAATCGGCGACGGCGCCAACGACCTGCCGATGCTCAGCCTCGCGGGGGTCGGTGTCGCCTACCGCGCCAAGCCGCTCGTGCGAAGCAGCGCGGCGTACCGGCTCGATTACAGCGGCCTGGACGGGGTGCTGGAGTGGTTCCGTGCGCCTTCGGGCGCCCCCCTTCACCGGCGCGAGTTCCTGACTTCCTGACTTCCTGACAAGAGCTGTTTACATTGCCAAAGCCCAAGCGCGCGGGCGGGCCGGGTTCAACGCGCTATTTGGCCGACCGTGCGTAACGCACGTTGGGCATCATCCGTGACACGCGGCGCGTTTCGGACGACCCTTCTGCGCCAAACCTTAAGGAAGCGTCAGGACGAACAATGAGCACCGTAGCCAATGTCCGCCGCAAATCGTTGGGCTTTACGCTCGTCGAGCTGATCATCGTGATCCTGATCATCGGCATCCTCTCGGCGCTGGCACTGCCGCGCTTCATCAACATGGGTGCCGATGCCCGTACCGCGAAGGCGCAGGCAATCCTGGGCGCGACGCGCTCCGCGTCGCAGGTCGTGCGGGCCGCCTCGCTGGTACGCAGCCAGACCGGGGCGACCGGCTCGGTCACGGTCGATGGTGTGTCGATCAACACCGTCTATGGCTACCCGGCAGCGACGCAGACCGGCAATGGGGCCGGTGGGATCGTCGATGCCTCGGGACTTGACACATCGGCCAACAACAACGACGCGATCACTCTCACCGGCGGCGGTGCGAGCGCGCTCGTGATCCAGGTGAACGGATCGGCTACACCCGCTAGCTGCTCGGTGTCCTACACCGCGCCGACAGTGGCCGACTCGGAGCCGATCATCTCGATGACCACCTCCGGGTGCTGATGCTGATTTAGCCTCGTGCTTGACCCGACGCTGCGGCGCCGCGGAGGCCTCGATTCCTCCTACGTCGCGATGCGTTCGAAGATCGCAGCGATTCCCTGGCCGCCGCCGATGCACATCGTCACCAGCGCATAGCGGCCTTCGATCCGCTCCAGCTCGTACAGCGCTTTGATCGCGATAATGGCTCCGGTGGCGCCGATCGGGTGGCCGAGCGAGATGCCGCTGCCGTTCGGGTTGACCTTGGCCGGATCGGCGCCGAGCTCGCGGGTGACTGCGCAGGCTTGCGCCGCGAACGCCTCGTTGGCCTCGATCACATCCATTTGCGCCAGCGTCAGACCTGCGCGTTGCAGCGCGATGCGCGAAGCGGGAACCGGGCCGATTCCCATGATCTTCGGGTCCACACCCGCATGTCCGTACGAGACCAGGCGCGCGAGAGGCTTGACCCCGCGGCGGCGCGCGACCTCGCGCTCCATCAGCACAACTGCTCCGGCTGCATCATTGATTCCGGACGAATTGCCGGCGGTGACGGTTCCGTTTTCCTTCGCGAACACCGGCTTCAATTTGCCCAGGTCCTCGAGGCTCACGTCGCGCCGGGCGTGCTCGTCCGTATCGAACGACACCGTGCCCTTCTTACCGCGCGTCTCGACCGGAACGATCTGAGCTTTGAAGCGCCCCTCGTCGATTGCCCGGATCGCGCGACGGTGACTTTCCAGTGCAAGCTGATCCTGCTGCGCACGGCTGATGCCGAACTGCGTCGCAACGTTCTCGGCGGTCACTCCCATGTGGATCGAGTGAAACGGATCGTGCAGCGCCGCCACCATCATGTCGATCACTTTGGCGTCGCCCATCCGCTGCCCCCAGCGCGCCGCCGGCAAAGCGTACGGGGCGCGCGACATGCATTCGGCACCGGCGCCGATTGCGATGTCGGTATCGCCCAGCAAGATCGTTTGCGCGGCGGAGACAATGGCTTGCAACCCGCTGCCACACAGGCGGTTGAGCGTCAAACAAGGCGTCGCGTGCGGAACTCCGCCCTCGACCGCTGCCACGCGCGCCAGATACATGTCGCGCGGCTCGGTGTGCACCACGTTGCCGAATACGACGTGCCCGACGTCGGCGCCCGCAACCGCAGCCCTGGAAAGCGCCTCGCGAACCACGGTCGCGCCAAGTTGCGCGGGCGGCAAATCCTTCAAGCTGCCGCCGAACGTTCCAATGGCGGTGCGCGCACCGCTTGCCACAACGACTTCTCTCATCTCCAACCTCGCTTCCAACTAGCAGTTTGACGTGCTTGCAAGCACGAGCGCATCCAAATCGTGCTCGTCGCTCGCGACGATCTGCGCTTGGCAGAATTCGCCCGGCGGCAGTCGCCGGCCGGCGCGGACGCGTACCACGCCGTCGATCTCGGGAGCCTCGAAGCGCGTTCGGCCGATACCGCCTTCGGGCGTCGACTCGTCGATCAGCACCTGTTCAACGCTGCGGACGCGCGCTCGCAGCCGCCCGAGCGAGACTTCGGCCTGGACTTGCATCAGCAGCGCCCTGCGCTCTTCCCGCACCGGTTCCGCAACCGGATCGGGCAGTTCGTTGGCGGCGGCTCCTTGCACCGGTGAGTATGCGAAACACCCGACACGGTCGAGCTGCGCCTCGCGCAGGAACTGCAGCACGGTTTCGAATTCCTGTTCGGTCTCGCCCGGGAACCCGGTGATGAAGGTGCTGCGAATCGCCAGCTGGGGGCAGGCCGCGCGCCACGCGCGGATGCGGTCCAGATTGCTCTCCGCGCTGGCCGGCCGCTTCATCAGTCGCAAAATCCTGGGGTGCGCGTGCTGCAGCGGAACGTCCAGGTACGGCACCAGCCGCCCTTCCGCCATCAGCGCGACGAGTTCGTCGATGTGCGGATACGGGTAGACGTAATGCAGTCGCACCCAGGCGCCCAGTTTGGCCAGTTCGACCGCCAGGTTGCGGATTCCGGTGCGGACCGGCCGGCCGTCGATGAAGTCGGTCCGGTTGCGCAAGTCCACCCCGTATGCACCGGTGTCCTGCGACACGATCAGCAGCTCGCGCACTCCTTGCTGCACCAGTCGCGCGGCCTCGCCCGCGACTTCGCTCATCGGGCGCGACACCAGTTTGCCGCGCATCGACGGAATCACGCAGAACGTGCAACTCTGGTTGCAGCCCTCGGCGATCTTCAGATACGCGTAATGGCGCGGCGTCAATTTGATGCCGGCAGGCGGAACCAGGTCGACGAAAGGCTCGTGAGGTCGCGGAAGGTGCCGGTGGACGACCTGCAGCACCTCGTTGAGCACCTCGGTGGTCGCTGCCGGTCCGGTGACATGCAGCACGCTCGGGTGGACCCGGCTGACCATCGATCGACCGTCGGAGTCGCGGCGGGCGCCGAGGCAGCCCGTGACGATCACCCGGCCGTTCTCTGAAATCGCCTCGCCAATCGCTTGCAGGGACTCCGCGACCGCCGCGTCGATGAAACCGCAGGTGTTAACGATCACGAGGTCGGCATCGCGGTACGTGGGGCTGACCGCGTAGCCCTCCGCGCGCAACTGGGTCAGGATGCGCTCGGAATCGACCAACGCCTTGGGACAGCCGAGCGAGACGAACCCGATCGCAGGCTGCTGAAAAACGACTGCGCGGGGCGGCTCAGCCGTTCTTCTTTTCTGTCGGGCCGCCAGCACCGAAGGGGAACGAGGAGAACATCGAACGCGTCTGGTTCTGCATGTTCTCCTGCATCTGTACGAACAGATTCTTGCTCTGTTCGATGTAGTTCGACATCATCGATTGGATCATCGGAGCCTGCATGTTGACGAACTGGGTCCAGGCCTCCGGGCCGATCTTATTGGTGTCGTAAAAAGCTCTGCTCTGCTCCTGCAGCTTGCGCTGGATGTCGATAAAGGCCTGGATGTTCTTCTCCAGGTACGACCCCATGATTCCCTGCATCGCGTTACCGTAGAAGCGGATGATCTGCGATAAAACGGGCGAGGTGAACATCGGCATGCCCGCCTGCTCCTCCTCCAGGATGATCTGCAGCAGGATCTGGCGCGTCAGGTCCTCGCTGGACTTGGCGTCGATGACCTGGAACTCCTCCTGCTCGATCACGAGTTGCTTGACGTCGGCCAGCGTGATGTAGGTACTGGTCTGCGTGTCGTACAGGCGGCGGTTTGGGTACTTCTTGATCAGACGTGCGCTGGCCATGTCGCTCCGGTCCTGTCTGGGGCGCTCGAATGCCCCATCGTGCAAACGCCGCGGGTCCCCGTGAAGGGCTCGGATTGTACCGGTTCGGGGGTACCGACGCGCCCGCTTTTCACCAGCTCACCCGCTCACCCCATGTGCAGGCCGCCGTTGATCGAGAACTCTGCGCCGGTCGCAAAACCGGCCTCATCCGTCGACAGCCAGCCGACCGCCGATGCGATCTCCTCGGCTTTGCCGAGGCGCTTGACCGGGATCGTCTGGATGATCTTCTCGCGCACATCTTCCCGCACGGCCATCACCATGTCGGTCGCAATATAGCCAGGCGCGACGGTGTTGACGGTGATGCCCTTGTTGGCGACCTCCTGTGCAAGCGACATCGTGAAGCCGTGCATTCCGGCTTTGGCAGCGGAATAGTTGCTTTGACCGAACTGCCCCTTCTCGCCGTTGACGGACGAGATGTTGATGATCCTGCCCCAGCCGCGATCGAGCATCGAGTCGATCACCTGCTTGGTCACGTTAAAAAGGCTATTGAGGTTCGTGTCGATGACGGCACGCCAGTCCGAAAGAGTCATCTTGCGGAAAACGCCGTCGCGCGTGATTCCGGCGTTGTTCACCAGAATGTCGATCTGGCCGAATTCCGCCTTCACCTTGTCGAACGCGGACTTGGTCGAGTCCCAATCGGCGACGTTGCCGACGGAAGCGTGGAAGCGGTAACCCTGCTCTGCCTGCTCGGCGATCCACTTTGCGTGGTCCCGGGTGGGGCCGCAGCCGGCGATCACTTGATAGCCCATCTCGTGGAACTTGCGGCAAATCGCCGTGCCGATGCCGCCCATTCCGCCGGTCACGTACGAGACTTTCTTCATCTGCATCTCCTCGATCCAAACAGCGCCATTAGCCGCGCTCGACCGCCAGCGCCACTCCCATACCTCCCCCGATACACAGCGACGCCAGCCCGCGCCTGGCATTGCGCCGCTTCATCTCGTGCAGCAGCGTCACGAGGATCCGGCAGCCCGACGCGCCGATCGGGTGTCCCAGCGCGATCGCACCTCCGTTGACGTTGATCTTGCCGGTGTCCCAGTCCATCTCTTTGTTGACGGCGCACGCTTGCGCCGCGAATGCCTCGTTGATCTCCATCAGATCCAGGTCGGCCGGCTTCCATCCCGCCCGCTGCAGCGCCTTGCGCGACGCCGGTACCGGCCCCATTCCCATCACCTTCGGATCGACGCCGGCGGAGGCGAAGGCGTGAACGCGTGCAAGCGGTTGCAGGCCGAGCGCTTTGGCGCGAGCTTCCGACGTCACCACGACCGCGGCGGCTCCGTCGTTGATCCCCGAGGCGTTGCCCGCCGTGACCGAGCCTTCCTTGTCGAAGGCCGGTTTGAGTGCGGCCATGCCGTCCACAGTGGCGTCATCGCGGATGAATTCGTCCTCGGCAAACGGCACCGGGTCGCCCTTGCGCTGCGGCACCGGCACCGCCACGATCTCCTCGCGAAAGCGCCCCGCTTCCCGGGCGGCGAGGGCCTTGCGCTGCGACGCCACCGCGAACTCGTCCTGCGTTGCGCGCGAGATGCCGTACTCCTTTGCGACGTTCTCGGCGGTGATCCCCATGTGATAGCGGTTGTACACATCCCACAAGCCGTCGACGATCATGCTGTCGATCAGCTTGGCATCGCCCATCCGGAAGCCATCGCGCGAGCCCGGCAACACGTGCGGAGCCAGCGTCATGTTCTCTTGTCCGCCAGCGACCACGACGTCCGCATCCGAGTTCGCGATCGCCTGCGCCGCCAGCATCACCGCCTTCAATCCGCTGCCGCACACGACATTGATCGTCATCGCCGGCACCGCCACCGGCACCCCGGACTTGATCGAGGCCTGCCGCGCCGGGTTTTGCCCGGCGCCGGCCGTCAGGACCTGCCCCATGATGACTTCGTCGACCTGGTCGGGCGCCAGCCTCGCCCTCTTCAAAGCCTCGGCGATCACGATTGCTCCCAGTTCCGGCGCACTGATGCGCGCAAGGCTGCCGCCAAACTTTCCGATCGCGGTGCGGGTCGCGGAAACAATTACAGCTTGCTGCATGGTCAACCTCCTGCGGGTGCTTCCTCTGCTCTCTGAAGTACATAGCTGCCCGGCGCCGGCTCGATCGGCGGATACCGGTCGCTGCCGTACGTGCCTGGGGCGTCGACTTCTGCGTCGGCAAGACCGGCCAGCCACTTGTCCCAGTCCTTCCACCAGCTTCCCTGGATTTCCTTGGCCGAATCGAGCCATTCATCTGGCCGCGCCGGCAAGCCCGACCGCTCCGACACGCAGTAGCTGCGTCGATTTTTGTAGGCAGGGTTAATCGCACCGGCGATGTGTCCGCTCGCGCCGAGTACATACCGAAGCTGTCCGGCCGGCACTCCTGTGAGGGCTCGCCCCGAAAGGTACGCGCCGCGCCACGGAACGATGTGATCTTCGCGGGCGGCGAACACGTACGTGGGCGCCTGGATCCGGCCCAGATCGATCGGTACGCCGCAGGTGGAAACTTTGCCCGGCACGACAAGCTTGTTCTCGAGATAGGTGTTGCGTAGATACCAGGCATACATCGGGCCCGGCAAATTGGTGCTGTCCTGATTCCAGTAGAGCAGGTCAAAGGCCGGCGGCTGGCGACCTTCGAGGTAGTTGTTCACGACGTAGTTCCACACCAAGTCGTTGGGCCGCAAACTGGAGAACGTATTGGCCAAGTCGCGACCCGGCATCAGACCGCCTCGGCCGATCGTCTGCTCGCGCATCCGTACGTGGGTCTCGTCGATAAAGATGTCCAGGATGCCGCTGTCGGTGAAATCCAGCAGCGAGGTCATCAGCGTCAAGCTCGCGACCGGATCGTCGCCGCGCCCCCGCATCACTGCCAATCCAGTTGCGAGCAGCGTGCCACCCACGCAGAAGCCGAGAGTATGGACTTTGCTGGAGCCGGTAATCGCGCGCACGGCGTCGATCGCTGCGATCGGCCCCTGCCCGACGTAATCGTCCCACGTCAGTAGCCTTTGCTCGCTGCCGGGGTTGCGCCATGAGATCAGAAATACCGTGTTGCCGCGCTCGACGCAATAGCGGACGAGTGAGTTCTCCGGCTGCAGATCCATGATGTAGAACTTGTTGATGCAGGGTGGAATGAGCAGCAACGGCCGTGCGCGCACTTTGGAAGTCAGCGGCTTGTACTGGATCAGCTCGATCACCTCGTTCCGATACACGACCATGCCCTCGCTGGTCGCCACGTTGCGCCCGATCTGGAATGCGGCCTCGTCGGTCTGCGAGATCTTGCCCCTGGCCACGTCGCCGAGCAGATTGCGCAGGCCATCGGTCAGGCTGCCGCCCTTGGTTTCGAGCAAGCGCTTCTGAACTTTGGGATTGAGCGCCAGAAAATTGGACGGAGCGGTCGCATCGACCCACTGAGACACGGCAAAGCGAACTCGGGCCTGCGTCTTCGGGTCAGCCTCGACGCTGGCCGCCAGCTCGTTCAAGAACTGGGCATTCACCAGATAGGTGCGCGCGGCGAACGAGGCGACCGAGTTTTCCTGCCAGCTGGGATCGGAGAAACGCGGGTCGGCGATCGCGGCCGAGGCGCGCTCCGGATGTGCAACGAAGTCGTTCCAGATCGCCGTCATCGCCTTCATGTAGCCGTCCTGCAGTTCGGCCAGGCGCTGCGGCGAGATCGACAAGCCTGGAACCGCTGGCGTCGCAGGAGTTGACGGCATCCACCATCGCATCCACGACGCCAGTCCGAACGGATCACCGCTCTGCGTGTCGTGAGCGGCGCCTTCCTGCGCCACCGGCGCGGACTCGGCGCTGGACGATTCACTGAAATTCTTTTCTGCTTTCATCGCGTCCACCCGCACGCTGCGCATGCGGCAATCCTCCAAACCTCCCAATGCATCTGCGCCCATTGTGACGACCTGCGCGCATCGATGTCAAACGAGCGGCTGCAGCCAGATCAGCGCGGCGTGGCGTCCGGTGATCCGGTCTCGTCGGAAGCTGAAGAAGCGTTCCGGCTCAGTCATCGTGCACCAGCTGCCGCCGAAGACGGAAAGCACACCGACCTGTGCGAGCGCCTGCCGAGCCAGCGCAGGAAGATCGGCCAGGAATTTCCCGTTCGGCAGGACCGCAAAGGCACAATCGGCCTGCGGCAACGTCCGCAGCATCGCGTGCAGAACCTCTTCGCCCACTTCGAACGCAGCGGGGCCGATCGACGGTCCGAGAAAGGCGTCGATCGGACCGATCGATGCGCGTGCGCGCTCATGCATCGCTTGTACGGTCGCCTGCAGCACTCCGGCGGCGAGGCCGCGCCAGCCGGCGTGCGCGGCCGCCACTACCACTCCGGATCGATCTGCCAGCAGCACGGGAAGGCAGTCGGCCACCGTCACACAACAGACGATTTCGGGGGTGATCGCGGTCGAAGCGTCTGCTACCGCCGGCTCGGACCCGATTTCTTCGGCTGCAACGACGCCCGCTCCATGCTGCAAAGCCAGCCAGCGCGGCGGAGCAGGAAGGCGGGCAGCGAGCAGCGCTCGATTGCGAGCAACGGATTCGGCAGAATCTCCGCTGCCGAAGCCGACGTTCATTCCGCCCAGCGCGCCAGCTCCCCATGGGCCGCGCGAGACGCCGCCGCTGCGCGTGGTAACAAAGGCGCGGACCGTTGTCGGCGCAGGCCAATCCGGGACGATCCATTCGGGCGGCAGCGGTGCCCGCGCCGGCTCCGCAGCCCGCGACGGCAAGCCGCTCATTCGGGGCGGTCCGGGGCGAATGCCTCGACCGGCCGGTCCCCAGCGAAACCGACTTCGCGCATCAGTTGCAACAGATCCGCAGGCGGCGGGCGAAACCATGTCATCCAACCGGCGCGCGCCGGAGACTCGACAGACAGGCGGCAGGCGTGCAGCGCTTGACGTTGCAGCGCAAGCGCCGCCCCGGCGGTAGCTGCGCGGCGTCGGCAGTACAACGGATCGCCCACCAACGGATGCCCGATCGATTCCAGGTGAACGCGAATCTGGTGTGTGCGCCCGGTGTCCAGGCGGCACGCAAGCCAACTGAGCGCCGGCCCAACTTGGCCAGCCGCCGGTTCGGAGACGGCGATGCGACGGTATCTCGTGCGCGCGGCTCGCGCATTCGCAGCGCGGCTGACTCGAAAGCGCAGCGGGTTGCGCGGATCGCGCGATAGCGACGCCTCGATCGTTCCTGCCGGCGGCGTCACGCCCGTGACAATCGCCCAGTACTCGCGGAGGATCGATCGCTGCTGCAACTGACGCACCAGGTCGAGCTGAACCGCTGCCGTCTTGGCTACGACCATCAGACCCGACGTTCCGGCGTCGAGGCGGTGCACGATACCTGCGCGCGGAACCGCCGCCAGCGCCGGACAATACGCGAGCAGACCGTTCAGGAGCGTTCCGCCCCAGTTTCCCGCGCCAGGATGGACGACCAGCCCGGCAGGCTTGTCGAGAACGATGATCATTTCGTCTTCGTGAACGATCGAAAGCGGAATCGGTTCCGGCTCGAAGGCAGTCGCTTCGGGTGCCTGCTGCACCTGCACCTCGACCCGATCGCCAGGCGCGACCCGGTCGCGCGCGCGCGCAGCGAGCGAGTTGACGCGGGCACCGCCATGCTCGATCCAGCCCTGAATCTGGCTGCGCGAGATCGACGGCACGACAGCCGCTATCGCTCGATCCAGCCTCCAGCCACCCTGCTCCGGCGCTACCGTGAACCGCAGCGGCTCTTCGGCTTGCGCGGGCAGCTCGGCGAGGTGGGAATCGTCATCGCGCAGCGGATCGTGCGGCACCGATCGCGGGCGATGCGGCCCGATATAATCGGTTGGTCCCATGGAATCACTCATTCGCAGCGTCGGCGCCCAGCAGGCGGTGGCATCGGTGCGGGCGCACGGCCGAGCCGTCGCGCTCGCGGCGGCCATCACGCTGGCCGCGTGCAGCGCGCTCGAGAAGGATCCTACATCGAAGTGGGACGCCGAGAAGCTCTACAAGGAAGGCCACACCGAGCTGCAGGCCGGCAACTGGAGCCACGCCCGCGAGCTGCTCGAAAAGCTTGCGAGCCGCTATCCGTTCGGCCGTTACGCGCAGCAGGCGCAGATCGAGATCGCCTACTCGTATTACAAAGAGGAGGAGACGGCCGACGCGCTGGACGCGGTGGACCGTTTCCTGAAGGAGAATCCGACCCATCCGAATGCTGATTACGTCTGGTATCTGAAGGGGTTGATCAATTTCACAGAGCCGCCGGCGCTGATCGGGCGCCTGATCGGCTACAAGGTCAGCGAGCGCGACCCAAAGGCGATGCGGGATGCCTTCGATGCATTCAAGGAGCTGTTGGCGAAATTCCCCAACAGCCACTATGCGAAAGATGCGGCTGTGCGCCTTCGTTACCTGCAAGACGCGCTCGGCGGGCACGAGGTGCGCGTGGCTGACTACTACTTTCGGCGCGGTGCGTACGTTGCGGCGATCGAACGAGCACAGGGGGCGCTGACCGAATTTCCAGGATCGGCCGCACAGCGCGAAGCGCTGTCGATCATGGCGCGCTCGTACGACGCGCTCGGATTGACGCAGCTGCACGCAGATGTCGAGCGCGTCTTGCGCTTGAACTACCCCGAGGCGGTCGCCGCAAAGGCGGGTGCGAAGAATTCGCAGGCCGCCGACTGATCGCGCGTGAGCGAAAATGGCGGCAGGCTCTGCAAGACCGTCCTGCCGTAGGATTTTCCGAGCAGGCGTCCGTCCAAGATCATCAGAACGCCGCGATCCCTTTCATCGCGGATCAGTCGCCCCACTCCCTGCTTCAGCAGCGTGACCGCCTGTGGCAACTGATACTGGGCGAACGCGTTGCGCCCGTGGGCGCGGAGCTGGCGAATTCGCGCTCGCACCAGCGGATCATCGGGCGGTGCGAACGGCAATTTGTCGATCACCACCAGTGAAAGCGCGTCGCCGCGAACGTCGATGCCTTCCCAGAAGCTGATCGATCCGACCAGCACCGCGCCGTGCGCTCCCCGGTAGCTCTGCAGCAAGTTGCGGCGTGTGCCCTGTCCCTGGACCAGTAGCGGAAATCGGACCGCACTTTCCTCCATGTGAGTCCGCAGGCGCGCGGCGACCCGATCGACCGCCTTCAGCGTCGCGCACAGAACGAAAGCGCGGCCACCGCTGGCGCGAATCACCGGCCAGGCGGCATCGGCGACCTCCTCCGCGAAGGTCGGCGACGCGGGGGACGGCAGTGGGTCCGGCAAGTACAAAAGGGCTTGGCGCGCGAAATCAAATGGGCTTTCCCAGCGCCGCGTCGTCGCGTTCAAGCCGATCTCTCCCAGGAACGCATCGAAGCGTGAAGCGACCGTCAGAGTGGCGGAAGTCAGGATCCAGGCCTGGGCCGTGCGCTCGCGTGCCCGCAAAAGTGGATCGCGGATCGACAACGGAGTTGCGTGGAATTGCGCGCCCGATGAAGAAGCTGCGATCCAACGCACCACGTCTTCGGCCGCCGGCGCCGGCGGGTTCGGATTGCCGCCTTCCTCGCCGGAATCTTCGGCGCCATTTTCCGTAGCGGAGGAATTCGCGCGCTGGCGTTCGACCGCCTCGACCCACTGCTGCAGCAACACGCGCAAGCGCTGTACGCGTGGGGGCAGAAGGTCGAGTTCAGGGTCTCGACCGGCATTGCGTTCCAAAGCTGCGCCCAGCTGCACAGCGCTTCGCAGCAAACGCTCCAGGCTCGCCGCAAGCTCCGCACAGCCTTGCATCGGCAACGCCTCCAGCCCGACGCGCGCGCCCGTCGCCACGCCAGCTTGCGCCAGCGCCGCCCGCACTGCGCGTGCCGCCTGATCGAGCGAGCGAGTCAGATCCACCCAGGCGGCGCCGTCGCGGGCCGCACGCAGTCCCGCCGCGAGTGCATCGGCCGCCAATTCGCCAACCTGACCAAGCGACCAGCTTTCGCCGAAGAACTCCGCCCCCAAACGCGGCAAGTGGTGCGCCTCGTCCAGTACGACCGTGTCCACCGTCGGCAGCAGCTGACCGAAGTGTTCGTCGCGCAGCACCATGTCGGCCAGGAACAAGTGATGATTGACGACGACGACCTGGGCCGCCAGCGCGCGCCGTCGGGCGCGATACACGAAGCAGGGCTCGAAGCGCGGGCACTGCGCACCCAGACAATTATCCTGAGTCGACGTCACCGCGTGCCAGATGCCGGCGTTTTCGGGTACCAACGGGATTTCGGAGCGGTCCC
This sequence comes from Burkholderiaceae bacterium, assembly GCA_019236735.1. GTDB lineage: Bacteria > Pseudomonadota > Gammaproteobacteria > Burkholderiales > Burkholderiaceae_F > VBCK01. The sequence continues at coordinate 25,158 of JAFAIM010000007.1, forward strand.
CGGTCGAGCTGGCGCGAGCAAATCGGTCGATCGCGTGCAGCTGGCGCGCCGCTTCCACACCGTCATGCTGCCGATCGCCGATCGCGCGCTCGAGACGGTGCAAGCAGACGTAGTTCTGCCGGCCCTTTAGCAGCGCGACATCGGTCGCGACGCCGAGCGCGCGGCTGACAATTCGCAAGTCCTTGTCGAAGACCTGGTCCTGCAGCGTCTTGGTGCCGACCGACAGCAGCACCCTGCCGCCTGCGAGCAGACACGGGACGAGGTAGGCGAATGTCTTGCCGGTTCCGGTACCCGCCTCGGCCACCAGCGTTCCGCGTTCAACGATGGCATCGAAGACCGCCAGCGCCATTTCGCGCTGCGACGGTCTTGCGGCAAATCCGGGCACGGACCGCGCGAGCGCGCCGCCCGGTTCGAACGCCTGTGCGACCTGTTGCCTGCGCAGCGCGATGTCGTCCGGCTGCGCTTCGCCCGCCTGCGCCATCAGGCCGGGATGTCCGGCACGAGGTCCATCTGCAGCCGCGCGATATTGTCGCGAAGCATCAGCTTGCGCTTCTTCAGCCTGCGCAGCTGCAGTTCGTCCACTCCCGGCTGATGCGACAGGCGCTCGATCGCTTCATCCAAGTCGCGATGCGCGATCTGCAACTCGACGATCCGGCGCTTGATGGCATCCTCGTCCATGGTGAAAAGCCAGGCGGCTTCCAGGGCATCCAGGAGGAATGCTAGCAGGAGCGAAAAAGAAGGAGTCCTGCGGCCGATTCCCGCTGATAGACTGCCGGCGCTTCGGCCCTACTATTGGAGCGTGGCAACTTCCCAGTTCAAGGTCAGCGCGGCGATCGCCGAGCATCTTGGCGACCGCTCCGAGCAGCAAGATCGCGTCGCACTGCTGACCAGTCCGCGCAATCCCGGCACGCTGCTGGCGATCGTCGCCGACGGAATGGGTGGGCGAACCGGCGGCAGGATGGCTTCGGACCAGGTGGTCTCGACCGCCGCCGCTCTGTTCGGAGAAATGTCGGAGCGCGACACGACACTTCCGGACCTGCTGCGGCAGATCGGATCCGAGGCACACACGGTGATCCGGCTGTCCGCGCTGTCCAGCGAAAAAGAGCCGCATAGCACGATGGCGGCCTTGTTCGTCAAGCGTGACATCGCGATCTGGGCGCACGCGGGGGACACTCGCCTGTATTGGTGCCGTGGCGGCCGCGTGCTGCGGCGCACAGTCGATCACACGGTGGCTTCGCAGCTGCAGGCGGAAGGACGCCATGAGGAGGCAGAAGTTGCAGCGCACCATTACAAGAACGTGTTGTACAGCGCCCTCGGAATCCGCAATCAGCTGAAGCTGGACGTCGACGAGACCCACGACCTGCGCGTCGGAGACGCCTTTTTGCTCGCCAGCGATGGACTCTGGGCGTACTTCGAAGACGACGAGGTCGCATCACTGCTGGATCGTTTGACGCCGACCCCGGCTTGCCAACAGCTGGTCAAACTCGCGCGGGAGCGCGCCGAAGGGCGCGGCGACAACCTTTCGCTGGTGGTGGTCAAGCTGGAGTCTCCGGCCGAGCCACAGAAGTTCGACGTCCCGGAGCTGCGCAGCCCGTAACCGCCTTAGCCAGCTACCGGCTTCCGGCTACGAGCCACCGGCTACCGGCCAGCCGCCCTAGTGGCATGTAACACCCGATTCCGTAGTGCCTTGCGCGCCTGGGCGGCCGGCTGCTTTGTCGCTTTCCTCGCGAATACTCGCCTGATATTCGTCTCGGCTCGCTTCGCGCATCCGGCTCGCCCGGGCGCGCCTTTCCCTCCGGAATCGGGTGTTACATGCCACTAGTCTCTTAGGGTTCAGTCGCCGGGGCCTGGCGCCGGGACTTCCGGCGATACCGCCGCCGCCTGCGCCTTAAGCTTGGCTTCGCGCTCCTTGCGCTTTTCCTCGCGCTCGCGCTGCCTGCTTTGCGCGTACGCCTTCGCACTGTCCTGTTTGTCCCGGTAGCGCTTCTCGTTCTGCGCGACGTTGCGCAGGTGGACGCTGGCGCGCTCGGCCTCGTCCTTGTCGTGCTGGGCATTGCGTTGCTCGTAGCCCTTGCGGTTGCCTTCGGCCTGCTCCTGCTTATGCAGCGCATCCTGCTCCTGCTCTTGCGCATGCGCAGAGCGTTCCTGGGCCGCTTTGTGCGCGTCGGCTTCCTTCTGGGGGCGCTCGGCCTGCTCCCGGCGCCACTGCGCCTGCTGGGCTTCTTGGTCGGCCGTGTGCTGTTGCGCCGCCAGCAGACGCTGCAGGTCGTGCGCCTCGACCTCGACCCGATGCACCTGTTCCTGTCCCTTCATATAGATCTTGCGCGCCTTTTCCTGGCACGCGTTCTGCAGGAAAACACGCAAGCAGCGGGCCGTCTCGGACTTGTAGCTCGACTCGAGCGCTTCGCGGACAGTGCCTGCGTCGACGAGCGCCTGCTGCGCGGTGGCAGCAGTCTTGATCGTGCCCGCCGGATAGTGCCCGTTCAGGTCGGCCGCGGTTTGCGCGGCCCAGACGGCCGCCGCCCAAGTAACCAGGCTGGTCATGGCTGCCAAGGTCAACGAGGCTCGGCGCAAATCCCGCTTGCAAAATTTCACGTCGTCACGGCTACGCGTCTGGTCCGATTGCCACTGTACTCCGGTGACTGCATCTCGATCAGCCGCGATGCCGCACGCTGGAATTCCTGCTGCAGCTGTCCCGCGCGGTACAGACCGTTGGGCGCAACCTGCGCCGAAACGATCAGTCGCACGCCGCGGTCGTACAGAACGTCGATCAGCCACGTCAGCCTGCGCGCCTCGGACGACTGTGCCGCCGATAGCTGCGGCACGTTCGACAGCAGCACCGTGTGAAACTGCGATGCGATTTCCAGGTAGTCGTTGTACGAGCGCGGGCCGCCGCACAACTCTGCGAAATCGAACCAGACGATGCCGCCGGCTCGCCGGCGTGCTTGGATCGTGCGATCCTCGATCCGCAGCAGCGGCGGTTGATCCGCCACCTCGGCAATGCGCGCAAATGCCGCCTGCAAGCGCGCTTCCGCCGCCGCACCGAGCGGGGTGACGTACATTTCGACGTCGCGCATCGCGAGCAGCCGGTAGTCGACCCCGCCATCGACGGCCACGACATCGAGCTGCTGCTTCAACAGCTCGATCGCCGGCAACAGACGGTCGCGATGCAACCCGTCCGGATACAGGGCCTCGGGCTCCTGGTTGGACGTCATCACGAATCCGACCCGAAGTTCGAACAAGCGGACCAGCAGGCGGTGCAGGATCATCGCATCGGCGATGTCCGAAACCTGAAACTCGTCGAAACAGATCAGGCGGCTGCGCCTGGCCAGCAGCAGCCCCACCCGGTCCAGCGGCTCCGTTTCGCCCCGCACCTCCTGCATGCGACGGTGCACGTCGCGCATGAACTCGTGGAAATGCACGCGTGTCTTGCGCACCAGCGGCACGGCATGGAAGAAGCAGTCCATTAGGAAGCTCTTTCCGCGCCCCACTCCGCCCCATAGGTAGACGCCGCGCGGGATCGGCGGACGCACGAGCAACCGCGTCACCGCGTTGGAACGGCGCGACTTATAGTCGATCCACTCGTCGCATAGCCGCTGCAGCCGTTCGGCGGCGGCGCGCTGCGAGGCGTCGGCTTGGAAGCCGCGCGCCGCCAGCGTCTGCTCGAAGCTTTCGATCACCGACATTTCTGCGGTCCGGAGGCGAAAATGCCCCCGCGAGTCCAGCTGCGCGGGCGAAGCTTCGCGATCAGATGTTCAGCGCCCGCCCCTCGACTGCCAGCGCGGCCTCGCGCGTGGCTTCGGACAGCGTCGGGTGCGCGTGACACACGCGCGCGATGTCCTCGGAGGAGGCCCGGAACGCCATTGCCAGCACCGCCTCGGCGATCAGCTCGGATACGAGCGGCCCGACGGCATGCACTCCGAGCACACGGTCGGTCTGCGCGTCCGCCAGACACTTCACCAGTCCCGCGGTGTCGCCCATAGCGCGGGCGCGCCCGTTGGCGGCGAAAGGGAATGTGCCAGCGCGATACGCTCGTCCCGAGGCCTTCAGCTGCTGCTCGGTCTGACCGACCCAGGCGATCTCGGGAGCGGTGTAGATGACCCAGGCAATGGTTTCCAGATCCACATGCCCGTGCTGTCCGGCGATCGATTCGGCCACAGCGACGGCTTCCTCCTCGGCTTTGTGCGCAAGCATCGGACCGCGAACGACGTCTCCAATGGCCCAGATACCTTCGATACTGGTACGGCAGGCCGCGTCGACCTCGATGAATCCGCGCTGATCCAGCTTCAAACCTACCGCTTCACCGTTCAGGCCCTCGGTATTGGGTAGTCGGCCGATCGAGACGATCAGCTTGTCACACTCCAACTGTTGCGCCTTCTTGGCCGAGTCCTGGTAGCGCACGCGCAGACCCTCGGCGCCGGAATCGACACTCTCGATCGCGATACCGAGCTCGATCTTCAGCCCCTGCCGCGTGAACTGCTTATGGGCTTCGCGCGCGATCTGCTCGTCCGCCGCAGGCAAGAACGCGGGAAGCGCCTCCAACAGCGTTACCTCCGAGCCCAACCGCCGCCACACCGAACCCAATTCGAGACCGACCACTCCGGCACCGATGACACCCAAGCGCTGCGGCACCGCCGCGATCGACAGGGCGCCGTCGTTCGACAGTACGCGCTTCTCGTCGAACGCGAGTCCCGGCAGCGGGCGCGCCACCGATCCGGTCGCCACCACGACATGCGGCGCCGTCAGGACCATGCCCTCGCCTGCGCCGGCGACCGAGACGCGGTGCAAGCCGGCAGCGTCGGTTTCGAAACGACCCGGGCCGTGGAAGAACGTCACACGGTTCTTCTTGAAGAGGTACAAAATCCCCTCGTTGTTCTGGCGAACGACGGTGGATTTGCGCGCAAGCATCTTCTGCAGGTCGATCGCGATCGAGTCGATTCGAATGCCGTGGTCGCCAAAGTGGCGACGTGCATTCTCGAAGTTCTCGGACGAATGCAGCAGCGCTTTGGACGGGATGCAGCCGATATTGGTGCAGGTTCCGCCGGGCGCCGGGCCTCCCTTCTCGTTGCGCCACGCGTCCACGCATGCCACGCGCAGGCCGAGCTGCGCGGCGCGGATCGCGCCCGTGTAACCGCCCGGGCCCGCGCCGATCACGATCACGTCGAAACGATTGTCCGCGCTCGAGGCCAAGCCAATCTCAGATCAGGTCAGGGCCGGACTCCGCGGTCCGGCAATGAGTCGCCACTTAGACTTCAAGAAGTAGGCGCGACGGATCCTCCAGCGCCTCCTTGATCGCGACCAGCGAAAGCACCGCCTCGCGACCGTCGATGATCCGGTGGTCGTACGACAGGGCCATGTAATTGACCGGACGAATCACGATCTGCCCGTCTTCGACCACCGGGCGATCGCGCGTGGCGTGCACACCCAGGATCGCCGACTGCGGTGGATTGATGATCGGCGTGGAGAGCATCGATCCGAACACCCCACCGTTGGAAATCGAAAACGTTCCGCCGGTGAGTTCCTCGATCGTCAACCGGCCCTGGGTCGCGCGTCCGCCGAAATCGGCGATGCGACGCTCGATCTCCGCGAAACTCAGCTGGTCGGCATCGCGCAGGATCGGAACCACCAGCCCGCGCGGAGAGCCCACCGCAATCCCGATGTCGAAGTAGCCGTGATAGACGATTTCGGCGCCGTCAACCGATGCATTGACGATCGGGTACTTCTTCAATGCAGACACCGCGGCTTTGACGAAGAAGGACATGAAACCGAGCTTGACGCCGTGCTCCTTCTCGAAGCGATCCTTGTAGCGGTTGCGCAGCTCGATCAGCGGTCCCATGTTCACTTCGTTGAACGTGGTCAGGATAGCCGCGGTCGACTGCGATTGCACCAAGCGCTCGGCCACGCGCTGACGCAGCCGCGACATCGGAACGCGCTGTTCCGGACGCCCGCTCAGCGATCCTGGATCGATCGGCGCTTTCACTTCCGGAAGCGCCGGCCGCGCGGCCGCCGCGGGTGCCGATATCGGAGCCGGTGCCACCGGTGCCGCCGGCGCTTCAGCCGCCGAAGCGCGGGGCGCGGAGGCGGGCTGCAACGCCGCAAGGACGTCACCCTTGGTGATCCGTCCATCGCGCCCGGTGCCGACAACCTGCGAAGCCGACAAACCTGCGTCGGCCATCCGCTTGGCTGCCGCCGGCATTGCCACGGCAGGCGCCGAATTCGCAGCGGCTGCAGCCGAAGCAGACGCCTGGATCGCCGCAGGTGCAGGCGCGGCCACCGCCGGGGCGGACGCCTGCGTCCCGGAAGCAGCGGCGCCACGGCCGGATGCCCCCTGCGCGTCGCCCTGCGGGTCGATGACGGCGATCAGTTCACCGGATGCGACCGAGCTGCCGTCGGGCTTGACGATCTGCGCGACCGTCCCGCCGGACGGCGCCGGAATCTCGAGGACCACCTTATCGGTCTCGACCTCGACCAGCACCTCGTCGGCAGCGACGCGCTCGCCGGCTTTCTTCTTCCATTGCAGCAGCGTCGCCTCGGAGACCGATTCGGACAGCTGCGGGACCTTTACTTCGACCATTTTTCGACCATCGGGGAAGTTCCTGTGTTCGGGAAAAAGAGTCCTCAGCGGTGCAGCACCAGGCCCTTGAGCTTGCCGAAGGCCGCTTCGATCAGCGCTTTCTGCTGCTCCATGTGCTTGACGTAGTAGCCGACCGCAGGCGAAGCCGAAGCGGGACGGCCCGCGTAGCCGAGCTTATGCGCCTCGGTCATTTCTTCCAGCAAGTGGTGCTGCACGTAGGACCACGCCCCCATGTTCTGCGGCTCGTCCTGGCACCAAACGACCTCGGTCACATTCGGCAGGCGCTTGAATTCGGCGGCCAGCACCTTGTGCGGGAATGGGTACAGCTGTTCGACACGAATGAGCGCCACGTCGTCGGCTTTGCGCTCCTCGCGCTCGCCCTTCAGGTCGTAGTACACCTTGCCGGAGCACAGCACCACGCGGCGCACCTTCTGCGCGTCCGGCGCCGACGGGTCCGAAAGCACGGTGCGGAACTCGCCGCGCGCAAGTTCGACCAGCTCGGAGGCGGCGTCCTTATGGCGCAGCAGCGACTTTGGCGTCATGATCACGAGCGGCTTGCGGAACATCCGGATCATCTGCCGCCGCAACAGATGGAAAATCTGTGCTGCGGTCGTCGGCTGCACCACCTGCATATTGTTATCGGCGGCCAGCTGCAGGAAACGCTCCGGCCGAGCCGACGAATGCTCGGGGCCCTGCCCCTCGTAGCCATGTGGCAGCATCAGTGCTAGCCCCGACTGACGGCCCCACTTGACTTCGCCGGCAGCGATGAACTGATCGATCACGACCTGCGCACCGTTGCCGAAGTCGCCGAACTGCGCCTCCCACACCACGAGTGCGTTGGGTGCTGCGCTCGAATAGCCGTACTCGAAGCCCAGCACCGCCTCTTCCGAAAGGACCGAGTCGATGACGGTGAAGGGCGCCTGCTTGTCCAGCACGTTTTGCAGCGGCACATATGTGCCAACGTCCCACTTTTCTCGATTCTGGTCGTGCAGCACCGCATGTCGGTGCGAGAACGTCCCGCGCCCGGAATCCTGGCCGGTGATGCGCACCGGGTAGCCGCTGGCCACGAGCGAGGCGAATGCAAGGTGCTCGGCCATTCCCCAATCGACCGGGACCTTTCCTTCGCCCATCGCGCGCCGGTCGGCAACCACTTTTTCGACCAGCGGATGCAGCTTGAATTTCTCGGGTACCGTCGTGATCCGCTGGGCCAGGCGCTTGAGCTCCGACACCGGGATCGCCGTGTCCGCCGTGTCCGTCCACTTGCGGTTCAGGTATGGCGTCCAGTCGACCGCGTACTGACTCTTGAAATTGGTCAGAACCGGATCGACGGTCTGGCGCCCCTGGTCGAGCACCGAACGGTACGTGCGCGACATCGCATCGGCCTCGTCGGCCCCGATCGTGCCCTGGGTCGCCAGCTTTTCCGCGTACAGCTTGCGAGTTCCCGGGTGCAGCGCGATCTTCTTGTACATCAGCGGCTGCGTCACGGCCGGGGTGTCCTGCTCGTTGTGCCCCAGCCGCCGGAAACAGACGATGTCCAGCACCACGTCCCTGCCGAATTCCTGCCGGAAGTCGAGCGCGATCTGAGTGGCCAGCACCACCGCTTCGGGATCGTCGCCGTTCACATGCAGCACCGGCGCCTCGATCATCTTCACCACGTCCGTGCAGTACAGAGACGAGCGCGAATCGCGCGGATCGGAGGTCGTGAAGCCGATCTGGTTGTTGATCACGATGTGGACCGTGCCTCCGGTGCCATAGCCGCGCGTCTCGGCCAGCTCCAGCGTCTCCATCACGACGCCCTGTCCTGGGAACGAGGCGTCGCCGTGCACCAGCACCGGCAGCACCTTGTCCCCGCGTGCATCGCCGCGCCGTTCCTGGCGGGCGCGGACTGAGCCTTCCACCACTGGATCGACAATCTCCAGGTGCGACGGGTTGAACGCGAGCGACAGGTGCACCGGCCCGCCCGGGGTCGGAACGTCGCTGGAGAAGCCCAGGTGGTACTTCACGTCGCCGGCCGGCAAATCAATGGCCGCTTTGCCTTCGAACTCGGCGAACAGCTCCGCGGGTGTTTTGCCGAGCGTATTGACCAGAACGTTCAGGCGCCCGCGATGCGCCATCCCGATCACGATCTCCTCGACTCCCGCTTCGCCGGCGCGCTGGATCAGTTCGTCCATCGCCGCAATGAAACTCTCTCCGCCCTCGAGCGAGAAGCGCTTCTGTCCGACGTACTTGGTATGCAGGTAGCGCTCCAAACCTTCGGCGGCGGTCAGGCGGTTCAGGATGTGGCGCTTCTGATCCGCAGAGAAATTCGGGGTCGAGCGGATTGTCTCGAGGCGCTGCTGCAGCCAGCGCTTCTGCGCAGGGTCCGCGATGTACATGAACTCGGGCCCGATGGTGCCGCAGTAGGTCTGCCGCAGAGCCTTGACGATGTCGCGCAGGCTCATCTGCTCCTGGCCGAAATACGTGTTGGCGGCAGAGAACTCCGTATCCAGGTCCGCCTCGTTCAGGTCATAGAAGGCCGGCTCCAACTCGGGGATCTTCGGCCGCTCCTGGCGTTTCAGCGGATCCAGGTCGGCCCAGCGGCTGCCGAGGAAGCGATAGGCGGCGATGATCGACTGGACATGGACCTGCTTGCGCGCAACCGACAGGTCCGTCGGCGCAACGGACGGTCGCAAGGTCCCCGCTTTGGCGCGCAGCGCGAACGACTCCACGATCGGGGCGTGTGCCACGTCCGGGGTGGAAGCCTTGCCGTCGGCCGCCGGCACCAGCTGCATCTGGTCGAAATAGGCGCGCCAGCGTTCCGGCACCGACCCGGGGTTGTCGAGGTAGTGCTCGTACAGATCCTCGATGTAGGAGGCATTGCCCCCGAACAAGTACGAGTTGACTTGGAACTGCCGCATCATTGCTCGGGCCTTCCCAACGGTGGTTTGGCGAGCGATTCTACTTGCCGGGCGTGACGTCGCGCTTGGCATGCCCGCTATACAGTTGGCGCGGCCGCCCGATCTTGTATTCCGGATCCGCAAGCATCTCGTTGAGCTGCGCGATCCAGCCGACCGTGCGAGCCAGCGCAAAGATCGCGGTGAACAGCGGCACCGGGATGCCGATCGCTTTCTGAACGATGCCGGAATAGAAATCGACGTTCGGATAGAGCTTGCGTGAGACGAAGTACTCGTCCTCGAGCGCGATCTTTTCCAGGCCCATCGCGAGCTGGAACAGCGGGTCGTCGTGCAGCCCCAGTTCGGCGAGCACCTCGTGGCAGGTCTCGCGCATCAGCTTGGCGCGCGGGTCATAGTTCTTGTACACGCGATGGCCGAACCCCATCAGACGCACGCTCGAATTCTTGTCCTTGACCTTTGTAATGAACTCGCCGATACGCGCCAAGCCGCCCTGCCCCTGCAGCTCGTACAGCATCGACAGCGCCGCCTCGTTGGCGCCGCCGTGCGCCGGACCCCACAAGCAGGCCACCCCCGCGGCGATCGCCGCGAAAGGGTTCGTGCCGGACGAGGCGCACAGTCGCACGGTGGAGGTCGATGCATTCTGCTCGTGGTCGGCGTGGAGGATGAAAATGCGGTCCAGCGCCCGTACCAGCACCGGGTTCACATGGTAGTCCTCGCACGGCGTGGCAAACATCATGTGCATGAAGTTGGCTGCATACGACAGCTCGTTGCGCGGGTACATGTATGGCTGCCCGACCGTGTACTTGTAGGCCATCGCGACCAGCGTTGGCATCTTCGCGATCAGTCGGATCGCCGAGATCTCGCGTTGGCGCGGGTCGTGCACGTTGATCGAATCCGGGTAAAAAGCGGACAGCGCCCCCACCAGCCCGGTCATCACCGCCATCGGGTGCGAATCCCTCCGGAACCCCCGCAGGAAGTACTGCATCTGCTCGTGCACCATCGTGTGGCGCGACACCAGCCAGGCGAACTCCTTGCGCTGCTTCGTGTCGGGCAGCTCCCCGTACAGGATCAGGTAGCACACCTCCAGGAAGTTGCAGTGGTGCGCCAGCTGCTCGATCGGGTAGCCGCGGTACAGCAACTCGCCGCGATCGCCGTCGATATAGGTGATCGACGAATTGCACGCCGCTGTTGACAGGAAACCGGGGTCGTATGTGAATTTGCCGGTGCGCGGATACAGCGCGCGAATGTCGAGCACATCCGGCCCGATGGTGCCCTTGTAGATCGGCAGCTCGATGGGCGGCGAGCCGTCGCTGAAGCTCAGCGTAGCCTTGTGTTCTGAGGCAGTCATCGCCATCGTCTTCTCCGCGGTTAGAGTGCGAATCGCTATCGGTCCGTTTGTGCCGTCGCAGGGGCGCCACCCGCGCGCAGCTCCGCCAGCACCTCGCGCACCGACGGCGCATCGAGCTCGGCGTCCGGCTGCCGGCGCTCCAACAGCAGTTCGAGCAGCTCGGGATCACCCAGCTCGAGCAAGCGCGCAAGCGCTTCAGCGTGCGGCCGCTCGAGCGCGGCGCCGTGCCGGTCCAGGAAGCGGGCGAGCAGGATGTCGTTCTCCAGCAGTCCGCGCCGAGCGCGCCATCGCAGTCGACGCAAAGCGTCGGTCGGTTGATCGGCTGCCGTCATGTTGCGATCCAAGTTAGACCTCTCGCCGCGTCATCAGCTCCTTGATCTTGCCGATCGCGCGGGTCGGGTTGAGCCCTTTTGGGCACACGTCGACGCAGTTCATGATCGTGTGGCACCGGAATAGGCGGTACGGGTCGTTCAGATTGTCGAGGCGTTCGCCGGTGGCCTGGTCGCGGCTGTCGGCGATAAACCGGTAGGCCTGTAGCAGGCCGGCTGGCCCGACAAACTTGTCGGGATTCCACCAGAAGCTCGGGCATGAGGTCGAGCAGCAGGCGCACAGGATGCACTCATACAGTCCATTGAGCTCCTCCCGTTCCGCCGGCGACTGCAAGCGTTCCCGCTCCGGCGGCGGCGATTCGTTGATCAGGAACGGCTGGATCGAATGGTATTGGTCGAAGAAGTTGGTCATGTCGACGATCAGATCGCGAACGACCGGAAGGCCGGGGATCGGCCGCAGCCGCACTGGCTGCTGCAACTCGCGCAGGTTCGTGATGCAGGCCAGGCCGTTGCGTCCATTGATATTCATGGCATCCGAGCCGCACACCCCTTCGCGGCAGGATCGGCGGAACGCAAGGCTGTCGTCCTTCTCCGCCTTGATGCGCAGCAGCGCATCGAGCAGCATCCGATCGGTCGGTTGCAGGTTCACCTCATAGGCTTGCATGCGCGGGCGCTCGTCGCGGTCCGGGTCGTAACGGTAGATCTCGAAGCGCATCGTGGGCGCCGCGGCTGAAGCCGCAGCACTTGCGCTCGGCCGTGCGCTCGCAGGCGCGGAAACGGTCGCAATCTTCGTTCCGGCTTTGGTTTCCATGCTGGCGCGCATCCTTTCCGTGGAGCTCAATACGTGCGCTTCTTCGGTTCGAACGTGGCAACGGTCAGCGGCTTGAGATTCACCGGCTTGTAGTCGAGGCGATCGCCGTCGCGGTACCACAGCGTGTGGCGCATCCAATTGGAATCGTCGCGCTGCGGGAAATCGTCGCGCGCGTGGGCGCCGCGGCTCTCGGCGCGTGCCTCCGCCGATACGATCGTTGCCCTCGCCGTTTCCACCAGGTTGGCCAGCTCGAGCGCTTCGACACGCGCCGTGTTGAATACCTTGGAATGGTCGTCGATCGCGACGCGGCTGGCGCGCTCTTCGATCTTGCGGATCAGGTCGATACCTTCGCGCAGCAGCGGCCCGGTGCGGAACACCCCGCAGTGCGACTGCATCGTCCGGCGCAGATCGTTGGCGACTGCCTGCACGCGTTCGCCCTTGGCACGCCCATCCAGATCGGCCAGGCGCGCCTGTGTCGCATCGCCCGCTCCGGGCGCCAGCGGCTTGTGCATCCGTTCGCCGAGACCTTGCGAAACGATGAAATCGCCCGCCGAGCGGCCGAACACGACCAGATCCAGCAGCGAGTTGGTCCCGAGGCGATTGGCTCCGTGCACCGACACACAGGAACACTCGCCGATTGCGAACAACCCGGGAACGACCGCGTTCGAATTGCCGCCGCGCGGCGCCACCACCTGGCCGTGAACATTGGAGGGGATTCCGCCCATCTGGTAATGGATCGTCGGAACCACCGGGATTGGTTCGCGCACCGGATCGACGTTGGCGAACTTGATCGCGATCTCACGGATCGACGGCAGCCGCTTCGCGATCGTTTCCACGCCCAGATGGTCCAGCTTCAGCAGCACATAGTCGCCCTCGGGGCCGCAGCCGCGCCCCTCCTTGATCTCCTGGTCCATCGAGCGCGACACGAAGTCGCGCGGCGCCAGATCCTTCAGCGTCGGCGCGTAGCGCTCCATGAAACGCTCGCCCTTTGAGTTCAGCAGGATTCCGCCCTCGCCGCGGACTCCTTCGGTGATCAGCACCCCCGCCCCGGCAACTCCGGTCGGGTGAAACTGCCAGAACTCCATGTCCTGCAGCGGCAAGTCCGCCCGTGCGGCCATGCCAAGTCCATCGCCGGTACAGATGTAGGCGTTGGTCGAGGCGGCCCATACGCGCCCTGCCCCGCCGGTCGCCAGAACAGTCGCCTTCGCCTCGAGCAGCACCACGCTGCCCGTTTCGATCTCCAAAGCGACGACGCCGAGGCATTCGCCCGCGCTGTCCATCACCAAGTCCAGCGCCATCCATTCGACCAGGAACTGCGTGCGCGCCGCGACGTTGCGCTGATACAGGGTGTGCAGCAGCGCGTGGCCGGTACGATCGGCTGCCGCGCACGCCCGCGCCACCGGCTTTTCGCCGAAGTTGGCCGAGTGCCCGCCGAATGGTCGCTGGTAAATGGTGCCGTCCGGGTTGCGGTCGAACGGCATGCCGAAGTGCTCCAGTTCATACACGACGCGAGGCGCCTCGCGGCACATGAACTCGATCGCGTCCTGATCACCCAGGTAATCGGATCCCTTGACGGTGTCGAACATGTGCCACAGCCATTGGTCCTCGGCCATGTTGCCGAGCGAGGCTCCGATTCCTCCCTGCGCGGCAACGGTGTGCGAGCGGGTCGGAAACACCTTGGACAGAACGGCGACGCTCAGGCCCGCGTGCGCCAGCTGCAGCGCGCAGCGCATTCCCGCGCCGCCCGCCCCCACGATCACGGCGTCGAAGCGCCGCCGAGGCAGTGCCATTGCCGTCAGAGTCTCCAGAGGATCTGCACGATCCACACCACGCACGCGGCCAGCCAAAGTACCGTGCACAGCTGCAGCAACATCCGCAGCGCAGTCGGCCGCACGTAGTCCATCCAGATATCTCGCACGCCGACCCACGCATGCCAGGCAAGCGCAACGAAAGCGATCAGCGTAGCCACCTTCATCGAAAGCGGAGCGAAGATCGCCGCCCAGCTGTCGTACTCGATCGGACCCGCCAGCACCACCGCAACGGCGAGGCCGAGCAGGTAGATCGCCAAAACAACGGCGGTGGCCCGCTGGATCAGCCAGTCGCGCAGTCCGTAGTGGGCACCGACCACGAGTCTGCGCGCGCCGATTGCCATCACAGCACTCCGAAAATCACCAGCGCCGCGCAAGCGGCCATCGGAAGGCTCACCGCGAACACGATCCAGGCGCTGCGGCGCGCGGCTGCCCGCTCCACGCCGAGATCGACGTCGATCAGCAAGTAGCGAATCCCGGCGGCCAGATGGTGCAGCAGCGACCACGCGAGCGCGGCGAGCACAAGTTTCACCGGCCAAGCTGCTACGAACTGCTGCAAAGCTTCGTAGCTCGCTTCCGTGCGCAGGCTCAGGTCGAACAGCCATAGGATCGCAGGCAGCAACACAAACAGCAGCGCGCCGCTCACGCGATGCAGGATCGAAAGTACCCCCGGCACGGGCAGCCGATAGCGAAGCAGATCGGGAAGCGACAAGTTTCGGATTACCCGACGCGCCGGCATATTTTTGGACACCCTTTGGGGTTGCGCGTTTCTATTTGCGTTGCAATATATTGTGAACGAATTCGGGCCGGAACAAAAACGTTTCCAAAGCGCCTGATCGAGACTGTAGCCGCAGTGTCACCGAGTGGCATGTAAGTAACTAGGCCAGCCTGTTCCAATAGTGGCAATCATTCGTCACGCAGTGGCCGCGCCGGAACTCGATTGCGCGGTCGCCGTACGTATAGGAAACGCGGTCGACCCGCAGCAGCGGGGTGCCCATCGCAACCTGCAGCGCTGCGGAATCCTCGGCGGTGCTCGGCACCGCGCGCAGCTCCTCCACGGCGCGGATCATCCGAACGCCGAATTCGCTCTCGAATAACCCATACAGTGGCCCTTTGTACTGCGCCAAACGTTCGGCCGACAGTCCGCCAAAGGGCCCGGCCGGCAACCAGATGTCGTCGAGCACTCGTGGCCAATCGCCGAACAGCAGCACGCGCCGCACGTACATCAAAGGCGCTCCGGTACGAAGCCCGAGGCGGTCGGCCAACTGCGCGCTGGCACGCTGCGGACAACATTCCAGAAAGCGGCTGCTGGTCGCCGCCGGCGTGCCGTCGTCCGGGAGCAGCCGCAGAAAGCGATACTGGGCACGCGGCTCCTGGTGGGTCGCGACGAACGTACCCTTGCCCTGTCGTCGCACCAGCAGGTTTTCGGATGCGAGCTCGTCGATCGCTTTGCGCACCGTGCCCTGGCTGACTTGGAAGCGGACCGCCAGCTCGGTCTCACTCGGGATTGCGGTGCCTGGCATCCACTCGCCACGGCGCAGGCTCTCGAGCAGCAAATGGCGGACCTGCCGATACAAAGGACGCGTGCGGGCGCGCGGCGCCGCGCGTCCACCGTCGTCGCTTTCATACGGAGGTGGCGTGCTGCTGCCTAGCGGCATGTGATGTCCGGCTCCCGGCTCATCGTTCGTCAGTCGGCTGATGCCGGGCCGATCTTATGTCTTATATAAGAGTCTGGCTATACTTTCGGCGGGAAGTACACTGCGCGCGGTGCAACGCACCAGGCACCAGATGCGGGCCCGTGCGGCGCGTGTGAAGGCCGCGGGGGGAGTTCGAGGGGGGTCGCAGACCCCCTCTCGAAGCCGATCCTCCCGCTCTTCGGTGCCGAAGCCAACGCTCGATGCAGAAGACAATGCAGCTCGAAGCTGAGGTCTACGAAAGGATTCAGCGATGAACAAGCCGCCAGTGCGAGTCGCCGTGACCGGAGCAGCCGGACAAATCGGGTATGCGCTGCTGTTCCGCGTTGCCGCCGGCGAAATGCTGGGTGCCGACCAGCCGGTCAGCCTGCAGTTGCTCGAGATTCCGGATGAGAAAGCGCAAAAGGCGCTGCACGGCGTAATGATGGAGTTGGAAGACTGCGCCTTTCCTCTGCTCGCTTCGATGGAAGGCTTCAGCGACCCGGCCCAGGCGTTCCGCGACGCCGACTACGCGGTGCTGGTCGGGGCACGACCGCGCGGTCCCGGAATGGAACGGCGCGACCTGCTTGCGGCAAATGCGCAGATCTTCACTGCTCAGGGCAAGGCGCTGAACTCGGTGGCACGGCGTACCGTCAAAACCCTTGTGGTCGGCAACCCGGCCAACACCAACGCCTATATTGCGATGAAATCGGCACCCGATCTGCCGAAACGCAACTTCACCTCGATGATGCGCCTCGATCACAATCGGGCGCTGTCGCAGATCGCCGCGCGGCTGCGCCTGCCGGTGCAGCGGGTCGAGCGGCTCGCCGTGTGGGGCAATCATTCGCCGACGATGTACGCCGACTACCGGTTCGCCATCGCGGACGGCAAGTCGGTACGCGAGTCGATCGGCGACGAGAAATGGAACCGCGAAGTGTTTCTCCCCGCAGTGGGCAAGAGAGGCGCAGCGGTGATCGAAGCGCGCGGCCTGTCCTCCGCCGCATCGGCAGGCAACGCTGCGATCGGCCACATGCGCGATTGGGTCCTGGGAACAGGCGGGCGCTGGGTTTCGATGGGAGTTCCCTCGGACGGCAGCTACGGCATCCCGACGGACACGATGTTCGGTTTCCCTGTGACCTGTGACCGTGGCGATTGGAAGATCGTCCCGGACCTTACAATCGACGAGTTCTCGCGCAGCTGCCTAAATCGGACGCTGGCCGAGTTGGACGAGGAGCGCCAAGCGATCGCTCACCTGCTGGAGGGGAAATGACAGCGAATCCGTTCGGCAGCTTGCAGGAATTCGCTTTCGAAGGCGGGCGCGGCAAGTTGCACCGCCTGGCCGCGCTAGAGGCCGCAGGCCTCGGCCAGATATCCCGTTTGCCGCATTCGATACGGATCGTGTTGGAGTCGGTGCTGCGCAACTGCGATGGGCGAAAGGTCACCGAGGAACACGTGCGGCAGCTCGCAGCGTGGGGGCCGCGGGCCGCGCGCACCGAGGAGATCCCGTTCGTCGTGGCGCGCGTGATCTTGCAGGATTTCACCGGCGTTCCGCTGCTGGTGGATCTGGCGGCGATGCGAGGCGTCGCCTCGCAGATGGGCCGAGCGCCTGAGCTGATCGAGCCGCTGGTGCCGGTGGACCTGGTGGTGGACCACTCGGTGATGGTCGATCACTACGGCACGCGAAGCGCTCTGGACCTGAACATGCGGCTCGAGTTCGAGCGCAACCGGGAGCGCTACCAATTCATGAAGTGGGGGATGCAGGCGTTCGACACGTTCCGCGTAGTGCCGCCCGGCTTCGGCATCGTGCATCAAGTCAACTTGGAATTCCTGGGGCGTGGAGTGCACCGGCGCGACGGCGTGTTCTTCCCGGACACCCTGGTCGGGACCGACAGTCACACGACAATGATCAACGGCATCGGCGTGGTCGCCTGGGGTGTCGGAGGCATCGAGGCCGAGGCAGCGATGCTCGGACAGCCTGTGTATTTGTTGACTCCAGATGTGGTCGGCGTCGAATTGAAGGGCCGACTGCGTGGAGGCGTCACTGCGACCGATCTGGTGCTGACGATCACTGAGATGCTGCGCAAGGAAAAAGTGGTCGGCAAATTTGTGGAGTTCTTCGGTGACGGCACAGCCGCCCTCTCCGTGCCGGACCGGGCCACGATCGCCAACATGGCTCCCGAGTACGGCGCCACGATGGGTTTTTTCCCGGTCGACGAGAAAACCGTCGCGTATTTCCAGGGTACCGGACGAACTCGCGAGGAGATCGCAGCGTTCGAGGCGTACTACCGTGCTCAGGGTATGTTCGGCGTCCCGAGCGCCGGCCAGATCGATTACACGAAGACCTTGAAGCTGGACCTGGCGAGCGTCGCGCCTTCGCTGGCTGGGCCGAAGCGGCCGCAGGACCGGATCGAGATCGGTCGCGTGAAGCGAACGTTCACGGAGTTGTTCTCCAAAGCGGTCGCCGACGGCGGCTTCAACCAGCCTGCCGACCGCCTCAAGCGATCCTTTCCCACAGCCAGCGGCCAGGACGTCCACAACGGCGACGTGCTGATCGCCGCGATCACTTCCTGCACCAATACCAGCAACCCTAGCGTGCTGCTGGCGGCCGGACTGCTCGCCAAGAAGGCTGTCGAAGCCGGCTTGTCGGTTCGACCGCGCGTGAAGACTTCGCTCGCACCCGGCTCGCGCATCGTGACCGAGTACTTGCAGCGAACCGGCTTGCTGCCATACCTGGAGAAGCTCGGCTTCAGCGTCGCCGCTTACGGGTGTACGACCTGCATCGGCAATGCCGGCGACCTGAGCGCGGAGCTGAACGAGGCCATTACAAAGAACGACCTCGTTTGCGCCGCGGTGCTGTCGGGCAACCGCAATTTCGAAGCGCGTATCCATCCGAACTTAAGGGCGAATTTTCTCGCCTCGCCACCGCTGGTCGTGGCATATGCGCTGGCAGGCAGCGTGCTGATCGATCTGATGTCGGAGCCGGTCGGTCGCGGACACGGGGGGCGCGAAGTCTGGATCGGCGACATTTGGCCTTCCGGCGAAGAAGTCGACGCGTTGTTGAAGTACGCAATGAACGGGGAGGCGTTCCGATCGAATTACGCGAAGGTCGCGAGCGAACCCGGCGAACTGTGGAAGGCCATTGAGAGCGGCAGCGGCAAAACGTATTCCTGGCCGGCATCGACCTACATCGCGCAGCCGCCGTTTTTTGAAGGCTTCTCGATGCAGCCGCGCCGCCCTGGCCCCGTCCGGAGTGCACGCGCTCTGGCGGTCTTCGGCGACTCGATCACGACCGACCATATCTCGCCCGCCGGCTCGATTCACCCGGATTCGCCCGCTGGCCGGTGGCTGATCGCGCATGGCGTCGCGAAGGGCGATTTCAACAGCTACGGCGCACGGCGCGGCAATCACGAGGTGATGATGCGCGGAACGTTCGCCAACGTGCGCATCAAGAATCTAATGATCGAGCCGCGTGCCGACGGCTCGCGTGTCGAGGGCGGCGTCACAATCCACCAGCCGTCCGGTGAGAAGATGCCCATTTACGAGGCGGCGATGCGATACATCGCCGAGTCGGTGCCGACGATTGTGTTCGGCGGCGAGGAGTACGGTACAGGTTCCTCGCGCGACTGGGCTGCGAAAGGAACACAGTTGCTGGGTGTGCGTGCGGTCGTCGCGCGCAGCTTCGAGCGAATCCATCGTAGCAATCTGGTCGGGATGGGAGTGCTGCCGCTGCAGTTCGCCGCCGATCAGAGCGTGCAGTCGCTAGGGATTCGCGGCGACGAACAGTTTGATCTGCTGGGCCTGGATGAGGCCCTGCGGCCGCTGCAGCCTGTGACACTGGCGATCCGTCGCCCGGACGGCTCGACGCGACAGGTCGAAGTCACGCTGCGGATCGACACCCCGATCGAGGTCGACTATTTCCGGCATGGGGGAATCCTGCCGTTCGTGCTGCGCCAGTTGCTCCAATGACTTGCCTCGCTTGATCCGGAGCGGATTGTCCGGGTGCGGGTTCGCTCCTGGGCGCCTTTCGCCACCACGACGGCTCGGCGCCCAAGTCGCTCACCCGCATCCCGAACACTCCGCCCCGGAAACCATCCGACTCCATGGCAGATTCGCCGTCCTCCGACAACGGGTTGACCCGCTTCTTCACCGGCGTCTGGCCCCTTTTAGCGCTCTTCGTTACGTGCGCGGTGACGATCCGCGCGTGCGTTCCATCCCAGGAAGGGATCGCCCCTTCAGCGGCGGCCCCGTCCGCAGTTGCGGCCTACGATTCGGCGCCAGTGCCCGCAGCCAATGCAGCCAACAACAATTCGCTTACGATGGCTGCGTTGGGCGCCTTGACACCCGATTCGGAAATTGCCGACGTGCTGGCGGCATTGAATCGAGTGACGATCGCGTTTGCGCCAACAAGCGCGGCCGTTCCCGACGGTGCCGACGCGGTGCTGGTGCAGGCCGCAGGGGTGTTGCAGACGCGCCCGCAGTCGGAGCGGTTCGAAATCGCCGCTTACGCCGACGACGCGGGTTCACCCCTGTCCGACCTGGAGCTGGCGAGGCGTCGGGCCCAGGCGGTCATCGACTTCCTTGTGAACCAAGGCGTGCCGGCGCAGCGCTTGCAGGGCCGCGGCGTCGCCGATGAGGACCCCGCTGCCCGCGAACCCGGTCAGCTGTCCGGCCCTCGCACTCAGCGCATCCAGTTCACGCTGCTGCCGTAGCCGCGCGCCGAGACGGCGGCTCGCCCAGAACCGCGCAGCGCAGGGCGAGCGCGTCGTCGAGCGCGTGGTGACGCCGCAGCCGCAGTTCCTGCGACAAGCGGTCCATTTCCGAATAGGCCACCGGCGCACGCTGCCACCTGGCACCTTCCGGAGGATCCTCGACGCCGAGCATCTCGGCGAGCGCCCACCGATCGAAGCCGGAGTCGCTGATCAGCCGCACGGCGCGGCCGTCGGCCTGTGCACCAAGCCATCGCAGGAACTGCTCCGCGGCATCGGCGCGCGTGGTCCCCAGATTTCCGAGCAGCGGCAGCACGTTTTTTTCGACGAAGGTCGAGTATGCGACCGGACGGGTCTGCTCGATCTCGACGTAGAACGTCTCGCCCTCGGCGCTGGCGGCGCCGAAGCTGAGCAGCGCGGGGGCTTCCAGCGAGCTGAATTCGCTGTCGATGAACACGCACAGTTCCTGGTCGCGCGGAGCCGGCGCCGCCCACGCGATCGGCAGGATCCGGAAAAGCATGACCACGTCGCGGTAAGCAGAGGCGTCCAGGCCGAGACGTACGAGCACATCGACCGGCTCCAGATCGGTCTCGCGAAAGCCCGCGCGGCGCGCGCAGCGCAGCGCCCGAACGTTTCGCCGCGAAGGACGCAACAGGAAACGGTTGACGCCGCAATTCGACTGCAGCCACGAGCAGGCCAGCTCGAGCGCCTCGGCCGCGATTCCGTGGCGGCAGAAGCGGGCTGCGGCCAGCCAGATCTCGAGCTCAACGAGGTCGCGCATCAGATCGACTCGGCGCCAAACGAGAATCCCGGCATCTTCCTCAGCCGTGCTTAACACCAGTGCGCGGCCGTCGAAGGGGCGCGAGCCATCAAAACAGTGGCGCGGAAAGCGCATCAGAAATTGTTCGAGCGTCGGAATCGGCCGCTCGGTGAACCAGGGTGGCCCTACCCAAGTGGGGGTCAAATCGGATTCGGCCAGCCATCGGTGCGCCTGCGCGACATCCTGGGGCAGCGCTCGGCGCAATGCGACCTTGTCCCCGGACGCGATCGTCACGGTTCCGGATTGTTCCGGAAGCGGCGCCAGTGCCACCGCTGCATCCATTCGAAGCACCTGCAAAGTTCCCTCCCCCACCGCTTATGATTACACGGCTTCGTTCGCCCCTACCTGTCCCTCGTGCGAGCTTCCATGCCAGACGGAACACCGGAAACCGATCCGCAGTCTTTGCTCGGGCCGTCGAAACTGCCCGCCGTCGGCACCACGATTTTCACCATCATGTCGCAGCTCGCGGCGGAGCACCAGGCGGTCAATTTGGGCCAGGGTTTTCCGGACTTCGATTGCGAGGCGCACCTTAAGGAACTCGTGGCCGAAGCGATGCAGCTTGGGCACAACCAGTATGCGCCAATGCCGGGCCTGCCGGCGCTGCGGCAAGCGGTAGCGCAAAAAGTCCAGCGTTTGTACGGGCGCCGCTACGACAGCGATTCGGAAGTGACGATCACCGCGGGTGCGACACAGGCGATTTTGACGTCGGTACTGGCGGCGGTACGCGCCGGCGACGAGGTCATCGTGCTAGAGCCGGCTTACGACAGCTATGGCCCCGCAATTGAGCTGGCCGGCGGCCGCGCCGTCGCGGTGCCACTGGACTTCACCCGCGGATACGGCGTGAACTGGGAGCGCGTGCGCTCCGCGCTTACGCCACGAACGCGCCTGCTGATCCTGAATTCGCCGCACAACCCGACCGGGAGCGTACTCGGCGAGCCGGACTTACGCGCGCTCGAGCAAATCGTCAGCCGCCATCGCTTGCTGATCGTGTCCGATGAGGTCTACGAACATATCGTGTTCGACGGCCAGCCGCATTGGAGCATCTCCTGCTCCGAACTGCTGGCTTCGCGCGCATTCGTGCTTTCGAGTTTCGGCAAGACGTTCCACGTAACCGGATGGAAGATCGGAACTTGCTGCGCCCCGGCACCGCTGATGGAGCAGTTCCGCAAGGTGCACCAGTTCAACGTGTTCACGGTCAATACCCCGATGCAGTGGGCGCTGGCGCGTTTCCTGCAGCAGCCGCGTCACTATCTCGAACTGCCGGCCTTTTACCAGCGAAAACGGGACCGCTTCGTCGAGGCGCTGGCGAGCACGCGCTTTTCGCCGCTGCCGTGCCGTGGCACCTACTTCGTGTTAGCGAACTATTCGGCCATCTCCGACGAGCCGGAGGAGCAGTTTGCACGTCGGCTGACGGTGGAACACGGAGTGGCGGCGATTCCGCTGGCTCCGTTCTACACGCACCCTGTGAATCGCCACATCGTTCGCTTTTGTTTCGCCAAACGTGACGAAACGCTCGACGCAGGGCTGGAGCGGCTGGCGCGGGTCTAGTGCGTGTAACCCTTACTCCTCCTCATCGTCGCGCGGCGCCGCGGGCAAAATGGCCACCGCCTGCTCGGCCGGCAAGGCTTCGACATCGCTCAACTTTTTCTGCATCTGGCGCGTGCGGGTGTCTGCCTGCTCGAGCGTGCGGGAAACAGTGCCAACCTGTTCGCGGACTCGCCCGAGCCATTCTCCAAAACGGGCGAATTCCGTTTTCACCGCCCCCAGCACCTGCCAGACTTCGGCCGAGCGCTGCTCGATCGCAAGCGTTCGAAAACCCATTTGCACCGTATTGAGCATCGCAAACAACGTGGTCGGACCCGCTACCACGATGCGAAGTTCGCGATTCAGCGTTTCGGCCAGGCCCGGACGCCGCAACACTTCCGCAAACAGGCCCTCGGTCGGCAGGAACAGCACCGCAAAGTCCGTCGTATGCGGTGGCTCGACATACTTCTCGCGCAACGAGCGTGCCTCGGTGCGGACGCGCTGTTCCAGCGCACGCCCGGCTTCCTCGGCACTGGCGGCATCAGCGCGTTCCTGCGCGGCGACCAGTCGCTCGTAATCCTCTGTCGGGAATTTCGCATCGATCGGCAGCCAAACCGAGCCTGAGCCGTTGCGGCCCGGCAGCCGTACCGCAAAATCGACGCGTTCGCTCGAGCCCGGTCGGGTCGGAAAATTGATGGCGTACTGGTCGGCCAGCAGCACCTCGCCCAGCAGAGCCGCCAGGCGTACCTCGCCGAATACCCCGCGCGATTTGACGTTGCCCAGCAGCCGCTTCAGGTCTCCAACCCCGGCCGCGAGAGCCTGCATTTCGCCCAATCCTTTGTGTACTTGCTCCAGGCGTTCGGATACGAGTCGGAACGACTCGCCCAGGCGACCTTCCAAGGTCATTTGCAGTTTTTCCTCGACCGTCGCCCGCATCCGCTCCAAACGGGCTTCGTTGCCGTCCTGTAGCGCCTGCAACCTTGTTTCGACAGTCGCTCGCACGTCTGCCAGATGCCGCTGGATCGCCGCGGTCAGGTCGGCCAGATGCTGCTGCATCGTGCGGCCGAAATCCCCCACTTGTTCGCCCTGTATCCGGGTGATCTGCGTCATGTGCGCGGTCAGCGCATCCTGCAACTGCGCCACGCGCGCGCCGATCTGCAGCGACGCGCGATCGGCGCTCGAATCGACTGCGTGGCGAACTTCGCGTTCGAGCCGATTCAGGCGCGACCGAACCGCCCAAAGAATTGCCGCGACCGCAGCGGCGGTGCCCGCGACCTCGGCCAACAACCACACTGGAACTTCGCTCATCGCGACTGCGCCCTTCCCTGCTTCTCATTTCAGCACGCGCCGGTGCCGATTATCGAGGAACCGCGACTTTTCAGCCCGCTGAAACACTTACACTTCGCGCAGAACCGTCCAGGGAGGAGTCGATGTCACGCGCCGAAGCGCGACCGAACCCGCGGCGATCGCGCTCGCGGCGCCGAACGCGATTCCCAAGGCGAAAGGCCACGCGCTTGGACGATAGTCGAAGTGCAGCACCTGGCGCGCCAGCAGCCAGGCGATCGCGCTTGCGGCCATCGCGGAAAGCAGGCCGGAGATCGAACCGATGGCGCCGAGCTCCACAAGCTGGACGCCTCGCAACTGCCTGCGCACCGCCCCGAGCGCACGAACCAGGGCCGCGTGGCGTGCACGTTCGTCCTGGGTCGCCCATAACGCCGAGTACAAGACGAGCACGCCGGCCAGCAGCGCGAATGCGAACACCAGCTGTACTGCAGAACCGACCTGTTCGACCACGGAACGGACTTGGGCAAGCACCGCGCCCGTATCGATCACCGTCAGGTTGCGAAATTCTCGCACCAGTGTCGAGGTCGGATCCGGCTGCAGCTGCAACTGCGGCACGTAAACGGATGTGATCAAGGTTTGCGGGCGATCCTGCAACAGCGCGGGCGACATGATCACAAAGAAATTGACCTTCATCGAATCCCAGTTGAGCTCGCGTACGCTGGTCACCGCCGCTTCCACGGTCTCGCCCGCGACGTCGAAGCCCAGTCGATCGCCAACGCGCACCCCAAGCGTCTGGGCGATCCCTCGCTCGATCGACAATTCGGCCGAGCGCGCCCCGAACCACCTGCCTTGAACGATCCGGTTATAGGAAGGCAGTTCGTCCATATACGACAGATTGAATTCGCGTTCGACCAGCCGGCGCGCGCGTTCATCCGCGTAGCGACCGGGATCGACCGGCTGCCCGTCGATCGACACCAGCCTGCCGCGCACCATCGGAAACAGCTCGGCGCCGGTGATTCCCAGCGCATGCAGGCGTGCTTGTACCGCCTGCGCCTGGTCAGGTTGGATGTTGATGATGAAGCGGTTGGGTGCGTCCGGTGCGATCTGGGCCCGCCACTGCTGCAGCAGATCGGTGCGCAGAATTCCCATTACGAGCAGCGCAGTCAGCCCGAAAGACAGAGCTACCACCTGGACGATGGTTGCCGAGGGATGGCGTGCGATCGCCGCCAGTGCCAGGCCAACGCTCGACGGCAAGCGCTTCGCGCCTCGGCGCAACCGGCGCAATGCTGCGAGCCAGCCCCATGCAGCGGCGGCGAACACGACGACTGCGCCGGCGAATCCGGCGCCGGTCACCAATGCCAGCTGCATGTCGCGCGAAAGCCATAACAGGAGGCACACGAACGCGGCTGCTGCCGCTGCATAGACGATTGCAGCGGACTGCGTTGGCCACGCCGCAGCATCGCGCCGAAGTGCGCGCAGCGGGGGCACGTTGCGCAGGCGCACGATCGGCGCCAGCGCGAATCCGCCCAGCAGCGCCAGCCCGCATCCGAAGGACTGCATCGCCGACGCGATCGACGGCGGCGGCAGCTGCGTCGGTAACAGTGTTCCCAGAGCCTGCACGATCGCCAGATGCAATACGAGGCCGCCTGACACGCCGGCGAGCGAACCCGCGAGCCCGACCCAGGCGAACTGCAGCGCGAACAGAGCCAGCAGATCGCGCGGCCGCAATCCCAGACAACGCAACACCGCGCAACTGTCGATCCGCCTGTGCGCGAACTGCCTCGCCACCATCGCGACCGCGACTGCGGCCAGCAGCGCTGCGAGCAGGGCAATCAGCGTCAGGAACTGGCGCGCCCGCTCCAGCGCCGCATGCAGCTCCGGCCGGCCATCCTGCAGCGACTGCAGGCGCTGTCCGCGCGCAAGGCGCGGTCGCAGCCACCCGGAAAAGCGCTCGATGGAATCGGTGGGGCCTGCGAACAGCAGGTGGTACGCGACTCGGCTGCCGGGCTGCACCAGATGCGTGGCGGCGAGATCATCGAGCTGGATCATCACGCGCGGAGCGAACGATAGGAGCTGCGCGCCGCGGTCCGGCTCCGTGACGATCACGCCCGCGACTCGCAGCGTCGAGTCGCCTAGGCGAAAGCGGTCGCCGACCGCCAGGTTGAGCGAATCCAGAAGCTGCGGATCCACCCACGCCTCGCCCTCGGCGGGTGCTCCGGGCGCTGCAGCGTCGGTTCCGGGCGCCCGAAGTGTGACTTTGCCTCGCAGCGGATAAGCCGCTGAGACCGCCTTGAGCGCGGCAAGGACGCTGCGCTGCGGGTCTTGTGCGCTGACCGCCATGCTCAGAAACGTGACGGTTTGAGCAAGCTGCAATCCCGCCGAGCGCGCCTGCTCTGCGATTGTCGCGTCGATCGGCCGATCCGACTCGAGTACCAGATCGCCGCCGATGAAAATCGCGGCGTCTCGCTGTAGCGCCCGCTCGGCTCGATCTACGAAGAAGGCGACGCTCGCCAGCGCGGCCACCGCCAGCGCGAGCGAGGCCGCAAGCAGTCGCACTTCGCCCGAGCGCCAGTCGCGGACGGTCATCCGCAGCGACTGCGAAAGTAAGGCCGCGAACGTCACCGTTTTATGAGGTCGCCATCGGGTTCAGCGCTCAGCGACGCAGCCACCACAGCAGAAGTGTCAGCACAGCCGAAACCAGCACGCTGCTGGCCAACGGCAAATACAAATCGAACCCGCCACGATGGAAGTGAAAATCGCCCGGCAGCCGGCCGAGCGGGATGCGGGAGAGCCACGGCCATGTCAGGCCGGCAACCAACAGCGCGAGGCCCGCCCCGATCAGCCAGCGATTCATCGTCGCTGTTATACACCGCGACTGGGGAGCGGGTGCTTGCAGGGCCCAGATGCAGTTTGCCCCACGGCACAGCGGCGAGGCGCGGATCTCCGCGCCTTGCTCAGCTGATCTGCAAAAGCGCCCGGCAGCGGGAGGGCCGGGCGCGGCACTGTTACCTTGTTACTGCGCCAGCGGTACCTCGCGCCAGCCGACGCGCCGAGCGGTCGAGCCGGTGCCGCTGGTAGGCACATCGATCGTGTTCTGCTTTCCGGTCGACAAGGTTTGATTGTCGACGAGCGACCCGCTGGTCGTCTGAACCACGGCGTTGCCGACCGTCAGCGCGCCGACGGTCTTGTTGGCGACGACGTTGCCGGATACACCGGTCACCGCTCCACCGGACGCATAGTTGAACTCGTACGTCCAGCTGTCTCCGCCCGCCGCGCAGGCGTCGTTGTTCGGAATGTTGGTCGTGACGAGCAACGTACCGAGTTGCAGCTGCGGATCGACGTTGACGCGCTCGCCGGTCGTCGGAAAATCGACCATCCAACCGATGTTGGTGGGGATGTTGACCGCCGCCATGCCTGACGCCAGCTGAGTCGAGCTCGCACTGCTGAACGTCTGCTTGACGATCGTCGGATTGGACCGCGGATTTCCGAGCGCGGTGCCGTTGTCGTACAGCCCGTAGAAGGAGGCGACGTACGACCAGTTGCCCGGGGGCAGCAACGTCGCCGGATTCTGCAAGTCCGACTGCCCCAGGAAACGACCGGTACCGACAAAGATGACCGGATAGCTGTTCACGTCGCCGACCTCCGGCCGCGTCGTGATCGGCTGCGGCAGGCCGGAGGCGTCGTACAGTGTCGCGAACGCCGATACCGATATCGTGGCGCCGGTCAGATCGAAGCGCCACAGATTGCCCTGCAAGTCGCCGCCGTAGACATATTTACCCGTGTTGTCGGTATCGGGGTTGTTCACCAGAGCAGTGATCTTCCCCAACCCTGACGGAGTCGTTGTCGAGCCGACGCCGGTCGAAACCTGCTGCAGGATCGCGCCGGAAAATGGATCGAGCTCGTACAGGTGCCCGACACCGTCGCCAGGGGCGATGTTGTTGTAGCCGGAGGTCAACAGCACAACCCATTTTCCGTCGTACGCACGCTTGGTCACAACCGGGTTGCCGAACGTCAGGCCAAGGTTGGGGTCGGAGTGGGTGCACAACGTCGCGTCGTTGCAGAACTCCCACAGCAACACGGGCGAGGCCGGATTGGTGACATCGAACGCGACATAGCCGCGCCCGCCGTCGTTCATTCCGACAATCATGATCGTGTGCCACATTCCGTCGGCCGGCGAAAGCACATCGGCGGTCTCAGGCGATCCATCGACAAAGAACTGGTGCTGAACCGCGTAGTTCAGATCCGACAGCAGATACAGGCGTTTCATCAGGAAGCGTGGGACATAGGCCCACGCCTCGACACCGCTGGTCGCATTGAACGCATGCAGCATCCCCTCGTTGCCACCGATGAAGACAATAGGCTGCCGGCTGGCGTAGTTGGCCGCGTATGTCGCGTAGCTCTGGTTACCGGGAGGGATCGGCATGTCCGCATAGTGCCGGCGCGGGGGTCCCACGTCGGCTGGGCGAGAGTCGACCAGGTCGCCGAGCACATGGGCGCGATTGCGGAAGTGGATCGAATCGGCGTACTGGCTCTGACCGCGCAGATAGTTGACCAGGTTCGTGCCCGAGTTGACGATCGCCTGGTCGACGGTCGCCATTCCCACGCACTGCGACAGATACACGCAGTCGTTGGTGAACCACAGCTGCGCAGCCGCATCCAGGTTGCCGTACAGGAATGGCGTGAGCACTCCGTTGGCCAGCGTGTAAATGGTCCGGCTGTCCGAGCTGGCTGAAACCTGAGCGTCCAGCTGCGACTGCGCCGACCAGACGATGGCCGCATTTACGAGTCCGGTGGCCGGATTGATCGTCTTCTCGGTTAGCTCGCCGTCCCAGTACTGCGTCCGGAACGTCGAATTGTACTGGTCGTTGTCGAGGTTCGTGGGGACCGGGTTGCTGGTTGCGGAGGCCGCCGCCGCGCCGACGGCAGATTTGATCAGCGCCAGGTCGGCGTTCAGCCCGCGCAGCAAGCTCTGCGGATTCTTTGCAGTCAGGTAGGCGCCCCGCCCGTTGACCGCTGCGTGCCACAGGTCGTCGTCCTTGGACGGATCGTCGCCGAAGCCGGACCCGGCCGGAACCTGCGGCCAGTTGCAGGTGAGCCCGGGCGCCCACGTGCAAGCACCGACGGTTCCGTTCACGATGCTCAGAAAGTCCGGACTGCCGTACGTCTGGCCAACCGGGTCGTAGGTGAGATAGCCGTCGACGCCGAGGCCGACCGTGAACGTGACCATGTGCTGCGCCGGGTTCTCGTCGACGTTCGCGACCGTCGGGACGTTATTGGTGCTGACGTCCGCCCCGGTGTTGTAGTTGGTGCTGCCGGCCGGCCGCAGGTCGGTCTTGTAGTAGTACATCGCCACGTCGGCCAGCGTGCCCTTCGAGGTGTACGTGCCACCGCCCTTGCTTCCGCCGCCGCCGGTGCTCGAGTCGGCCAGATTGCCGTCGTAGTAGCCCCCCGGCCCGTACGCGGTGGGAGCGCGTTGCTCGTAGATATTGGTCAGATCGTTGTCCTGCTGGTTGTACGGCGCGCTGTTGTACTCCATCGAATTGCCGTTCAGGTCCTGGCCGGGATTGCCGTTCCAGTATCCGTCGGTCGTCAGGATCGTGAAGTTCTGCTGGCAGGAGTACAAGATGGGATCCGGGTTGGCCGGAGTCGACCCCGAGGCCAACGTGATCATCCCGGCGGACAGCCCGGTAGTTTTGCCGGCGTAATACCAGCCGACCCGCGACAGCGCTTCGCGCAGCGGCGTCGAGTTGCCGGGATTCAAGGCATAAAAGGAGGCGTAAAGCGTCTGCTTCTGCGCGGCGCTGAAGTCGTTGATCGGGACGAACTTGGTCGGGTCGAGCGTTCCGGATCCGCCGCCACCACCGCCGCCGCCGCCACCGCCGCCACCGCCCGCGTACGCGTTGATCGTGATGAATCCGACGCGATAGTTGGTCGACAGCCGGGCGAACGAGAGGCCAACTGCGGTCTTCGCCATCAGGATCCGCGTGTGGTAGTACGCGATCCAGTTGGCGAAGTTGTTCATCTCCTCCGTGTAGGTGCACGTCGGAGCCGCCGCGCAGTCGATCCGCGCCGCGGTCCGCGTGTAGCTCGGGATCGACGGGATGATGTCGTTGCGCTTGAAGTAGCCGTAGCGCGGAAGCGTATAGCCGAGCGCGAGGTTGTACTTCTTCTGGCAGCGAGGCGCTGCCGGGGAACCGGTCGTTCCACTCACCGCCGTCAGACTGTTCTGGTCAGCCGGCGAAGTGCAGAAGCGCACCGGCGCAGGGGTCTGATAGACGCCGGTCGGCACCTTCGACAGCGTGCAGTTCACCAGCTGTGCATCGGAGCAGTATTCGGCCGGCGTGATGTCGTAATAATAGGGGTTGGCGTTCAACGGCACCGCGTACTCGTACGTGCCGAGCGTCACGGTCACCGTCGATCCGACCACGGTCTCGGAGGCGTCCGGGTAGCCGTTGGCCGAGCTGCCGAGGTTGTACAGGAACGGCTGGGCCGTGTCGAACCAGTTGCGCTTGCACGAAGCCGCGGTATATGTCGCAGGGATGCCGCTGGTGATCGTTGCGGTGGCCGTCGCGGTGGTGGTGGGCGCCGACAGCTTCACCGTCGGCACTTTCGTGTAGCCGGCGCCCGCGTTCGTGATCGTGATCGTCGTGACGACGCCGCCGACGATCGTCGCGGTCGCGGTCGCCTGAGTGCCGCCCGAGCTGGGTGAGGAAAGCGTCACGGTCGGCGCGCTGGTGTACCCGCTGCCGCCGTTGGTCAGAGTGATCTTGTTGACTTTGGCACCGGCCAACGTAGCGGTCGCTGTGGCAGTGACTCCCCCGGCTACGGTCAGCTGTACGTTGGGTGCGCTCGCGTAGCCGGACCCCGGGTTGGTAACCGTGATCGCGGTAACGACGCCGCCGGAGATTGTCGCGGTGCCCGTCGCCGTCGTGCCGCTGCCGCCGGGAGCAGCGATCGTCACGGTGGGCGGACTGACGAGACCGCTGCCGCCGTTGGTCACCTTGATGCTCGTTACAGTGCCGTTGGCGCCGCAGTACGCAGCCTCCAAATAGCCGGTCGTCAGGCTCATCGTTCCGCTGGTGGCCTGGTTGCCGCCGAAGCTGCCGCCGCCCCCGCCTCCACCACCGCCTCCACCACCGCCGCCGCCACCACCGCCGCCACCACCGCAGGGTGTTGCCTGGTAGCCGTTGACAGGAATCTTCGACCAGTTGGCGCCGCCGCAGGAGGTTGCGTTGTAGCTGGTCAGCGGCGTTCCGGTGTAGTCGACACCCGGCTGGTAGTAGACGTTGGGGTTGTAGTAGATGCCGTTCATCTGATAGGCGTAGTACGGCGGGTCGCCCTGCAGGCCGATCGTGCTGGAGCCGTTAGGCGTCGAGCATCCCGATCCACCGCTACCGCCGCCGCCGCCACCGCCGCCGCCGCCACCGGTAGTGAGGTACGGCTTATCGACGCAAGGCGTCGAGAACATTCCGGACAGCCAGTCCGGCATGAAGTCCCACGCCATACTGCCCGAGTCGTCGAACAGCAGCATCACGTTCGGCTTGACGACCGAGGTGGCACCGACCTCCATCGGAGTGGTCGAGATGTCGGTGGGCGCAGCGCCCGCGAGCGTTGCGAGCCCGAGGCCGAAACTGACGAGGGTAAGACCGAGGCGGATCACATTTTTCATGGTGGATCCCATCACAGCGTGATGAAAGCTTGACTAAGCGTGGAAGAGTTGCGGGCATTCGCCACTTGCACGGTGACCCGATAGAAATACTTCGGCGACCCGATGTACGTCACGGCGTCGCTCGACATGCTGCCGTTGTTCGACGAGCCGCCCGATACCGACGCGCAGAAGTTGCCGACGCCGCCGGGAGAGCCGGTCAACTTGCACATCCGGCTGATCGTCCACGAAACCGTGTTGTTGGCGTTGTCGGTGACGGTGCAGGTTGTGCATGTGTTCCAGAACGTTGACGAAGTCCAGAGCTGATCGGTTCCATAGGAGTAGTAGCCGCTGGCCGGCGCATCGGCGTTCAAAGCGCCCGTAGTGGAGTTGGCCTGCAGCCACGCCACCGCCGCCTGAACCCCGGAGTCGGCGCTGTTGACAGTCGCATTGCGCGCGGCCAGGTTGCCAGCGACCATCTGGCCGGTGTCCATCGAACGAATCATCGCTACACCGGAAACCATCATCGCGACCAGCGCAACCAGCACCATCAGCAGCATGTATCCGTGTTGCGCCTTTCGCGGCGCCGTTCGATTCGATCTCATGACGGTGTCCAAATCAGGTTACGAACGCTGCTGGTGACGTGAAAGACCCGGTAGCGGTAGCACTGCCAGCCCGGTTCGGTCGGAGCGGCGGTGCCAGAAAGATCGAGCTGCGTCACGGTTCCATCGTCCCAGGTGACGGAAGGAGACGCCAGCGTGGTGACGCATTGGCCCGCGCTGTTTTGCTTTTCGGGCTTGGCGCTGCGGGCCACCAGCACGACTCGGACCGCCAGCACGCTTTGCCACGTTGCGGGCGCCGCAACGGTCCAGGCTCCGACGGTGCCGGTGCCGTTATCGATTCCGTACATTGCCTTCAACATCACGATATTCGCCGCTACGGGCTGAGAGGCTTGGTCTGCGATCAGTTGATTGACCATCAGCGTGTCGAAGTTCGGGAGCGCCGGGTTGTTCTGGATCCAGTACTGGTTCGCGATCGGTGCCGGGCCCATATCCATCACCACTGCGCTGGCCGAGTAGTTCGGCCCCATGCCTCCCGCCGGGTTGTAGCGGGCAGCGGCGTGCTTGATCGTGTTCTGGTTGGTGGCGCCGTTGGTCGGCGTATTGGTCGCTTCGGCAAGCGTGCAGGGCTGGCCGGGTTGTGCCAGCAGCAGCACGTCGCCCTGGTTTACACCATACGCGTCGGTGACGACGTAGTCGGACGTTGGCGACGCCAGACCCGTCGTCAGATTGATGACGCCCGGCATCATGTCGGTGTTGCTGGAGATGACGGTGATCGAGTCGGGCTGCTGCGCGTTCCCGCCGAACGCGATCTGAACAGGGGCGAGCGTGAAGGGTCCGATCGCGGCGGCTGGAGTCACGCCCGAGTCGGAGCCGCTCACCTGGCATCCGAGGTAGTTGGCGTTATTGATTCCATAGCCGGCGATCCGCAGATCGCGATCCAATACATATGTCCCAAGGGTGCCGCTGAAAGAGGCGTCGCCGCCGCTGGTCGCGGTTCGCCGGTAGCCCTCCGACACCGCGAACGCCTGCATCACGACGAGCGTCGCGAACATCGCCACGACGGTCGAAACCAATATCTCGATCAGCGAAAAGCCGGTTTGATGGGTGCGCCGCTTCATGCCTGATCTCATGGGTTCTGGATCGTCGCGATTTCGCTGTGCTGGTGCGCCGTGCCGTTGGGCGGCGTCCACGTGATCGTCACCTGCACCGTTCCGGTCGCAGGCGTGACTGCGACCGTAGCGGCACCGTTCGGCAGCGCCGTCTGCACCTCGTTTACCCAGCCCACCAGCACGGTCGGGGCGGCTCCGCCGCCGTACGCGTACGTGGCCAGGTTGGTCCGGTTCACCCACATGTCGTTGATCAAGGCTTCCGACAGCAGAACGGCGTCGGTGCGGTTCTTCGCGTCGGAGTAGTAAGAGATCGCGCGCGCCTGCATCCCCAACATTCCGAGAATTCCGAAGGCAAAAATCGTCATCGCGACCAGAACTTCGATCAGCGTCATTCCGCGTACGGCAACTCGCATCGCTCCTCCGTTCACCTAGCACCCCCTCGGATCGTTCGCCAAAAGCAAGGCCGGATCGCACATCCGGATCTGGCCGCTGCTCACCGTTACCCGCAGCGGACGAGCGTTGTTCGGAATCGAGACGTTGATCGTCGCGATTGCCGTGGTGTTGTCGAGGTTGGACGGCAACACCATTCCCAGAGAGTTGAATGTGACGACGCTGGTCGGGGCGCCGTTAGCGTCGACGGAATTGACCTGAGCCAGCGGAGTTCCCTCGTTTGCCGCCAGGTGATACTGGATCCAATTGAACGGTGCACCGCCCGTTGCGCTGCCAGGGCAATCGCCCGCCGCTTCCGGCACGGGTCCCGCGCCGTTCGAGTTGAACGGATTCATACATCCGACCATCCAGTCCGCTTGCGGCGGATTTCCCCCAGAAGTCAGCCAGAACATCACGCTGCGGTTGCGTCGCAGCGCCTCAGCGCGTGCGAGCTGCAGGCCGTTCTGAATGGATTCGGTCGCAGTGCGAACCTGAACGTTCTGCATCCATGTGCTGAACATCGGCACCGCCTGCGACAGCAGGACGGCGGCAATGGCCAGCGCAACCGCCAGTTCGATCAGCGTGAAGCCGCGGATCAAGTAAGAGGACCTCATCGTCGATCGCTCCTCGCTTTTACCGTGTCGTCCAACCCGTGGTCGACGTCGCCCAACCCTGCGGCGCCTGCGGTGTCGCCTGGTTGTTGTTCTGGTCGACCGTGTACTTGAAACCTGCGATAGGTCCGAGCGAGGTGGCCGTGGCGATGTACGCCTGCGCGCCACCGTTCAAGGCGCAAGCCACTGTGAAATTGACGAGAGGGGGGGTCGCGGGAGGCACCACTCCGCAAGCCGCTCCATTGGCATACGAGTTGTTGTCCTGGTACCACTGCTCCATCTGCACTCGGTATGCAGCAAGCGCATTCGTTCCCTCGACCAGGTCGCCGCGCTGCACGTAACGCGTGTATTGCGGAATCGCGACCGCTGCCAAAATCCCGATAATCACGATCGCAACCAGCAGTTCGATCAGAGTGAAACCTTGCTCACGTCGCATCGCTAAGCTCCGTTTTGCCCTGTACACGGATTTCGCCGTGCTCGTTACCGCTTACGGATCAGCGGGTACGCGTCTTGAATCGGGTCGGGCGCAGCGGCCGTTTCCGGACGACGAGCGGTGCGTTGGGAGGTTTCGAGCGCCGGATTGCGTGCCCGCACCCGCGATAAACGCAGAACTGGTGTTCGTTTGCCGACCTTAGCGAAGCTGAGGAGCTAAGGCTTAAGCGCTTCTTGTCTTTGACAAGATGCTTGTGCTTGGCAGTTCGGGAACAGCGATCGGCAGATCGGCAGACACTGCGCGGAGCGCGTCAAGAACCGGCGGTACCGCTGCGTGCGGGTGCTCTGCGATCGCGCGCAACATGCACACGTAGCGCGCACCGCAAGACGCCGCGGCACGAGCCTGTTCGGCAGTCAGGATTCCTCCGATCGCCGCAACGGGCCTGGGCGCGATCGCGCACCACCAGGCGAGATTGCCCAGTCCCTGCTCGCGCCACGGCATCGCTTTGGTCGCGGTCGGCCACACAGGCCCGCACGCGATGTACTCCGGCGCTAGTGCCGTCGCTCGAGCAAGCTCCCACAGGCAGTGCGAACTGACCCCAAGCGCGAGCCCGCTGTCGGCAAGCGACCGGCGACCGTCCGGGCCGAGCGCAGCCAGGTCTTCCTGCCCCAGGTGCACGCCATCGGCGCCCGCTTCTTTCGCAAGTTGCCAGTAGTCGTTGACAAACAGGCGCGCGCCGCCGGCGCGGCATTCCTCAACACTGGCTCGTATCTGCTCGCGCAACTGCGCTTGTTCCGCTTGCTTGATCCGCAACTGCACGATTTTCACGCCGGCCGCCACCACTGCGCGTACCAGCGCCGCACGATCGACGATCGCATACAGCTGTGCCTGCCCGCTCACGACGGTCCGCGCAGCCGGAGGTTGCGGTGGCACGGCATCGAACGACATCGAAGGCAGCAAGCGCGGATCGCCCGCAAATCCTGTGCTCGCTCGCACTGGCCCGGCACCCTGCCCCGCCCGATAGCCGCGCTGCAACGCGCCTGCGGTCGCCATTTTCGCCAGCACCAGCGCGTCTGCCGCAGCAAAGTCGAGCGCGAGCGCCGCAGCAGCAGACGTTGCGAACGTGCAGCCGGTGCCGTGCGTGTGCGCAGTGTCGATTCGCGGCAATGCGAGCCAGCCGCGCGCGTGGTCGGTATCCACCCAGTCCAGCGCGAGCGCGCCTTCGCCGGCGTCATCTCCGCCCGTCACGCACACCGCTCCGGCGCCGAGCGAGCGCAGCTCAGCGGCCAGCGCGGGAGCGGCGAGCGCCGTGCCCGCCAGCGCCTCGGCTTCTCGCCGATTCGGCGTCACCAAGTCCGCGCGCGGAAGCAGCAGCTCGCGGTACGCCCTGCGCGCGTTCTCGTCGGCGAACGATGCGCCGGTGCTCGCAGCGAACACCGGATCGACCACCAGCGCGACCGGCCGACGCGAGCGCAAGCGGTCGATCCAGCGCGCGACGACTTCGATGAGCGCAGCGCTCCCCAACAGCCCGGTCTTGACTGCGTGCGGCGGCAAATCATCTTCGAGCGCCGCAAGCTGCGCCCCGAGAAGTTCCGGCCGAACTGGCTCGACACGAGCGACAGCGCGCGAGTTCTGCGCGGTGACTGCAGCGACGACCGGACAAAGATGCACACCAAAAGCGTCGGCGGCGCGCTGATCCGCCGACAATCCGGCCGCGCCGCCACTATCGCTGCCGGCAATGCTCCAGATTACCGGTCTACTTTCTGCTGGCACGAGTGGTATGCGGATCCCTGATAGGCGGATCCGTCAGACCGACCAGAACGCGCTCGCCGCCAACGGGAGTGGTTGCGACAGCAAAATCCTGGACCGGTATCAGGCCGGCCCGCCAGCCTTCGCGCCCGGCCGCAACCGCCTGCCCGAACGCGTGCGCCATCCGCACCGGGTCACCCGACAATGCAACCGCTGAATTCGACAGCACCGCATCGAATCCCATCTCCATCACGCGCGCCGCGTGCGATGGAGCGCCGATTCCGGCGTCGACGATCAGGATCGCGTCGGCCAGGCGCGCACGCAGCGTGCGCAGCGCCAGTGGATTGGCGATCCCCTGCGCGGAGCCGATCGGCGCCCCCCAAGGCATCAACAGCGCGCAGCCCACGTCCAGCAGGCGCCGGCACGTCACGAGATCATCGGTGCAATACGGCCACACGACGAAACCCTCGCGCACCAGTGCACGCGCCGCTTCAACCAGCTCGGCCGGGTCCGGCTGCAGCGTGTATTCGTCGCCCACCACTTCCAGCTTCACCCACGCGGTCCCGTATAGCTCGCGGGCCATCATCGCCAGCTCGATCGCCTCGCGCGCGCTGCGGCAGCCCGCGGTATTCGGCAGCAGGCGTGCTCCCTGTTCGGCCAGAGCTGCGCGAACGATCGCCACAAAGCCGTTGTCGCCACCGCGGGCAAGCGTGCGCTTCAAGCCGACGGTCACAATCTGAGTGCCGGATGCACGGATCGCCTCCCGCAGCGTCTGGGGCGAAGGGTATCCGGCCGATCCCAGCAAGAAACGGCTGCACAGCGTGACGCCGTCGACTTGCCAGGTGTCGGTCTCGACTTGCGGTTCCCGATGCATGCTGGGCCTTTCCGATTGCCGATTGCCGATTGCCAAATGCCGAATGCGGATTGCGTACCGAGCCGCGGCGTTCAGCCGCCGGCGATCGGCTGGAACAACAACACCGAGTCGCCTTCGTGCAGCTCGAAGCGCTCGCGGTTCGAACGCGCGACGAAACGCCCATTGACGGCGGTGGCAACCGCGCTTGGCTCGTAGCGAAGCGAGGTGAGCAACAGCGCCAGCGTGGTGCCGGCAGCGAGTCGGTGCGGATGGCCGTCGAGCGCGACTGCGATGGTTGCATCCATTGCCTCACATGCCTCACACTGCTGCTGTCTCGCGGCGCGCCTGCAGGGGCTGCGCTAGACCGACCATCGCGAGCGCATCGTCGACCAGCGCAGGCGCGAGCAGCCAACCATGCCGAAACAGTCCGTTGATCCGCACCAAAGCCTCCTCGACCTGAAAATGAGGCTCGTGGTCGGGCAGCGCCGGACGCAAGTTGCGATCGAGCCTGAGGATTCGTGCTTCGGCGAGCTGCGGCAGCACGCTGTGCGCTGCGCTCATCAACTCGACCGCCGATTGCAGCGAAACCGGTGAACGGTCTTCGCTCTCGATCTGGCTGGCCCCTACGATCAGGACGTCGCCCGGCCGAGGCACCACGTACACGCGGTGGCGCGGATGCAGCAGGCGCAGCGGTCGCTGCAGTGCGAGGCCCGGAGCGTGCAACCACGCTGTTTCGCCACGCACGCCGCGCACCGCCAAATCCGGCCGCGCGCCGGTGCCGCGCACGTCGAACGCGACGTCGAACCGATGCCAGCCCTGCCCTGTCACTCGCATCCTGCCCGGTTCGATCTGTTCGACGCTCGAGCCGAAACACCAGCGCGCCGCGCGCGCGCCTTCGTACAGCGCTGCCATCACTGCCACCGCGTCCAAATGCGCCTCGCCTGCCAGCATCCACGCGTGGCGAACCCCAGCCACTGCCGGTTCGAGCTGCCGCAAACGCTCCTGGTCGAGTGACTCCGCGCTCACACGCGGATCGCCCGCTTGCCGCAGTCGTGCCAGGATCCTTTCCGCGGCACCCAGATCCGTTCGGTGGGCCAGCAGCAGGCTGCCTCGCTCGGCGAAGAAGGGCTGACCCGGAAGGTCCGCGACAATCTGTCGCCACAGCTCGACCGAGCGCAATCCCAGACGCGCCACTGCCGGGGAAGCGGTCTCGAGCTCGGCAACCGGGCTGAGCATCCCCGCGGCGCTGAAGGCCGCCGCGCCCTGGCCGTCGAATGCCGGTTCCGCTCCGCCAGCCGAGTCGAACACGATCACGCGGTGGCCGGCCTGCACGAGGCGCCAAGCCAGCAGGCGACCCAGCAGGCCCGCTCCCGCGATGCCGACGGTTGCCATTTCAGCGGCTCACTCTATCGAACGAAGGCGCACGTAGAGCTCGCCGCCGGCGGCCCGAAACTGAGCCGACTTCTCGTCCATCGCCTGGCGGATCGCCTCGGCATTGCTCAGAGGCTCGCTCGCCGCCAGCTCGCGCAGCTCTTGCGTGATCTTCATCGAACAGAATTTGGGCCCGCACATCGAGCAGAAATGGGCGACCTTTCCGCTTTCCTTCGGCAGCGTCTCGTCGTGGAACTCGCGTGCGGTGTCGGGGTCGAGCGAGAGATTGAACTGGTCGTGCCAGCGGAACTCGAACCGCGCGGCCGAGAGCGCGTCGTCGCGCGCACGCGCCCCCGGATGCCCCTTGGCAACGTCGGCGGCGTGTGCCGCGATTTTGTAGGCGACGATGCCCTGCTTCACGTCGTCGCGGTCCGGCAGGCCCAGGTGCTCCTTCGGCGTCACGTAGCACAGCATCGCCGTGCCGAACCAGCCGATCATCGCAGCTCCGATCGCCGAGGCGATGTGGTCGTAGCCCGGCGAAATATCGATCGTCAAGGGCCCCAGCGTATAAAACGGCGCCTCGTGGCAGTGCCGCAGCTGCTCCTCCATGTTGACGCGAACCAGGTGCATCGGAACGTGTCCGGGACCTTCGATCATCGTCTGCACGTCGTGTTTCCACGCGATTCGCGTCAACTCGCCGAGCGTGCGCAGCTCGGCGAACTGCGCTTCATCGTTGGCGTCGGCGGTCGACCCCGGCCGCAGTCCGTCACCCAGCGAGAAGCTGACGTCGTACGCACGCAAGATCTCGCAGATCTCCTCGAAGTGCGTGTACAAAAAGTTCTCCTGGTGGTGCGAGATGCACCATTTGGCCAGGATCGAGCCGCCGCGTGACACAATTCCGGTACGACGGTTGACCGTCAGCGGGATGAACGGCAGTCGCACGCCGGCGTGGATCGTGAAGTAGTCGACGCCTTGCTCGGCCTGCTCGATCAAAGTGTCGCGGAAAATCGGCCAGGTCAGATCCTCGGCCACTCCCCCGACCTTCTCGAGCGCCTGATAAATCGGAACCGTGCCGATCGGGACCGGTGAGTTGCGAACAATCCAATCGCGCGTCGTGTGGATGAACCTGCCGGTCGACAAGTCCATCACGGTGTCGGCTCCCCAGCGGATCGCCCACACCAGTTTTTCGACTTCCTCCTCAATCCCCGAAGTGACGGCGGAATTGCCAATGTTGGCGTTGATCTTGACCAGGAAATTGCGGCCGATCGCCATCGGCTCCAGTTCCAGGTGGTTGACGTTTGCCGGGATAATGGCGCGGCCGCGCGCCACTTCGTCGCGCACGAACTGCGGTGTGATCGGCCCGCCTGGAAGCTGCGCACCCATCGGATCGCCGGCCAGGCGCCGCTCGCGAGCCGCATCGCGCAGGTATTCGGCCATCCATTCGCGCCGGCCGTTTTCGCGTAGCGCCACGTACTCCATCTCCGGCGTCACGATGCCTCGTTTCGCATAGTGCATCTGCGTCACCGCACGCCCCGCGCGCCCGGGTTGGGCGCGGCGGGGGCGCCTTTGCAGCGCGGCGGCTTCCGCGCGCAGCTGCGCCAAGCGGGCGGACCCGCCGGAGCCATCGAAAGCGACCTTCGTTCCGTCGTCCATCGCGAGGTGCCCGCGGCCTTCGTATTCTTCGGTGTCGCCGCGCTCGCGAATCCAGGCGGCGCGCACCTCGGGCAATCCCCGCCGAACATCGATCGCAGCATCCGGATCGGTGTACGGCCCAGACGTGTCGTACAGCGTCACCGTCTCGCCGTTCGTCAGCCGAACCTCGCGCACCGGCACGCGCAGATCCGCGCGTGAACCGGACAGCCAAGCTTTGGAAGATGCAGGAAAAGACTCGCGCGCACCCGCGAGCGATTGGATCATCGGATCCTGTGCATTCATGTCGAGACTCCCTCGCGCCGTTTGCTCCGAAGGCGTCCCGTTGGGGCGGCTCGCGCGCGAGCGCCGTCTGGGTGCGGCTCTTCTTCCGCCGGTACAAACCGGATCAAGTTCGCGGGTTCGGATTCACCGTCTCAGCACGCGCTGCGTGCACCCCGGAGCAAAGCCATTCTGGAGCGTGCCCGCCCCGTCTGTCAAACTGGCGCAATGGAACGGCGAAGGCTCAGGGTCGGGCGACCGGTCACACCCGAAGAATTCGAGGAGCTGACGGACGACGAGCTCGCGCGCCTAGTCCCACGCGCACTACGCGGCTACTTTCCCGGCAAGGATTTTTGCGCGGGAGGGTTCTTTTACCTGCACGACGGCACTGCCTGGTCGTTCTTCAAAGGCGGCTTCGTCGACGAGTGATGGCAACAGACCACTCTAGGTTCCCTGCGTCCACGGCTCGGACGACGACGATAGGCGATAGGCCCGTAGCGCGTTCCAGGCGAGCAGCACCGTCATCAGTGCAAGCACTGCGGCGGTTCCGAAGCGCAGCGTGAGGAAGGCCCCTGTGGCAGCCCCGACGCACATCGTTGCAGTCGCCGCCAAGCGCCTTTTTGGACTGGGACCGCTTCCGCCGGCCAGAAGCGAATCCGCGGCAATGCCTGTCAGGGTAAGCGTCAGTACGGTAGTCGTCAGGTCCGGGACGCCCAGGCGGCGTGCCACTGCGTTTTGCAGCCCCATCGCGAGCCCAAGCAGAACGATCAGCGCAAATGACGGCACCGTATTTGTGATCGACTCGCGCGCTGCGATCGCGACAATCAGGGCAGCGCCGACGAAGGCGAGCTGAACGTACGTCGCAAAGGCGATGAACCTCCCGCGGTGGCGGCCCAGCAGCGCGCCAAGCCGGCCGCCGACCACCGCACCCGCGAGAAACGCGACAGTCGCAAGCAGCGATGCCGCAACCGAAAAGCCGGCCGCTCCTGCAGCGGCGAACCCCACAAAGACGACATTGCCCGTCATATTCGCGACGAACACATGCCCGAGCTGCAGGTAGCTGACCGCATCAACCAGTCCTGTCACCGCCGTCAGCACGAACAGCAGTGAAGGCAGCGGCCCGTGCCGATCCGCGATCGTCTTTGCGGGTTCCACCGGGCGATCGGAATGAGCACCCGGATCTTCGGCCGCAGTCATTGCTTCACCGCGTCACCGCATGCTCGTTAACCGCAAAGTACGATTGCTCCCATCTATCGAGGTGTGGCGGTCTCCGCCGGCCGTGTCGCTTCGGACAGGAACCAGGCGCGTCGCTCCGCCTCGTCGATCCAGACCTCGAGCAGGCTTGTCGTGGCAACGTCGCCGTGCTCCTCGCAAACGCCGTGGGTCTCGCGCATCCGCTGCGCGAGTCGGGTGTTGTCCTCCCGCAATTCGGCAAGCATGTCCAGCGGCGTGACGTAGTCCGCATCGTTGTCCTTGACCCGCTGCAGTCGTCCGATATGACCGATCGAGCGAAGCGTCGTACCGCCGGCCTTTCGGACGCGTTCTGCGATCGCATCGGTGGTTGCGAACAGCTGATCGCCATGTTCGTCCAGCAGCAGATGATAGTCACGGAAGTGGGGGCCGCTGACATGCCAATGGAAGTTCTTGGTTTTCAAATACAGCGCAAAGAAATCCGCGACCAGCGCATTCAGCGCGCCGGAAATGTCGCGTATGGCCTCGGGTCCGAACCCCGCGGGGCTCCGCTCTCGCTTGTGCGTGTTCATCGGCAATTCCCTCCAGATGGGACCGCGGGGGCCGCGGCTCGGTCAACATCTTAGACTGGGCGCCAGTTGGGCAGAACAGCGGGGCAGAACGTTCGCCTCGGCCGGCGGTCCATAGCGCATAGTGAATGTGACAGAGCCATTTTGTATCCCCTGGGAGGAAAAACATGCTCCACCGACGATTCGACGCCGCCATTGTGACGAGCGCCGCATGCTTGCTGCTGGCGCTCGCATCGACGGCCGCGGCAGACGACAACGCCGCGACGCCGGACGCAGACGTCCTTCGCAGAACCCTCGCCAACGGACTGCGTGTCATCATCGTCCGCAACACTCTGGCGCCCGTCGTATCGACCTCGCTCAACTACCTGGTCG
Organism: Burkholderiaceae bacterium; assembly: GCA_019236735.1. Lineage (GTDB taxonomy): Bacteria > Pseudomonadota > Gammaproteobacteria > Burkholderiales > Burkholderiaceae_F > VBCK01. Next base: position 67,735 of record JAFAIM010000007.1, read on the forward strand.
GCGCTGACGAGACGCCGGCGGGTTTCCCCGGAATGGCCCATGCACAGGAACACATGATGTTCCGCGGCTCTCCGGGTCTTTCTTCGGATCAGCTTGCCTACCTCGGCAGCATCATGGGCGGCGATTTCAACGCTGACACCCGGCAAACGGTCACGCAGTACCTGTACACGGTTCCCGCCGAAGATCTCGAAGTCGCGCTGAATATTGAAGCGATCCGGATGCGGGCGATCGACGATAGCGCGAAAGATTGGCAGAACGAACGCGGAGCCATCGAGCAGGAAGTCGCCCAGGATCTTTCCAATCCCAGTTACGTCCTGTTCTCCAAGCTTCGCAGCACGCTGTTCGAGGGGACGACGTACGCGCACGATGCGCTGGGCACGCGACCGTCCTTCGATCGAACCACCGCGGCAATGCTGAAGCAATTCCACGATCGCTGGTATGCGCCGAACAACGCGATTCTGGTGATCGTCGGCAACGTCGATCCCGCGGTAACGCTGGCCACCGTCACGAAGCTGTTCGGTGAGATCCCGCGCAAGACCCTGCCTGCGCGCCCGGGAATTCAGTTCCGGCCGGTTCGCACGCAATCGCTGCAGCTCAAGAGCGACCTGCCCTACGGCGTGCAAGTCGTCGCGATGCGAATGCCGGGCCTCGACAGCCCCGACTTCGCCGCGTGCGAGATTCTCGCCGATGTGCTGAACAGTCCGCGCGGCGCTTTGTACGAGTTGGTCCCGCAGGGCAAAGCCCTGTCGGCGGGATTCGAGTTCGAGCCATTGCCCAAGGCTGGCTTCGGCAGCACCACCGCCGCCTTTCCGGCGGGTGGCGATGCCAAAGCGCTGGAGAAGGAAGTTCGCGCCGTTCTTCGGAAAATCGCCAAGGACGGCGTACCTCCGGACCTGATCGCTGCCGCCAAGCTGCAGGAGCGACGCAGCGCCGAGGCCGAGAAGACGTCGATCCAGGGTCTGGCGGGTGCCTGGTCGGAGGCCGTTGCAGTCGATGGACTCGACTCTCCGGATCAGGATCTGGCGCGCATCGAAAAGGTCACCGTCGATGACGTGAACCGCGTCGCCCGAAAATACCTTGATCTCGAGCATGCGGTGTTTGCCGTTCTGACGCCTCAGGGGACCGGAAAACCGGTGACGGGTCGGGGTTTTGGAGGACAGGAGAGCATCAATCTCGGCGAGGCCAAGCCGACCGCGCTGCCTGACTGGGCGCAGCGCGCTGTTGGCCGGTTTACCGTACCCGCCTCGACGGTTCACCCGTCGGTCAGCCAAATGCCGAACGGCATACAGCTGATCGTCCAACCGGAGACGGTCGCCGACACGATCAGCGTCTACGGTCATATCCGGAACCGTCCGGAACTCGAGGTTCCAAAGGGGCAGGAGGGGTTGTCGATGGTGCTCGGCGGGCTGTTTCCATACGGTTCCGAACACCTCGACCGTGTTGCCTACCAGCGAGCGCTCGATGAAATCGGCGCCGACGAGCAGGCTGGAACGGATTTCGAGGTAAGCGTACTCAAGGAGAATTTCGAACGCGCTGTGGAACTGTTGGCGGACAACGAGCTGCATCCAGCGCTTCCGGACAAAGCCTTCCAAACGGTGCGGCGTCAGGTCTCCGACTCGGTCGCCGGCCGTTTGCGCAGCCCCGGCTATCTGGTTGGACGAGCGATCGAAGGTGCGCTGTTTCCGAAGGATGACCCGACGCTGCGCGAAGCGCTGCCGAAGACGGTCGAATCGCTGACGCTCGACGATGTACGTCGCTATTACCGCACGGCGTTTCGTCCCGATCTGACGGTCATCGTCGTCATCGGCAACGTCACGCCGGAGCAGGCCCGGGCCGTGATCCAGAAATATTTCGGAAACTGGACGGCCGAGGGCTCGCGACCGGAAACGGTAATGCCATCGGTTCCTCCAAACGGACCGGCCCAGATCGCGGTTGACGACGCCAGCCGCGTTCAAGACCGCGTGACCCTGGCCGAAACCGTCGCAGTCACGCGGTCCCATCCGGACTACTACGCGATCAAGCTCGGCAATGCGGTTCTAGGCGGCGGCTTTTACTCAGCACGTCTGAGCCGCGACCTTAGAAAGGACGCCGGACTCGTCTATTCGATCAGTTCCCAGCTGGAGGCGTCGAAGAACCGCGGAGTGTATGTCGTGCAGTACGCCTGTGACCCGCCGAACGTGACGAAAGTGCATGCCGCCGTCGCGCATGAAATCGAGGACATGCAGCGAACGGACGTCACGGACGAGGAGCTGCAACGCGCGAAGGCGATGCTGCTGCGTCAGATTCCGCTGTCGGAGTCGAGCATCGGCGCGATCGCGCAGTCACTAATCGGCCGATGGGACCTGGACTTGCCCCTTGACGAGCCCAGCGTGGCGGCGCGTCGCTATATCGACCTGCGTGCAGCCGACATTACGGCGGCATTCGCGAAGTGGTTGCGACCCGACGATCTGGTGCAGGTGACGCAAGGGCCCCCTGGTAAGTAATCCGCTGCAAGACTTCACAACCCGTTCATTGGGCGCTCATTGACGCCCATTGAGCGCTCATTGGGCAAATAGGTAGCCGCAGCCGCGATCGTTCGGATCGTGCGCGAGGATTCGGTCGTACAAGCCGACACTCTCGGACACTGCGCGCTCCTGGTCTTCCGGCAACAGGAAGCCTTCGGCGATCTGCTGGCCGGCGGCTTTGCGTACCTTGGCGATGAAGTCGTCGCGCGTCCGATAGCGTTCCTCCAGGCTCGGCCGCGGGTCGCCGGCGGCGCGGCGTTCAGCCTCGGTGCGGGCAAACGGCGCAAAGCTGCCGTCCCACCGCGCCGTGGCCCAAGCAAACCCGGTTTCGGGCGCGCGTCCATTCCAGCCCGTATGGGTTCCGAGCGGCACCTGCAACTCCACCAGCCGCACGCCTCCCCGATCGTTGCCGTCGGCGTCCGGGGCCGGCACGCGCGTTTCATACGAGGGACCGTGCCGCGGCGGGACCCGGCTGGGAACTCCGTCTTTCCGGAAGCCGGGGCCGAAGTCGAGGCGCGGTTCGCTCAGGTTCTGCTCCGGGGGGGAGAGGCCAACGTTGTGTGGAAACGCGGCGTTGTAGGACGCGACGGTGATCAGCGTGCCATCGCTCAGCAGCGGGTAGGAGCTTGCGGGCGGCGCTTCGCCGGAGCCCGTCCAGCGGTCGAGCGCCAGGATCAACGCACGCATCGGAAGGTAATGGTCGGTCGTGCAGACGCAATTCACGTACGGTTCACGCGAGCGCGAGCGACCGACGTAGTGTTGCGCACCCATGAAGGCATAAATTCGCACGTTCGCGGCGGGCGCTACGTCGTCCTTGCCATCCGGGCTCGTGGTAATCAACGAAGCGTCGCGATTCCAATATTCAGTCGAAGTGTTGGCGACGATCAGCTTCGGCAAGCGTCCGCGAGCGTCGGCGGCTCGATCGAGCGTGGATTCCGTCTGCTTTGTGACGGGATCGCGGGTGGGAGTGCTCGTGAAAGGGAACTCGTCGGAAGGGTAATCATGTTCCTCGAGCATCGACGGATGTCGCGTAGGCTGGACGAACCGGCTGTTGAAGCCCGCCGATCCCCCGCCTCCGGGAACCTCCATGTAAGCCCCATCGAACGCAAGGCGGCCGTCCTCGTCTAGATCGAGCCCGTCGTGCAGCATGCGGCCGATTACCCGGGCCGACTGGCTGATGCCGAAGATCAGCACGCGTTGCGGCGGCGGCGCGTCCTCGAACGAGTGATCGCGGAACCAGGCGAGCAGATCGCGAATTCCCGCCAGGCCGGCGGCGGTGACATAGGGGTCCTTCGCAACATACGTGAGCTCGTAGATCGTTCCCGGTTTGAATCCCTCTTCGAGGCGGACCCGGCCGGGGCCTCCCCCGGGCTCGGACCTGATGAAGCGCCACTTTTCGCGCGCCACCGGGCGCCGCGGATCCTCCGGACGAGCCCGCTCGGTCAGCACCGCCGATGGATCGTCCGTCGTGGCAGGCTCGTATGTCAGGCCACGTAGTCCGGCATAGCTGGCAATCTGAACGGGCTCGTCGACGATGAACTCGTTCTGAACGGGACCGATGATTTCGGCCGCGTGCGACCCCTTCGCGATGGGAGGAGCCAGGATCAGCGGCCTGGCAAACGGCGACTGCGCGCCCACGTCCCAGGTCCAGGCCGAGAACAGCAAGGTGAACCCGTGCCGCATCAGGAAGCCGTCGCCAGCATCGGCGACCGTCGTCGGATCGTTGTTGGCGGGGCTGCGGCCGTTGACTTGGCCGAGCATCGCGATCGAGCCGCGGTTGTTGACGTCGTAGATCAGCGTGGAACCCTGGGCCCTGACTGGGCGCAGCAGGACAAACTCGCTCGCGAAGGTCACGCGGCCGCGGCTGTCGCGCGGCGCGTGCGTCAGGTCGACGATCCGGGCGTTGGCGTGGGCTTCCGGATCGAGCGCGAAGTGGGCGATGCCGCGAATCTTCTCGTAGGCGCCCGCCTGCGCAAAGTGTGCACCGGAGGCAAACGGGACCCTCTCGATGACTTCCACGCGCTCCACCGCCGCCAACGCAGGTGCCGCTGCCACGCCCAGCGCGATCAGGGCGGCAGCCACCGACGCGGGTGCGGGCGATCGGATCATCCAGCGCGCGCCTTCGACCCTCTTCTTACACCCCCACTTCAGAGCCTCGCCAGCACGTGCATCGCGTGATTGATATCCTCGAGCGAATCGACCCCCACGTACGCGACAAACTGGCTTCCGACTACCGAAGCCGATAGCCCGCGCAGGTTGATACCGCCCTCGCTCAGCGCTTGGGTCAGTTCGGCCAGGATGCCTGCCTTGTCCAGCCCCATGATCCGGATCGAGTGCAGCGACTGGGTGACGTTGAATCCCGCTTCCGAGGCCGCGCGGATTTCCCGCTCCCCGTGCAGCGGAGTGACAAACACCACACCCGTGCCGGGCTTATCCGGGGCGCGACGCGCAATGACGAACGAAAGATCGGCTCCCGCCCTGTGGAGGGTCTTCAACAACGCCGACAGTGCGCCAGGCTTGTCCGAAATCGGCGCCGCCCAGACATCGACACGTTCCACCAGAAGCTCCATGAGGCACCCCTTTGTCTTCCGTACCCTGCCTTCCCTCCCTGCGTGCCCTCGGAGAACCTGCGCCGCATTCGCGGGCGTGGCTCATTCCGGGAAAGCGAGCGTACTCCGCAGATCCACGCGACGGCGAGGAAAGCGTGCTGTTCATTCGAGGATGTCCAAGCCGGGCACATCATCCGAACCGGTGATGCAGTGCAACAGGTAAACGGCCAAGCCAGGGTCGCCAGTCCAAAGCGAGTGGCGGCCGCGCCCGTACGTTCGAAGCGCTTGGTCCCACTGCATGACCGCGTGCATTGCAAACCGGCGCGCGCGCTCCAGCCATATCGGATCGCCGGTGCGGCGGTAGAGCTTCAAAAAGGAGTAACCGTTGCCCGCGGTGCCGTGGCACACGCCGCAACCCTTCGCCAGCGGGCCGGCAGCCCAAATCGTTTCGCCCGCAGCAAGGAACATCTGCTCCATCGGCGCCGAGCGCCCTTGCGGGAAGTTTGACAATCCCGTCACGATTCCTGGAGCGCCATGGCACCACTGCATCAGTAGTGCCGTGCGTCCCGGCCGCGGCGGCCCCACGCTCGCCGGCCAGTTCACCGACTCGTCATCGCGCACCACCGTCGCTCGCAGCGAGTCAACGCATCGATCGTAGATTCGCTCGCGCGTCGCCTCTGGCAGCAGGTCCGCCCCGCGCAGCAGCGGGTAGGCGTTTCCGGCGAAGCCATGGCCGGCACCGATCAGCTGGACGACGTTGCCGTACAGGTCCTGAGTCCACAGGTCGCACGGCGCGTGTTGGCTTGGAAGCCAGCAGCTCAGCAGTTGTTCGGCATCCGATCGAAACAAGTCCGCCCAACGCTGGTCGCCGGTCCAGCGCAGCATGTGCAAGGATCCAACCATCGTGCCTGAAGCGCCCCAGAGCGCCTCGTTCGTCGGATTGGCGCGATTCTTCTCGATGGCTGTTGCAAGCGCATCGGCGGACCGAGGCGACCTTGTGAGTTGCCAGTGAACCAGGAGGATCCCTACTTCTCCTACGAAGTAGGAAGGAACGACCTCGCCGGAATCAGGATCGTCGACATAGGCTTTATAGGCGCGGTCGATCAGCTCGGAACAGTCCATCCGCAGATCGACAGCGCCTTTCCCGCGCAGATAGGACAGCGCCCAGATTACGCCCGCCGCACCCCAGTAGAGAGTCTTCTGCCCGGTTGCCCGCTGGCCCACCTCGTCAAGGGGATGTGCCGGCCAAAAATCCTCGACTCGGACGCTTTCCTCGATCGCGGTTGCAATCGCGCCGATCACCTTTCGCGCGCGCGCCTCGTCCCACGGCTGTTCGATCAAGGTTTCGTGCCGGACGGGCTCGAACAGCATCGTGTGACAGATCAGTCGTTGCTCAGGTGAATACGCGCGAATGCCTCGTAGATCGAGCGATACGGGTCACCATCGAGAGCTGCCAGGTGCGCGGCGACGGTACCAGCATCCTTGCGAACGATCGGGCCGGTCAGGAAGCTCTCCGGATTGATAGGCGCGGCGCCAATGTTGCGGCAGACGCGATCGAGATAAGGAATCGCAGCTTCGGCAGGGATCCCGAAAGAAGCCGGGAGCTCTTCGAGCAGCTTGGCCCACAAAAAGCCGGTGAAGTTTCCCGCCATCGCACACAGCGCGTGGTATCGCGCCTTCTGGTGCGGCCCGATCGGATAGCACGGATTCGCCAGTCGTGGAAAGAGCTTGCGGAACAGCGCCGGGTCTTCAACGATGAAAGGGATTCGTTCGTAGTCGGCCAACGAGTACAGCTCGCGGCCGAAGCTCATCAGCGGGTGCATCCCGTGAACGTGGGGACTGCAGAACGACCCGGAGAAGTGGACGCGCGTCCGATCGGGATAGCGGAGCGCGAGTTCCTCGATTACAGGATCCGAAACCAGCAGAAGAATGACCTGGCACTCAGCCAGCGACTGCGCCGGTGACCGTCGTGACCATTGACGGAAAGGGATGCCGACCAGGCGAAAGTAGTGGCAAAAATGGGCCGCAACGCGACCATCTCCGACGATGCCCAAAGGCAGGCCATGGGCGGGACCTGCGCCGATTGCCTTCGCGAAGGTCATGTTCGTGTCTGCGCTGCCGCTTCCGCGTAGCCGGTCAATCAATCGCCGGGACGCTCGCGACGCTGCTTATGGTCATTGCGCCACAAAACTTCGCCGCTACCCTCGTCGCGCGCGAGAATGCGGCTGGCGACGAAAAGGTAGTCCGACAGCCGGTTCAAATACGCGCGCGCGGCTGGATTGACGGCTTCTTTGCGCGCAAGCGCAACCATGTGCCGTTCGGCGCGGCGGCAGATCGCTCGCGCCATATGGGCCGCCGCCGCGCCGGGGCCCCCTCCCGGAAGAATGAATTCTTTGAGGCGAGGCAGATCCGCATTGAGCTCGTCCAGGCGCTGCTCGAGCCACGCCACGTCGTCGGCGTCGATGACCGAGTGCGAGGGGATGGCGATCTCGCCACCAAGGTCGAACAGGCCCTGCTGGATCTCGACCAAAGCCTGCTTCACAGCCGCGCGGGGATCGTGCGCGATCAGCGTTCCCACCGCGCTGTTGAGCTCGTCGATGTCGCCGATCACGTCGATGCGCAGGCTGTCCTTCGGCACTCTGGAGCCGTCGCCCAAGCCGGTTTCGCCGGTATCGCCGGTGCGCGTGTAGATCTTCGAAAGGCGGTGTCCCATTGCGACCTCTGTGAGCGATCATATACTGGGGGAGTGAACCGTACGCGCGCTGATGCAGTACGCTGATGCATGCGGAGCGTATCTGCGAGCGCTGGCGATGGCGCTTCACATGCAACTGAGCAGCGATTCCGCTTTCCTGTGGACGCTGCCGATGTTTTGCAACGGCTGGTGCTTCCCCTGGGGCGTTACCGCAGCCGGAGGAGCGCACGTGTGCCTTCCATGTTCTGCGAGAGCGGCTTCGGCAGGAACGATGAATCCGCGGCAGCGTCGAGCGGTGGATGGCTTCGCGCGAACCCGCGCGTAGCATTAGCAGGCCTTCACCAAAGGGAGAGCGTTATGGCGACCAGGAAGAGCAACGAGGGTGTCTATCGGGTGATCGATGTGATCGGATCGAGCACGGCTTCGTGGGAAGACGCGGCCAAATCCGCAGTGGAGACGGCGTCACAAAGTCTGCGCGACTTGAGAATCGCCGAGGTCACCCAGATGGACATGAAGATCGAAGGTGGCAAGGTGGTCGCCTATCGGACGCGAGTCCAGCTGTCCTTCAAGTACGAAGCCTGACCCACCGCTGACTCAGCGTGGTCGCGTGGTCTCGGACGGCACCGCTGCAGACGGCAGCGGTGCCGTCAGGCAATGTCATGCAATTCGTGGCAACGACAGTGTGAACTCCACGCCATCGTCGCAATTGCGGGCGAAAATGGTTCCTCCCATCTTCGCCATGTACGTGCGCGCCACGAACAGGCCCTGACCCCGCTGCGCCGCGGTCGACGGCGCGTTTGCACCGTTTTCCTCGTCGGCAGCCCCAGCCGTCTCGGACACACCGTATTCGAAGATCCTGTCCAACATGCCGTCGGCAATCGGGGCACCCTCGTTGTGCAGCGTGGCCCGCACCGACTGCGAATCGGCCTCCACACGCAAGCGGATTTGCGTGCCTGCTTTCCGGTGCCGCTGCGCGTTTCGGAGCACGTGGGTGACGACGTCTTCGAGACAATGCTCGTCGGCGCGCACCAGCAGCGGCCGTCCGTGCGGGACATATTGAACGCCATCGATTCCGATATAGCGGGCGTTCTCGGCGACGTGACCGAGGAAGGCGTCGAGGTCCATGGCCTGCATTGCCACCCGGGTCGCCTCGAACGCCTCGCTGGGCGAAGCCTGGCCGTATAGCACGCGTACCGCCTGCTGCATGCGCGCGATGTAACGCTCACTGGGGTCGCCTTTGCCTCCGTGCAGCGCCATCAACGATTGCAGCGGGGCCATGATCTCGTGGCCGACCGCATGCCACAGATCCTTTTCTTGCGCCGTACGGATCTGCTCACGCCGCATGTCCTCGTTGACTCGGTGCAACAGGTCCTTTAGCCCCTGAGCCAACACGCCGAGCTCGTCGCGCCCTCCGAGGTCCGACAGATCGAGGTCCGACAGGCGCGCGCCTTCCGGCGCGCTGCGCATGCCGGTGGAAACCGCTGCAGCGCGGGACGTGAGCAGAGTGATTCGCCGGATGACCAGCAGCTCGAGCGCACCCCATACGGCGCCGATCGCGAACAGCATCGTTCCGACCGTCCAAGCGAGCCGAGTGACCACCGCGGCCAAGCTCCGGTTCACCGAGCGCAGGTCACCCGAGAGCTCGAGCTCGAAGCGGCCCAAAGACGTGTCGACCAGCGCGCGCTCGCTCAAAGGCGACGGCAACCCATGCGCCGGCAGCTCACGAATCAACCAAGCCACCCAGGGTGCGACGCGCTCGTCACCCGGGTCGGAACCCTCGAGCGTGAACAGCGGCGAGGCGGCGCCTGCGCGCCGCACCGTGAGGTGCTCTCCTGGCCGCAGCAGATCGCCCAGCTCGGCCAGCGAGAACGGCATCGTCGCGCCGGCCGCGTCGCTATCGAACACCGGCGCGGCACTGCCCGGCGCGAGCAAGCGCAATCGAACCGCCATCTTATCCAGATCCGGCGGCGGCCAATGCGGGTCGCGCGCGGCAAGCGCATCCTGGAACACGGTCACCGGCAGTCGGATCGAGATGAAGGTGCGGCGCGCGCACCCTGGCGCCTCCTCACTCGGATCGATGCATCGGCCCTCCTGCCAGAGCCAGCCGCGAAAATCGCGCAGCGGGCGCACGCCCTCGGCGAGCGGTGCGTCGCCGGCGTACCCGGTCAATCGGCCGCGCCCGTCGCGGCTGCGCTCATATGGCGCGATCCAGCGGCTGTGCGAGCCTCGGTAGTCCACGTCGACCCGCACGCGGTGCACGTCCGTTAGCTCCAGATCGCCCCTGTCGTGCGCCGTGAGCTCGCCGGCGGCAAGGCTCGCGACCAGATACACGAAGCCGCCCGCATACGGATTTGCGCCCACCGCGGCGCACAGCGTTGCGCCACCGGGATACTGCAAGCCGCAGCCGGCCATCTCGACCGCCTGCCTGGCCTTGTAGCGGTCGTCAAAGTCCAGCGCGGCAAACGGAAGCAGAAGCGGATGCACGGATTGCACACGCCGTGTTGCTACGGTCGGATTCAGCAGCGCGAGCTGTCCGGCCGGATGACGCAGGCGCGCAGCGATCTGCGATTCGGTCTTCTTCAGGCTATCCGTGTACAAGCGCGCGCCGCGCTCCTTCTCGTCCTGCAGCACCGAAAGCGCCAACCCCAGCGTGGCAGCCATCAGCAGCAGAAACGCTCCACGAAAGAGCACGCGCAGGTGCGGAGGCACCCGCACCGGCAGCCGCCAGCGCTTCATGGGATGCGAACAACCCAGCGGAAGCCGCGCATCGGCACGTTTTCGATGCCGTCGAACTCCGGGTCGATCTCGCGGAATGCCTCGCGGATTGCTCCGACGTGCTTGCGGACGTTGTCGCGGTTGCGTCCGCTCTTGATGACGCGAAACAGCTCCTCGTAGCTCACCACCTCGCCGCGCTTGGCGTCGAGCGCCGCAAGGATGCGCTGCGCCGTCAGCGGAAGATTCACGCGCTGGCCGCGCCACAGTGGCGCACCCTGCCGCAGTGGGTCAAGCGAGAGCTCGCTCGCATGTCGCGATGGCCCCGATCTGGCCGCGCCCTTGCGCAGGAGCTCGAGGAAGGTCTCGACGAAATCGGCCTGCTCGAAAGTCGTTTTCTGCAGGTAGTCCCAGGCATCGAGCGCCTTCATAATGCTGCGGTAGATGGCCGCCGGCATCGCAGACACGACCAGCACCGGTATGCCGCCGCGCTTGTTAATGGCGTTGATAATGGCCACGCCCGCGTTGCGTTCGCGGCCGAGTTCGATATCCAGCACCACTGCATCGTAGCGCTCGCGCGCAACCGCGCGCTCGGCATCGTCGCGGTCGAACCACTGGTGCACCCGAATACCGGGCCGCGCCGCCTCGATCCATTCCTTGAGCTGATTGCTCGTCGGAACGTCGTCCTCGATGATCGCGACACTCACCATACGAACGATTATCCCGCGCGGCCACGCTGGCGGCCGGAAGATTTCTTCCGAACCCGGAAACAAGGCGCCTGTGCCGCGTCTTTTCTGCTCCGCCCGGGCCGCGAAGAATGGGAGCCCTGTTCCACTCTTCCACCTTACCCCGGATCCGACTCATGAGTCCCTTTCTCGAGAAAATCGGTGCGATGTCTTCCAGGCCCATGGCGCTCAGCGCGGCGGCGGCGTCGAGCGCCGCCGCTGGCCTGGCCCGAGCGCAGCGACCCCTGCTCCTGCTGGGATCGCTCGCACTGGCGGCGTGGGCGCTCGTCCGGTACCCCCCGTTCGTGGCGATCGCACCCGGCGAGATCGCGGTCCGCATCAACGCGCTCACCGGCAATCCCACCCTCCTCGGTCAGGGATCGGCGCTCAAGCTGCCGCTGGTGCACAACCTGCGGCGTTTTTCCCTGCGTGACCAGGTGCTGCGACCCGAGGAGGGACGCCTTGCTTCCGGACCGTCGCCGTATCAGTCGGTTGAAGGCCTTTCATTGGGCGTGGATGTAGCGGTTCGCTATTCAGTCGACCCGGCCCAGGTCACACGAATCGCGGGGAGTCTGCCGGCGGATTTGAATGCCGAGGTGGTGGCTCCGGAGGTGCACGGAATCACCTACCGGACTTTTTCCCGCTATACGGTGCGCGAGATCTTCTCTACCAAACGCGAGGAGATCCAACAGGGAATCGAAGGCGAGCTTCGCCCCAGACTGGCTGCCGACGGCATCGTGCTCAAGGCAGTGCAGATCGGCAACGTCGATCTGCCGCCGGACTATCGGCACGGCATGGAACAGCTGCTCACCGAGGAGCTGTCTGCCGAGAAGATGCGCTACACACTGGAGCTGCAGGAAAAGAAGGTCAAGCAAACCGCGCTCGAGGCCGAGGCGGACAAGGTGCGCCGAGAAACCGCGGCCAGTGCAGCGGCGCGCGAGCAGATCATTGCCGCCAAAGCGCAGGAAGAAGCGATGAAGCACGTGCTGCCCTTCAAGCAGAAGCAGATCCGGCAGCGTCAGCTCGAAGCCGAGGCCGAAAAGGCATCGCGCATCAAGCTCGCCGAGGCAAGCGCCCAAGCGCGTAGGATCGAGGCTGAAGGCGAAGCCGACTCTCGCGTGAAGCTCGCCGACGCCGAGGTGTACCGGGTCGACAAGCTCGGCAAGGCCAACGCGGAGCAAATGGCACGCGAGGGCGAGTTGCTCGGGCGCCACCCGCTGCTGATCCAGAAGACCGTCGCAGACAAGCTGTCCGACAAGGTGCGCGTGATCATCGCGCCGGCCGGAGTCGACGGCCGTTTCATCGCGTCGGGGCTGATCGGCGATACCCCGCAGACCCCAAATGCCGTTGCCGCCCACCTGGAGGAACACTAATGCTCAGCACAATCGTCGCCACAGCAGTGCTCGCCGTCGTCGTGCAGGACCACGTCGCGCTGCGCACCGCCCCCGCCGCAACCTCCGCAGCGCACGCCCAGTTGTGGCAGGGCGAGCTGCTCGAGGTCCGGGGTCGCCATCTCGGCCAGCTGCAGGTCTACGACCACAGACTGGAACGCGCCGGCTACATCCGCGAAACCGATGCTCGCATCGTCGATGTGAGCGAAGCAGATGCACCGCAGCTGCTCGCGGTGATGCGCTTCCTGCGCGACACGCCGGGCGCGGAGTCGCTCGGAATCGCCTATGCCGCCGCTTATCTGAAGGCCGCTCCGGCGGCAAGCATTACGGCCGAGCCCTTCGATGCGCTGGGCTCGATGGCAGAGCGCCTGGCGCGGGGCGCCGCTGCACGCCAGGGCAAAATAGACAAGGCAGACAAGGTAGAGGCGATCTCGGCGCACATGGACGTCGCCGCCGAGTACGGCGTGCGGTTCGTCAGCTATCCGGGCAAAGGCGATCCGGCCGGCGGCGACACCGTTCAGCTGTGCTACGACGGCGACGCATTTCGCCGCGTTCTCGCGATGAGCTCTGGAGATACCAAGGCAACACCCGATCAGCGCACCCGTGCAACGCTGGCGCTTACCCGACCCGAATGCGTCGATCCCGCGCTGCCGCCGCGCGAGCGCAAGGCAGCCGACCAGCAGCGCGCCGACCTGCTGGACAAGATCGACGCAGCCACCACGGCACAACTCGACGAAGGGTTGCGCAACCGACTGCATCTGCGCCGCGCAAGCGTGTGGGCTGCAATCGCCTTCGACAAATCACGCTTCCAGGAGCCGCCTCAGCCAGCCGCGCAGCGCGCTGTGGACGAGCTCGCAGCAGTCGACAGATCCGGACTCGCAGACGACGGTGCGGCAGTGGCCGACTATTCCGATGCGGCGATCCGAGTCGGTGCCGTGCGCTGGGCCGCACAGGCCGCTGTGGCGGCGCCGGGCAGGCTGCAGGTTCAGCTGCAACCCGGCGAAACCGGCCAGACCTGTGTTCGCCTGATCGACAGCTGGAGCAAGAACACTCCCACGCTTGGCCAGCGCTGCACCTACGGTACCGTCTGGCCGGCCTCGGTCAAGGCGATGCCGGAAGGTCGCGCGCTCGCCCTCACGGTGGAGCCGCTCGACGGATGGAGCGAGCTCTGGGTGTGGCACCAAGAGCCCGATGGCTGGAAGGTCGACGTGCTCGCGCCCGATGCCAATGGCCCCGGCCTGGGCTACGTCGAGTGGGCCGGATGGGCGCCGGCTTCGCGCGGCAAACTGCTAGTCGTTCGAGAGGCCAAGAGCAACGGCCGCGTCACCCGTCGCTTCGAGGTCGTCCGCACCGACACACTGATTGCCGAGAAGTCTGCGAACGAGCCGCGCCAACTGGCCGCGTTCGGCTTGTGGGCGGACCCGCAGTGGCGGCAGGAGACCTTGAGTCTGCGTTGAGCCGACCCGGCCTTGCGCCAGTCCCAGGTCGGGGCCGAATCGCCACTTCTCTCAAGCCGAAAGTCAGTCCACGATCCAGAGCGGACTCTTCCAGCTTACGAGTGCCTCGAGGAAGGCGCTCAGTCGCAAGGGCAGAAACTTTCGGCTCAAGGTAACGTAACCGCGGAAACGGGCACCGGCACCGTAGACCACTTTGGCAGCAGCCGGATGAGCTTGCCTTTGGCAATGTCTTCGTCGCAGTACGCCGAAGGCAGTAGCCCAATTCCGAGACCCCGGTGCACAAACGTTCATAGCCAGCCGGGTTCGGCAAGTTCGGGCTCTCCGGCACAGCTCAGCACGGTTTCACCCTAGGCAGAGGTCAAACTCGAGGCAATTGCTTATCGTTCGCTTCGGCGGAGCCGATAGCTGACCCGCTCGCACCCCGATTCACTGCAACCTGGAGTCAACGATGATCAAACATGCATTGTTTGTCCGTCTCGAAGCCAAGCCTGGCCACGAGAAGGAAGTCGCCCAGTTCCTGCAAGTTGGCCTGGACCTGGCACAGCAGGAGAAGACCACCCCGGTGTGGTTCGCCCTGCAACTCGGCCCGTCTACGTTCGGCATCTTCGATGCCTTCGCCGACGAAGCCGGCCGCCAGGCTCACCTGAACGGGCCGATCGCGCAGGCGCTGATGGCGAGCGCGCCAAAGCTGTTGGCAGAGGCGCCATCGATCGAACGCATCGACGTGCTCGGCGCCAAGCTCCCGGGCTGAGGTCCGCCGAGAGCCACGATCCGCAAACCGCGCATGAGGCGTGCGGACGGATGTCCCTGCAGCACAGTCCGGCTGGAACGGCCGGCTGCCGCTGCGGGGCAGTTCAAGTGAACCATTGAAAAGTGTTGCGAGAAAAATCCCTGGCCCATTTGGGCCAAGCCCGTGTCAACGATTTCGTCATCGAGCGGGTCCAAACTCGCGGCCGTACCTTGGACGAAACGGGGGATGGTGTGGAAACAGGGCTGATGCGATTGATCGTTGCCCGCGCCACGCTGGTTGCGGGACCGTTGCTGACGGCAGTTGCTGCGCCAGCGTGGGCGTCCGTCACGGTGGCTCCCGAGAGCTTCGGCGCCTCGGGAAGCTATGAAATCCTCACCTGCGCGACGACCGCCAACTCAAACCAGATTACGTGCCCCACCCCGGGAGTCTTCCAGGTCGGGCAGGGCATCCTGGTGAAGGCCGCCGGTGGACCGCCCCACGGTGTCGCACTTGCCTCGACCCCCGCGCCCACGGTCACGCGCGAGGGGGCAGACACATCGACGGGCACGCACACCTACTGTTACGTGGTCGCGGTCGGCGACCCCTACCACGGCATTCAGGCGCCCTCGGCGCCTTCGTGCCTGACGAACCAGCCCGACCTGAGCGTGAATTCTCTCGACAGCTTCAAGCTGGTGCCAGAGTTCCACGCCGTGGTCGATTTGAGCTCAGCACCGAAGTCTCTCCCGGATTCGAAGATCATCCCACTGTACCTCTGGTATTCCTCCATCGACGGCGCCGACTACCGCCTGATGTACGTTGGCAATGAAAGCAACGCCGATCCGACCGGCGCGGTGTACAACTCGAGCGAGGCTATACGGCCCAACGGGGACTACGGCGGCTGGCCAGCGACCTTGCCGTTTTCGGGTCTGGCTTCGGTCGGCATTCGCAACCAGGATCTGATCAGCACGGTGCAGGCGATCGCCCCTTCGCCAACCGGTGCGGGAGTCGTGTTATCGCTAGCCGCCAGCGCTTCGATGACGCTGTCTGCCACGCCGGTGCAGCACGACGACACCGCCGCGCTGCAGGCAGCGATCGACTACGTCGGAGCCAATGGCGGCGGCATGGTTCAGTTTGCCGCTCACTCGTACCGCTTCGAACGGCCTTCCTTCTACACCGGCAACCTGACCGCCCCGTACACAAGCGACCTGGCAGGCGCGCCGTCCATCTTTTGGTGGGGCGCTCCCCATCTCGTGCATACCGAGGCTGCCGCGCCCAGCAATCTCACGCTGCTCGGAACGATCGATGCACAGGGCAACCATACGCTTCTCGACACGGGCCCCAGCTTTACGGCGGGCGGAGGCGCGCTGCTGCTGATCAGCGACCCAGAGACGGCTGCCTCCGGCGGGCCGCCCTACCATCCCGGCGTGCTCGCAATCCTTCCCGTGGACAAGGGAGCAAGATCTGTCCAGCTGGCGAACCCGTCTCAGGCCGCCGGTTTTTCCGCGGGGGATGACGTGTGGTTGTACAGCGGCACGTTCGACCAGAACCAGCCGACCAGCCCGTCGCAGGCGTGCGCGAACCAGATCGACCCGGTCTCAAAACTGCCCTACGCCAATAACTGCCATTTCTCCGAACTGAACACTGTGGTCTCGCTCGATAAGACGAGCGGGAAGCTCGCACTGGCGCTGCCCGTGACGAAGAAGTACTGGAACGACGGCTACAGCTCGTTCGGCCTGGTGCGCCTGAGCCAGATCGCGCACAACATCACGCTGCAGAACCTCGACGTCCTGTCCTACACGCCGTTGCTGTATGGCGCCGGATACAACATCAGCTTCATCGGCATCCGAATGCACAACGTCGCCAATATGGATTTCCTCGGTACAGGAACCAGGCGCGGCCTGACAATCGAGAACTCGACGCTAAGCTGGGGCAGCGGCTCGCAGGGATGGATCAACACGCAGGAGTTCGACCAGGTCGAAGACGTCACCGTTTCGGGCAACACGTTCACCGGCTATGCGGCCCCCCGCGCGGAAGGTCCCTCGCAGGGCGCGCGACTTTACTTCACGGAGGGAACGACCAACCTGCGCGTGCGAAACAACACGTTCCAGAACTTCCAGCTGTTGACGCAGGCGGCCGACGCCGTTTCGGTCACCCACAACAAGTTCAAGGACTCGGTGGCCTGGGTCGGGCTGGTTCACGAAAGTCCGTACCAGCCGTTCACGGACTTCTCGTACGTGTCGTTCGCCTCGCAGCACGGCGCGAGCATCACGAGCAACACCTTCCAGCACGACCTGAACTACCAGGCCTTCACTATCGTATGGCTCGGCACGTTCGGCGACGGGAATGTGAACGACAACACGTTTACCTACGCGTCCGTGCCGACCTGGATCGTCTACACCGCGGGAGGCAACGTCGCACGCAACACGATCAACGTCTCGACGCCGACGGATGTCAATCATCCGGGGGCAGTCGAAGTGGTCATCGACGACGTGTCGCAGCCCGTAGCAGTTCGCAGCAACGTGGTAACCGGTGCGTTGCCCTTCGTCGTCAACCTGAACCCGCCCTATGCACCGACGGAGACGGTCTGCATACTGGGCAACACGCTCAATGGACGCAGCGGCGACGTACCCGTCAGCACGTCGGTGTACTTCAACGGCTACAACTTCGCGGCCGCCTGCCCACAGATTCCCTTGCCGGACTGACATGCGTATAGTGATGCAACAGTGGGCGGAGGAATATGAGCCGACCCGATCACGAGCACAGCTGGCAGCTCGCCGCGGCTTTCACCGCTTTGATCGCGGCAGTGTCCGTGGCACGCGCGGATGAGCCAGCGCGCGCGCCCGAAGCCACGACCCCCGCACCCGAACAAGTCGTCATCGAAGCTCCCGAACCGCGCTACGTTGCGCCGACGCGGCGGGACCGGATTGGCCGCATTTGGGCTCCGGTGCTGATCAACGACCGAGGACCGTTTCGCCTTGTGCTCGACACGGGAGCGAGCCGCTCCGCGATCGGTCCCTCGATCGTCGCTTCGCTCGGAATCGACCCGTCCAGTGCGGCAACCGTCACGCTTCTGGGCGTCACCGGAGAGCTCGAGGTGTCTGCCACCACGGTCGACAGCTTCGTCGTCGGTGATCTCGAGCTGCGTCCGGCACGGCTTCCGATCATCGCGGACGCCTTCGGCGGCGCCGAGGGTGTTCTCGGCACCGACGGGTTGCTCGACAAGCGGATTTTCATCGACTTCCGGCATGACCGGATCACGATCTCGCGCTCGCGCGGTCAACGCCCGCCGCACGGCTTCGTGACCGTTCCTGTCGAGCTCGTACGCGGCCTGATCATCGTGAGCGACGCGCACTTCGGCTCGCTCCCGGTTCAGGCCATCATCGACACGGGCGCTCAAGGTTCGATCGCCAACGCCGCGCTCGGCGAGGCACTGCGGCGCCGCGGCCGACAGGAGGAACGCGGCGCTTCCGAGATCATTGGCGTGACGCTCGACACCAAGCGCGGCGATCTGGTCCGGACGCCGCCGCTGACGCTTGGCGACGTGAGAGTGGGCCTGACGCGGATCACCGTGGCCGACGTGTACATCTTTCAGCACTGGAACATGACGTCGAGACCCGCCGTGATGATCGGCATGGATATCCTCGGGCTTCTCGATGCGCTGATCATCGACTACCCGCGTCGCGAACTGCAGGTAAAGATCCCCTGATCCGCTACAGGTTCGCAAGGATCAGTGAGGCCGATTGCCTATTCTTGGACCCTGGCAAAGCATCAGGGATGCGGCTCCTCGGTCTGCAGCGCGAGCAGCGCCGATGCGATAACCGCCAGCCCGATACCTGCAAGCTTGAGCAAAGGCGGCACCTCGCCAGCGATCGCCATCGCGATCAACGCGGTGATCAGGGGGGAGGCTGCATTGGTTAGTGGCGAGACGACGATCGCCTTGCCCTCCCGCAGCGCGTAAACGATTGTCAGCGATCCCACAGCATTCAGAAGTTGCACCGCCGCGGACAAAAGGGGCCCGTCGGGGCCCAGGTTGATCGGGACGTTCCACTGCGTGAGGGCGACCGCAACAGGATCGAGAAGGAGACCGCCGAGCGTCATATAAAAGAAGATCGCGCCGGTATCCATCGTCGAGTGGGCGATCTTGATGAAGAAGTTCTGCAAACCCCACAAGACCGTGATGGCGAGGGAGAGAACGAACCACAGGCCAAGGTGCACATTGGCCGCACCGAACTTCCAGTCGTTGATAAGGGGAAGCGAAATCAGCGCGAGCGCGATACCCAATACTCCGGTCCGTTCTGTGCGCTCTCGAAGGAACGCTCCCGAAAAGGCAATCGTGATCGCAGGCGCAAGCGAAATGATCGGAAAGATCAGGTAGGACGGGCCGATCGAAAGCGTCGGGAAAAGCATGATCACACCCCCCGCGCCCGACAGGCCGATCGCAAGACCCAGCGCGATCGAGCACGGGTCAAAAGGCACCTTCCACCCTTCCCGACGAAGGACGAAGCCGGCCGGCAGTAGCATCGTTGCCGACCACACAACATAGGTCAGGGTTTCCGGAAAGCCGTGCTTTGCCGGCAGGTCGCTGAAAGCGCCCCAGAGGCCCCAGGTAAGGGTCGTGACGAGCGCATAGCCGAGCCAGCGCCGGCTACCGGACGTCGAAGGCATATTGCTCACTTGAGCACGGTACTGGCGGAGGCGGTGTCTTCAGTCAAATCGTTCGGGCGCGTGCGAAATGCGGTGTACCAATTCGTTTTCCGCCCGTTCTTCCCTCTGTCCACAACTTTTCCACTACCTGCAGGCGCGGTCGCACGAGAGTGCACACAAATGCGAGTGCGTGCACGGCCCCGACGACATTCGCTTCACCGGGTATTCGATGCGCTATGTCTTCCGAGGGGTCGATTCGACCCACGGGTTAAACACGGCGACTCGCGCCTTGACGTAATCGGCGGTGTCGCGCGACACGATGGTGAGGCCGTGATGCTGTGCGGTCGCCGCGATGATCAGATCGGGCTGAGAAAAGGTGTGACCGGCCTTGCGCCCCTCCTCCACCAGCACCCTCCACGTAAACACGATGTCTTCGCTGACAGGCAGTACCCGCTGATCGAACATCGGCCTGACTTTGTGAGTCAGCCACGCGCTCAGCTCGGAGCGGCGACCCGAGTCGGCGAGCAACTCGATTCCGAAGCGAATTTCCGCCAGTGTTACCTCGCTGACGTACAGCAGCTCCAGCGGCTGGGCCTCGACGAAGGCACGCACCTTCGCTTCTGGTCTTGGGCGTCGCAGCTCCGATAGGATGTTCGTATCGAGCAACCATCCGGTCATAGCGCCACGTCGCGTACGGGCATCGGGTTTCGCCCGGGTTCAATATCGCTTTCGCGATGCGGCGACGCCCGCATGGCTTCGACCAGCGCCTTCCCCGTCACCGTGCCTTTGAGGCGACGGAACTCCTCGGCGGCAATGACAACGACCTCGTCGCGCCCGTGCACTGTGACGTGCTGCGGCCCCTCGCTGCGAACCTTGCGGACAAGCTCGCTGAAGCGCGCCTTGGCATCCTGCAGGAGCCAGTAGCCCCGGCGCGGCCTGGTACCCGGGGTCCGTCGCGCCTTTGAGGGTCTGGGAGTGGCTTTCTCTAATCTAGTCATGCTGACTAGAATACACGAGGCGGCCCTCTCATTCAAGCCCGTCGTCAGGCCTGGAATAGCGGGCACCGGATAACTTTCGCGTGAGTTAGGCGGAGACGGACTCCTGTCAAGCCCGCCCCGGTACTCGTTCTCCAAGGCGTTCGATATTTCGTCCGCCAATCCGTCGTCTTGTCCACAGGAAGCCCGAAGCCTCGGTCCACGAGGTAATCGGCATAGTGCAGGTGCGTGCACACGCATGCACGATAAGTGCATCGCGCACCGTTTCAACACAGCGCTCACACGATTGGCGTCCCCAAGGTACGCAAATCTCCACGCCAGCACTCGTTCCGCAGATTTCCCGTCGCGGATCTACCGCCGGTTAGCCGCAGGCTATGGAGCAACCCCCGAGAGATCCCTCAAGTGCTTCTCCGCTCGCTTCGCGAGTTCAACAAGCTTGTTGGCGGCGAGAATGCCGATGAAGTCTGAAGCCGAGACAGCAGTCTTGGTCAGGCTACGGCGGGCGTTCGCAAGAGAGGCGATCATCAGATCCGGCACCTCATCGTAAAGAGCGGACAGAAAGGTGTCCGGTATCTCCCGGCGCAAGCTGAACTTCTTGAGCTCCTTGGCGGGAAAGTGGCGAAGATTTAAGGTCAGGATGACGGAAGCGCCCGGCGCGACTCCGGCCGCTACGACATGCCGATCATTGGGATCCGGCAGATTCACGCTCGGGATATGCGTCTCGTATCCACTGACCATCGCTGTTGCTAGCGCCTCGTCCATCAGTCTGCGTGTGTTCTGAAGTCGCCCTGCTGGACCATGGCCGCCCTTTAGCGCGAGGTCCACGATCATCAGATCAGGTCGCGCGCTCCGCAGCAACGCCAGCGCCTCTCGACACTTGACGCTTCGCCGCACACCACCATATCCG
>JAFAIM010000092.1 GCA_019236735.1 Burkholderiaceae bacterium
CGCAAGGTCGCAGCGGCCAAGCTCGCGGAAATCGACCAGAAAGAGGGACCGCTGCCGCCGGAACCGGTCGCGCTGGTTGCACCGCAGGGCGCACCGGCAGCGCAGGCCGCGCCCGTCGCTCAGACCGCGACGGCAGGGCACGGCGCACCTCTAGCCCAGAACAATCCGTCGCCAATGCCGGGTGCGCCTGGCGCGCAGAGCGGGCCCTCGGTTGCCCGTGCACCGGTCGCAGCGCCGGTGGCCTCTGCGCCCACGGTGGCAGCCGCCGCGTCGGCAGCAGTGCCTGCGCCGGTCGCGACGACTCAGACTGCAGCAGTACCTGCTGCGGTCGCGACCACTCAGACACCGGCGGTGCCTGCCCCGACCGCGGCTAGCCAGACGACAGCAGCACCTGCTCCGGTGGCCGCCGTCCAAGCGCCGGCAAAACAGACCAACACGCAGACGGCCGCCACGGTCGCTCAACCGGCGCCACCCGCCGTCGTACAAAAAGCGGCCTACCACCCACCTGCGCCGATCGCGACGATTCCGATCGAAGGTTCACGCCCGGCCAGCAATGGTGCGTATCGGGCCGGCGAGCCGTTCTTCGTCGGTGTGATCTCGCCTCACGACGGTTACCTCTACTGTTACCTGGTCGATGACCGGCAGGTCGTGTCCCAGTTCTATCCGACGCCGGCGCAGACGCCCGCGCGGCTTTCGGGCGGAACATTGACGGTCGTCAATTCAGCCTCGCCACTGGTTGCGAACCACCGCGGGCACCGTCAGCAGGTCGCCTGCTTCTCCAGCCCGAAGGACCTCGGGCGACAACCGCTTGAGCCCGAAAGCGTCCGCGGTCTGGAGGCCTTGAAGACCCGGTTCGCAATCGCTGTCAGTGGCGCCTACGCTATGGGGGTGTTCGATGTCAACGTTCAATAAGCCGGGGCCGGTGGCTGTGCGATGCGCCATCGCTGCTGTGATGGGTCTTCTGGCGCTTGGATCGGATGCCACTCTCGCGGCTGACAAGGCGCACGACAGCATATCGATCACCACGTCGGGCTCCGAGCTGTCCGATGAAGCGAAATCCAGTACGGGATCGGCGCAAATCGGCGATGAAAAGCCGGGTGCAGCGCCCAAGGCTCCGGCGCGCAGCCTGTTTCGATGTTGGCAGGAGGGCAGGCTGATCTTCGAGGGCAGGGGCTACACGGCGCTGCCGCCGTCGCAGGTCGCCGCGGAGCTGAAGTCGGCGGAAAGCGGCTCCGGCAGGGTGCAGGTGCTGGACATGTACCAGGGAATTTGCGTCTTGGAGTTGCCCAAATGAATCTACGAGTTGTGATATTGGCTGCGGTATCCGTGTTGCTCGCGGCGGCTTCTCCGTTCGCGTCGGCAGCTCAGCGCGCCGTGCGGCTGACTCCCTTTTCGTCGCTGGAGCTGAGCCTTCCTGCGCACTACATCGTTCGAGAATCCGGGGCAGCGTCTGCGCTGATGAAGGGCAACTCCGAGGTCATCGATCGCATCGTCGTCGAGCAGCACGACGACCGCGTAAGAATTTACGTTCCAGGCTCGATCTCGATCGAGGGCGCCTTGACGATCGAGGTCAATACGGTGGGCCTGAAGGAGCTGGACGTCAACGGCGCAGGGCAGGTCGATGCCCAAGGATTCTCGGGCCAGGAATTCTCGCTTCACCTGATCGGCGCCCCAGTGGCCAAGATCGGCGGCTTGGACGTCGAGAAGTTAAGCGTTGAGATGCAAGGCAGCGGCAGCGCCGAACTATCCGGCCGCGCCGGTCGCGAGCGAATGCGAATCACCGGCTCGGGCGAATGCCGCGCTGCCGATCTCGCTTCCGACAAGGTGGAGGTCAAGCTCGAAGGCTCTGGCAAGGCCGAAGTGATGGCGCGCGAGCGGCTCAAGGTGAACATCGCTGGTGCGGGCAGCGTCCGCTATCGCGGAGACCCGAAGCTCAGCACGAGCATCTCGGGCAGCGGCACCGTCGCGGGGATGTGAAATGAAAGCGTGCGCACTATTGAGTCCGCGGCGCAACCAGCGCCAAAACGTTCTGAGAACCTTCGCCGGCCGGCGCCTGGCCAGTTGGGCTTGTACAGCCGCGCTCGCTGTGCTGGTCGCGCTGGCCATCTGGTCCGATCGAGCTGCCGCGCAAGCATCCACCCAGACTCAAGTTGGCTCCATTGATCAGGTCCAAAGCGGTTCGTCGAACCAGCAACAGATGCGAGTCGGCAATGTGAGCGGCAGCGCCACTTCCGGCGTAACCGCTGGTTCGCTGGTGCAGACCCAAAGCGGAACCTCGAACCGGCAGGTACTCGACATCGGCAACGCGGCGGGCAACGGCAGCACGATGGTCAATCTCGGCTCGATCGTTCAGCAGCAGTCCGGAACGATGAACGCGCAGAACATGCGGATCGGAAATGTTTCCGGCAATGGGTCTTCGACGGTGTCGGTCGGTCAGGTGGTGCAGACGCAGACCGGAGCTTCTGGCGGCGACTCGATCGAGATTGGCAACGCCGACAATGGCAATACCGACGTTCAGGTTGGCGGTGTATTCAACGCGAGCACGGGGCATTCGATGTCCAGTATCCGCATCGGCAACCGCTAGACAGAAGAAGCGGGCAGCAGGTACAGGAAGGAGAAAAGCGGCATTCCTTCGGGAATGCCGCTTCGCCTTCTTCCTGCGATCCCATCGGGACCGCGAGCGTCTTTCGTTCAGGCGGTCGTCTGCAGCAGCGCCCCTGGCGCCGTTGTACTGGAGGCGGCGAAGCTCGACTGCGCGTCCAGGTTCTGGATCAGCGCTTGCAGGAAAGCCTGCAGCGAGACCGTTGCCGCGCTGGCGGTGGACGTGCCGTCCGTGGTGGAAGACGTTGACGAGCTGCTTGCCGTCCCCGCGGCGGCGGTCGTGCCACCAGTCGATCCGCTCGCGGCCGACGTCGAAGTCGAATTGCTCGCGTTCGTGCTGGACGTTGTCGCCGAAGTAGCCGAAGACGCGGTACTACTCGTGGCCGAATCCGATGTGGCGGAAGAGGGTGAAGCCGCGCTCGAGCCCGGAGTCAAGGCGCTGACGAGCGCGCTGAAATCCTGCTGCAACCGCGACAGAGCGTCGCTGCCCGAGCTTGCCCCCGAAGCGGATGAAGTACTCGAAGAGGAGCTCGACGAGGAGCTGGACAAGTCCTGCAGCAGATTCTGCAGGCGTGTCGCAAGGCTGTCGTAGGGCGTACCGGCGCCGCGCGCATTTCCCCCGTCGTCGCCATCGCCATCGTTGGACTGTCCCTGGCCGGCCTGCGCCTCGCGCATCGCCGAGAACAGATCGTGCAGGAACGAATGCAGCGCATTGAGGACTGCAACCGCGCCGTTGGCGCCAGCCGACGACCCGCCATCACTGTCACCGTCGGAATCGCCGTTGGCCGCTCCAGAGCTGTTCGATCCTGCGGTGCTGTTCGTTGTGCCAGCCGCGGTGGTGCTCGCAGCGGCTGCGGTAGTTGCCGTAGTCGAGCCGGTCGAAGAGGTGGCAGTCGCGCTAGCGCCACCGGAGGAGCCGTTGGATGCCGAGCTGCCGTTCGCGGACGCCGACTCGGGTACGAGGCCAAGCTGACCGAGCGCCTTGAAGATGCTGTCCATGAAGCCGAGCATCCCGCCGCCGCCGCGATCGTCACCGTCGTGGTCGTGACCGTGCCCGCCCACTCGCTTGTCGTCGTCATCGCCGTCGTTCGGACGTGATGCGCCGGCCTGAGCAACGCTGGTGTTCTGGGTTACATACGGGTTCGAAGTTCCCGTCACCCCTGAAATCGCCATGATCGATATCCCCCTGATGGTCTGGGCCGAGCCGCAGCCCGAGCGGGCAGACTAGGCGTGCCGGAATGCGCAGGATCGCTCGAACACAAGCGCAAACTGCGCCTGGTTCAAGCTATTGATTGCAAACGGGTTGTCAAAATTGGCGGGGATTTGCCACGCGTTAGACTGTTCGTGGGAAGACACGCGAAGTCACCCACCGAAGTTGCCCAGATATGGCGCTGCAGTTCGGGTTGTTCGTAATCGGCGACGAGATCCTGTCGGGCAAGCGCTTCGACCGCCACATGACGCGCGTGATCGAACTGCTGTCGGCGCGCGGCCTGCGCCTGCATTGGGCGCAGTACCTGCCCGACGAGCGCTCCGTTCTGATCGAAGCATTCCGACGCAGCCTGACCGGCGCGGAGGTGGTGTTCAGCTGCGGTGGAATCGGATCGACCCCGGACGACCACACTCGCCAAGCCATCGCAGCCGCGCTGGGCTGCAGGCTCGTGCTGCATCCGCAAGCTGCCCAGTTGATCGCTGCTCGTTGCGCCCAGCTTGGCCAGCCGGATATGACGACTCCCGAGAACCGCCAACGTCTGACGATGGGCGAATTTCCGGAAGGCGCCCGCATCATCTCGAATCCTGTCAACGGAATTCCCGGCTTCTCGGTCGCTCGCCACTACTTCGTTCCGGGTTTCCCGGCGATGGCATGGCCGATGATCGAGGCTGTGTTGGACGCCGAGTACGGCGCTCACTTCGGTGGCGAT